>PLND01000042.1:528-101726 GCA_003141675.1 Anaerolineae bacterium
GTGCTCGAGATCACGCCGGCGATGCTGCCGTATTCGTCGGTGACCAGCGCGAAGCGGTCGCCCATTCTTTTAAATTGCTCCAGCGCCTGCAGGGCTTCCGCGCTTTCCGGAATGAACAGGGGCGGCCGGAGCAGTTTCCGCAAATCCGGCGGATCGCAGGAGAATCCGTGCGCCAGGAGGTCCTTGGTATGCAGGATCCCCAGCACGCGGTCCATCTCGCCTTGCGACACGGGAAAGCGGGTGCGGTGGCTGTTGAGGATCTGGTCGTGGATGGCGGCCGCGGGTTCGTCCAAATCGATCCAATCGATATCCGGGCGGGGGGTCATCAGCGCGCCCACCCGCTGTCCGCCGAGCCGGAACACGCCCTCCACCATCGCCTGTTCGGCCTCCTCGAATACGCCCGCCTGCGTGCCCTGCTCGAGGAGCACCTTGATCTCGTCTTCGGTCACCGGCGGTTCGACGGAGGGGCGCACGCCGAGCATGCGGAGGATCAGATTGGAGGAACCCGAGAGGAGCACTACCAGCGGGTGCATCAGGCGGGAAAGCGTGCGGATCGGAACGGCGATCGCCACCGCCAAGCGTTCGGCCGAATGCAGGGCCAGTTGCTTGGGGACCAGTTCCCCCAACACCAGGGTGAAAAAAGCGAGCGTTAAAACGACGAGGACAAACGAAGCGCCCTCGGCGTACGGGGCGAGGGGCGCGATTTGGGCAATGACGGCGGCCAACTGATGGGCGATGGTCGCTCCGCCGATCGCTCCGACGAGCGTGCCGACGAGCGTGATCCCGATCTGGATCGCGGCCAGGAACATATCCGGCCGGCCGGAGAGTTCCAAGGCGGCCCGGGCGCGTTCATTCCCGCTCTCGGCCAGCGGCTCGAGGCGGGATTTTCGCGCGGAGATCAGGGCCATCTCCGACATTGCGAAGAATCCGTTTAGGAGGATCAGGAAAAAGAGGATGATGATTTCCAGCACGAAGCTTTGCATCTACCCGCCACTCCTCTTTACCGCACTTTTCACCGGGCGTAAGCCCGGGACTATCGCCGGACGGTCACGGAAGAATTCTAGCATAGGAAAGGATCGCTCCCATCCCGCCCGGCGGCGGAAAAGCGCGTCGGCTTATGCCGACGAAACCGGGATGGTGAAATGAAAAGTTGTACCTTTGTGCAGTTCGCTTTCAAACCAGATCTTCCCACCGTGCATTTCCACGAGGTTGCGCGTGATGTTCAATCCCAGCCCGGTTCCCGGCAGATCGCGGACCGTCCGGTCTTCGGAGCGGAAAAATTTCTGGAAGATGCTTTTCTGCTCCTGGGGCGAGATTCCCAGGCCGGTATCCTGGATTAGCACGTGAACCACCTCCGGCGGACCGCTGGGATCCCAGCGGTTGGAGGAACGTTCGGCGGCAATGCGAAAGGCGCCGCCGGACAGGGTGTATTTCTGCGCGTTGCTGAAAAGGTTGGTGAGGATCTGGATCAGGCGCCCGCGATCGACCCACACCGGCGGCAGATCGGAAGGAATGTCGAGGGTCAGTTTCTGCTCCTTGGATTCGATCTGCGACCGCAGGGCGTCGATCACCTCCTCCAGCGCCGGAACCAGAGCCACGGCGGCGAATTCCAGCTTCAACCGGCCGGTTTCAATCCGGGAGATGTCGTTCAGGTCGGAGACCAGCGCGGCCATGCGGTCGGCGTTAAGCCGGATGGTGGCCAGGAAGTTGGCTTGCGGCTGGGTTACCGGACCGACCGCGCCCTGGGCCAGCAGATCGGTGTAGCCGCGGATCGAGGTCATGGGGGTCTTCAGTTCATGAGCCACAAAGGAGATGAACTCGCTCTTGGCCTGGTCGGCGTTCCGGACCTCGCTGTAGAGCTGCGCGCTTCCAATCGCGATCGCCGCGTGGGATGCCAGCCGCTCCAGGAATTCCATCTGCGAGGGGGAAAATGCATCGGCCAATTCGGATTCGAGAAGCAGCACACCCATCGTTTGAACGTTGCGCCGGATGGGGACGAGCAAAATGGTTTTGCCGCCGGGGAGCAGACCCGGGGAGGAAGAACCTTCCGCCGACCGCAGCACTGCCCTTCCGGAATGCACGGCGTCCGCCAGAGCGCCGAATTCGGAGGGGAGGGGACTGCCGATCCCGGGCGCGAGCGATTCCGGATAGCCGCGGACGGCAGCCACGTTAAATTGATCCCCGTCCAGGCCGGCCGCGAGTCCGGCGGCGGATTCCGTATATCGGACCGCCCAATCCAGGGTGATCGCCATGGCCTGGAGGGGATCCGATGCGCTGTTTAAATCCTGGTCGAGGTGTTGCAGGGAGGCCAGTTCGTCGGCCATGGCGGCCGGTGCCCCGGGTTGCCCGTCGGGGCCAGCGGCGGAGAGCGCCATCGCGGCCGTCGTCGCGTATTCCTGCATCAGATTTTCCTCTTGGGCCGGAAGAGAGGCGCCCTGTGATGGATTCCACAGCACGATCCAGCCCATCAGTTTTTCCTTCCGGCGGAGCGGGAAGGATGCGGCGCGGAGAAAATCGGAGCCGTTCTCCCAAACCGCCTGGCGAAATGGATCGTCGTCCGGAAGGAGCGGGATGTAATTCGGGCGTTCTCCCGCAGGCGGCCGGGTAAATGGATGATCCGGTCCCAGGGACGGCAGTCCGTCCGTTTCTTCCGCGAGGCCGTCTTGTCGCGCAACCACCCAGGCGCCGGCCGGATCCGGAAGCAGCAGGAAAGCGGCCTCGCAGGGGAAAAGATCCCTTGCTCCGGAGAGGATCACGTCGGCGAGGGCCTTTTGGTCCGCGGCTCCGGCGATCCGGCGCGTCGCCCGCAGGAGCGCCCCGAGCAACTCCGAGCGGCGCGCGGACAGGCGCTCGAGGATCAATCGCGAGACGGCCGGCCCGGCGTGCGCGGCGATGGATTCCAGTAAAAAGCGGTCGGCCTCCCCGAACGGTTCGTCCCGCAGGAGAACGAGAGCTCCGATAACGGATGCTCCCGCCGCCAGGGGGACTCCGACCCAGGTGCCGGCCCGCTCGCGCCGGGGAAGATTCCGGATCCGGCAGGCTTCGGAGTAATCCTCGGTCAGGAGCGTTTCGCCCGTGCGCACCACTTCTCCCGCCAGATCCTCTCCGATCGGAAAAGGAACACCCTCGCGCGCTTTGCGGCGCGTGCCGTCTTCGGAGTAGAAGGCATACGAAAGAAGGGAGGATGCTTCCCCGGCCAGCGCGATCCGGAACGAGCGCGCCGGGACCAGGCGGAGCGTTTGCGATTGGAGCAATTCCAGCAGCACGTCGAGATCGGCGGCGGAATGAATTACCCGCGAAAGCAGCAGAAGCGCGTCGCGCGAATCGGCATAGATATTTTTTTCCTGCGCCTCCGCGGCCATCGCCTGGCCGGCCCACGACCGCAACTGGGAGAGGTCTTCTTCGGAATATTTCCGGTCGCCGCCGCGGGGACCCAAAACGGCAAACCCCTCCAACTGTCCGTCCTTGCGCAGCGCGACGACGGCCCGCGCGCCCAGCGTGAACAGGCGCGCGCGGTCGCCGAACAGATCAGCGGGCGGTTCGGGTGCGATCACGCGCGTTTCGGTGCCCGAGGCCAGATTTTGGGCCAGATCGCCGTCCGTGGAAAAGGCGATATCCGTGGTGGATGACGAAAACGTTTTTGCGTCGGCCTGGAGCAGAAACAAGTGGACATGCGCCGGGGAAAATCTCTCCCCGATCCGGTGGAGGAAATCCGCGACCGGATTCGCGGGCGCGGCGGAGGTTCCCGCCCGGGCGGTCTTCGCATGGCGGAGGGAATTCCCGAAGGAGCGGGCGGGCGTTTTTTCAATCTGCCCCAGCATCCCTCTTCGGATCGGCCAGAGGATCAGGGCCGATAGGGTGGTCATTCCCACCCGCACAGCCGTCGGGAGGTTGGGAAGAACGGCGGTGATGAAAACGGCGCATCCGAAGATCAGCAGCAGGAAGCCGAGATCCAGGAAAAAGACATACCAATCGGAGACCGGACTTCGGCGAGGATTGGAGGAATGTTCTCCCGCGGGATTCATATTCGCTTGGAATTATCGCGCGGGCAGGGTTAGCGCCCGGCCGGGATAAATGGTGTAAGGCCAGGCTATTTGGTTGGCGCCGGCGATATCGGGCCAGTATAACCCGAACTGCGCGGCGATACCCGCCAGCGTATCGCCCGGTTGGACGATGTAGGTTGAAGGCACGTCGGCCGATGTATTCACCGGGGGCGGGGTAATGGGCAGAGCCGGGGCGGATGATCCGCTTCCGGAGACGAGCAGCTGCTGGCCCGGGAAGATTGCGTAGGGAGCGTAGAGATTGTTCCACGCGGCGAGATCGGTCCAGCCGATGCCGAACCGCGCGGCGATGTTCCGTAAGGTATCGCCCGAGTGCACCGTGTAATACGCCGCTTGGGAGGAAACGGCCGACGACATCGCGGAGTTCATCAGCGGCCGGAGATTGATTCCGCTCCCGATGACGGCCATGTCCCCAAGGACGGCCCACGAATTAAGGAACTGCGCCCGGTCGATCCGTTGCGCCAGCCCCGTAAACGCATCCAGCACCAGATAGGAGGATGAATCGTATCCAATGACGATTCCGGTGTGTTCGAAAGGAGCGGCCTGGAAGACGGCGCCGTCGGATGCGGTCAGAGGAATTGCCGCAACCGTCCGGAAGCCGTAGATGTACCAAACGATCACGGGGCGTCCGGATGCGATTTCCGACTGCAGTTCAATTTCGGATAGGTTGCTGTGCGCGGCCGCCGGGATTCCGTACGCGCCCTGGAGCAATGCGGCCACCGGGCCGGCGTACACGCCGTACCCGCGCGGGGGCAGGTTGCCGGGCGTGTCGTCGACGTTTCCCACGAACCCGGTTTCCGGATTGTCGGTCCCGGGGAGTTGTTGGAGGAAGGTGATCTCGTCCACCTCCACGCCCCAGAAGGCCGCCCAATCCGCGGCCGAACGCGCTTCGCAATCAAGCGACAGCGATTGCGGATGGCCGCTGACGCTGCTTATGGCCGCCGCCGGCGGGAGGTCGTATGCCCGCACGGATGAGGGGATCATTATCGCAACGACCAGGGCCGGCAGCAGAAAAGTTCGGATCGACATATTTATATTCTAAGCTTTTCCTTAATTTCTGATCTGCAAATACTCCACCTTCGCCCTATGTTGCTTTTCCATCCCATCCTTCCTCACCAGACCTCTCCCTCCTTCTCCCCTCGCTTCGCTCGAGGACAGGCCGTTTCATGGGAAGGAGGGAGAGGATGAGGAGAGGGGGGATGGGCCAGGGTGTCAGTAAAAGAAAAAAACTAACACCTACTTGAAAATATACACTTTTCATCTATGGTGGTGATTGCCAATCACATAGGCCATTCATCCAAACTACTTTCCCAAATTAACAACAGGAATAGAAAATAAACATAATTGCGCCCAAAAAATAGGGCAATATGCGTTTGATACAATAGCGCCTTGGCCGGCCGGACCTTCCGGCGGCCGGATGAAAAAGCATGCGATTGATTTTAGCGTCTGTTTCACCGCGCCGGCGGGAATTGTTGCGGCAATGCGGCATCGACTGCGAAGTCCGGTCGGCGGATATCGAGGAAGCCTTGCGCGAAGGGGAAAAACCGGAAGCGGCGGCCCTGCGACTGGCGCTGGAGAAAGCGCGCGACGTATCGCGTCCATTAAAAGGAAGCGGAGCGTGGATCCTGGCGGCGGATACCGTGGTCGCCGACGGTCCCGCGGTTCTGGGCAAACCGCGCGACGCGGCGCAGGCACGGGAATATCTGCTGCGGCTGCGCGGCCGCGAGCACCGGGTGATCACCGGAGTATGCCTTTTGCGCCCGCCGACGGAAGAAGCATTCACCGCCGTGGAACTAACCACGGTGCGCATGCGGGATTATTCCCCCTCCGAGCTGGAAGAGTATCTGGAGAGCAGCGACGCGATGGACAAAGCCGGAGCGTACGCCATCCAGCATCCGGCCTTCCATCCGGTGGAATCCCTGGACGGGTGTTACACTAACGTCGTGGGGTTTCCGATGTGCCGCGTATACGATCTTCTGGAACGGGCGGGATCGAAGCCCATCCGGCCGCTGCCGGAAGGCTGCCGTGCGGGCGGGGCGTGCGGGTTTGACGATAGGAAATTTCCGCGTAGGATTTAGAAAGCCGCGGAAAATCGTTAATCTGTCATTGCGAGCCTGCCCTCGCGAAGCGGGGGCGACCGAAGGGAGCGAAGCCCCGGCCGCGCCACGGAAAATGTACTCTTGCAGTGTAGGGGCCGGGGCGGGGCTCGCGATGACATAGATTGTTTTTTTCCTGCAGCCTGTTGGCCGCGGAGGAGAGGAAGTTTTGAAGAAGATCATCGGGGGTATTGGAATTCTCGTGATCCTCATCGTTGGTATATTCGTCGTCCGCCCGTTGCTCCTGCACAAGAGCGTCGGGCTGCTGGGCTCGTCGACGAGTACGCAATCCCCCCTCGGTCTTGACGTCACCCATACGCCCACCGCCGAATCCGCCGCGCGGGCGTTCCTCGACGGCTGGCAGTCGGAAAATTACACCAAGATGTATTCCCTTCTCACCCAGCTCACCAAAGACGGGATTACGCAGGATCAATTCCGCAAGACCTACCAGGACGTTTCCGATACGGTCACGATCCAGACGCTCTCTTACCGGATTATCTCGGTGGAGATGACCCCGTCGGATTCGACGGTGATGTTCGAAGTCACATTCCATACCATCCTCGTGGGCGACATCACAAAACAAACCCGGATGCTGCTGAAGAATCAAGACGGCGCGTGGAAGGTGGCGTGGGACCAGCAAACGATCCTGCCGGAACTGCAGAGCGGAAACCAGTTGGTCATGCATCATGATCCGCCGGCGCGCGGGAACATCTACGACCGCAACGGGCTGGCGCTGGCCGCCGAGGGCGATGCGGTGGAGATCGGCGTGATCCCGGGGCAGATCACCGATGAAGAAACGATGCTCTCCTGCCTGTCGATGGTGGTGAACAAACCCAGGGAATTGATCCGCACGATGTACGATTTCAACCACCCGGACTGGTATTACCCCATTGGGGATGTCAACAAGGCGGATATCGGAGAAGGCTGCCCCTTCGGTACGCTCAGCCGCCTCGACGGAGTCTCCGTGAGAGTGGCAACCCGGCGCTACTACTTCGGCGGCGGCATCGCTTCGCACGTGGTGGGCTACATCCAGCAGCCGTCGCCGGAAAATAAAGCGCATTACCTTTCGCTCGGGTACGCCGGCGACGAGCTGGTTGGGGTGAGCGGCTTGGAGCAGTGGGGCGAACAATATCTGGCGGGGAAACAGGGCGGAAACCTGTACGTGGTCACGTCCGCTGGGAGCTTCGTCAGCACGATCGCGGAATCCAAGCCGGAAGCGGCGATGGCCATCTACACCACCCTGGACCGCGATCTGCAGAGCCAGATCGAACAGACGGTCATGGGACAGTTCACCGGCGCGGTGGTGGTGCTCAACCGCAACACCGGCGAAGTGCTGGCGATGATGTCGAGCCCGGGCTACGACAGCAACTATTTCAATCCGGGAAGCTTTATCGGATCGAGCACCGGCGAGGTGCAAAACATCCTGGCCGACGAGCGGCACCCTTTGATTAACCGGGCGGCGCAGGGTTTGTACCCGCTCGGATCGGTGTTCAAGATCATCACCATGGCCGCCGCGCTGCAATCCGGCGAGTTCGATGCAACCTCCATTATCTATAACGACCGCACCGGATATTTCACGGAACTCCCCGGTTTCACCGGCACGGACTGGATCATTGAACACAAAGTGCCGCCCCACGGAAAAGAAAACCTGGAACAATGCCTGATCCATTCCTGCAACACCTGCTTCTGGCATGTGGCTTTGGATTTATATTACAAGGACGCTTGGCTGGTCCCGAACATGGCCGCGGCTTTCGGCCTTGGGCAAAAGACGGGAATCATCGGCGTGACCGATGAGGCCGGTTCGCTGCCCAATCCGGGCTCGAAACAAGATTCCGGCGGCGGAGATTGGACCGGCGGGGATGCGCTCAACCAGGCCATCGGGCAGGGATCGTTGGAAGTGACGCCGCTGCAGGTGGCGGATTTCGTCGCCGCGGTCGGCAACGGCGGCACGCTGTACACCCCGCAAATCCTCTACTCCATCCGGCCGCCCATCGGCGATCCGGTTCTCACCTTCACGCCCCAAACCCGGGGCACGTTGCCGGTGAGTCAGGAGAATTTACAGGCCATCCAGACAGCCATGGCGGGGGTCGTAAACAACCCGGATGGCACAGCTCGGTATCGCTTCTACGGAATTTCCGATCTCTACAAGATCGCCGGGAAAACGGGAACGGCGCAGACGACCGCGTATGATCTCCCGAATGCCTGGTTCGTCGCGTATACCAACAACAACTTCCCCAACAAGCCGGATATCGCCGTGGTCGCGATTGCTGAACGCATCGGGGAAGGATCGACCTACGCCGCGCCGATGGTGCGGCGCGTGCTGGAAATTTACTTCGGAGGACGGCCCCAGACATTGTATCCGTGGGAATCCACCTATGGCATGATCGCCACCGATACGCCGACGGAGACTCCGGAGGAGACACCTGCGCCCTGACCGGGCCGGCGTTTCGGACTGGGTTCGCAAAATTTTAACAGGAGTTACAGGATTTTCTTCCCTACGATCCTGTAAATCCTGTCATAAGAATACACTGTCCATTAACATTTAAAAAATAACCGAGTCTTTGTGGATAACTTTATCAACCCCAAAATTCCAAAATTTTTCATACAATTTACCAATATCATCCGGGAATAATTATCAAAGCGAATTCCGCCCTCCCATCCGTTGGAATCCCTGGATGGGTGTTACACTACCGTTGATCGGTTTCCTTCTGCCGTGAAGCCGATCTTCTGGAATAGACGGAAGAAAGTCGGCCCGGCCGTATCCGGGAGGGTGCGGTGAGTGCGGTGCATGCGCATGGATAAGATGAGATTTCCGCGCCCGAATCCTGCGCGGAGGAGAGTGATGGTTTGAAGAAGATCATCCTTATCGTTGGAATCGTTGCAATCGCAGTTCTCGGTGTCTTCGGTGTGCGGTCGCTACTCCTGCACAAGGGCAGCGCGTTACCGGGAATACCGGCAGGAATGGCATCCCCCACAGGCTTGGAGGTAACCCACACGCCCACCGCCGAATCCGCTGCGCGGGCATTCCTCGACGCCTGGCAGGCGGCGGATTACGCCAAGATGTATTCGCTGCTCTCCACCAACACGCAAAAGGGGATGACCAACGATCAGTTCCAAAAGGCATACCAGAACGTCACCCAGACCGCCACGATCCGCTCGATCGATTACCAGATCGTCTCGGTGGAAATGACCCCGACGGACGCGACCGTACAGTTTTCGGCGACGCTGCACACCGCTCTGATGGGTGACATCCCCAGCCAAACGCGCATATTGCTGAAGAATGAATCGGGCCAGTGGAAGGTGGCCTGGGACGAACAGACCATCCTGCCGGACCTGAAGGACGGCAACAAGCTGATCATGAATCTCGACATCCCGTCGCGCGGCAACATCTACGACCGCAATGGTCTGCCGCTAGCGGCTGACGCCAAGGCGGCGGAGATCGACGTGATCCCGGGATTGATCACCAACGAAGGCATAATGCTCAACTGCCTTTCGGTGGTGCTCCGCAAGCCGCGCGCGCTGATCCAAACCATGTATGATACTGACCATCCGGATTGGATTTACCCGATCGGTGACGTCAATACATCCGACATCCCCAACACTTGCCCGTTGAGCAGCCTCACCAACACGGATGGCATCCAGGTGCAGCTGACTGAGATGCGCTACTACTACGGTGGCGGCGTCGCGTCGAACGTGGTGGGATACACCCGTAAGCCCTCGGCGGCTGACCTCGCCGCCGGTTACGGGGGAGATCAACAGGTGGGAGCGAACGGGCTGGAGCTATCGGGCGAGAATTACCTCGCCGGCCGGAGTGGCGGCTCGCTGCTGGTGACTTCGTCGAACGGAACGGTGGTTAGCACGCTGGCCAAATCCACACCGCTGCCGGCGATGGACATCTACACCACCCTCGACCGCGACCTGCAGGCGCAGATGGAACGGACTCTGATGGAGCCGTTCACCGGCGCGGCGGTGGTGCTCGATCGCAACACCGGCGAGGTGCTGGCAATGCTTTCGAGTCCGCGCTACGACAGCAATTATTTCAACCCGCAAAGTTTCAACGGAACCCAAACCAGCGCATTGACGAATATCCTCAACGACCCCCGCAGCCCGTTGCTCAATCGCGCGGCGCAGGGGTTGTATCCGCTCGGATCGGTGTTCAAGATCATCACCATGTCCGCCGCTCTGCAATCCAACCAGTTCGATGCCAACTCCATCGCGTATGACGACGAGACCGGTTACTTTACGGAGCTCGAGGGATTCAATGGAACGGATTGGACGGTCGAAAGGGAAATGAAACCACAGGGCAAGGTGAGCTTGACGCAATGCCTGGAGCGATCCACCAATACCTGTTTCTGGCACGTTGCATTGAATCTATATTACAAGGACGCCTGGCTGGTCCCGAACATGGCTGCGGCATTCGGCCTGGGGCAGAAAACGGGCATCGTCGGCGTGGACGATGAAGCCGGGCTACTGCCCAATCCGGGATGGAAGCACGATACCGGCGGCGGGGACTGGACCGGCTTGGACGCGCTCAACCAGGCCATCGGCCAGGGATCGTTGCAGGTGACGCCGCTGCAGGTGGCGGATTTCGTCGCCGCCGTCGGCAACGGCGGAACGCTCTACCGGCCGCAGATTCTTTCATCGATCCGGCCGCAGAACGGCGACCCGGTTTTCTCCTTTGCACCCGACACCCGCGGTTCCCTACCGGTGAGCGCCGCCAACCTGCAAACCGTTCAGAGAGCAATGGAGGGCGTCGTCTTGGATCTGAAAGGAACCGCATATTCGAAGTTCCATTATGTTCCCCATCAGTACAAACTCGCCGGGAAAACCGGCACCGCGCAGACCGAGCAGGCGAATCCCGACGCGTGGTTTGTCGCCTATTCCTACGACGAATCCCTCGACAAGCCGGATATCGCCGTGGCGGTGATCGTCGAGAACGTGGGTGAAGGGGCCACCTACGCCGCACCGATGGTCCGGCGGATTATGGAAATTTATTTCGACGGGCGGCCCGAGTCGCTGTATCCGTGGGAATCCACCTATGGGATGCGCGGCACCGACACGCCGGTGGTAACCGAGACGCCGACGGAAACTCCCACGGAGACGCCTGCGTCTTAACCGGGCCGGCGTTTCGGAATGGTTCGGCAAAGGAAATATTGAAAGGATTGTCAGGATTTGGTTTTTTACTCAGACTATGAACCCCGTAAAATGATTCCGTTTTTCCGTTCGCAATCGAAAACACGTGGACATTGAATTGAAACCCTTACTTGCCCGAAGAATGATCAAGATTCCGCCCGATGGATGAACATCTTTCCGGATTAGTCGTCAAAGCGCAATCCGGTTTCTTCACCGTCCGCACCGAACGGGGGAATTTCACCTGCCGGTTGCGCGGCCGACTGAAGAAAACGCACCACGCGACGGATCTCGCGGCGGTCGGGGATCGCGTGCTAATCCTGGTGCTGCCGGACGGCGGGGGCGCGATCGAAGAGGTCTTCCCACGCATACGGGTGCTCTCGCGTTCGGCGCCCTCCGGGGGCGGACGCGGCAGCGCCGCGCGCGGAGCCAGCGAGCAGGTGATCGTCGCGAATCCCGACCAGGCCGTTTTTATCTTCGCCTGCGCTGAGCCGGATCCACACCTGCGCATGCTCGACCGCTTCCTGGTGGCCGCCGAACGCGCGGAGATTCCGGCCCTCGTGTGCGCCAATAAAACCGATCTGGTCGAGCCGGACCAGCCGGAGAAGGTGTTCGGCGTCTACCGGAAGGTGGGATACCCGGTGTTGTATGTGTCTGCCAAAACCGGCGACGGGGTGGACCAGTTGCGGGCGATCCTGCGCGGCAAGCTGAGCGTTCTTTCGGGGCCGTCGGGCGTGGGTAAATCCAGCTTGCTCAACGCGATCCAACCCGGGCTGGGACTGTCGGTGAGCCACGTCAGCCGCTCGCATCAGAAGGGACGGCACACCACCGTGGCACCGGAGCTGATCGAACTGAAGGAGGGCGGCTTCGTGGCGGATACGCCGGGCCTGCGGGCGATCGCATTTTGGGATATTGCGCCCGAAGAACTGGACGCCTACTTCCCGGAAATCCGCCCGCTGGTCGAACACTGCGCCTTCGGCAATTGCGCGCACGAGAACACCCCGGGCTGCGCGGTAATCCGTGCGGTCGAAGAGGGCGGCGTAAGCCCGGAACGGTACGACTCCTACCTGCGGCTCCGGCGCGGGGAAACGTAATGGTCCTTAAATGGATGGAGACTTGTGCACGGATTTACCGGATAAATCGGATTACACGGAGAATAGAATTCTCCGCCACTTTTTAACAAGAAAATTGGTAAATCCGAATAATCCGCGCAATCCGCATACCGCGTAATTCGTGCTTTGGCGTAAGGATATATAATGAAATCCCCCGGCCGGAAAGTCGTTCCTTCCGCCGCGGTTAGATCCGTAAATGATACCGGACGGCAACTCCCGTTATCGTTTTTTACCCCTCCTCGCTTTCCTCCTGTTAGCGGCCGTGACGGCCGCATGCACACCCCCGCCCTCTTCGCCCGGAGCCCAATCCGCGCTACAGATTGCGGCAGTCCCCGTCACTTACAGCGGGGAAATCGCCAGCTTCGACAACGGAAATATGGTGGAATTTCCATTTCTCGCCACGTACCGCGGGATGCAGGGTGAACGCTGGCTCGGGCGGCCGTTCACGCGCGCGTTCGCCGATCCGGATTTGGGCTGGACGATGCAGATCTTCGAATACGGGGTGCTGGCGCAGGATCCCGGGGACGGGCACATCTTCCTGCTCAAGATCAGCGACCTCCTGGCGCGCCGGCAGAGCGGGGTTCCGGTGCGGAAGGAATCCGCCTGTTCCTACGCCCAGGAGACGGGACACAACGTGTGCTACGAATTCCGCGAGTATGTGCGCGTAGCAGGAGCGGAGCATTTCGGCCAGCCGGTCTCCGAGATGACCATGGATTCCGACGGGATCCTTTACCAGGATTTCGAGTACACGCGGCTGCAGTGGGTGGGTGGCGGAATCGTGCGCGAGCGGTGCGGGGAGACGTTTTTCATTCAGCGCGGATACGACCGTACGCTGCGCGAGCCGGCCGTTTCCGCCGCGGGGCCGGCGGCCGGGATCACCCAGCTGTTTGCGTCGCTGGCGCGGCCCACGCTGCGCCCCGGGGAAATGCAGACGCTCCAGGTGGCGCTGACTGACCCGACCGGCGCGGGCATCCCCGGCGTGGAATTGCAGGTTACTCTCGAAGAGAACGGCCAGGCGCTGCTCGAGATTTCATTACCGCTAACCGATTCCAATGGCTTGGCGTCGCTTTCCTTCAAAGTGCCGGAGGCGGATCCCGGGACGCGGATCCGCGTCATTGTCCAAGGTACATGGGAATCCACTCCGCTGGAATCGGTCGCAGAGTTTGAGGTGTGGTGGTAAGGATCTTTGGATTATCGGTTGACGACTCCTCATCCCGGAGTGCATAGGAATTCGATCAAGCAGACTGAATATGTCATTCCGAGGGGCGAAGCCCCGAGGAATCGGTGACGCGTGGACGGACAGTAGCGGAATTTTATAGCCCGGATTGCAGGATCAAGCGTTACCGATTCCTCGCCCCGGCTTGCGGGGCTCGGAATGACATCCCGCGGGCGATTCTCAAACCGTTTTTACCTTCAGAGGAGGTTTCCATGAAATTCACTTCCGCAACCCCCGGCCGGATCTTCGTTCTCCGCCTGGAAGACGGCGAAATCCTGCACGAGACCGTCGAAGCGTTCACGCGCGAGCAGGGTATCCGCGCGGCGGCGCTGATCGTGCTGGGCGGAGCGGACGAGGGAAGCAAGCTGGTCGTCGGCCCGGCGGAAGCGCGCTCGTCGCCGGTCGTGCCGATGGAGCACATCCTTGCCGGTACGTGCGAGTCCACCGGCGTGGGCACGGTCTTCCCCGACGCGGAGGGGAAGCCCGTGTTGCATATGCACATCGCCTGCGGCAGGAAAGGATCGACCGTGACCGGATGCGTCCGCCGCGGTGTGAAGGTTTGGCAGGTGATGGAAATCATCCTATGGGAATTGAACGGAACGGACGCAAAACGGGTGCTCGATCCGGCTACCGGATTTGAGCTGTTGCAGCCGTCCCCCCTGTAGTCCCCCCATTTTATAAACCGAAAATGGGGGGAACAGGTTCTGGAGGCGCTGCGCTATAATCCTGGGCCTGGAAAGGAATCCTATGCCTGCGAAATCAAAAGTCGCCGTTCTGCGTACCACGCCGGAAACAGTACTGGCGGATTATCAACGTCTGTTCCAAATGGCCGGCGGAGCGCATTCCCTCGCGCCCGGCGTCACCACCATGCTCAAGGACAACATCTCCTGGCATTATCCGCTGCCCAGCGCGAATACCACACCCTGGGAGTTGGAAGGCTCCATCCTTGCGCTGCGGAACGCGGGATTCCGCGACCTGGTCTGCGTGCAGAATAAAACGGTGGTGATCAACGCTTTCAAAGGCGAGGATCTGAACGGTTTCGTCCCGATCTTCCGGCATTACGGTATCCCGGTCAAATACAATTTCCGCAAGGAAGATATGTCCTGGGTGGAATACAAACCCAAGGCGCGGATGCTCGTGCTGGATAAAATCTTCGACAAGGGGATCCGGATCCCCGATTATTTCATCGGCAAGAACATCGTTCATTTGCCGACGGTCAAGACCCATATCTACACCACCACGACCGGAGCGGTGAAGAACGCCTTCGGCGGATTGCTTTCCACCTACCGGCACTATACCCATTCCTGGATCCACGAAACGCTCACGGACCTCCTGGCGATCCAGAAAGAAATCCATCCCGGGATGTTCGCCTTCATGGACGGCACAACCGCGGGCGACGGCACGGGTCCGCGTACTCCGACGCCGGTGGTGAAGAACGTGATCCTGGCTTCGGCCGATCAGGTGGCGATCGACGCGGTGGCGGCGAAACTCATGGGCTTCGATCCGATGAAGATCGGATATATCCGGCTGGCGCATGAACGGGGTTTGGGCGTCGGCGACGTGAGCCAAATCGAACTCGTGGGGGACGATCTCTCGGGAGAGAATTGGCACTTCCACGTGGGCAGCAACTTTCACACCTTCCTGGCGTGGATGGCCTGGTACGGACCGACCAAATCGCTGCAAAAGCTGGTGCTGCATACTCCGCTCGTGGCGATCCCGATCTTCCTTTCGGAATTCAACCACGATTTCGTGCACTGGCCGCTGAAGTCGAAGCATATTTATGAAAAGTGGCGGACGGAAACCAAATGGGGGAAATTGTTCCAGCGCTATCAACAAGAAGGCGTGTTGTCGAAGTAGAAAATGGCGCGACCCTTCTCCGAACCCCCCCCCCGTGTTTTTTTATAAACATTAACGGGAGAATTCCATAAACGGCGATGGCTCGATGGACCATAAAAGGAATGCGGAATGAATGCGTTTAAACCTCCGGCGGGGGCGGGGCGCGGTTGTCTGTTTCTGTTTGCCATCCCCTGGACCCTGTTTGCCTGTTTCTGGACTGCCGCCGCACTATTGAGCGCGGTCACCATGGTCCGAGAGAAGGGGTTCACTGTATGGACCCTAGCTTTTCCGTTGTTCGGACTTCCTTTTATCGTCATCGGGGTGGGCATGCTGTGGTACGGGATTCTTCCATGGATCGCCGGGTTGCGGGTTTCCAAACCGGAAGTGAGCATCAACAACACTTCGGTAAAGGTGGGAGACAGTTTTACGATCAGCTATTCCCAGACGTTCAAGCGCCGGACCGAAGTAAAGGGAGTGAAATTCTCCCTGCTTGTGCGCGAGACGGCCCGTTACCAGAGTGGCAGCACCACCACGACCGTACACCACGACGAAACGGCGGCCGAATTTGAATATCCTGGACAAAGCTACGAGACCGGAGACGTGCTCGCGTTCTCGCGCAATATGGAGATCCCGCGCACCGGGATGCATTCTTTTCAGGGCGCTCACAATTCGATCGCCTGGCTGCTGCAGGTGAAGGTGAACGTCGCCGGGTGGCCCGACTACCGGGAAGGGTTCGAAATCCAGGTTGAGCCTTCCCTCGCGAGGTGAATCCGCCGTGACCAACGTCGACTTTCAATGGAACGTGCAGGGCGGGGAGGCGAGTGCGAGCGGCGCGGTCCGCTTCGACCTGGGCTCGACCGTCGAGGGCACCGTCACCGTTACGCCGCAGGCCGATCTGAATTGCAACGGGATCAAGATCCGGCTCGAATGGCACACCGAAGGACGCGGCGACCGGGACCGGAAGACGGTCGACGAGATGGTGGCCTTTCAGGGTGTGCTCGCGGGCGGAGCGCCCGCAGTCTTCCCCTTCCGATTAACCCTGCCGGACCAACCCTGGTCCTATACCGGCTTTTATATCAACATCCTCTGGGAAATTGTCGCCGATATCGATCTTCCGCTTGCCATCAACCCCAAATCCCGGTTCCCTATTCTTCTTCGACCACAGGCGGCTTAAAAGAAAAGATGCTTTTTTGCAGCGGGCCGACGTCGATTAATCCCTCGGGTCTTTCCGCCTGGAAGTAATCATACAAAAAATATTCCATCGTCCGCAGGTTTGCGCCGAACTCCGACCGAAGCCAATCCGCCGCCTCGGGCGAGAATTTTGTATGGATCGGTTTCAGAGAAAATTGATTCAGGCGGCGCTGGAGGAGAAGGGCCAACTCCTCCGCGGCAGGCGCGGCAAGCGTTACGGTTACAGGGGAAATTCCGCGCGAACGAAACGCCCCTGAGAGATCCTCGTGCGTGCCGAGGATGAGGCGCACGCCGTTTTTGGCCGCATCGAGAAGCCGCGCCATCTCATTGCTCGATAAGAATCCGCCTCGGGAAAGCCGTTGCGCTTCATCGAGCAGAAATATTTCCACCCCGTCCGTTTTTGTCCGATAGGATTTTTCCTTTCGCGGGATGTATTCATACCTGCTTCGCATCCCCGCGATGCGGAATTGATCGCCGAGCGCGAGCAGACTGCTGGTTTTTCCCGATCCCGCGTCACCGAGGAGTTGGATGTGGCCGCCGGCGGCGATCGCGCGCCTTACCGTTTCCGGGATGATTGCTGCGCGAATCCATTCCTCGCGCGTCATGGCGCGGAACGGATTGCATTGGAATCCGATATCGGGAAAGGAGCGCTCGGGCATGCAGGGAGTATAAACTACGATCGCGCAGGGCCGACCCAACCTCACCCCTCAATTCCCTCCCCTTTCCTGTGCGGTGACCGACCCAACCTCACCCCTCAATTCCCTCCCCTTCCCAGTGCGCAGGGCCGACCCAACCTCACCCCTTTGTCCCCTCCCCTTCCCATACTGGGAAGGGGAGGGGACTAGGAAGACATCCATAAAGGAAAAATTTCCTGGAGAGGGGCTAGGTTGGTCTCAGCCCCGCAATCACGACAATACCAGCGGCGGGATTTCTCGCGGCGTGGCAATCGGATTCACAAACTCGTGATCGAATCCACGGCGCTCGTCCGCGCGGGGATTCATCCCCGCGCTAAAATACGAAGCCCCTTTAGGGCTATGGATGGGGAGGAGGTCAGCCCGCCGGAGGTGGGCTTTGTATCCCGGCGCGGTGATTCATGCCCGCGCATTCCGCATGGAAGGATCCATTCCCCGAAAGGTATAATATTTTTATACGGATTCAACCGGGAATTATTATGTCGGACAGACCGTGGTGGCAAACGGGCGTGATCTACCAGATCTATCCCCGGTCGTTTGCCGACAGCGACGGCGACGGCACGGGCGACCTGCGCGGTGTGATCTCCCGGCTGGATTACCTCAACGACGGCACGCCCCGCTCGCTTGGGGTGGACGCGATCTGGCTATCCCCCTTCTTTCCCTCCCCCGGTTTTGATTTCGGCTACGACATTTCCGATTATTGCGCCGTTGATCCGCTCTTCGGAACGCTGGCGGATTTCGACCTTCTGGTGACGGAAGCTCACCGGCGCGGCATCCGGATCATCCTCGACCTGGTGCTCAACCACACGTCGCACCTGCACCCGTGGTTTGTGCAAAGCCGTTCCTCGATGGCAAACCCGAAACGCGATTGGTATCTCTGGCAGGATCCGAAGGGCAAGAGCGGCGCGCCCAACAATTGGCAATCGGTTTTCGGGGGAAGGGCGTGGCAATGGGATCCGTCCACCCGGCAGTATTACTATCATAAGTTCCTGACCCAGCAGCCGGATCTCAACTGGCGTAACGGGCGGGTGCGCCGGGC
The DNA here is from genome assembly GCA_003141675.1 of Anaerolineae bacterium. GTDB lineage: Bacteria > Chloroflexota > Anaerolineae > Anaerolineales > RBG-16-64-43 > FEN-1073. The sequence goes on from PLND01000042.1 coordinate 18,902, forward strand.
CATGATGAACGTTTTCCGTTTTTGGCTCGACCGCGGCGCGGACGGCTTCCGGCTCGACGTGGTCGACGGGTATTTCAAAGACGCGCTGCTGCGCGATAATCCGCCTGCGCCGGGAATTCGCGGGTACGAGCGGCAGAAACACATCTTCGACGCGGATCAACCCGAACTGATCGACGCGTACCGCGAGATCCGCGCATTGCTCGACACGTACGGCGCGCGCATGGCGGTGGGCGAGGTGATGGGCAATGCAAAACAGGCGGCCCGCTTCTGCGGTCCCGGCCTTTTGCCGCTGGCGTTCAATTTTGAATTCACCCGCCAATCCTGGAGCCCCGCCGCGTTTCAGAACGCAGTTCTGCGCTACGAACGGTTGCTGCCCGAGGGGGGTTTGCCATGCTACGTGCTGAGCAATCACGATAACTCGCGCCACGCCTCGCGCTACGGCGGGCAGGCGCCGGAAGCGCGCGCGAAGGTGGCGGCCGCGATGCTGCTCACCCTGCGCGGAACGCCCTTCCTGTATCAGGGCGAAGAGATCGGCATGCGCGACGGGCGCATCCGCCGTTTGGAAATCCAGGATCCCCTTGGGAAAAAATACTGGCCGCCCAACGCGGGGCGCGATCCATGCCGCACTCCGATCCCCTGGACCGCCGGACCGGGAGCGGGATTTACTTCAGGGAATCCCTGGCTCCCGCTGAACCCGGATTACCGGGAGATCAATGTCCAAACCGAACGGGAGGATCCGGATTCGGTCCTGGAGTTCTATCGGAAATTAATCTGGCTGAGGAAGAAGAGTCCGGCTCTGCAAAGCGGCGGGTATCGACCGCTGCTCTCGCACCCGGACCGGGCGCTGGTTTACCTTCGCGAAGCCGGAAAGCAAACGATGCTGGTGGGATTGAATTTTTTTGAGCAACCTATTCAGCTAACGCTCGAGGAATCGCTCTCGCCGGGGAGGTGGAAAAAGATTCTCTCCAGCTGCAATTCGCAATCCGATTTGCACGGCGGCGCCGGGAAGACCGTGCTGAATTTGCAGCCCAACGAAGCGGCGATCTGGACCACGGATTACACCGAGAAAAGCGGATTACACGGAAAATAACTTCCCCCACGAATTGCGCCGGGTCATTAATCTCGCGCGATAAAAAACCAGTTTAAAAATTTTCGGTGAAATCCGGGGTGTTTCCGTGAAATCCGTGTTTCGTTCTGTCGCATAGTCTGAAATACCAAAATATTTTCCCGCATTATTAAACCGGGGTTTATACTTCTCCCATGCTCAACAAACCGTTTCGGATCATCCTCTCTTACGCCAGGGGGTATTGGGTCTCGCTGAGTGTCGCAGCCGCCAGCATGCTCCTGCTGGTGGGCGTGCAACTGCTGGTTCCATGGATCGTTAAGCTGCTGGTGGCGGCCATAACCACCCCGGGTTCGTCTCAGGCGAACATGGCGTTCGTCACCCGGTTGTCTATTATTGTTCTGCTGGTGTTTCTGGCGAGGGCGGTGCTGCAATTTTTACGGTCGTACCTCGCGCACATCGCCGGATGGGGGGTGGTGGCCGATGTGCGCCTGCATATTTACGAGCATGTGCAGCGGCTTTCGCTGCGCTTCTACGAGGAAAAACAAATCGGACAGCTGATGTCGAACGTGGTCAACGACACAGACCTGTTCGAGCAGTTCATCGCCCACGCCATTCCGGACGTCGCCGTAAACATCCTTACCCTTGTGGGTGTGACCGCGGTCCTGCTGAGCCTGAACTGGCAATTGACGCTTCTCAGTTCGCTGCCCATTCCCCTGGTGATCCTTTCGCTCGGCCTTTACGCGCGGTACGTGCGGCCGGCCTTTGTTCACCGCCAGGAGGAATTGGGGGATCTCAACGCGGTGCTCAACGATAATCTATCAGGGATCCGTGAGATTAAGGCCTTCGTCCGCGAGAGTGACCAGGCCGCGCGGGTCGGACGGCGGATTGAAAGTTACCGCCAGTCCCTCTTGCGCGCGCTGCGCCTGATGGCCACCTTCGAGCCGTTCGTGGATTTCACCTCTTCGCTGGGAACCCTGGTGGTGATCTATTTCGGCGGCCAGCTTGCGCTCCAGGGCAAGCTCCCGGTGGCGGACCTAGTGGCTTTCTTTTTGTATCTGGATTTGTTTTATCAGCCCGTGCACAACCTGAGCGCGGCGTGGGAAGCGGTGCAAAACTCGCTGGCCGGAGCCGACCGGGTGGCCGGCTTGCTCGAGGAGACTCCGGAGCCTCACGAGGCCCCGGGAGCAATTCCGCTTCCCGGCCGGGCCCGCGGTGAACTGGTATTCCGAAATGTTTGTTTCGAGTACCTGCCCGGGATATCTGTCTTGGAAGGGATTAATCTGGAAATTCCGGCCGGGTCGGTGGTAGCGCTTGTCGGTCCGACCGGTGTGGGCAAATCCACGCTCGCCAGCCTGATCCCGCGTTTTTACGATATCACCGCCGGCGAAATCCTGCTCGACGGGATCGACCTGCGGCGCTATCGGCTCGACGGCCTGCGGCGGCAGATCAGCATGGTCCTGCAGGACGTCTTTTTATTCTACGGCACGGTGCGCGAGAACATACTCTTCGGGCGTCCGGATGCGGCCGACGAGGAGATCGTAGCGGCGGCGAAAGTGGCCAACGCCCATGAATTCATCACCGCGCTCCCCACCGGGTACGACACCTTCATCGGCGAGCGCGGTGTGAAGCTTTCCGGCGGTCAGAAGCAGCGGCTATCGATCGCCCGCGCGGTGTTGAAGGACGCTCCCATCTTGATCCTCGATGAAGCCACCTCCGCTGTGGATACGGAAACCGAGTTGATGATCCAGGAGGCGATCGACCGGCTCATCCGCGGCCGGACGACGGTGATCATCGCCCACCGCCTGTCCACCGTCCGCGCCGCCGATGCAATTGTCGTCCTGGAAGACAAATCGATCCGCGAAATGGGGACGCATGAGCAGCTGATGGCGCTCGATGGGTTGTACCGCAGGCTGTATACCATCCAAGGGAGGATGGACGAACAATCCGCGTTGTAGAGCGCGTGGGTGGCGCGCCGGCCGGTTCCGCCTATGCAAGACCTTAAGCTTCAGTGTATAGTCTGAACGGGAGGAAAAGGTTTTCACCCCGGCATATGCCTTCTTCGCATTTTTCCCTGCTGACCGACGACGACCTGTACCTTTTTAATGAAGGCTCTCACGCCCGTCTGTACCGCAAACTCGGATCCCATCCGGCGGAGGTTGACGGGAAGAAAGGGACGTACTTTGCCGTCTGGGCGCCGGATGCGGAGGGGGTGTCGGTTATCGGCGAGTTCAATGGATGGGACGGCGGAAAACACCGCCTGACCCCGAAGGGAAACTCCGGGATCTGGGAGGGATTCCTTCCCGGGATCGTCCCCGGAACGATGTACAAATATTTCGTCCGCTCACGGTACGGCGGATACCGGATGGATAAAATCGACCCCCTGGCATTTTATTTCGAGGTTCCGCCGCGAACGGCTTCCATCGTTTGGGATCTGACGTACGCCTGGAACGACCGGGAGTGGATGCGGGCCCGGGCCGAAACCGAAATGCATAAACAACCGATGGCGATCTACGAACTTCATCTCGGCTCCTGGCACCGCGTCCCCGAAGAAGGGAACCGGATGCTGTCCTACCGCGAGCTGGCGGATCTTCTGCCTGCTTACGCCGAGGAAATGGGTTTTACCCACGTCGAGTTTCTGCCGGTCACCGAACACCCATTTTACGGATCCTGGGGTTACCAGACGACCGGTTACTTCGCGCCCACCAGCCGCTACGGGCCGCCGCAGGATTTTAAATACCTGGTTGACGCCCTCCACCGCCAGGGGATCGGGGTCATTCTGGATTGGGTGCCCTCGCACTTCCCCTGCGACGACCATGCGCTTGGTTTCTACGACGGGACCCATCTCTACGAACATTCCGATCCGAGCCAGGGGTTCCATCCGGATTGGAAGTCCTACATCTTCAACTACGGACGCCGGGAAGTCCGTTCGTTTCTGCTCAGCAGCGCCACGTTCTGGCTCGACGAATATCACGTCGACGGATTGCGGGTGGATGCGGTGGCCTCGATGCTGTACCTAGATTATTCCCGCAAGAAGGGCGAGTGGCGGCCCAACATTTACGGCGGGAACGAAAACCTGGACGCGACATCGCTCTTGCGCACGTTTAATGAGGACGTCTACCGCGAGTTTCCGGGAGTGCAGACCATCGCCGAGGAATCCACGGCCTGGCCGATGGTCTCCAAACCCACATTCCTGGGCGGATTGGGGTTCGGTTTCAAGTGGGATATGGGCTGGATGCACGACATGCTCACTTACATCACCCTGGATCCCGTCCACCGGCGGTTCCATCAAAACGATCTGACCTTCCGGATGCTGTATGCGTTCACGGAGAATTTCGTGCTTCCGCTCTCGCATGACGAGGTGGTCCATGGCAAAGCCTCGCTGCTGAGCAAGATGCCCGGCGACGACTGGCAGAAGTTCGCCAACCTGCGGTTGCTGCTGGGTTATATGTACGCCATGAGCGGCAAGAAATTGTTGTTCATGGGGGCGGAGTTCGGCCAGCGCGGCGAATGGAACCACGAGGAGAGCCTGGAGTGGCATTTGCTGGCGTACGAGCCGCATCAAGGGGTGCAGCACTGGGTGCGCGATCTGAACCGGTTGTACACAGGCGAGAAGGCGCTGTACCAATTGGATTGCGAGCCGGCGGGATTCGAATGGGTGGATGCCGGCGACGCGGAATCCAGCGTGATCAGTTGGATCCGCAAAACGCCGGACGACGGCTCTATGATCCTGGTCGTGTGCAACTTCACTCCCGTGCCGCGCACCGGGTATCGGGTGGGAGCGCCGCGCGGAGGGTTGTGGCGTGAAATGCTCAACAGCGACGCCGCCGTTTACGGCGGGAGCGGAGTGGGGAATGCCGGCGGGTTCGATGCCGAACCGGTTCCATACAACGGTCGGCCGTTCTCGCTCAATTTATCTTTACCGCCGCTCGGGATCTGCTTTTTTAAGAATGAAAATGGAGAGCAGACCTAACCCCTATCCCCAGACTATTTTTTAGAAGAAGAATGATAGAGGTAACCCCTTCCCCCTTCCCTTAAGGGAAGGGGGAAGGGGTATGGGGTTGGGGGTTAGGTCAGGGAACGAAATTCTAGCTTTCCCCCTTTGTACTAATGGCAAGGCGGAAAGCGTTGGGTCAAAAAAGGATTGATGAACCGTTACCTTTGTATTCACGGTCACTTCTACCAGCCGCCGCGGGAAAACCCGTGGCTGGAGGCGGTCGAGTTGCAAGATTCGGCCGTGCCGTATCACGATTGGAACGAACGGGTTCTGGCGGAGTGTTACGCGCCCAACGCCGTCTCGCGCATCCTTGACGACAAAGGCCGCATTCGCAAGATCGTCAACAACTATTCGAATATTTCCTTCGATTTCGGGCCGACCCTGCTTTCCTGGCTCGAGGTAAATGCCGAATCCGTTTACCAGGCGCTGCTCATGGCGGATTGGGAGAGCATCCAACGCTTTTCCGGGCACGGATCGGCGATGGCCCAGGCTTACAACCACATCATCCTGCCGCTGGCCGAGAGGCGGGACAAAATCACACAGATCGTCTGGGGGTTGCGGGATTTCGAGTCGCGTTTCGGGCGGGCGGCCGAGGGGATGTGGCTTCCGGAAACCGCCGTCGATTTGGAAACGCTTGATCTGCTGGCGGAGCATGGGATTCGTTTCACCATCCTGGCTCCCCATCAGGCATTGCGCATCCGGCGAAAGGACCGCGCCGATTGGCAGGACGTGAACGGCATGACGCTGGATATTACGTATCCCTACGAAGTGGACCTTCCCTCCGGGCGGACGATCGCGGTGTTTTTCTACCATGGGGCGCTCGCGAGCGCCGTTTCCTTTGAAGGGCTGCTTTCCAACGGGGATGCGTTCGCCAAACGGCTGATGGACGCATTTCCGGCGGATACCTCCAAGCCGCGGCTGGTTCATCTGGCCACCGATGGCGAAGCCTACGGGCATCACCACCGTTTTGGAGACATGGCGCTCGCCTATGCGCTCAACAAAGTGGAGGAAGGGCAAAGCGCGATCCTCACCAATTACGGCGAGTATCTGGAAAAGAATCCTCCCCAATGGAAGGCGGAAATCATCCAGAACACTTCTTGGAGCTGCCCGCATGGCGTGGAGCGCTGGCGGTCGGATTGCGGATGCCGGACCGGACAGCACCCGGGATGGAACCAGGCCTGGCGCGCCCCGCTGCGCGACGCGCTGAATCTGGCGCGGGACGAGCTGGCGCCGTTGTACGAAAAGGAAAGTGCCAAGTACCTGCAGGATCCGTGGCAAGCTCGGGATCAATATATCCGGGTCGTGCTCGACCGGTCGAAGGAATCCCTCGCGAACTTCTTCCAGCACCAGGCGTCGCGCGAACTCAGCGGGGAGGAAATTCCCCGCGTGCTGAAACTGCTCGAAATGCAGCGCCACGTCCTGCTGATGTTCACCTCCTGCGCATGGTTCTTCGACGACCTAGCCGGGATCGAGGCGCAGCAGAATCTGCAATACGCCTCGCGCGCCATCCAACTGGCGCAGGAACTGTTCGGGGACGGCATCGAAGAGCGATTCCTGCAGTGTCTGGAAACAGCCCGCAGCAACGAGAAGGGCGCGCCGGATGGACGCGCGGTGTACGCTAGCACCGCCCGCGCCGCCAGGGTCGATCTTTCCCAGGTGGCGGCGCATTATGCGGCCGCCTCCCTTTTCGAAACCTACGGCCAACGCACCCGGCTTTTCTGCTTCGGGGTGGAGCGCCATGCGCACCGGAACTACGAGGCGGGAAGAGCCAAGCTGGCCGTCGGGCAGGCGACGGTCACTTCAGAAATCTCGCGGGAGACCGCCCGGCTATGCTACGGGATGCTGCATTTCGGGGACCAGAATTTCAGCGGCGGGGTAAGTGCCTACCGGAGCGAGGGGGAATATGAAACTCTGGAGCGCGATCTTTCCTCGGCGTTCCTGCGCGGCGATTTTCCCGAGGTGATCCGGTCGTTCGACCAAAACTTCGGCGGAACGTCCTACTCCCTCAAGAGCCTGTTTCGCGACGAGCAACGCAAAATTCTCAATCTCGTCATCGAAGAGAATCTGGCCGAGGCGGAAACCGTGTACGCCCAGTTGTACGAAAACCACGCTCCCCTGATACGGTTTCTCATGAGTCTGAACATGCCGCTTCCGCGGGCGTTCCAGGCCGCGGCGACCGTTGCGCTCAACGGGCAATTGCGCCGGGCTATTGCTGCGGATCCCCTGGATCTCGACCATCTTCGGAACCTTTTCGAAGAGGCCCAGGTATCCAAGATTGACCTGGACGCCGAGACTTTGGGTTTCACTCTTAAAAACGCCATCAACCGGCTGGCCGGAAAACTTTTCACCGAACCGGAGGACCTTTCGCGGCTGCGGGCATTGCAGCAGGCGGCCGAACTGGCGCGATCCCTTCCATTCTGGGTGGACTTATGGAAGGCGCAGAACGTCTACTACGAAATTCTACAGAGCGCCTTTCCCAAACTGCAAAAGCAGGCTCGGGAAGGCGGCAAGACCGATTCGGATTGGGTGAAGGAATTCCTCGCCCTGGGAGATTTATTGATGGTGCGAACCGAGGAAGAGAAAACCGGGTAATCCTTAGGATCAGCGTCAAGTAATCAGTTTTTTTAGGGGTGCGCCCTGATCGATATACCAAGCATCGATGAAGCGGTTGGAGAGGTCTGGCGGTAAATGAAAGATCACGGCCGGTCGAGCCTGACAACCTTGGAAAAAGGCGTCGGCGCACCCGGCAAATCGGCGCTTCCTGGCATGGGAACCAGAGCTTTCGCGGGAGAAGCGTTCCGCTTTCCTCAGGTTGAGTGAAAAAATTTTATCCCTTGGATTAACAAATAAATATAAAAAGACGCTTTGTATGATCTACCAATAAAAGAACCCTCCCGCATTGCGGGAACCGCGAGAAGGGGGTTTTAGGAACCAAACGGTCTTGCGGGATCCCCTCGGATTCATACTCTCCCCGCGAATCTTTCCTGTGCTTTTCACGAGGAGTTTTCCGAATCGATTACAGGCTCTTGATGAGATTCCCAAGCGCAAGAAGGACCAATCCCGCAATCGCCAAGATAAATGTAAACTGGTGAAAACCAAAATCCGGGATGATTTGCAGAAGGAGAGCGAGCACTCCCAGACCGATGGCGACCCAGAAGGTGGGATGTTTTGGCGGGGTGAGTTTTATCATGGTTGTCCTTTTCGCTGCGAGTAGGTAATTGCCGATCATGGAAATCCACTGCGGTCGTTTCCGGCATCTCCCCCCCCGGATAATTGGATCCTGCATTCCAAGTATAAATTCAAGCGCCATAAAAGCAACCGCGGCTATTCCCGCCCGGGTTCATGGATAAATCAGCGGATTTCAGGGGAATCGCATAAAAAGAAACGATATATCTCCGGCTCGTTGACATCGAACGTCACCCCGTGGTTTAATCCTTCCGCTCCCTATCTTTCTCATCCCGGTTCCCATGCGCATGAAGGATACAAACCCCATCCAGGGATGGATCTATCGGAACGGAATTCGACCAGCGCTTGCCGCGGGATTGATCGCGGCGGGTATCGTCGCCACGGTTGTTCTCTCCCAACCCGCGCAGTACCGGGACGAGATCCGGATATTAAGCGCGGGGAATCTTTCAGCGGACGAGGCCCAGGCGCTGGCAACCACGCCGGGAGTCGCCGCCCGTGCCGTGACGCTTCCGGCGCTGTCCGGGTACAATTTATCCGCGGCGGTTTTTTTCCGCGGCGCGAGTGTCGAACAATTGCTAGAGGACGGCTTGCTCCGGCTCAGCGTTCGGGATACGGACCCGGGGCGAGCGGCCGGACGGGCGCTTACCTGGGCCCAGGCCCTGTGCGCCGCAGCTACCGCAGGATCGGCGACGGCCGGAGCAGGTTGCTACGACCCGAATCCGGTCGCCCCCGGGAAACTGGATAATTTTCTCGGTTGGAAATTGTTGACGGCTTTTTTGCTGGGAGCGGTCCTCGGATACGGAGGAGCCTGGGGAAAGGCCCGTTGGAATAAAAAGGAGAACGCAAGCATGGCAAAAAAGAAGCCCGTGAAATCCAATGGCGGGGAAACGGCGCAAGCGCTGATCCGGAAATTAAAGACCGGCAAAGCGCGCATCGGCGTGATCGGCCTGGGGTATGTCGGCCTGCCGCTGGTGGACGTGTTCGGCCGCGCCGGATTTTCCGTCGTGGGGATCGACGTGGACGCGAACAAAATCGAGGCGTTGCGCAAGGGAAAATCCTACATCGAGGACGTTCCCTCCGCGCGCATCGCCGCGCTCGTCCGCAAGGGCGCCCTGCACGCCACGACGGATTTTTCGATCGTCGAGACCCTCGATGCGCTGTCGATCTGTGTCCCCACGCCGCTCCGGAAAACCGGCGATCCGGATCTTTCCTTTATCGTCAACGTCACCGAGGAGATCGCCAAATACCTTCATCCCGGTATGGTGATCGTTCTCGAATCCACATCCTATCCCGGAACAACCCGGGAGATCATGCTGCCGAAATGCGAAGCGCATGGGTTGAAAGTCGGCCGGGACCTTTTCCTCGCATTCTCCCCGGAACGCGTCGATCCCGGTCGGACGGATTGGACGACGGTCAATACACCCAAAGTGATCGGCGGGATCACCCCGGCCTGCCTGGAAGTGGCCTTGGCCTATTACGGCCGCGCGATCGACGAACTGGTTCCGGTTTCCTCGGCCGAAGCGGCGGAAATGACGAAGCTCCTGGAGAACACTTTCCGCGCGGTGAACATCGGGCTGGTCAACGAAATCGCTATCATCTGCGACCGTCTGGGACTCGACGTGTGGGAGGTGATCGAAGCCGCCGCCACCAAGCCGTTCGGCTACATGAAGTTTACCCCGGGTCCCGGGCTGGGCGGGCATTGCATCCCGATCGATCCGCTCTATCTCTCCTGGAAACTCAAAGCAGTGAATTACAACGCCCGCTTCATTGAGCTGGCCAGCGAAATCAACACCAACATGCCGCGCTACGTGGTCGGCAAGGTCCAGGACGCGCTCAACAAGCAGCGCAAGTCGATCAACGGCAGCCGGATCCTGGTGCTGGGCGTGGCGTATAAACCCAACGTCTCGGACCTGCGCGAGTCGCCCGCGCTGGATGTGATCGGATTGCTCCGCCAGAAAGGGGCCGTGGTGGAATATCACGATCCATACGTCCCCGAAATTCGGCACGAGTCGATCCAACTCAAGAGCGTCCCCGATCTCGAGAGCGCGATTGGAAAGGCGGATTGCGTGGTGATCACCACCAATCACGATTCCTACTCCTGGAAAAAAATCCTCGCGCAATCCCGGTTGATCGTGGATACCCGCAATGCGCTGGGAGACGACGGACGCGACAGCGAAAAGGTGGTGCGGTTGTAATGTCCCGCTATTTAGTCACCGGAGCGGCCGGGTTCATCGGCGCGCGGCTGGCCGCGCTGCTCGTAGAGCAGGGCCATCAGGTTGTGGGCATCGACAACCTGAACACCGCCTACGACCTGCGGCTCAAACAATGGCGGCTGCAGCGGTTGCAGGCCCTGCCAAAGTTTGCGTTTTCACGCGGCGACATTTCCGACCGGGTGTCGATTGAAACCCTTTGGAACAAGCACGACGGCTCCGGATTCGACGCGGTGATCAACCTGGCGGCGCGCGCCGGCGTGCGCCAGAGCGTGGAAAACCCATATGTGTATGTTGAAACCAACGTTGGGGGAACCCTGAACCTTCTGGAGCTGTGTCGCGCGGGAGGGGTGAAGAAATTCGTCCTGGCTTCCACCTCCAGCCTGTATGGGGCCGATACCCCGCGCCCGTTCCGCGAGGATGCTCCGACCGACAGGCCGCTTTCCCCCTACGCCGCTTCCAAAAAGGGCGCCGAAGCGATGTGCTATACCTATCATTATCTTTTCGGGATGGACGTCAGCATCCTGCGCTACTTCACGGTATACGGCCCGGCGGGAAGGCCCGACATGAGTTTGTTCCGTTTTGTCCAGGGGATATCCGAGGGGAAGCCCATACTCCTTTTCGGGGACGGCGCCCAGGAACGCGATTTCACCTACGTCGACGACATCGCCCGGGGGACGGCCGCCGCGGTAAAACCGCTCGGGTATGAGATCATCAACCTGGGCAGCGACCGTCCGGTGAAAATCCGCGATGTGATTGCGCAGATCGAGGCGTGTACGGGCAAAAAAGCCGAGATTAATCGCCAGCCCATTCACAAGGCCGACGTGCCCGCCACCTGGGCGGATATTTCCAAAGCGGCTGCCCTGCTCGGATGGGAACCGCAGACGCAATTCGAGGACGGCGTCCGCAAGCTGGTCGAATGGTACCGGGCGGAACAATCCTGGGCCAGCCAGATATCGACGGAGTGAATCCCTTGAGCCCACACATTGCCATCAGCACATCTACCTTCGGCAAAGAAAGCAGCGAACCGGTCGACCTGCTGCGCGCGGCTGGGTTTACCCTGGCACTCAACCCGAACGGCCGGAAGTTGAACAAAGCCGAGACCGTGGCATTTGTACGGGAGGCCGACGGTCTGATTGCCGGAACCGAAACGCTCGACCGCGAGGTGCTCACTCAGCTTCCCAAGCTTAAAGTGATTTCGCGCGTGGGGACGGCCGTGGATAACGTCGACCAAGTTTGCGCGGCGGAGCGATGCATCCCGGTTTTCAACACGCCCGACGGGCCGACCGACGGCGTGGCCGAACTCACTCTGGCCGGTTTGCTTGCGCTTCTCCGGCGCGTCCCGCAGGCGGACGCTTCCATCCGCCGCGGGGAATTCGTAAAGCCAATGGGAAGGTTGCTGCGCGGCAAAACCGTCGCGATCGTGGGCTTGGGCCGCATCGGCAAGGCGCTCGCCAAGTTGCTGCAACCGTTCGCGGTCGCCATCCTGGCGGTCGATCCGGTGCGCGATGAAGAGTTTGCGCGCAAATACAACGTGCGCTACGTTTCTCTCGAGGAAGCGCTTCCGGAGGCGGATGTCATCTCATTGAACCTGGCGGGTTCGCCCAAGGCCCCGCTCTTTACAGCGGCGCAACTTGCGCGGATGAAAGCGGGTGCGGTGCTGATCAACGTGGCGCGCGGCGGATGGATCGACGAAGACGCGCTGCTCTCCGCGCTCCAATCCGGACGCCTGGGGGGCGCGTACCTCGACGTGTTCGCCGCCGAACCCTATAAGGGGCCGTTGGTGAATTCCGAAAACGTCGTGCTGACCTCGCACATCGGTTCGTACGCGCTGGAGTGCCGCGTCGGGATGGAAGTGGAAGCGGCGCGGAAAGTGATCGAATTTTTTCAAAAGGAAACGGCGAAATGACCGTCTCCGTCGTCACCGGCGGATCGGGTTTTTTAGGCAGCCACCTGGCCGACGAATTGGCCGGCCGCGGCCATGAAGTGATTGTGTATGACCGGCAACCATCCGCCACTTTGCCGCCGGATCAAAAACAAGTGACCGGCGCTTTGGACGATTTTGACCTACTCTGCCGTACGATCGAGGGCGCGGATTATGTGTATCACTACGCGGCGTTGTCGGATTTAAACAAAGCCCGCGATCTTCCCCGCGAGACGGTTAAGGCCAACGTGGAGGGAACGGTAAACGTACTCGAAGCCGCCCGCCGGGCCAAGGTCAAGCGGTTCGTTTTTTCCAGCACCATTTATGTTTACAGCAGCGAGGGATCCTTCTACCGGGCCAGCAAACAAGCCTGCGAGGCATACATCGAGGAATACCAACGGCGCTACGGCCTGGAATATACCGTCCTGCGCTTCGGCAGTCTCTACGGGCCGCGCGCCGACGAAAGCAACGGGCTGTACCGCCTGCTGCGCGAGGCGGCGCGCACCGGCAAGATCCACTACTACGGCGAGCCTGAAGATTCGCGGGAGTACATCCATGTGGCCGACGCCGCGCGCCTGAGCGCCGACATCCTCGCGCCCGAGTATGCCAACGAGCACCTCATCATCACCGGTCACTACCCGATGCACGCGCGGGATCTGTTCACGATGTTTTCGGAAATCATCGGCCGCGAAGTCCAGGTGGAATATGCCCGGTCGGATCATCCCGACCTGCACTATCGGATTACCCCCTATCAATTCCATCCGCGGGTCGGGAAAAAACTAACGTCCAATTTGTACGTGGATTTCGGACAGGGCATCCTGCAGGTCCTTGAGCAAATTTCGCAGGAAGATCAGAAGCCGTAAGCGAACCGATTCCGTTCTTCCCCCAAAGGAGAGACCTTGAACGTCGCCATCATCACCGCCCGCGGCGGAAGCAAATCCATACGCAACAAGAATGTGATGCTGCTGGACGGAAAACCGCTGGTGTACTATCCCATCCGCGCCGCCCGCGAAGCATCGCGGATTACCAAGACCTACATCTCCACCGATTCACCCGAGGTGATGCAAGTGGGACGCGAGAACGGCTGCGAAATCATCGTGCGGCCGGAGGAATTGTGCGGCGACCACGTCAACCACGGCGAGGTGATCAAGCATGCGGTCGAATATGCCGACGCGCGCGAGAAGGACCTGCGCAACGTGGTGCTGCTCCTGGGCAACACTGTGATGATCGACGGCGAGTTGCTGGACTCGGCGCTCGGGATGCTGGACAACCGGCCCGAGCTGGATTCGGTGATGAGCGTTTGGGAGGCGGCTGATGATCACCCGCTGCGATCGCTCGAGATCGTCGACGGGCTGCTGCGGCCGTACGGCGATCCCAACCGGCAGGCGTCCACCGAGAGGCAGTCGTATCCGAAAGCCTACTATTACGACCAGGGCGTTTGGGCCTTCCGCAAGGAATGCGTCCAGCGCCGCGATGGGCCCAGCCCGTGGTGGTGGATGGGCAAACGCTCCGCTCCGATCGTCCGCAACTGGGTGACCGGGCGTGACATTCACACGCGGCTCGATGCCGGTTTTTCCGAATGGTGGCTGGCAAACTATCCGGATGTGAAGGATCTGTAATCATCCCAACCTTCGGGAATTGAACCCGGACCATCCGGGAAATGGGATCTTTGGGGAGCACGGGACGGCGCGGCGCATTCTCCATGAGGAATCGGTGAATAAAAGAATTGACACCCTGCGCGCGATTGCATTCGATTTCGACGGCGTGATCCTGGAATCGGCCGATATAAAAACCCAGGCGTTCATGGCCCTGTATGCGGCCTTTCCGGAATGCCTGCCGGCGATCCGCGAGTACCATGTGAGCAACGCGGGCATTTCGCGCTACGTGAAGTTTGAATATATCCAGACAAAGATCCTCGGCCTGCCCTATACGGACCGGGATCGCGCGCTCCGGAGCGCGGAATTCGAACGGCTGACCCACGAGCAGATCCTCCGCTGCCCGGAAGTGAAGGGCGCGGCGGCATTGTTGCGGGGTTTGAAAAACCGGGTGATACGGATTGTCGCTTCCGGGACGCCTCAGGACGAACTGCGGATAATCGTCGCCGGCCGCGGCATGGCGGGCTGGTTCGAAGAAGTCTGGGGCACGCCGCTCACCAAACCGGAAATCCTGCGCGATGTGCTGGCGCGCCACCAGCTCTCTGCCGGCGGCGTGTTGATGGTCGGGGATGCGATGAACGATTACCAGTCTGCACAGGAAACCGGAGTGCGCTTTCTGGCCCGCGAAACGGGATCGACCTTTGCGGGAATGACGGTTGACAAAGTGCGTGACTTGGGAGAGATGGGGGAATGGCTGGAAGAAACAGACGATAGACCATAGACCATGGACAATGGACCATCGACCATGGTCATCCAGGACGTCTCACTAAAACAGGTAAAAACGCTTTTCATGCGCGTGGTATCATCTATCCGTACCCATGGAATCAGCAGTAAAAGGGGGCTATATGGCTTTCAAGTTCGAGAATCTCGAGGTGTGGAATATATCACTTGATTATCTCGATTATGTGTACCAATTGGCCGACCGTCTGCCAAAGGAGGAAGTGTACAATCTTCTAAGTCAATGGATCCGAGCGGCAACTTCAATCTCGCTCAATATCGCCGAAGGATCTACGGGACAATCCAATCCCGAGCAAAATCGATTTCTCGGGTATGCCATTCGTTCGGTAGCTGAATCTGCGGCATGCTTCCAATTGACTCAGCGCAGAGGATTTATAAAGGATTATGTTGCGTCGAAAAAACTGGAAGAGCAGACGGATAAATTGGTCCGGAAACTGCAATCTTTTCGAAAAGTGCTTCTCATGAATTCGAAAGCCACGAAGCCATAGAATGATCAAGGTTTTTCGTCGATGGTCGATTGTCAATGGTCGATCGTCCATCGTCCGTATCTTGGAACCCAGGGTTGTGTAAATAAATGGAATCTTCGCAAAGCGACTTCACCAGCCCGCCAACCGATATCGCCCCGTCGAAGGGATGGGTCAGTCTGCGGCTGCGCGAACTTTGGGAATTCCGCGAACTTTTGTATTTTCTCACTTGGCGGGATATCAAGGTGCGCTACAAGCAAACCGTCCTCGGGGCGGCATGGGCGATCTTGCAGCCTTTCATGACCATGGTCGTCTTCAGCCTGTTCTTCGGCCGATTGGCACACATTTCCAGCGGCAGCAGTAACATCCCCTATCCCATCTTCAGTTACGCCGGATTGGTCCCTTGGACCTTTTTCGCCTACGGGCTGGCGCAATCATCGAACAGCCTGGTGGGCAACGCCCAACTGATCAAAAAGGTATTTTTTCCCCGGCTGGTTGTGCCGATTGCCAGCATTCTTTCCGGATTGGTGGATTTTGCCCTGGCGTTTATCGTGCTGTTGGGGATGATGCTGGTTTTCGGAATTGCGCCGACGATCAACGTGATATTTTTGCCGTTTTTCTTGCTGCTTGCCTTTATCACTGCGCTGGGTGTGGGGCTGTGGCTCTCGGCGCTCAATGTGGAATATCGCGACGTTCAGTATATGGTTCCTTTTCTGGTCCAATTCTGGATGTTCATCAGCCCGGTGGCTTATCCCAGCAGCTTGCTGAGCGGGCCGTGGAGAACCTTGTACGGGCTCAACCCGATGGTGGGAGTGCTCGACGGATTTCGTTGGGCGCTCCTGGGCAGCACCGGAGCACCAGGGCCGATGATCGGACTCTCCATCATCGTGGCGATCTTGATCCTGATATCGGGCGCTTTTTATTTCCGGCGCATGGAACGCAATTTCGCGGATGTGGTGTGACGATGGGCGATCTGGTCATCCGTTCGGAACAACTGAGTAAACGGTACCGCATCGGCGCGTTGCAGCAGGGTTATCGCACCTTGCGCGAAACGCTTGTGGATCTGGCCAAAGCCCCCTACCGTGCGGCTCGGAGGGCCGTCCGGCGCGAATCGAAACCCGGTGAGCAATTGATCTGGGCCCTCCGGGATATCGACTTCGAAGTCCATCAGGGGGAAGTTTTGGGAATCATCGGACGGAATGGCGCGGGGAAAAGCACACTCCTGAAGGTGCTCTCCCGGATCACCGAACCCACCACCGGCCGGGTGCGGGTGGCGGGCCGCGTCGGATCGCTGCTCGAGGTGGGCACCGGTTTTCATCCGGAGCTGACCGGCCGGGAGAACATTTACCTCAACGGCGCCATCCTCGGCATGCGCAACGCCGAGATCGACCAACGCTTCGACGAGATCGTGGCGTTCTCGGAAATCGAAAAATTCATCGATACCCCCGTCAAACATTATTCGAGCGGGATGTTCCTGCGGCTGGCTTTCGCCGTGGCGGCCCACCTCACTCCCGAAATTCTCCTGGTGGATGAGGTCCTGGCGGTGGGAGATGAACGCTTCCAGAAGAAATGCATGGGCAAGATGGAAAGCGTGGGCAAAGAGGGACGCACAGTGCTGTTTGTCTCGCATAACATGAACGCCATTCAACGCCTCTGTCAGCGCGTGATCCTGCTCGAGGACGGCAAGGTCCGTGCCGATGGCGAGACCTCCGAAGTCATCTCCGAGTACCTGAATGCCGACCGCTCGGAAGCGGAATGCAAAGAATGGAGCGAACCGGCGCTGGCTCCCGGCGACGAAACAGCGCGGCTCAAACGGGTGCGTTTGCTGGACCGTAGCAACGCCCTTTGTTCTTCGTTTGAAATTCGCGAACCGGTGCAAATTGAAGTGGAATATTGGGCCTTTAACCCCGAATATCCATTCATGCCCATCCTCCTGATTCATAATGAGAATAGCGTCTGTGTGCTGGAGTCGGCCGCCAACCACGATCCGGCGTACAACGGAAAATCCCGCCGCAGGGGGATTTACCGGAGCGTGTGCACGATTCCGGGGAATTTCCTCAACGAAGGCATGTACAATGTGGATGTTCTCGTGCGGGTGCTCGTCCCGCGCCAGTATTTCATCCGCGAATCGAATCTGCTCTCCTTCCGGGTTCAGGATAGCGGGTCGGGCCTTTCGGTAAAGGGCGACTTCCCGAAGGCGTGGTCCGGTGTGGTGGCGCCGATGCTCCCGTGGGAGACCGAGGTTCGCCCGCTGGGCTCCGGTGTGGGGACGCCAGGTTCACCGCATAAGACGATCGTCCCCGCTTCAGTTTCCGCGGAGGGAAAATCTCCGCCCAAGAAAAAAAAGTAACGGGAAGGCGCAGCGAGCATGGCGGATGACCGGACGGTTCTGGATTTTTACGCCCAGCGCTGGGAGCAGTATGGATATGATACCCGCGCGCTCGGAATCGGCAGCCGCGAGTCCCAGGAGATACGCTTTGCCATCTTGACGCAGATTGCCGATCTGCGGGGCGCTTCGATCTTGGATGTGGGGTGCGGGTTCGGCGATTTGCAGTCGTACCTGGAAGGAAAGGGGATCGCGGTGCGCTATTCGGGGTTGGATCTGCAGCCGGCTTTCATCGAAGAAGCGCGTCGGCGACATCCCGCGGGCGAATTTCACTGCACCGATATCGAGCGCTTCGAACCCGCCGCGCACTTCGATTTCGTCTTCGTCAGCGGAACCTTCAACGTGAAGTTCCGCGACGATCAGGAAGCCTGGGTGTTCCGCATGTTGCGGAAAATGTTCTCGATGGCGGAGCGCGGGGTGGGAGTCAACCTGCTCAGCACGTATTACGATCCGGACCACTATCGCGCGGACATGTTCTATTGTTCGCCGGAGCGCGCGTTCACCGAAGCGCAGGCCATCACGCGCCGGGTCACCCTTCGCCATGATTATCTGCCCCACGATTTCACCCTCTATTTTTACCGGAAAGGATGAGCGATGAAACTCCTTGCGATCGGCGCGCATCTGGACGACATCGAAATCGGCTGCGGGGGGACGCTGGCGCAGGCCGTCCACAGCGGATGGGAAACGCACATGCTCGTCCTCTCCCACTCGGATTATTCGGACCTGGACGGAACGGTCTTCCGCACCGACGACCAGGGGATGCGCGAGGGGAAGGAAGCCGCCCGACGCTTGGGCGGTGTGGAACTCACGGTGCTGGAGTTTCCCACCAAGCAGATCCCGTACGATTTCCACGTCGTCGAAGCCATCGAGGTTTCCCTGCGGCAGATCAAGCCGGACGTCATCCTCACCCACTGGCCCCACGACACGCACCAGGATCACCGCGCCACATCGCTGGCCTCGATTTCCGCGGCGCGCTATTTCAACTCGATTCTTTTCTACGAACCGATGACGCCCTCGGGACGGTCCTACTCGCCGTTTCGCCCGCAGGTGTACGTCGCCGTGCCGCCGGAGGCCGTCCAGGCCAAACGGGAATCGCTCCTCGCGCACGATTCCCAATACAAAAAGTATGGCGACATCTGGCTGGACGCGGTCATCGCCCGCGGCGTGCACCGCGGTTACGAAATCGGCGTGGGCCATGCGGAGTGTTATGAGACACTGCGCTGGCAGTGGAACCTCGACCTGCGATAACCCATGAAACGGGTTGCCATCCACCAACCCGAGCACCTGCCTTGGCTCGGGTACCTCGACAAAGCCCGCCACGCGGATTGTTTCGTTTTCCTCGATACGGTCGCCTTCAAAAAGAACTACTTCGAGAATCGAAACCGGATCCGCACACCCCAGGGCTGGGCCTGGGTGACCGTACCGATCCTCACCAAGGGCAAATTCGGCCAGGCGTTTACCGAAGTGGAAATCAATAACGCGGCGCGCTGGCCGGAAGTGTATTACCGGACGCTGCTTCAAAATTATTCGAAAACCCCGCATTGGAAGAAATATGCCGCGCCATTGGAAGAAATTTTCCTCCGGCCCTGGACACATCTGGCGGACCTGAACCTGGCGCTGATCGAATTTCTTTGGTCCGCATTTGACATCCCAACCCCAACCTTGCGTGCTTCGGCGCTCCATTCGACCGGGAAGAAGAGCAATCTTCTGCTGGACATCTGCCGGAAAACGGGAGCAACGGAGTATCTTTCCGGGCCGAGCGGGAAGGACTATCTCGACGAATCGATTTTCTCAGCCGAAGGGATCGCGGTGAAGTATCATGAGTTCCATCATCCGGAATATTCGCAGGCATTCTCTCCCTTCGTCCCCGGGATGGCAAGCATCGATCTGTTGTTTAATGAAGGTCCGGACGGAATCCGCCGTTTGGATTAACGCTCTGGCAAGAGGCGCTCGATGACATCCGCCCTGCTGAAAATTTTGCAGATCCATCCGTTTCTGAAAGGGGATGGATTAAACCCCCGGGCCGGGGGAAAATCGCGCCTCTCCCTTCAGCTTTCCAGGGAACTGGCGTTACACGGACAGACGGTGGCCATTTTTCCTTTTCCGGAACCCATCCTGGAAAAGGCATACACGATCGAGAACGGAGCCATGCCGCTCAGCCTGCTTCCCACCGCGCGGATCCCGCCGCTGAAAAAAATCGGATGGTATTTCTGGACGGCGTCTCGTTTGCCCCTGGACGACCGATCCGGCCACGCAGCGCGGATGGGAGCGATGTTTCTCGCCGGGCTGGACGACGCGGTGAAGGAATTCCGACCGGATATCATCCACAACCACGCTTCGTTTTCGGATTTCCCGTTGTACTATCACGCGCTGGGTTTGCGGACCCCTCTCTTTTTAACCCACCATACCCATGAAGCCGGGCAGCACCTGGATAGTTACCGCAGACTGATCTTTACGTCCGAGGCATTGCGGGCCCTGGTTTGCGGCTCAGACGGTTCGCTCCTAGAGCGCACGCGCTTAATCCGACCGGCGGTGGACAAACTATATTCCGACCCGTCGGTTTCCGTTGCGACGCGACGGAAAGGAATCCTCTTTGTCGGCGGACTGCGGCTGGATAAGGGGTTGCAGAATCTCCTCGCCGCGTACGCGCATTCCTCCGCGCTGCGCAAAGTGCCGCTGCGGATCTGCGGCATCGGTCCGGAGCGGGAGCGGTTCGAGAAGTTCGCCCAATCGCACCGGATCCCGGCGGTGTTTCTGGGCAGGGTTTCCCCCGAAGGCGTTCGGCGGGAAATGCTCGCCGCGCAACTGTTGGTCAATCCGAGCCCGGCGGAAGGGTTCAGCCTGGCCCTGGCCGAGGCGATGTGCTGCGGGACGGCGGTGATCGGCTGGAAACCGCAGCTCGAGGAAACCGAGAAACTCCTGCATTTGGAATGCGGGGTTGGATTCGATCCGGCTTCGTCTTCGCCGGAAGCGCTGGTCGTTGTAATAATGAAATGGCTTAATCGAAAGGACATCCGTTCCCTCCGATATCGGGAGCAGCTTTCTTTGGGCGCACGTAAATTCTTTTCCATGGAACGCTATACCGCTGAAAATCTCGTCGCGTACGAGGAAGTATTGGAGGAAGGTTGATCTTCCGCGGTCGGCCAAGCGAATCCTTTGGTGGAGTTTTCCGCTCCAGGCCTTGAAGCCCATGCGCATTCTGCAAATTCAGACCTATCTTCGTTCCGAACGGGTGAACCCGAGAGCCGGGGGGAAATCAAGAATCTCCCTGATGCTCGCGCGCTATCTCGTGGAAGCGGGACACGAGGTGGCGGTCTATCCGTGGCCGGAACGGATTTGGGGAAAGACCGCGGAGTTTGCCGTTTCTCCGAACGCCCCGGCCCGGATTTATCCAACCCTGGCGCTGCCCACGTACTCAAAAATCCTTCCCGATGCCTTCCGGTTGAGCAGGACCCGTTTTTTCGGAACCGATCGACATTCCTTGTTTCAAGATATGTGTTTCCTCGAAGGGTTGCGGCTGGCCATCGATCAATTCCGACCGGATATTTTCCATTGCCAGCAAACCGAATCCGATATTCCCCCCTTGCTCCGAATCCTGAAAAAATCCGTGCCGACCGTTCTGACGCATCACTCCGGCCGTTCCGGCCATTATCTGGAAACGTACGACCGGATTATCTTCCTCAGTCGATCGATGCAGCAGGAAGTCTGCCGCCGGTCCGGCTATCCGCTCGAAAAATCCCAAGTGATCTACATTCCAATATCGGACGAATTCCTGCACGGGAGCGTAGTTCCGGCGGATGAGCGGAGAGGAATCGTCAGCGTCGGGGGGCTGAAGGACGCCAAAGGGATCGACCTGTTGCTCGCGGCGTACCATCAGAGCCGGTCGTTGCGGAACCATCCGCTGCATCTGTGCGGAACCGGGCCGGATGAAGAGCGGTACAAGGAATATGCAATCCAACACCGCCTACCGGTCGTTTTTCACGGCCGGGTATCCACTCCGGAGATCCGGCGGATCGTTTCGCGGGCAAAGCTCCTGGTCAACCCGAGCCGGATGGAAGGTTTTTCGGTGGCTCTCCTGGAAGCCCTGGCCTGCGGGACGCCGGTCGTCGGATGGGCTGACCAGGTGAACGAACTGACGGAGGAGTGGCGCCGGCCGGTGGGCTTTGCCTTTGACGGACGCCGTCAACCGGCGGAGGATCTGGCGGCTTTGGTGGTACGTGCGTTGGCAGACCCGGTCGGGCGGACGGCGTCTCGAAAGGAACTTTCCAGGTTGGCAAGAGAAGCGTTTTCCATGAAACGGTACGGATCGGAAATGGTCCGGGTATACGCGGAAATGCGTCTGGTGAAATAAGGGAAGATGCGCATTCTTCAAGTTCACCCGTTGATGAAATCCGAAGCCCTCTCGCCCTCAGCCGGCGGCATGGCCCGGGCGTCGCTGCAGCTCACCCGTTTGCTCGTCGAGCGGGGCCACGACGTGCAGGTCCTGCCCATCCCGGAAGGGGTCGGAAGCCGCGAGTTGTGGGAGGTGACGCCCGGCCGGTCGGTGGAGGTTGCGGCGGCAATGCACATCCCGGGGTGGAAGGATAGCGCGTGGTTGCCGCAGGCGCTCGTGCGGTTGAAACCGTTGCCCGCGGGGATCAAAAATTATTTCTACGATGCGCTCGCACTGACCGCGTTGCGCCGCGAGATCCTATTTTTTCGTCCCGATATCATCCATAACCATCTCGCCCGTCGGCCGTTTCCGCGGCTCGCCCGGGCTCTCGGCCGGGGCGGCAAAGTGCTGCTCACCCATCATCACGGAGAGATGGGCGAAGATTTGGGTGCATATGACCGGATCGTATTTCCTTCGCGCGCTTCCCGAGCGATGATCGCCGCGGAGAGCCGGTATCCCTTGGAGCGCACACGGGTTATCTACAATCCGGTGGCGCCGGTATTCGGCCAGCACCGTCCGGAGCGGAGGAATCCCCGCGAAGGAATAGTATTCGTCGGCGCCGTGCGGAAAAGAAAAGGTATTGATTTATTATTGGACGCGTATCGATCGGATCGCCGGCTTCGGAGGGAACCGCTGTATATCCTCGGCGCCGGAGAGGACATGGCCTTGGTGGATCAGGCGGTAAAGGAAGGCCTCCCTGTGCATTATCTGGGGAAACTTAACCCGCAGGAAGTGGCGGCAAGATTGAGAAGTGCCAAACTGGTGGCGATTCCAAGCCGCCTCGAGGGGTTCAGCATCGCTATTCTGGAGGCAATTTGCTGCGGGGCGCCGGTGGTGGCCTGGGCGCCCCAGGTGCGAGAAGTGGAATCGCTTCTGGGTTTCCCCATCGGCGCACCGTTCGACGGCCGAACGCAAACGGCACAGGAGTTGGCGGCGGGCATCCGCGGCGTTTTAGACGGCGATCTTGCATCATCCACAAACCGGCGCAGGATGGCGGAAGCGGCGCGCGAGGCGTTCAACGAAGAACACTGCGTCGACGACTATCTGGATTTGTACCGCGAGGTGATCGGGGCGTGACGGTTCCCGCCGGGATGTGAGTTGCGCTCCGTCCCCTCTCTGCGGCGGTGGAGACCCGGGGAGAGGTAAAAGATTTATTAATTAATTCCTCCCCAAGAAGAATTGACCCATTTTTGGTTGCGTGGTTGATGGGAATCGGGTATTCTAAAAGTGGAGATATGAGATATGGCCATTCGCATCGATTCCAACGGGCTGTATCTTGACGGCCGGCGCATCCCGCTGTATTCCGGTTCCGTGCATTATTGGCGGTATTCACCGAATACCTGGCCAACCCTGTTGGAACGGATCAAAGAACTTGGTTTTGAAATCATTCAATCTCCCGTACCCTGGGGCTTGCACGAAAGCGGGCCGGGGATTTTCGATTTCGGCGAGAAGAATCCCCAAAAAGGGCTTCCGCAGTTTCTCGATCTGTGCACTAAAGCCGGAATCTTGGCGATCCTGCGCCCCGGACCCTTTGTCGGAGAAGACATGCCGTTCGGAGGATTCCCCCTTCGGGTGATCCGGAATTCCGCCGTATGGGCGCTCACTTCCACGGGCGCACCGGCCCTGTCGACCCGCTATGCGACCCCGTTTCCCATCCCATCGTATGCCAGCGAGAAGTTTCTCCAGGAGGTGGGAAAGTTCCTCGACGCCCTGGCACCGGTGCTTGCATCGCGCCAATACCCTGACGGGCCGGTCATCCTGTGCCAGATGAATAAAGAGTCGGCCTTTATGGGACGCACGCAGGCCTACGACCTCGACTATTGTACGGAGTCCATCACTCTTTTCCGCAATTTTCTTTCCGAGAAATATGGTGCCATCGAGAATCTCAATACCGTCTACGCAACAAAGTATTCCGCCTATTCCGAAATAGCCGCGCCGAAGCGGTGTGAAGCCACAGTCCAACGGGATATCCCCGCATACCTCGATTGGGTGGAATACAAGGAGTACCTCATCCGCCGCTTCTACCAGCGGCTCGGCGGGATGTTCCGCGACCGGGGAATTTCGATTCCGCTTTCCATCGACGGTCCGTCGATCTTTTCCACTCCGATGGATTCCATCGGATTGCAGAAATCCCTGGAAATAACCTTGACGGGGATGGAAGTGGATCCGAATTCCTCGGATTACCCGGCTTTGGCGAGGCAAATCCGCTATTTGACGGGGACCAGCAAACTGCCGTTCGTCTCCAAGTTTGGTTCGGGCAATTCCTGGTTTGCACCGCGCGTCAGCTCACCCCACGAGGAAGAATTCGCAATTCTGAGCGCCGTGATGCACGGAATGACAGCGGTAAATTTTCACATGCTGGCGGAGGGGGATCGTTGGGTGGGCGCGCCGATATCCCGGGATGGCGCGTTCCGCGAGGAATTTGCGGACCTCTTCCGCCATCTGCATTCCTTCTTCGTAAAATATGGGGTTTGGGAAAGCAAAAAAAACTGCCGGACCTTGGTGGTGCTGTCGTACGAATTGGAGCGGTATCATCTGGCGGCGTCGACGATGAATTACGCCTATCTCGGTTTAATCCGCATCCCGGCGGTTTTTTCGGAAGTATCCCTCCCGCTGGGATTCCAAATCGATCCGGCTCGGCAATCCATCTATGAGGAAGGAAGCTGGATCCAGGAGGCGTGCGGGTTCCTGGAAAACGCGCAAGTGGAATACAACCTGTCGGACAGTCACCTGGAACTCGATGAGATGACCAAGTACGATTTAGTGTTCCTTCCAACCGCCGATTTTATGGACCTCAGGGAACAGGAAAAGTTCCTGGAATTTGCCGACCGCGGAGGGCATCTGGTTTTCGGACCGGGATTGCCCTCACTCGACGGCAGAATGAATCCGGGGTCGATATTGAAAAATGCGATCCAAATTCCGGGAACCCAAACCCGCGGGTCTGGGAAGATCACTTATCTGCCCGCCTTCGATGCGGCCAAGGAACTGATCACAGCGGACATACCGAACGTCGTTCTCCTGGACAACCCGGACCTGCGCCTGACCATCCGGGGAGGATCCTACAACCTGGTATTTCTTGCCAATCCGACGACGGCGAACCAGCGGTCGATGATAATCTCCTCCTGGCCTTTACGCGGGGTGTGGAACGCACCGGAAGAAACCCAGACGGGATCGGTGACTACCGAGATCGGCCCGCATACCGTCCAGGTATGGGAGGTCCTGAAATGATCGCCCGTGATGTGGAAATCGTCGACCTGCGGCCCGGGATTTGGCGGAACCTGATATCTCTCATGGACGTTTCCAGATTGTCCGACATCCGGCCCGTGCAGCCCAACATCCTTTCCATCCTGCATCACAGCGGGAAAGTCCTCCGCGTGTATGCACCGGCGGGTTTCCGGGTTCCGACGATCGAGCAGGTGGATGATCCCCAGGAACTCGCCAAGAAACTGTATTACCAGTTGCCGGGTTTGGAAAGCGTTCAGATTCTGGAACGGGACAGCCTGATGCTGTTTTCCGACCAAGTTCAAAGAATGGATTGGATGCCGAGCGATATGGAGGATTTTGCACTGCATGCCTTTCACCTCGCGGGACAGGACCCGGCCGGCCTATCTTTTTTTCCGCCATTTTCCTGGAAGTGGAACGGCTTTCCGCTCGAAGAGGTTCGCACCTGGCTGGCTTCCGGACCGGATCCCTGCGCTTATTTCCTAGGGGTTGTGCGGGATGGGGCGCCCTGGCTGACGCTGATTTTGCGCGCGGCCGAGAAAAAAGTGCGGCTCATCACCACCATCGATTATTTGAAGAGGTTTGACGTCCCCGTCGAAAGGTTGCCTGCCAGCCCGAAGGATCTGGCCGTCGTTTGCGACTCGATCCACGCCCACGTTGCGCCGATCCGCGCCGCGTTGATTTGCGATTACATGGTGTTTGCCAAGCTCCTGACCTCCGAGGAGAAACGTCGGGACCTGATGCTGGCCGCGGCGGACGGGTTGGCTTCCTCTTTCGGCATTTTGGAATAAACATTCGCGCGGCTTATTGCACGGCAGATAATTTTCTACCGGCCTATAGTCCGGAATTTATTCAGGTAAAAGATGCCTCATATTGAGCGCCGATATTATTATGGGAAGTCAGTTCGCGATGCAGCGCCCCACTATTGATAGACAACTATTTCGTACCGATTGTTGGGCCTCTGGATGAGTTATGGATTGAGGGAATCCTGCGCCTCCAGACTCCGGCGCAGGGCGATCTGCATGCGATACAGTATATCTGTCCGACGATGGGCGGCGTGAAAACTCCCGGGCGCCCGGATGATCGCGTTAACCTTGATCGAATCGATAAGCAAGGGGTTTTAACCTTACAATTTCGACGCCCGGATGCCGCGCAGGAGCGGGAGCAGGAAAACGAAATCTCCGGTTTTGTAAAAAAAAACTCCCCGACGGAGGGAGCGATGGATCCGCCGGGGAGTTACAGCATCTCGAATAAGCGACACCGATTGCGAATCGGGTGTTATTTTGCCCTGGTGCGGGTGGCCACATCAAAAATAACCGCGGCCGCGAGCACGCCGGCTCGGACGATGTACTGGTAGGATATATCTATGCCCATGAGGTTCATGCCGTTGGTCAGGGACGCCATCACCAAGGCGCCGATGATCGACCCGACCACCCTGCCGACCCCGCCGGACACCGCGACGCCGCCTACAAAAGCCGCCGCGATGGCATCCAATTCAAATAGGGTTCCCGCCGTTGTCGAGGCGGACCGCAACCAGGACGCAAACACGATACCCGACAGCGCGGANNTCCGGATTGCCGCCGACGGCGTAAATATGTCTGCCCAGGACCGTCTTGGTCGTAATGAAATAGTAGATGGCAACCACAACTAATAGAACAACCACGGCCCAGGAGAGACCCCGGTATCCTGCCAGCACCCAGGTGACGCCGCCGATTAACACCGATAAGAGGATCATTTTGAGGATGAACATATCCATCGGCAGGACTTCAAAGTGATAGGCCAACTTTTTTCGGCGGTTGCTAATTTCGTTGAAGATGAACAAAATAACCATCAGCAATCCGAGGATCAGCGTTAATTTATGCACTCCTGGTAGAAACCCGCCAAGGCCGGGAATGTCGGGGATGAAGCCGTTGCCAATGGCTACAAAAACCGCGTTCGAGATTACGATCGTGCCCGTGCCCATCGTCGCCAGTTGCAATGCCCCGCGGTAGCCCAGCCATCCGGCCAGAGTCGCCACAAAGGCCGGGATTTTCAACTGCGCCACCAGGAAGCCGGTGAAAAGTCCCGCCAGCATACCGATCCCCAGGGCCATCGGGATAACCACATAGACCGGCAGCCCCCAGTATTTCAAACCGATGGCCGATATCGCGCCGATGAAGCCGGAGAGAAAGCCAACCTGAAGATCGATATGCCGGATGACAATGACCAGGGTCATGCCAACGGCCAGGATGGCGATATAACTCATCCCATTCAGCAGGTTGCCGATGTTTCTCGACGAAATGAAGAGGCCTTTCGTTGTGATGGAAAAGATGATAATGATCGCTATTAATACGATGTACATCCCGTAATCACGGATGTTCTGTCCCAATACTTTTCGGATATCCCTGAAAAATGACATCGTGAACCTCCTCCTTAATCCGTCGCCAGATGCATGATTTTTTCCTGCGTGGCTTCCTTCGTCGGCAACTCGCCGGAGATTTTGCCGGAGGAAACAACGTACACTCGATCGGTCATCCCCAGAATCTCGGGTAATTCCGAGGAGATCATGATGATGCTTTTCCCCTGCCGNNGGAAACCTTTTGCTGGTTGCCGCCGCTTAAATTGAGAACCTTCTGCTCGATGCTCGGCGTTTTGATATTGAGAGAGGCAACGGTTTCGTTGGCAATTTGAATTTCCGCATTATTGTCGACAACGCCCCGCACGGCAATTTCCTTCAGGTTTGCGAGGGTAATGTTTTGCATCACATTCTGGATCAGAATCAGGCCATTTCCTTTTCGATCCTCGGTTATATAGGCCAGGCCCGCTTTGATCGCATCCTCCGGACGATTGAGATGCTTCTTTTCGCCTTTGATGAATACTTCGCCATTGATTTTATAGCCCTTCGGATTTCCGAAAATGCTCAACGCAAGCTCCGTGCGCCCCGACCCCATCAATCCCGCCAGGCCCACGATTTCGCCTTTGTTTACGTGAAGATTAATATCCTTGAGGATGGTTCTTCCAAGGTTCGGGTCGTAGGCGTTCCAGTGCTTAAGCTCCAGCACGATTTCCTTGGATGTTTTATGCTCTTTATCGGGAAAGATATTATTAATTTCACGTCCGACCATGTTCTTGATGAGCACATTTTCAGACACTTCGCCTTTGCGGGCATTCAACGTGCTAATGGTCTGGCCATCGCGCAGCACCGTGACCGTATCGGCGATTTCTTTTACTTCTTTCAGCTTGTGGGATACCAATACGCAGGTGACGCCGTGCTTTCGAAGATCGCGAAGCAGGTTCAACAGATTTTCACTGTCCGTCTCGTTCAGCGACGCGGTCGGTTCGTCCAGAATAAGGATCTTGACATCTTTGCTCAGGGCCTTGGCAATTTCAACCAATTGCTGCTTTCCCACGCCCAGGTTCTTGACCTTTTCGGACGGATTGATGTCGAGTCCGACTTTCTTCAGCATTTCCCCGGCTTGTTTGATGGATTCGTCCCAATCGATGATCCAGGTGTTTTCAATCTCGTGTCCGAGAAAGATATTTTCATAAACCGTCATCTCGGGGACGAGGGCCAACTCCTGATAAATGATGGCAATTCCGGCATTTTCACTATCGTGAATCCCCGAGAATTTCTGCTCGACTCCGTTTAAAAGGATTTCCCCGGTGTAATCGCCATGCGGATAAACCCCGCTCAATACCTTCATGAGGGTGGATTTCCCGGCACCGTTTTCCCCGACCAGGCAATGGATCTCCTTCTCGGCGACTTGAAAGCTGACGTTGTTCAGCGCTTTCACGCCGGGGAATTCCTTGGTGATGTTTTTCATCTCCAAAATGGGAGTTGTCATGGCACCTCCGGATCTTTATTATACAGGAATAGTGATGGCCTAAGCCATCACTATTCCTGTAAATACTAATTACGATTGACTTCTAGGGTGCGTAATCGCCTACTGTATCAAGATGGGAGAAATAAGAAGTCGGCCAATACCCGGATTTGATGACCGCGGAGTAGAAGTTGGCCGTGGTGACCGTCACGATCGCGGACGGCTTGGCCGGGACATCAATCTTGCCGTTGTTGTAGGTAGTGGTCTGCGGAGGGGTTTGACCCTGCAGATAGGCCTGCGCTGCGGCGATGGCATCGGCGACCAGCGTGCGGACGTCCTTCAGAACGGTCATCGACTGCTTGCCATCGATGATGTACTGTAGGGAAGCTACCTCGGCATCCTGTCCGGAGATGAAGTATTTCGTCACATCCTTGTCGGCGCCAAAGGCGTCGGCGATCGCGCGGGCGGTGCCGTCGTTCGGGGCGATGATGTACACGGTGCCCTTATCGGCAGCAGCGGCGGCGGTCAGGTTGTCCTGCGCCAGTTTCTTGGCGGTGGCAAAATCCCAGTTGGTGGTGATCTGACCGATGATCTTAGCTTCCTGGTCACGGGTCAGCTTGGGCAGATCCTTCACGGCAACGGCTTCGCTCGAGTTCTTGATGACGAAGGTGCCGTCGGCGATCTTGGGCTGAATTGTCTCCCAGGCGCCTTCGAAGAAGATGAAGGCATTGTTGTCGGAAGCGGCGCCGGCGTACAGGTAAAGATTGTTGCCCGTGGTGGAGCCGGCCTGTTGGATCATGTAGGTGCTCCAGGCAGCGCCAACCGCGAAGCTATCGAAGGTCACATAGTAATCAACCGACGCAGTGTCGCGGATCAACCGGTCGTAGGAAACGACCTTGATGTTTGCGGCGCGGGCTTCATCAGCGGCGGCGGCGGCAGCACTGGCGTCCTGCGGGCAGATGATGAGAACTTTGACGCCCTTGGAGATCAGCGCCTCGACATTCAATTTCTCCGTGGCCGAAGATCCCTGGCTGAAGAGAATCGTGACGTCGTAGCCTGCGGCAGTAAACGCATCATTGAACCGGGCCTGGTCCTGTATCCAGCGCGGCTCGTCCTTGGTCGGAAGAACGACACCAACCGCCAGTTTGCCCCCGGTAGAAGCCTTGGTAGCAGTCTGACCGCAGGCGCTGAGGAATAATCCCATCAGGGCCACAGCCGCAACCATTTTGAAGAGTGTAGTAGTGCGACGCATGCTTTCCTCCTTTTAGAAACTCGAAATGATCATTAGTACCGGAATAGGGTTGTTACCTTGCTTTTTTGTATTGGAGACTTTGTCACCTCCTTTGAAAAAATATATAAAAACACCCCCCTCATACTATCAGAAAAACTGGAAAAATGGTTACCCATCGTTCTAGATTATATCATCATGGACACCTGTCCAAAATAGCCGCGAAATCACCGATCTATGCGATCTAGCTACAAAAAGTATCAATTTTTTCCCAAAAAAGGACTATTTTTAGGCCGGAAATTGACCTACCAGGAATTTATCTCCCATTCGATCCATTGATATCTTCGTGATTATCAAAGGGAAGAAACGCCCCATTATTCAAGCGGGGGTGACCAACTGTCCCAAGGATGAATGGATTACGCGGCGACGGGAAGCGACGCCCGGGGTGAGCATACCAAAACCGATTCGTGGTCGGGATTAAGAAAGCGGCGTCCAATATTCAGGTTTAGCCAATCACCCCGGTATCGAGGTGATAAAAACGCCGTTTCGTGCACCCAAAGCCGAGGCCATTTGCGAACAGTTCATGAGTATCCGGAAGAAGGAATGTCTAGATCACTCACTTATCC
Source organism: Anaerolineae bacterium (assembly GCA_003141675.1). Classification (GTDB taxonomy): domain Bacteria; phylum Chloroflexota; class Anaerolineae; order Anaerolineales; family RBG-16-64-43; genus FEN-1073. The sequence continues at coordinate 49,833 of PLND01000042.1, forward strand.
TTCATCCAATTCATTTGAGTCGGCTGGTCAAAGAATATTGCGCGCATTTTAACGAGGAACGTCCCCATCAGGGCATTCAACAACATAGTGCGTTCTTTCCCGACGAATCCGGGCGACGGAGCTTCATAAATTCATCCTACAATAGCCGGCGGCGGGAGCGGGCTGGTATAATTCGCAACCCGGGCGGCGCAAGCCTGCCGGATAAGACCCCGGGCACACGGAGACGGAATGGAAAAGGCCAAGGTTCTGATCGTCGGTAGCGGCGTCGCCGGCGCGGTTCGACATCTTCCTTTTTTTAAGAACAACCCGCAGGTGATTCTGGCCGGGATGTGCGATCCGGACCTCGAACGGGCCCGGCGCGTGGCGGCCGAAAATGGAATTCCCGGAGCCTTTTCCTCCCTGGAGGATGGCCTGCGTGAGACTGGCGCGCGTATCGTCTCAATCTGCACCCCGCCGCAGACCCACAGGGATCTGGCGATCTATGCCTTCGAGCACGGGGCGGACGTGCTGATGGAGAAACCGTTCGCCGTCACGCTGGAGGAAGCCCGCCAGATCGTGGCCGTCCAGCAGCGGACCGGCCGCAAACTTTCGGTCGTGCATCAAAATAAATTCATGGCGGGAATCCTGCGCATGACGGAGATCGTCCGGCGGGGAGATGCCGGCCGCGTGCTGCACATCGGCTTAACGTGGATGACCAACGGCGACCGCGACCGGATGGTGATCGATCCCAATTTCTGGTGCCATAAAATTCCCGGCGGGCGCTGGGCGGAGAGCCTTCCGCACCAACTGTACATCGCCTACGCGTTGGTCGGAGAGATGCGCCTGCTGAGCGTGGCGGCGCGCAAGACCGGAACCAAATGGCCGTGGATGACCGCCGACGAAGTGGACGTGGTGCTGGAAAGCCGGGACGGGTACGTTAACATCCGCATGTCTGCCAACCCTGATGAAATCAAACGCCGGATTAACATCCTCCATGGCACCAAGGCGTCCTATATGTTTTCATACAAAACCGCTTTTGCGCTGGCCGAGCGGCCGAACGCGCGGATCTCGATGGATCTGTTCCGCCGCTGGCTGGCGGCGCGGTTTATGCCCAAACCCAAAGCCAAGGCCCTGCCGTCGCCCCACGAGCACGTCATCAACCAGTTTATCGAGTATGTGCTCCATGACGGGCCCAATCCCACCTCGCCCGAGGAGGCGCTGCACGTGGAGGAATTAAACGAGCAGTTCGGCGCCGAGTTCGAACGGGTGATCCATAAACCCGCGTAGGGCTGAGGGTGCCTTGAACGCCGACGGCGGAATCCCGTTCACCGTTCGCTTCCGCCCGAACCCGCCGACGGACGGAGCGTTCGAACTTCGGGGCGGCGCTTTACTCCCCATACCCGCTCCGGATTGGGATCGCGCCCTCGATCTCCTGAAAAAAATCAACGTACTCAAAGATTCCTCGGGCCGGAGAATTTCCTCGCTCGTTGTCGAAGACGGATTCGAACCCTGGTGGTATGCCCAGGACCGGCTGCTGCGCTTCTACCTTATTCCCCTCACACAGGTTTTTCCCGTCCTGGAAGCCGTCCGCGGCGCCGAAAAAATAATTCTCGACGGCGCGCCGCCGGATCTGGAACGGATATGGAAAGCCGTCGGCGGAAAATCCGGTTTTACCTCCCTACCGCCGGCCCGCGCGTCCCGTTCGTTCAAGGCTGTCATCGGTGAAGGTGCCATGCTCGCCGTTTCCTTATCGTCGCTAGCCGCCTTTCGCCTGGCCAGGCGGGATACGGTTTTTTACATTATCGATCACGTCAGCCCGGGACTGCGCAACGATTTTCGATTTGCTCCGCTCTACCGCGAATTCGACCGCGGGGGATTCGGATATGCGGAGTATGCCCATACGCTGCTGCCGCGCCAGGCTCTGGGGAATTTTTTCCGCCGGCGCAGACCCGTGTTTTTTCTAGAATCCGCGGACACTTGGGTGCGGTGGGCGGGCCGGAGAATCGCTGCGCCCGCGGTAAAGGCTCCGCTCGCCGGCGGATCGCTCGAAGACCGGGCGCTATGGGCGCTCGTTCCCACGATGCTGGAATTCTGCATGCTTTCCGTCGCCCGCCAGCGGATACTCAAACGGGCGTTGCAATTCCAACGCGCGCAGCGGGCGGTGATCTTTGACGACAACCGCCACAACCATGAATTGATCGCCGCCTGCCTCTCGCTCGGGATCCCCGTGCTCGGTTTTCAGCATGGTGTGTTCAATAAATTCCACGCCGGATTGATGGCTTTCGGTTTTTCGGGAGCGCGCCCGCACGCGTTCGACCGCTATGGCGTGTGGAGCGATCTGTTTCGCGAGCGTCTGCTGCGCGACAGCGCCTTATTTAGCCCGGACCGGGTATTCGTCTCCGGGCCGGTGCGGCCGCCGGAGGAAACCTCTGCGCGGGGGGCCGGCGGGCGCCGGACCGGCCATCCGGCCGGATCGACGGGCGTCATTCGCGTGCTGGTGGTTTCCGAACCGCTCGCGAGAAAACATGAAGTAGCGCCCTTCCTGCAAACCCTCCTCCGCGATCCGCAATTCGAAGTCTGCCTGAAGCTGCGCCCCGGGGAATCCGAACGGAGTCTGGAAGAATACGGCCTACCGGCCGGCCGCGTCCGCCTGATGCAAACCGGGACCGTCTACGAGGCGCTGGACCAGATCGACGTGGCGATCGGCACGTACAGCACTGTGCTGTACGAAGCGGCCCTGGGGATGGTGCCGATCGTCTGGATGAGGACCTCACGGGCATACGGCAGCGAACTGGGGGATGAGCATCTGGCTGGGACGGCCGATCGTCCGGAGGAATTGCCAGGCGCAGTCCGAAAGGCCGCCGCCCGGACCGACGCGGACCTTCGACGCATTCGTGAACTCGTGTGGGGGAAGGATATTCGTCAGGGATCGAAAAGCCTGGTGGAGGAATTGAAGCGGCTGGGGAGCAGGAGATGAAGGCAATAAGTAAATGCGGCTGCTCCGATTTTCGCAATCATTTATTTGGAGTACGATCCTCTCCGTAGCAGGAGCGCGATGCCCGCCGATCTTTCCGTCCTCCCCGGGGAAAAACCACGCATTGCCTATGTGATCCCGTCCCTGCGGGGGTACCGCGGGTGGGTGACCTTCGTCGACGGGGCGATCCGGTCGCTGCAGAAATTTGTCGAGCCGGTATTGATCGTCTCGCGCGGGGACGAGGCGACCGCCGAGGAAAAGTTTCCGGATCTGGAGCGGCATGCGCTGCCGACGGTGCAGGCGGAGGATTGGAACGGGACGACGGCTTCCATGCTGCGGCGGATGCTCCCGGTGTTGTGGACGGCGCGCCGGCTTCGGCTGCTGCGGGTGAGGATGGTCCATTCGCTGGAAATGTTTCCCGCCGGTTGGGCCGGAGACGCGCTCGCCCGGGCGGGGGGAATCCCGCATGTGCTTACCGCGATTGGAACCTACACCGTGGTTTGGCGAAAATGGCCGGCGCTGGAATATTTCTACCGGGGCGTGTTGCGCCGGGCAGCGGCGGTCTATCCGATCTCGCATGGAACCGAGGCCAAACTCCGGGATTTCTACCAATCCGATCTGTCCTCGACCGCCGTCCATACGATCCTATGCGGCACCCGTGCGGCCGAACAAGTTTCGCCTCGCGCCGCCCGCAATCGACGGGAGAAAACGGCTCCGGTTGTACTTTCGATCGGGATGGTCAAGCCGCGCAAGGGGTACCACCTCAGCCTGCGGGCGTTTGCCGTTCTTCAAAAGCGTTTCCCCGGGGCAGTCTATCGCATCGCCGGGATGTCTCCGGAAGGTGAGTACCGTCAACTTCTAGAGGGCATAGTCCGCCGGGAGAATTTGGGCGGGGTGCAGTTTCTCGGAACAGTGGATGCCTCACACTTGGACCGGCTCTACCGGGAGGCGACGATCTTCCTGCTCCTCTCGCAGGATTTGGATCTGCACTTTGAGGGATTCGGCTTGGTGTATCTGGAAGCCGGCGCATATGGTTTGCCCGTCGTGGGTAGCCGCAGCGGCGGAATCCCCGACGCGGTGATTGACGGAGAAACCGGCTTTCTGGTTGATCCCTCGGATGCGGAAGCGGCCGGCATGGCGATGATCCGCCTGGCGGAGAATCCGGTGCTTTCTTCTCAGATGGGATTGGCCGGCCGGTCCCGGGCGGAACGGCTTACGTGGGACCGCTATGCCGAGGAACAATGGGTCGAATATCAAAAAGTGATAAATCGCTGACGGGATAAGGACTCTTGGGGAACATGGTTCCTCCGGCACCCGAAAAATAAAAAACACTAATTTTCCCCCTCTCTTCCCCCTTCTCCTTCTCCTTTCCCTCCTTCCCGAATTATGGGAAGGAGGGAGAGGCTGGGAGAGGAAGGATGGGACGGAAGGGCATTCGATAGAATCATGGCGGCATCCTAATTCGCATGAATAGTGGAAACTCGGAAACTTCCCGGCGTTTGAGAATTGCATTTGTCATCCCGCTCCTGCGCGGACGGGGCGGATGGCCCACCGCCACAACCGGTATCATCCGGTCGCTCGAGGATGCCGTCGAACCGGTGCTGGTGGTATCCGCGGCGGATGCGTCCGCGGCGCGTGAACTTTTCCCGGACGTCGAGACCCATGTCCTGCCGGAGATCCAGCCCATGGCGGGCGGCTCGCTGCGCGTTCTGGCCCGCATGGCGCCGACGATGTTTGCCCTGCGGCAAATGCCGCCGATCCGCGCGGACTTGATTCACTCGCTGGAAATGTTTCCCTGCGGCTGGGTGGGTGACGGTCTCGCCCGGCGGGCGGGGAGGCCGCACGTCCTCACCGCCTTCGGCACCTACGGCGTGATCTGGCACCGCTGGCCGGTTCTCGCGCGGATTTATTCCGATGTGCTGCGGCGTGCGGCCTGCGTCTGCCCGATGTCGGCTGGAACTGCGGAGCGAATGCAGGTGCTCTTTCGGAGCGCATTGCCCGACGGGCGGATGGAAGTTGTGTTGCAGGGCAGCGAGTTCGCCGGGCGCGTCGGGCGCGATGCGGCCGAGACGAAGCTCTTTCCGTCTTCCCCGATCGTGCTTTCGGTAGGCGCAATCAAACCGCGCAAGGGATATCTGACCAGCCTGCGGGCATTCGCCGCGCTGCAGAAAAAATTCCCGGAAGCGCGCTACGTCATTGCCGGCGGCGGAACGGGCGAAACCTACCACGGCGAACTTTTGTCCCTCATCGCGCGCGAGGGAATCCGCAACGTGGAATTTTGCGGAACGCTGACCTGGGAGGAACTCGACCCCCTATACCGCGGCGCGAGCATGCTGGTGATGACGTCCCGGGAGGAAGGGGATCATTTCGAAGGATTCGTGTTTGTCTTCCTCGAGGCCGGCGCCTACGGGGTGCCGGTGATCGGCACGCGTACGGGGGGCATCCCGGACGCGATCGCAGACGGCGTGAACGGGTTCCTGCTCCCGGCGGACGACATGGAAGGAATCGCCCGGGCGATGATCCGGTTGGCNNTCCGGCCCGGCGGCAAGGAAGTCCGGAGGATAGATCGGGGTTGGATTATTTTTCTTCGAATCATGGTCTTCCTTTTCCCATCCAACTCTTCTCATCTGTTACCGACCTAACCCCATGGCATACAATCCCCCTTGGCATTGACTGTATTATTTGGACCACGAACAGAAGGAGAATCGCGAGGGGGATAAATGGTTAAAAAATATTCTAACGGTATATGTAACGAGGTGTTTACGGGCCGGGGATCGGGCTCCCCGGCGAAGCCGCAATCGCGCCGCGGGGCTTCGGGCAAGACGAATATTTATAGTATTATCGGAGCGTTGTGCCATGAATAAATTTGGAGGGCAAAAATGAGCCGACGGTGGCAACAATGGATGGGATATTGCTATCTTGTCATCCTCTCCATTCCGCTCCTCATCCATGCATATACCGGAACTTTTATTCGCTTTATCGCCGACGATTATTGTTCCACCGCCATCGCGCGAGCGGGGGGATTATTAGGTGGGACCATTCAATGGTACCTTACTTGGTCCGGCAGGTTTTCCGCCAATTTTCTCGACAGTTTGGTGGGAACGATCGGACCGGGAATTACATCCTATACAACGCCGTTTGTGCTGATGCTCTGGTTTCTGGCGCTGGCGGCGGCCGTTGGACGTGCGCTTCCGGCGGGAGGGAACTCCAATAAATTCCGGATCGTCGGAGTAAGCGCGTTGCTCCTGCTCTTCTGCACTTTGGAAATGGCGCCCAACGCGGCCCAATCCCTTTATTGGGAACAGGGTATGCATTCAGTTATTCCGCCTTTGATTTTTGCATCCGCCTATTTCGGGCTGCTTTTCTATAAACTGAAATCCTCCCCATCCGGCAGGGCGTCGGCCGTGCTTGTTTTTCTGAGCGCGGTAATGACGTTTGTCGCCGGGGGATTTAGTGAAACCTACGTCGTCCTTCAAACCACGTTGCTGATCATCCTGTTTGTTTTCGGCTTGCTGTTGGATCCTGAACAATTCAGAAAGAAATTGCTTGGGTTCAGCGCAGCCGGGCTTTTGGGTTCCGTTCTTGCTATGATCCTGGTGATCGCGGCCCCGGGAAATCAATTCCGGCAGGCAACGTTTCCTCCCCCGCCGGGTTTCTTGGACTTGATCCGGATCACCGTTGATAACTGCCTTCGTTTTCTGATCGATGTCGTTATCTCCAAAAGGCACCTCCTTACGGCGGCTGTCCTCTTCGCCGTCTTTGCGATGCTGGGCTCCGGGTTCCTGGCGGATACCGGGGTTCCATTCCCAACCGTACTCCGGCGTCGGTGGACGCTTCCGCTTCTGCTGTTGGCGGCGGCTGCCATTCAACTATCCTGTTTTGCACCGGCGGCTTACGGCACCTCGGAGCCGCCTCCGGACCGCACGCTGATCATTCCAGCGTTCGCGCTGGTTTGCACGCTGGCCCTTTTCGGATATTTCACGGGACAGTATGCGTCCGAAAAAATCCGGATTCGAACCCCGAAATTTCCTCTTGCGTTGAGCGTTGGATCCGCCGCAGTCATCGGCTGTATGATGATTCTGACGGCATCCTGGAATTCGTATAAGACGATAAAACTGGAAGCTGTTTTACGGACATATTCCGAAAATTGGGATCGAGTGGATCAAACGCTTCGGGATGCAAAATCCCAAGGGTTGGCCAGCGTTTCCATTGACCCTCTTCAGAACGGTATTGGGCTGACGGATATCGGCCCCGATTCCACCATGTGGGTAAACCAGTGTTTCCGCGATTATTACGGAATCACCGTGACGACCAAATAGGATTTGATTATTTGGGCGGTCGGGGATAACAATGTCGGATTGCATCCGTTCGTGGGGAGCGCGTTCGTCCTAAGCGGGAGCGGCGGTGCCTGTACGCGCGAACCGGTAGATCCGGCGGCGGAAGGCCGTGGAAAAAACATGCTATCCCTTGGTCTTGAGGAAGTCCGGAGAATAGATCGGCGGGGAAGATGAAGATCGCATATTTAAGTTCCGCCGCGGTGCCATCCAATTCCGCGCATAGCCTGCAAGTGATGAAGATGTGCCAGGCGATGCAGCAGGAAGGACACGCCGTGACGCTGATCCTTCCGCCGGGGGACGGAAAAAGCTCAGCCAATCTGAACTTGATGTACGGCGTGGAAATTCAATTCCAGATTCTCCGGGTGGAGCCTCCGCCGCTGCTTGGAAGACGAGGCCTGGCAATTGCGCTCTCGCGCGAAGGCAAGTCACTCACGCCGGACATGGTCTATACCCGCGGCATCGACATCGCTTGGGCGGCGGCCGCACGCGGACTGCGCACGGCGGTGGAAATCCACGCGCTTCCGGCCGGTTGGTTTGGTCCGTGGTATCTACGGATGTTGGCGCGAAATCCGTCGGTGCGGATGATTACCATCAGCCGTCCGCTGGAGGATCTGTTTCGTAAAGGATATCCGGCGCTGAGAAACCGCCCGATCCTGGTCGCGCCGGACGCAGTGGATCTGGAAAGGTATCGGGATCTGCCGTCTCCACGGCAGGCGCGCATCCGGCTGGGCTTTCCACCGGAAAGATTTACCGCCGGCTACTTCGGAAGCCTTGTGGCAGGGCGCGGCTTGGAGCAGATTATCGATCTGGCCGGGCGACTCCCCGAGGTCTCCTTTTCTATCCTGGGCGGAGATCCAACGGCCATTGACCGATGGAAGCGGCAGACGTCGAATCGGGAGAACCTGCGTTGGAAAGCCCACGTCCCGAATGCGGAGTTGCCGCTTTACCAGGCGGCCTGCGACGCGCTGCTTATGCCCTACCAGAAAGAAGTGACCATCCAGGGCAGGGGCAACAGTGCGGAGATCATGAGTCCGATGAAACTCTATGAGTATATGGCCGCCGGGAGGCTGATCCTGGCCAGCGACCTGCCGGCGTTGCGTGTGATCTTAAATGAAGACAATAGTGTCCTGCTTCCAGCCGATTCAATCGATTCCTGGGCGGCGGTGCTGGAAAAAGCACGGCGCGCAAAAGCCTGGGCCGGAAGTTTGGCCAAGCAAGCCCGAAAGGATGTCCAACCGCACACCTGGCGCAACCGGGTTCGGACGATTATGAAGTTTACGGCGGACGGCGGATAACACGAGGCAACTTCCGATGGATGTCACTCCGAGCCCGGCAGAGCGAGGAGTCGCGATCTTTGAACAGAGAAAAGCGAAAGACAATCTTTGGACCGAGTGCACGGCGCGAAAATGACACTCCCAAAAATCCTGTACATCTCCCGTTCGAGGATTCCCTCCGACCAAGCCAATTGTGTCCAGGTGCTGAAGATGTGCGCCGGGTTCGCCGCCCATGCCGAAGTGGAACTCGCGGCGCCATATTTCCGGGAAGACGCCCGCCTGAAGGACACACTCCAGGAGCGCTTCGCGCTGGCACGGCCGTTCACGGTGCGTTGGTTGCCATACCCGCATTTCCGGACGCGGTTCGCAGTGAGGGGGTTCGCCCTTGCTGCGGCGGCCTACGCGAAGGCGCGGGGATACCGCCTGGCGTATACCCGGGATCCGTGGGCGGCCTATTGGCTCGCCCGCTCCGGGATCCACACCGGCTTCGAAAGCCATGATCTGAAGGAAGACCGGCGGTACCCGATCTGGCAGAAGCTGGTTTCCGACCGGTCGCTTTCGCCCGATCTGCGGGGTGTATTCTGCATCACCCGCCGGCTCCTTGAAGATTCCATCGCTGCGGGCGCCAGGGACGATATTCTCCATGTGGCGCCGGATGGCGTGGATCTGCAACAATTCCAAAGTCCAATGAGCCGGGCGGAAGCCAGAAACGCATTGGGTCTGCCGGACCAGGAACCATGGATCGTGCATGCGGGGCATATATATGAAGGACGCGGCGGGGAAGAACTCATCCAAGCACTTGCGAAAATCCCCGGCGCCCGGTTGCTCTTTGCCGGCGGCAAACCCGCCGACGTGGTACGCGTCCGCGCCATCGCGGCGCAGCAGGGCCTTGCGGACCGGGTCCGTTTCGAGGGGATGGTGCCCAATGCGAAGATCCCGCTGTATCTCTGGGCCGCGGATGTTTTGGTCATGCCGTATACCACCCGCACGCCGATCATTGCCTCAATCTCGCCGATGAAGATGTTCGAATACATGGCGGCCGAGCGGCCGATTGTCTCGACGGACTTTCCGACGCTTCGGGAGGTGCTGCACGACGGTGAGAACGCGGTTCTGGTGGCGCCCGATAGCCCGGCGACCCTCGCCGCAGGGATCCGCCGATTGTTGGATGATCCCGGATTGGGCGCGAGAATCGCGCGGCAGGCCAGGCAGGACGTGGAGCAATATACCTGGGAGCGGCGGGCGGAAAAAATCATGGGAATCCTGGCGGGATAGAGCCGCGGCCCACGCTCTTCGAGGGTGAATGATGTCCTTTCGTTGGAAACGAATCGCACCGGCGGTTTTTTTTCTCGCCGTTTGTCTTGCCTTCTTTGACGGCCTGACCTACGTCATGTCGGTGGTTTGGAAATTCGATTTTTTCAATCCTGGCGGCGACGTCTTTACGTATTGGAAGGAAAGCCTGACGTGGGGGCTGCCGTTCCATCCCCATCATCCCCCGGGTTACCCTTGGTTGATCGCCGCGTTACACACGGTGACGCGAGCCTGGCTCGGGCCGCTCCAGGTAATGCAGACTTTCTCCTTTCTCTTCCTCTTGAGCGGTGCACTGCTGATGATTCCCCTTTGCACCCAGGAAGGAATCGCGCATCGGGGATGGGCGATGGCGTTCCTCTTTATCGCCTGGCCGTTCGTGGGAAGCCTGTATGCAATCTTCCCGCAGATTGATGCCATCGTCCTTTTTCTCCTGATCCTTGGCATCCTTTTGGCGATGCGCACTCGCTGGGTTGCATCGGGTGTGGTGTTGGGTGCGGCGACGATAATGCATCCGGTTGCCTGGATTTTCGCGCCGTTGTTGCTGCTCGTGCCGTGGGCGGTTTGGGTGCGGGAAAGGAAACGTCCGTCATTCAATCCGAGGGACATCGATACCAAGCAACTCCTGGCGATGACGGCGCTGGCCGTCGCGCCGATGGCTCTCTTGTGGATTTGGCAGACCGTTGTCACGAAAGATCCGTTGTGGTCCATCGCTTCCATCGTTCAGGCACAGGTGGTGTCCCAGGGATCGCTGCCAATTCTGGATGGATGGATCGGCACCGTGATGGGCAGGGGTTTCTCGGGATGGGCGAAGGTTGGAATTCTCTCGCTGGTTGTCCTAACGGCCGTTTACATTCTTGTCCGTGTATTTACCGACCGGGCCGCGCCGGAAAATGTGCGGGATTTGTACCGGAAGATTGTTTCCATCCTGATCCCAGCCGTCGTGCTGGGGATGGCCGTCGCGCTCAACCAGCACGAGATTTGGGCAGTGGTGAGATTTAGTAAAATTCTCATCCTGCCCCTGATCCTTTACCGGGATCGATTGTTTGGGTTTGTCCCCCGGCGGCTCCGGATGCCCGTCCTGGGCATTCTGATTGGATTGAGTTTCCTGACCCAGGTCGTTTATGCCTGGTATACGGCAAACGTTTTCTTTTCGGCTTGAAACGCAGGCTTTCCGCCGGCTTCCCGATCCATGCAGGTCGCGGCGCTTGGTGTGAGGAAATGAGAACCATGCATTCGAACCCATCGAATCGGCAAAGAAAAAAAATCCTCTTCCTCATCCCCACTCTTGCCTCCGGCGGAACGGAACGCCAGGCGGCGGAGCTTGTGCGTCGCCTGGACCGCGAGCGGTTTGAACCAATCGTGGCCGTGGTCTACGGTTTGGATCGCGTTCCGGTGGAAATCCCGCTGCAGGATGCGCGGTTGATCAGCTTGCGCAAACCGCTCGGCAAGCTCGGCGCCCTGGTGGTCGTGTTCCGGCTCTGGCGGTTGATCCTGCGGGAGCGGCCGGCGGTGGTGCAATCGTACCTGCGAACGGCCGATCTTTACGCGCGGATCGCCGGACCGCTGGCCGGGCATCATCGCATCATCACCTCTCTGCGGACACGCGTCGCGGGTTATTACCCGCGGCTGTGGCAAGGCGCCGAACGGATCCTCTGGCATGCGAGCGCGCGCATCGTCTCCAACTCGCACTCCGCGGCGCGCGAGGCGCACGATCTACTGGGCATTCCTTCCTCCTGGATCGAAGTCATCCCGAACGGCGTCGACCTCGAGCGGTTCACCCCTGGTCTCGATTGGCGCGCGCCCCGCACGGCCTTCGGACTCTCCGCCTCCGATCTGGTATTTGGTATGGTTGCCCGATACTCGCCAGTGAAGGATCACACCACCCTGCTGACCGCTGTGGCGCAGATGAAAAATTCCGGTTCCTGGCCCGCCTTCGCGAAGATTATTCTGGTCGGGGGAACCACGTATGCAGACGCCCGGGAAGGAGTGGATGAACAAATCCGCAGGCAAGGATTGGAGGAGATTGTCCGGCCGATGGGTGTGATAAATAACATAGAGAGCGTTTACGCCGCACTGGATTGGCTGGTCCTTCCCTCCCGTTCCGAGGCCTTCCCCAACTCGGTACTGGAAGCCATGGCCTGCGGCAAGCCGGTGATCCTTTCCGACGCGGCGGATGGGGAACAGATCGTGGCGGAAGGGGAGACCGGTTATGTTTTTCCGGCGGGAGACGTGCTGGCGCTGGTCGAGTGCCTGCAGAAGGCCATGGCCCTGCCGCCCGAACGCCGCGTGGCGATGGGACGCGCAGCCCGTTCGTTCGTCGAAGGAAGGTATTCCACGTACCTCATGACCCGCAAGTTCGAATCCCTTTATGAGGAACTCTTAAAACACCAATGAACAGTTTTCCACGGGAGCAAAATATTCGCGATTTCCTTCCGGCGGATCGCCAATCCTGCTTTCCGATCGATACGATATGGGTTGCACGCCTGCAAGTGGCGGTATTCCATAAAGCCTCCGTCAGGAGCGGTTGCCTCGAAGCCAATGGTGGGGCGTTTTCTTCCGCTCTCGGACAACCGACGGGGGGCGAAGGATGAGCCGGCCGCCCGTCGCGATCGTTTCCTTTTCTCCTCTCGCCACCGGGGGAATAGAAACGCATCTCTTGCAGCTGTTCCGCGGGCTGGCAGGCGAATACGAATTCCAGGTTTTTGGAACGCTGGGTGAACCATTTATCTCCCTTGCGGAACGGCTGGGAGCGCGGTGCATCGTGCTTCCGCGCGCCGGAAAGGCGAGTCCCGGGGCGATCCTCCGGTTGCGGAAGGAATTTCTCGCGCGGGATATTGCGCTGGTCCACACGCACGATACCCGCGGCGGCGTAATCGGCCGCCTGGCGGCCCGCGCGGCCGGGATGAAAGCCGTGCATACGGTGCATACCCCTGCGTTCTTCCTACCCAAAAAACCGGCCGTCGTGGGTCTGTACCGGCTGGCCGAACGATTTCTCAACGGGCTGGCCAGCGATAAGGTGATCTTCGTCTCTCGGACGATCCGCCAAATGTATCTGGACGGGCGGTTGGTGCAGCCGGCCAAAGCCAGCCTCATCCCGTACGGATTGGAGCCGGAATGGTTCGATCCAGTTCCTGAAAAAAAGAGAAGCGACGGCGAAGTGCGATTTTTGTATGTCGGTCGGTTCGCCCGCGAGAAGGGGATGGAAAACCTGGCGGCGGCTTTCGATATCGTGGCCGGACGATTGCCCGGCGCGCGTTTGCAGGCGGCGGGAGACGGCCCGAAGCGGGAGGTGCTTGTCCGCACGGCTCAGCGCGGCGGTTGGACCGAACGCCTGGCTCTCCCGGGGAGAATTTCCCGCGAGGAAGCGCGGAATCTGATGCGCGCATCCGATGTATTCGTGTTGCCTTCGTGGTTCGAAAGTTTTCCCTATACACTGCTCGAGGCGATGGCCTGCGGATTACCTTGCCTCGCCACCGATGTGGGCGGGAATCGCGATCTGATCGAGCCGGAGCGCAACGGTTTGCTTGTACCCAAGGAAAACCCGGCGGAGTTGGCATCCGCTATGATCCGGCTCGCCGGGGATTGGAACACCCGCGTTGCCATGGGGCGGGCGGGGGCTGCCATCGCGCGGGAGTATACTTTGGATCGCATGATGGAAGGAACCCGTTCGGTGTACCGCCAGGTGTTGGGAAGATCCTCCGATTTAACGTAGCCGATCCCCGCCGTCCAACGGCCGAGAAATTATTAAGGCAGTCGCATGGGAAGAAAATCCCCGAGGTCTATTTAATGCGCGAACCGTTTGCCCGAACTCGGATCGACGGATGGATTGGCTTGTTGATTATTCTGGCCGCGGCCGGGGCATTGGCGATCGCCGTACTTCCCTGGGAAACGCTGGGAGCGCCGGTGTTGATGATGATCCTGGCCGGCGGAGCGGCGATCGGATGGGCGCTTTGGGATTCTCCGGCCAAGGAGCGGCGCTTTGTCCTGCGGTTGTTCCTTGTGGCGCTGGGCGTGCGGCTTCTGGCGGCGGTAGTGTTCTATGGAATAACGGGGGGCAATCCAGACTATCTTTACAAGGATGCCACAGGGTACGACCGGATAGCCTGGATCCTGGCACAGGCTTGGCACAACCACGGGATTCTGCCGGAGGCGCTGGGGAAATTGGCTTGGATGAAAAACGATGCCTATCCCCAGATCCTGGCGGGGTTGTATTACGTAATCGGCCATGCGCCGGCGGCGACCGTGGCAATCAATGCGGTTTTGGGTGCGGCATCGGTGTATTTGGTCTATCGAATCAGCGCGATCCTTTTCGGCTCGGCACCCGCACGCTGGGCCGGCTGGCTGACGGCGTTCTATACCGGCTTCTGGCTCTGGGGAATGATGACGCTGAAAGATGCGTCGTTCCTCTTTTTCCTACTGCTCTTTTTCCTGGCGCTATATCGGCTTGGATATTTGTTGGAATCCCGGGATTATTCCCGCGAGCGGATTCTCCGCGCGGCCGGATGGGCGGTCGTGCTGATCCTGGCCTGGATGGGCGTTCGAGCGGTCCGCCTTGATTATGCCGGCCTGGCAGTTGCGGTAGCCGGCGCGACGTTGCCCGTCGTGTGGTTCCTTCGGTCCGGCCGGATGGCACGTTGGTTGACTTTCCTTGCCGCGGCAACCGTCTGCGTGGTTATCCTTTGGCCGAAGATCGCTTCCTTCTCCTTGCCGCCTGTCGCCGTGAATACCCAATCCCTGCTGTTCCAGACAACGGATGTGCCGCAAACCGGTACGGTTGGCGCGTTTCTCGGCTGGATCATCGGTCATCCGGCGGGCTTCGTCCGCTATCTGGTCCTTTCCACGGTATCCACGGCGCTGGCGCCCTATGCCTGGATCTTCACTGGAACATTGCCCGGAGTTTCAGGTTTTGATCCAGCTTTCATCGCCTTCCCCGGAATGTGGCTGTGGTATGCAATGATCCCTTTTTCTTTTTTGGGTTTTTTCCAGGCTGTCCGCCGCAGCCGCGGGGACGTTTGGCCGGTTGTGGTTTGCGGCGCCGGTCTCTTCTTGGTGTTCTCGATTCTTATCCCGCGGGAATCCCGGCACCGGGATATGATTATGCCGTTTGCGTTGATGCTTGCGGCGGAAGGGCTGGTCTTCGGCTGGAAATGGTGGTACCTGGGTTTGGTGTTCTGGATTCCCCTGACGGGATTGATTGCTTGGAAACTGCACAGCCCGTTGCCGATTCTCTTTGCAGCGGTTATCGCAATAGCCGCGTGGATCGTCTGGCAGGTTCGAAAACGAGCAAACCAGGATTCGCCCGGGAGCAAGGCAACCTGAAATGAGGATTTTATTCGTCGCTCCGAAAATCCCATGGCCGGCCACCGACGGCGGACGGATCGCCATCTATGAACTCGTCCGGCATCTGACGGAACGCGGACATCAGGCGGCCTTCTTGGGGTTCGGTTCGCCGCAGGCAGCCGATGAGCTTCGCGCCCATGCGGGCTTGATGTGGGCGAAAGCGATTCCCCGCAATACCGCCACCAATCCCCTCTCGGCTTTTTGGAATCTGTTTTCTCCGCTGCCGTACACGGCCGCCAAATACAAATCCGGCGCGATGTCTGACGCCATCCGTTCGGCCTTCCAGGAGGAATTGTTCGACTTGGTCCAGTTGGAAAACACCCATATGGCGCATTATCTCGGGTTGGTGCAACAGCACAACCGGCCCGCCGTGCTCCGATTGCATAACGTGGAATCTCTATTGGCCGAGCGGTACGCGCGGACCATCGCGCCCCCATTCAGCTGGTATGTCGCCCTCCAGGCCCGGCGAATGTTCCAGTTCGAGGCCCGCGCCTGCGAGCAGGCCAGCCTGTGCCTCGCCATCACCGAGGAAGACGCCGAGCGGGTCCGGCGCATGGCTCCCGATGCGCAAGTGGCCGTCTCGCCCGCCGGCGTGGACTTGGAACGGTTTTACCCGCAGCTGATGAGCGAGGAGCCCGGAACGGTAGTTTCCATCGCCTCATTGAATTGGCCGCCGAACGTAGATTCGATGCGTTGGTTCCGGGCGGAGATCTGGCCGCGGATTCTCAAAGAAGAACCGACCGCGCGCTGGATCGTGGTGGGCAAGGATCCGCCGGCCGATATTTTGGGATGGCCTGAAGAAGACCACTCGATTGCGGTAACCGGGTTTGTCGACGATGTCCGCCCTTATTTAAACCGCGGGTCGGTCGTCGTCGTCCCGCTGCGGAGCGGCGGCGGGATGCGCTTGAAGATCCTCGAGGCGATGGCTTCCGGAAAAGCCGTGGTGAGCACGCCCCTGGGCGCCGAGGGCATACCCGCCCGAAACGGCGAAGAAATTCTTCTGGCTCCACCGGATCGGACGTTCGCCGCTGAAGTTGTCCGTTTGCTCCGCCAGGGCGCCGAACGCAAGCGGATCGGTAAGGCTGCGCGGGCGTGGGTGGAGCGCTATGGATGGAATCGGATCGCCGCAGCGCTCGAGCACGAATATTCCGCCCTTCTGGAAGCCCGGCTTCGATGACCGATCCACAACCCCTCGTGTCAGTCATTATTCCCTGTCGGAATGAGGAGCGCACGATCGGGCTGGTTCTGGACGCGCTGGGTCGTCAGACCTATCCCCGCAAGCGGATGGAGATTATCGTCTCCGACGGATTCTCCACGGACGACACGCGCGGCCGGGTCCGGGGGTTCATCGAGACCCATCCGAAGTTCCCGATTCGCATCATCGACAACCCGGGACTCACCGCTCCGTCCGCGCTGAACGCCGGAGTGCGCGCGTCGACGGGTGAAATCATTCTCCGGATGGATGCCCATGCCGTTCCCGATCCGGACTACGTGGAACAATCCGTCCGCGCACTTGCGGAGACCGGATGCGAGGGTGTCGGCGGAATGTGGGATGTCCAGCCCGGCGCTACGGGAGTTGTTGCCCGGGCGATCGCTGTTGCCGCAGGCGATCCGCTGGCCGCGGGAGGAGTGCGGTATCGCGTGGGCGGCAAGCCGGGAGAGGTGGATACCGTACCCTTCGGCGTCTTCCGACGGGAAGTTTTCGACCGGGTGGGTTTTTTCAACGAGCAGGTTCCGGTCAACGAAGATTACGAATTCTTTTTTCGAATCCGCGCCGCGGGCGGAAGAATTTTCTTCTCCCCCGACATCCGCTCGCGGTATATCGCCCGGGCGGACCTTCGCTCGCTGGCGAGGCAATATTTCCTCTACGGGCGACAGAAAGCGGCGATGATTTCGTTCCATCCGCGGTCATTGCGCGTACGACAAGTGATCCCGGCGGTGTTCGTCCTATCGCTGGCGGTTCTGGCATTTGGATCGATATTCTATCCGACGCTTGCGATCCTGCTGGGGGCGGAGGTCGCGGTTTATATCGCGGTATGCGCAGGATTTTCCCTTTGGGAAGCGTTGAAGAACAAGGCTCCAATGTTGGCGGCGGTATTGCCATGGGTGTTTGCCTGTACTCATTTTTCTTGGGGGATGGGTTTTTGGGCCGGTATCGCCGCGAATTTCGGCCGGCTTTTTCGCAGCCTGACCGGAGGAAATGGGCGGCTGGGTAAAGCGGGCTCGTTTCGGTAAAATATCGTTCTTCCGCGCGGAGGCGGAACGACTTGTCAAAATATCTGATCACCGGCGGCGCTGGTTTTATCGGATCGCATCTCGCCGAGAGTCTGGTCGGACGGGGTCATTCGGTCCGGATCCTGGATAATTTCTCTACCGGCCGGAAGGAAAACCTTTCCGCGGTTTCCGGAAGGGTGGAGATTCTCGAAGGCGACATCCGCGACCGGGATGCGGTCCGGACGGCCGTGGCCGGGATGGATTTCGTTCTACACCAGGCGGCTTTGGTTTCGGTGACCCAATCCGTCGAGAACCCGGAAGAAACACTCGCCGTCAACGTCGCGGGAACCCTCAACGTGATGCAGGCTGCGCGTGAGGCGCGGATTCGCAAAGTGGTGTTGGCCTCCTCCTGCGCGGTCTACGGCGCGGGTCCGATTCCCGCCAGGGAGGAGCAATCGACGATGCCGCTCTCGCCCTACGCGGCCAGCAAATTGGCGGGCGAATCCTTCGCTCTTTCCTATTATTCCTCCTATCAATTGCCCTGTGTGTGTTTGCGATACTTCAACGTTTTCGGCCCGCGGCAGGATTTTCATTCGCCGTACTCTGGGGTAATCGCGATTTTCATTGCCCGCGCCGTCGCCGGCAAGCCCGTGACGATCTACGGCGACGGGCGTCAGACACGGGATTTCATCTACGTGGGCGACGTGGTCCGCGCAAATATTCTTGCATGTGAATCGGATCGCGCGGACGGCCGGGTACTGAATATCGGCAGCGGCCGGGGGCGCAGCCTCTTGGAGCTACGCTCCGAGCTGGAGGCCTTGTGCGGCGTGCGGATGAAGCTGGAACGGTCCGCGCCGCGCACGGGCGATATCCGCCATTCGCGCTGCTCGCCTGCGCGTGCCCGCGCGTTGCTCGGGTTCTCCCCGCAAACGGATTTCCGCGCCGGGTTGGACGCCACCGTACGCTGGCAGCGTGACGGCTCGGAGTTGAAAACGCCATGAACAAATCCATCGTGCTGCTCCGCAACCGTTACCTCCTGGCGGCCGATCTGGTGATCACCATTCTGTCCATCCCGATCGCCTTCGGTCTCCGTTTGCCCTATGGCCAGCTGAGGCAATACCTTCCCACGATTGTGGGAATGATCGCGGCGGCCTTGCTGGTCAAACCGCTTGTCTATTGGCGCTTCGGTTTGTATCGCCGCTTCTGGGCGTATGCCAGCATGACGGAAGCGATGATCATCCTGGGCGCGATCGTCGTCAACGCGATTCTGATGATGGGGTATTACTTTATATCGCCCCTCATTGCCTATCCCAGAGTCCCCCTGACCATCCCGACCATCGACGGGTTGGTGAGCCTGGTCCTCGTCGGTGGGATGCGCTTCTCCATTCGCATCCTTTCCGAAGTCCTCCAGGCCCGCCGGCGTCTGCCGGGCAGCGGAGCCATCCGGCGCGTGCTCATCGCCGGGGCGGGGGACGCGGGCGCGCTAGTAGCCCGCGAAATGCAGAAGAATCCCCAGCTGCACATGATCCCGGTCGGGTTCCTCGACGACGCGCCGGAAAAACTGCACCAGCGGATCCACGGAGTGCAGGTGCTCGGCGCTTTGAAAAATGTGCTCGCGGTCGCTGCCGAACACGAAGTCGACGAGGTGGTGATCGCCATGCCCTCGGCGTCGGGCGAAGTGTTCCGGCGGCTTTCGGACTTATGCCGGAAAGGTAGGCTGCCCTATCGCACCATGCCCGGGCTGTATGAATTGATCGGGGGGCGGGTTAGCGCCAGCCGGTTGCGCAACGTGGAAGTGAGCGATTTGCTACGCCGGGCGCCGGCGCAAACGTCCGACCAGGCCGTCGGACGCGCGCTGAGCGGGATGCGGGTGATGGTTACCGGAGCCGGCGGATCGATCGGCTTCGAACTGTGCCGGCAGATCGCACGCTGGGGCCCGAGCGAGATCCTCCTCCTGGGGCATGGGGAGAACAGCATCTTTGAGGCGCTCCTCGAGCTGGGGGAGGATTATTCCGGTTTGGCGCTGCATCCGATCATCGCCGACATCCGCGACCGGCCCCGGATGCAATCGGTGTTCCGCGCCCACCGGCCCCAGGTTGTATTTCACGCCGCGGCCCACAAGCATGTTCCGCTCATGGAGATCAACGTCGAGGAAGCCTTCACCAACAACGTGGTTGGCACGCGCAACGTGGTGGAATTGGCGCTGGAGGCGAACGCCGAGCGCCTGGTGTTGATCTCGAGCGATAAGGCCATCCGACCCACCAGCGTCATGGGCGCCACCAAGCGGCTGGCGGAGATGATCGTGCAGGATGCCGCCCGCCGCAGCGGTAAATCGTACGTCTCGGTGCGGTTTGGAAACGTCCTGGGCAGCCGCGGATCGGTGATCCCCGTGTTCAAACGGCAGATCGCGCGCGGCGGTCCGGTGACAGTGACCCATCCGGAAATGGAAAGATATTTCATGACCATCCCCGAGGCGGTTCACCTGGTGCTTCAGGCGGCGAGCCTCGGAGAAGGCGGAGAAACCCTGCTCCTGCGCATGGGCAAGCCGGTGCGGATCGTTTCCCTCGCTGAGGATCTCATCCGCCTCTCGGGGTTGGAGCCCGGACGCGATATCCAGATCGTATTCTCCGGCGTGCGGCCTGGCGAGAAACTTAGCGAACAACTTTGGGAGGATGAAACCGTCCTGCGTCCGACCACCCATCCGGACATTCTCCGGTTGACCGGGGATAACCATATCTGGAAGCCGGGCGAACTGAACCGGACGATCGACTCATTATCGGCGTTGGCGGAAAAAGGCGAGGTTCAGGAGCTGATCGAAAAGTTGAACCGGATCGTAGATGGAAACATCGGCCAGGCTCCCCCGCCGGAATTGACCAGTGTATAGCGGCAGAGTCGCTCGGCGCCTCCGCTTTTTCCTTTTGCGCCGGGAGTCTCTGTGAAGTTATTAAAATGATCCGCCTTCGGGCCGCTCAATATTTCGGAAAAATAATATTGATCTTCGCCGCCGTCGCGCTTCTCTGGCTGAGCCCGGCGTCGACCGTGCAGGGAGCCGTGCCGTTTCGTCCCGCTTGCCCGGCCGATTCTCCCCCGGCGGCATCCTGGGCTGTCTTGTGGTTTCCCCGCGAATCGGATTTCGCCGTGGCTGTCGGCCGTGAATTGCTCGTCCGCTCGGACTTTCCGGCGGCGCTATGCTACCTCAGCCTGGCTGAACCTTACCGGCAGCAGGATCCCGTTTTCCAATCGGATTTGGGAAATGCTCTATGGGAAACCGGCAAATCCGATCAGGCGATTGTCCGATGGGAGCAGGCGCTCGCCCTGGACCCCACGCTCGATGGGACGCTGAACCGGTTGTGGAAAGGGTACGTCCAGACCCGCCAATGGACAAAGGCGGAAGATGCAATTGGACTCTGGCTTGCCCGCCACGGCGGCGATTCGGAAGCTACGTATACGCTGGCTTTGATCCAGGCTGCGCGTGATCCGGGGAGCGCGCTCGCGCTCTTGGACAGTTTAAATTCCGCCCCGCCATCGCTTGAAAAAAAAGCGCGGGAGTTGGCGACGGTCATCCGGTCGGCTATCGAGCTGCGCGTCCCGGATTATATTTTTGCCCGAACCGGAGAGGAACTGATTGGCCTGGGAGAGCCGGCGCTCGCGGAGGAAGCCTTGCGCCGGGCGATCGAACGAAATCCGAATTATGGGGAAGCCTACGCCCTGTTAGGATCGGCTCAAGAAGCCGCAGGTGAAAGTCCGGAAGACTCCTATCGCCGCGGGGTCGCCCTCGCGCCGAAATCCGCGCTGGCTTGCATGATGTACGGATCGTGGATGCATCGCAAAGGGGACCTCACGGGAGCCCGTTGGTGGCTGTTGCAGGCCTGGGCGGCTGCGCCGGGGGATTGGAACATCGCTTCCGAATTGGCCCAGGTCGATTTTACGCTCGGCAACATCGGGGATGCGGAAGGATGGGTCCTCCAGGCGGTGACTGCCCATCCGAAGGAAGCGGACGCTTGGATCGCCCTGGCCAGGTTTTACATCGAGAACGATTACCAGATCGAGGAAAACGGAATCCCGGCGGCGCGCGAAGCCGTGATCCTGGCGCCGACCAACGACCGGGCGCTGGATATCCTCGGCCTGGGTTTGTTCGCGGCAGGCGATCTTTCCACGGCGGAACGTTTCTTTCTCCGCGCCCTGGAGCAAAATCCCGATTCGGCCGGCGCGCATTTGCACCTGGGGATGTGCCTGCAGGAAGAGGGACGTATCGCGGAAGCCAAACCGGAGTTGGAATCCGCATTGCGGCTGGATCCCTCCGGACCCGTTGGCAAACAAGCCAGCGGGATGTTGGCAAAATATTAATCCGGATGATGCCTGCCGAAAAAAAGGAAACGGAATACCGATGACTCCTCTTGGGCAAATGCACTGCACTCCGGTACGCAAAGAAGATCGCCCGCTGTCCGAGGACGAGATCCGGGAAAATGCGCGCGAGATTCCCGAGTGGAAGGTCGTCGAGCGAGAGGGGATTAAGCGACTGGAGCGGGAGTTCCGCTTTAAAAATTTTTCCGCGGCGCTGGCTTTCACGGTTCAAGTGGGGGAACTGGCGGAAGCGGAGGATCATCATCCCGCGCTGTTGACCGAATGGGGACGCGTGACGGCTGTCTGGTGGACCCATCGAACCCGCGGGTTGCACCGCAACGATTTCATCATGGCGGCGAAAACCGACGAGGTCTACGCTTCGATCGATCCCCGTGCGGGCTGATCGGGAAGAGAAAAACCGGGATATAATTTTTTTGCGAAAGGACTTTCTCAACGGAAGACACCATGAGCAGAATTCTAGCGCTGAAAATTCTCAATCCAATCCTGTTTCTACTGATCATCTTTCAAATCATCTCCGGACTGAACCCCCTGATCGTTCCGTATCAGGTTCACCAGTGGGTGGGGATCGTGATCGCGGTCGGCATCCTCTTGCATTTAACCCTCAATTGGATGTGGATCCGGACCAATATTCTTCGTTGGAGATGAAGTGACCGCAGCCGGGCCGCCGGCCGCAGGAAGAATTTCTCATGCCCAGTCCGCTTGGCAATGCGTTCATGAAGGCGATCATTACCTCCCCGCTGCACCCGCTGCTGGGAGACGGCTTTGCCGTGATCACCGTCACCGGCCGCAAAACCGGGCGGCGGATATCCACGCCGATCAACGTGGCTTCCCAGGACGGAGAATTCGTCGTGATCAGTTATCGCAACCGTCTTTGGTGGAGAAATCTTCAGGACGGACGAAAGGGCGAACTGCATCATCACGGGTCGACCCTCCCCGTCGCGGCACGCATCCTGAATCAGACGGCCGGGGTTGCGGCCGCACTGAAAAAATATTTCGAAAAGTATCCCGGCCGGGCAAAATATTTTGGGATCCGGACGAGCGGGGAAGGAAAAGCGTGGGAAGAGGAGCTGACCCGTGCGGCCGCGGAAAGGGTGGTCGTTTTCCTCACGCCGAGTGCTTCGGGTTGACACTCCCCCTCGCTGGGCTATAATTCCGGCGCTTCCCACCGCGCTGGTGCTGGAACTGGCAGACAGGCATGGTTGAGGGCCATGTGCCGCAAGGCGTGGGGGTTCAAGTCCCCCCCAGCGCACACCGATCGCCGCCGATTTTCGGGCGGCGGTTTTGTTTTTCTCCATCTGGATCCGGACCAAGGATCCAGGATTGCGGACTGTGCGAATGAATTATTCATGCGTCATTCTGCCTTTTAATTTTAATTTAAAGGATGCGACTCCTCGCCTCTTCCGGGGCTCGGAGTGACAGGCTTCGGGGGTTTCAAGATATAATCCCAAAATCCTTTTTTCGTGGACAAAATGATCATGCCAAAACAAAAAGGCCGGAAACCGCTCACCTTTCAGGAAGTAATTCTCAATCTGCAAAGATTCTGGGCCGGAAAGAATTGCCTGATCTGGCAACCGTATAACATTCAAGTGGGAGCCGGGACGATGAACCCGGCCACCTTCCTGCGCGTGCTCGGGCCGGAACCCTGGAATGTCGCCTATGTGGAGCCGTCCATCCGCCCGGCGGACGGCCGTTACGGGGAGAACCCCAACCGGCTGCAGCAGTTCTACCAGTTCCAGGTCATCCTCAAGCCGGACCCCGGCAATCCGCAGGAAATCTACCTGCAATCGCTCGCGGCGCTTGGGATCGACCTGCGGAAAAACGACGTGCGCTTCGTGGAAGACAACTGGGAGTCGCCCGCCCTGGGAGCCTGGGGGCTGGGATGGGAGGTCTGGCTGAACGGGATGGAGATCACCCAGTTTACCTACTTCCAGCAGGCCGGGGGAATCGAACTGCCGATCCCTTCCGTGGAGATTACCTACGGAGTGGAGCGGATCCTCATGGCGCTCCAGAAAGTTTCGCACTTCCGGAACATCCGCTGGGTGGATGAGGTGAGTTACGGCGATATCTTCCTGCAGAACGAGCGCCAGCACAGCGCCTACAATTTCGAAGCGGCGGACGTGGAGCGGCTACGAGAGATGTTTGAGCTGTTCGAAGGCGAAGCGCGCACCGCCCTCGCGGCGGGACTAGTCCTCCCGGCGCACGATTACGTTCTGAAATGCTCGCACACTTTCAATGTCCTAGACGCGCGCGGAGCGGTCGGCGTTACCGAACGCGCCGCTTTCTTCGGCCGCATGCGGGATCTGGCCCGGCAGGTTGCGGAAGCTTATCTGCAGGGGCGCGAGGCGGAAGGGTTCCCAATGATGGGGAAATTCCATTCCGCCCATCGGCGGGCGCCGGCTGCGGTCCGGAAATCCGTGAAGAAATTTACCCGGCCGCAAACGCTGCTTTTTGAAATCGGAGTGGAGGAGTTGCCCGTCGCCGATTGCGCCTCGGCCCGGACGCAACTTGCGGAGAAACTCCCCGCCGCATTGAAAGAAGCGCGCCTGGCGTTCCGCCGCGTGGACGTATACGGCACGCCGCGCAGGATCGCCGCCGTCGTTCGCGGTCTGAGCCCGGCGCAGAAAAGCATCGAGGTTGTGGTCAAAGGGCCGCCCGTTTCCAAGGCGTATCAGCCGGACGGTTCCCCCTCGCCGGCGCTGGCCGGATTTGCCGGAAAGAACGGCGTTAAACCGGAGTCGCTGCGCGCGGAAAACGGATACATTGTCCTGCGGCGGAAGGAAACAGGTCAACCGGCGGGGGAGGTCCTTCCCGGTTTGCTCAGCGGCCTCGTCTCTTCCCTGCAATTCGGAAAAGTTATGCGCTGGGATGCCAGCGGCGCGGCTTTCTCGCGGCCGGTGCGCTGGCTGGTGGCGCTGCTGGGTACGGAGACGCTGCCGGTCGAATGGTTCGGCGTGCGCGCCGGGCGCATCACCCGCGGCCTGCGCCCGCTCCTCTCGCCCGAGATCGTCCTCCGCTGCGCGGAAGACTACCTGCGAACCCTCCGCGCAGAGGGAATTGAACCGGACCCGGCGGTACGCGCCAAACGGATTCTGCAACAGGCGTCGAAGCTCGCGGCCAAGGCTGGAGGCAAAGCGGCCGCCGAGCCGGGGTTGCTCGAGGAAGTGACCGACTTAGTGGAGGAGCCGAATGTGATCCTCGGTTCGTTCGATCCGGAATCGCTCGCGCTGCCGCGCGAGGTATTGATCTCGGTGATGCGCAAACATCAGCGGTACTTCCCCGTCCAGAAGGGGGCGGAAGTACTGCCGAATTTTCTCACGGTTAGCAACGGCACAGGGCAGGGAGACGGAATCGTGCGCGAGGGGAATGAGCACGTCCTGCGCGCGCGGTTCGCCGACGCGGCCTTTTTCATCCGCGAGGATCGCCGCAAGAAGCTGGAAGAATTCCGGCCGCGGCTCGCCACGCTCGCCTTTCAGGTAAAGCTCGGATCGATGTTGGAAAAATGCGAGCGCGTGGAACGGTTAACGCAATCACTCGCCCCGGCCTTGAGCCTGACCCCGGCCCAGGCGGCGGTCGCGGCCCGCGCCGCGCACTTATGCAAGGCCGACCTCACCACCCAGATGGTTGTGGAAATGACCTCGCTTCAGGGAACCATGGGCCGCTATTACGCGATCGATTCGGGCGATTCGGCCGAGGTCGCCCGGGCGATCTACGAACATTACCTGCCGCGATCCGCCGAAGATGCAATCCCCGAGTCGCTGCCGGGTACCGCGGTTGCCGTCGCGGACCGGTTGGATTCGCTGGCCGGACTTTTTGCCGCGGGGCTCGCGCCGACCGGAACGCGCGACCCGTTCGCCTTGCGGCGCGCAGCCCTCGGGTTGATCCAGATTCTGCTTGGGCGCGGGATTGCTTTCGAAGTGCGCGACGGAATCCGTCTGGCGGCTTCCCTCCAGCCGATCCCTGTTTCCGAGGCGGTACAGAACCAGGTGATGGATTTCATCGCCGGAAGGCTGCGCGGGCTCCTTACCGACCAGGGCTTCCGGTACGATTTGGTGGAAGCCGTGCTGGCGGCGCAAGGTGGCAATCCGGTTCTTGCTCGGCGTGCGGCTACGGAATTGACGGCCTGGGTTGGAAAGCCGGAGTGGCCGCAGATCCTGGCGGCCTATGCGCGCTGCGTGCGGATCACCCGCGAGAGCAAAGATCAATATCCCGTGGATGAGTCCCTGCTCTCGGAAGGCGAGGAGCAGGCAATCTGGAACGTCGCCAAGGAGTTGCGCCAATTTGTCGCCGGGGAAAAAAGCAAAGGCACACTGACCATCGGCGGATTGCTGGATCGTTTCTCCCTTTCGGTCGGGACCATATCGGCGTTCTTCGAAAAAATTCTGGTCATGACGGATGATCCCGCGGTGCGGAAGAATCGGCTCGCAATATTGCAAACCATTGCGAGGTTACCCGAAGGCGCGGCGGATCTGTCGAAATTGGAAGGTTTCTAGCAGTGTGCGGAAAAACTAGATAGAAGTCATTGCGAGCCCCGGCCTCGCCCCGGCAAATGCAACTCTTGCAAAGTAGGGGCCGGGGCGGGGCTCGCAATGACAAACCCTGATTTTTTCCGCACATTGCTAAAACCGGAGGGGTTCCGGATAGATGGGAAAACATATGAAAACCGTTCGATGGGGAATTTTGGGAACCGGTGGGATCGCGCGCAAGTTCGCCGAAGCGCTGTCCCTGCTTCCCGACGCGCAGATCGTCGCCGTGGGATCGCGCACCAAGGCCGCGGCGGACGATTTCGGAAACACCTGGAAGATTCCGCGCCGGTATGGCAGCTACTTGGAATTGGCCAACGATCCGGAGACGGACGTAATCTACATCGCCACCATCCACACCTTGCACCGGGAAAACTGCCTCGATTGCCTCGAGGCCGGCAAGGCGGTCCTATGCGAGAAGCCGTTTACGATCAACGCGGCTCAGGCCGCGGAAGTGATTTCCCTCGCCAGACAAAAGAAGATCTTTCTAATGGAGGCGATGTGGACCCGGTACTTCCCGGTGTTTGGGAAGGTTCGCGAGTTGCTCGCGGCTGATGCTCTGGGAGAAATCCGTCTGGTGCAAGCCGATTTCGCGTTCCGGCCGGCGTACGATCCGAAAGGCAGACTATACAATCCGGAGCTCGGCGGCGGCGCGCTCATGGACATCGGGGTGTATCCGGTATCGCTGGCTTCCATGATCTTCGGCGAGTCGCCCCGCCGGATCCTTTCCTCGGCGGTTGTCGGCCGGACGGGAGTGGACGAACAGGCGGCCGTTATTTTCGAATATCCCGGCGGCCGGCAGGCGTCGCTTACTTTTTCTTTCCAATATGCTTCACCGCTCGAGGCGAATATCATCGGGACGGAGGGCAGGATTCGGATCGAATCTCCCTGGTGGTATCCACGCGCGTTAACGATCGTGCGGCCGGGAAGGGAAGATGAGAGAATATCACTGCCCTACTTGGGAAACGGGTATACCCACGAAGCGGTGGAGGTGATGGAATGTTTGCGGGAGAGGAAGACCGAAAGCGGGCGCATGCCGCTGGAGGAGACGCTTCGCATCATGCAGACTCTCGACGCCATCCGGTCCGATTGGGGAGTAAAGTATCCGGGGGATTGAACCGACCGCCCGGCTCTCGGCTCGAACATTCTTCCACCGAAGAGAGTCCGCTTCGGTGGAATTTTTATTGGTCTCACGGTTCATTCGGTTCCCTAACCCAATGGTTTTTCCGTCAAGCCGTTCGTTCGTGGGGCGGCTGACACGCGGAAATAAAACCCTAAAAATATTCATAAAAATAGCATGATCCGGGAGACAGGAATTCTGTTCGGTATGCTATACTCTGAGGGGAATTCCTAGAGGAATGAATGGCCGGTCATCGGGAAGTGTACGAACAGGCCCTTAAGCAGGGAAACAGCTCAGCTTGGGATCAAAAATGGGATCAGGCCATCGCGGCCTACCAACGCGCCCTGGCGGAGTTCCCCGGCGATCCGGTGGCCACGGACCATCTCGGACTGGCCTATATGCAAAGCGGCCAACTTGACCAGGCCCAGGCGACGTATCAGGACTCCCTCCATTCCAATCCCCAAAATCCGATTCCATACGAGAAGATCGCAGAAATCCTGGAGCGCGCAGGCAAAATAGTGGAATCGGTCCAGCTGCGTTTGAGCGCGGCGGAACTGTTTCTGGCCAAGCGTGAAGCAGACAAGGCGATCGATAACTGGCTGGCCGCCGCGCGGTTGGTTCCAGAAAATATGGTGGCCCGATCGCGCCTCGCGCTGGCGTTCGAACGGACGGGGCAGATCAAGGCGGCGGTAACCGAGTATCTGGCGCTGGCCGCGATCATGCAGGGGGCGCACCAGCCGGAAAAGGCGATGCAGGCCATCGAACAGGGGATAAAAATCCTTCCCGATTCGCCGGAACTCTCGCGCGCCCGCTCGGCGCTCAAAGCCGGCAAGGTGCTGACCGTGCCGCCGCCTTACAAGCCAGGCATGACCGGGATGCTTGCTCCCTTGTCCGATATGCAGAATCCCTCCGGTACGGCCTCTTCCCGCGTGGCGACCGCCGGATTGGAGCAACGTTCGACCAGCCCGCAGGACGCGGCTCAGAAGACCGCGATGGCGATCCTGGCCGAGCGATTGTTCGAAGCCGATAAAGACACGTTTGATCAACGCCGAACCTCGATCGACCAATTTACGCGCGGGGAGGAGAAGGTTTCTTCGGCCCACGCCGATCAGAACCGCTATCTGGCCCTCGCGATCGACGCCTATTCCCGCACGCAGAATAAGGAAGCGATGCAATACTTCGACCGCGCTTTCAAGGTGGGCTTCGAACATCCGGCAGCATCCTTCCTGTTCGGAACCCTACAACTCGCAGAAGGCCAGGTGGATCCGGCCGTCCATTCCCTGCAGAAGGCGGTGGAGCACCCAGATCTGTCGATGGGCGCCCATTACATCCTCGGCCGCGCATATCGGGACATGGGGAAACCCTACCTGTCGGCCATTCAATTTCTCTCGGCGCTGCGGTTGGCCGATTTGAAAACCCTCCCGGAAGATCAGCGCGAGGCGATGCAGCGCCAATATGAAACCTTCCTGGAGGTTCCGGAAAACGAACAGGAACCGGATCAGTGGAATCAAACCGGGGAACGGATCGAGTCGTTGCTGACTTCGCCGGATTGGGAGAGCCGTTTGCGGCTGGCGCGCGCGCAACTGGACGCGCAATCCGATTCCCCGGGGACGGCGCCGCTGGCGGAGATGCTTTCGCTGGGCAAGCCGCAGGAACTCATTGACGCGATGGGGTACCTGGACGTGGCGCTCCAGCGCGGGTTGTGGAGAACGGCGATGGAGCAGGCCTTGCTGGCGCTCGATCACGGCCCTACCTATCTGCCGCTGCACCTACGGATAACGGAGATCCAGCTAAAAGAGGAAAAGCAAACCGAGGCGCTGGCCAAACTGGCGCTGATCGCCCGCACGTATCGGATCCGGGGCGAAACCGTGCAGACCGCCCGCACATACGAGCGCATCCTGCAGATCAATCCGATGGACGTGAACTCACGCACGGAATTGATCAACCTGTTGGTTCAGCAGGGAGATCTGCGCGGAGCGCTGAGCTTTTATCTCGATCTGGCGGACGTATATACCCAATTGGCCGATCTGGAAGGTGCGCGCCAAACATATGAATCCGCTCTGATGCTCGCCGTTCGCAACAACGCCGACCGCTCCTGGCAGATCCAGTTGCTTTACCGGCTGGGGGATTTATACATGCAGCGGCTCGATTATCGCGCCGCGCTGCAGACCTTCCAGCGATTGCAGCAGCTCGACCCGGCGGATGAAAAAGCCGCCACCCAACTCGTGGATCTGATGATCCGTCTGGGAAAAATCACCGACGCCCAGAATCTGATCGACTCGATGACCCGCGAATGGACCCGCGCCGGCCACCAGGATCAGGTTCTGGAATGGCTTGAGGAACTTGTCCGGGTGCGGCCGGAGGAGGCGCTCCTGCGTCGGAAATTGGCGGAAACCTACCAGCAACGCGGCCGGATCGCCGAAGCCATCGGACAGTTGGACGCGCTCGGCGACGCGCAGATCGAAGCCGGCAACATCCCCGAAGCCATTCTAACCGTGCGGGCCATTCTTTCCCTGCATCCCCCGAACGTGGAAGGGTACCAGGATTTGCTTCACAAATTGGAATCCGGCGCGATGCGCTGAGATCCGACGATGACTGATTGGATGCAGAATATCCTGTTTCTCTTCCAGCGCCTCCAATGGTACGACGCGTTGGATATCGGTCTGGTGACGCTGCTGTTTTTCGTCATCCTGACCCAGTTCCGGGGCACTCAAGCCGGCACGGTGCTGCGCGGAATCGCGATTCTGATCGTCGTCGTGGCGCTCCTGAACAATTTGACCAGGCTCCCCGCAATCTCCTGGATCCTGCGCACGATTCTGCCGGCGCTTCTGATCGTGGTTCCGGTGATTTTCGCACCGGAAATACGGCGTACCCTGGAGCGGGTGGGGCGAGTGGATTTCTTCCGGCGCGCCTACCCCGCGAGCGACGTCCCGCCCTACATTCAGGCGGTGGTCACGGCGGCCAAACGCCTTTCCGAAAGACGCCATGGGGCGCTGATCGTCCTGGAACGCGACGTCGGGCTGGACGATTTCGCCTCGACGGGAATGCGGCTGGATGCCGATGTTTCGCCGGAGCTCCTGCTGCAGATCTTTTATCCCAATACGCCGATGCATGACGGCGCGGTGATTCTGCACCGGGATCGGATGCTGGCCGCCGGGTGCGTCGTGCCCCTTTCTTCCGGGAACGAACTTTCCGCGTCGACGGAACGGCGCATGGGATTGCGCCACCGGGCGGCACTCGGCATCAGCGAGGTAAGCGACGCCGTAGCGGTTGTGGTTTCGGAGGAGACCGGGATCCTTTCGGTTGCACACAATGGTCGGATGATCCGCCGGCTCGACCCCCAGCGGCTGCAAAATGTCCTCCTGGCGTTTACCCGGGACGCGCCGCGATCCGCAGTCTGGCCGTGGCCGCTATTCCGCCGGAAATCCCCCGTCACCGCTCCACGGATGAACGAGCCGGAAAGCCCGAACGACGGGGAAAGGCATTCGGAATGAAAAAGATACTTGCCTCCTTTGGAATTACTTTTTTCTCCTTCCTGCTGGCGTTGATCCTGGCCACGGCCGTTTGGGTGAATGCGGTGTCGACTCAGGATCCGGATGAAACCCGGACGCTTTCCGTCCCGCTGACGGTGACGGTGCAGGGGTTGAAGGAGGGATTGGTCGCGCAAGGTTATCAGGACGTCGGGACGCAGGTCACCTTGCGGGCGCCGCGCTCCGTTTGGGATCAGCTCTCTCCGGAGACCGTCCTAGTCCTAGCGGATTTGTCGGGCAAGACCGAAGGAAAATATTCCATCCCCTTGAAAGTCACCACGAAGTTGACCCCGGTGCGGGTGGAGAAATTGGAGCCCGCTTCGGTGCAGATATTAATCGACCATCTGGCCACGCGGTCGTTGGCTGTTCACGTAGAGCTCACCGGCAGCCTGGCGCTGGGATTCCAGGCGGGCATACCGACGCCGGACCCAGCAACGGTCGGCTTATCCGGCCCGCAAACCCTTGTCGACAGCGTCGCGGACGTCGTGGCGGCGGTCAACGTCGAGGGCTTGCGGAGTTCGACCGACCAAAACATCCCGCTCCTGGCGTTGGACACCCGAGGCAACATCGTTCCGGGCGTTTCCATCACTCCGCTCTCGATATCGGTGTCGATCCCTGTCCAGCAATTGGGCGGGTACCGGGATTTGGTCGTCAAGGTTCCGCTGACCGGCACCGTTAAAAGCGGATACCGCCTCACCGGGTTGGCGATCATGCCGCAGGTGGTCACCCTTTATTCCGACAATCCGGACGCCATCCAAAACCTCCCCGGTTACGTGGAAACTCAACCGCTGGATATCTCCGGAGCGTCGGCGGACATCAACAAGTCGCTATCCCTGGTGTTGCCAGACGGCGTGCAGGTCGTAGGCAATCCAAATATCATCATCCAGGTCAGCATTTCGGCAATCGAAGACAGCATCACCCTTTCCCGGCCAATCCGGTTCCAGGGCATCACGCCGGGCCTGACCGCGATCCTCTCGCCCTCTTTCGTGGATATCATCATCTCGGGGCCGGCTCCCATCATCTGGTCGTTGCGTCCCGCCGACGTCGACGTGTTCCTCGATCTGGCCGGATTGGCGCCGGGAACGTATAAACTGAAGCCGGAGGTGAAGTTGCTTGATTCAAGTCTGCAAGTGGTGACGATTTCCCCGGAACAGGTCGAGGTGGTGATCAAGCCCGAGCCGACGCCGTCACCGACGCCGAAGAAAAAATAACCCCATGCGAAAACCGATTGTTGCCATTGTGGGCAGGCCGAACGTCGGCAAATCCACGCTCTTCAACCGCCTAGTGGGGGAGCGGTTGGCGGTGGTCGACGATACTCCCGGCACGACGCGGGACCGCTTGATGGCGGAAGGGGAGTGGCAGGGCCGCGCCTTTGATGTGGTCGACACCGGCGGCATCGATCCGGATTTTTTCCGGCGCGGGGATCCGCTCTCGGTGGGTTCGGCGGATTACATTCCACAAATCCGCGCCCAGGCGGAAATGGCGATGCGCGACGCCGACCTGGTGTTGTTCCTGGTTGACTCTGAAAGCGGGGTGACCCCCTCCGATCGGGAAGTGGCGGATATCCTGCGCAAGAACCAGTCCAGGGGCGCGGGCGGAGAGTCCACGCCGATCCTTCTGGTGGTGAATAAATCCGATAACCAGTCGCGCAGGGAACAGGCCGCCGAATTCTACGAACTTGGCATGGGGGATCCATTTCCGGCGTCGGCTCTGCACGGCACCGGAGTGGGCGATCTGTTGGACGCGATCACCGCGGCGTTTCCATCCGAACCGGAAGCCGAAGAAGAATCCCGGATCTGCATCGCCATTGTCGGAAAACCCAACGTGGGCAAGAGCAGTCTACTCAACCGCCTGCTGGGGGAGGAACGCGTCATCGTCAGCCCAATCCCTGGGACGACGCGGGATGCCGTGGATACGCATCTGGAGTACCAAGGCGCCGCGTTGACGCTGATCGATACCGCCGGCATCCGCCGCCGGGGAAAGATCGAGCCGGGGGTGGAGAAGTTCAGCGTGCTGCGATCGCTGCGCGCCATTGAAAGGGCGGATGTTGCGCTC
Organism: Anaerolineae bacterium; assembly: GCA_003141675.1. GTDB lineage: Bacteria > Chloroflexota > Anaerolineae > Anaerolineales > RBG-16-64-43 > FEN-1073. Next base: position 82,849 of record PLND01000042.1, read on the forward strand.
CTGGTGCTGGATGCCACCCAGGGGGTAGCCCTGCAGGACGCGCACATCGCCGGTTTTATCCTCGAATCCAAACGCAGTGCGGTTGTGGTGGTGAACAAATGGGACGCAATCGAGAAGGACTCGCGCTCTCCGGAAATCTTCGGTGAGATCGTTCGCCGGGAATTGAATTTCATGGATTATGTGCCGATCGTGTTCGTCTCCGCGCGCACCGGCCAGAACACGGATGAAATACTCCCGACTGCCCTGCGCGTTCAAGAGGAACGGCTGGTCCGGATTCCCACCGGCGAGTTGAACCGGATTCTGCGCGACGCCGAGGAAAAACACGCGCCGCCTTCCCGCGGCGGGCGGAAACTGAAGCTGTATTACGGGACGCAGGTGCGGACCGACCCCCCGACCTTCCTGATTCACGTGAACGACCCGGCGCTGGTTCATTTCTCCTACCGGCGTTTCCTCGAAAACCAGATCCGGGAACAGTACGGATTTATCGGCACCCCCTTGATTTTATCCTTCCGCAAGAAATCCTGACCTTCCGCACCGGCGCCTTCCTTTACATCCCCGCGCGCCGCGCCGTATAATCCTCCGATCGGGCCGCGGGCATTCGATCCGATCCGGAACCGGACTCGACACTTGAGGTTTAATGAACGATCCAGCTTGGACCCTCGACGCGGACCGACCGCAAAAACCAAAATCCAGCCGCCGGGCGATCATCCTTGAAACCCTGCAGACGGTCGTCCTGGCGGGATTGTTTTATCTCGTCATCAGCCTGGCGACGGCGCGCGTCGTCGTCGACGGTCCCAGCATGCGTCCGACCCTGATCAGCGGCGAATGGATCGTCGTCAACCGGCTGACGTATAAATTCGGATCCCCGCAACGCGGGGACGTGATCGTGTTTCTTCCGCCGACCAACGCACAGACCGACGATTTGATCAAGCGGGTGATTGGGTTGCCGGGCGAAACGGTGGAGATCCAGGACGGTTCGGTGTGGATTAATGGGAAAGTCTTGAATGAATCCTATGCCGCTGGAACCACGGCTCCCGATAACCGCTGGCAGTTGGGAGCAGGCCAGCTTTTCGTGATGGGTGACAATCGCCAACTTTCACTGGATTCCCGGTCCTTCGGCCCGATTCCCCTGCGGGAAGTGGTCGGCAGGGCTTGGATCATCTACTGGCCGCCTTCGGAATGGGGACCGCTGGAATGGAGGAACCAAACCCGCAAGGCCGCCGCCCGGTTGACGGAAAATGCTTTTCGGTACAATATTATCCCCGCGCTTTGCCGGAAGGGAATTTTTCTTCCACCCGGATGGGGGATCGCGTGCAGGAGCAACGTCTGATGGACGAAGGAAATCAGGAACCGGTATCCGCTTCCGAAAGTTGTCCGGAATGCCAGGTGGGCACTTTGCGGGAGGGAGCGGTTCCTTATTATGCGGTCCTGGAAGGGACCCTCATCACCGTGCCGAGTTTTCCGGCATGGATTTGCGACGTATGCCGGCATTGCGAATACGACGAAAGCGCCCTGGAAGAATTGCGGGCCGTGCTCGGCCCGTCCGCGCAATTGCCCACCATTTCCTATCGCCACCGGCGGCTCCCGGCCGATACTCCTCCACCGTGGGCCGCGACCGGCACCCGCCGGGGCTCCAAGTAACACGGCCTTGCCGATCCGANNTTCTATCCGGCCGTCGCTCCCCGGTGAATAATTTTTCCCCGCCTGATTTTTCCGCCGCGGCAGGAGTTTGGGGGCGACGAATCGCTGAGTAGAAAAACCGCCACATAGTAAAATGATGACCGTCTTGGAGCCTGGAGTGGAGATAAAAATCCCCAAGTGGTTTTTTCTCGTCGCCCTTGCCATCCGGCTGATCCCGGTCCTGCTTTCGTTTTCCCTGGGGATCGGATTGGACGATATGTTTCAATACGATATGCTGGCGCGCAGTCTGGTGGCGGGGAATGGATTTCGCTGGTACTCCGAGCCGGATTTAACACTGATCCGCCAGTACATCCCGATCGACCTCGGCAAAGCGGCCTACGATCCGCGCGGGGTGGAGGCGGCCTTCCGCGGACCGACGTATCCGATCTTCCTGGCGGCGATTTATTTTTTCAGCGGAATGCCGCACCGCTTTTTCGCCGCGCGCATGATTCAGGCGGTGTTGGGCGCGCTGCTCGCCCCGTTCACCTTTACCCTGGCCAGGCGGTTGGATCCCGAACGCGAAAAAACGGCGCACATTGCCGCCTGGATCGTCGCACTCTATCCGATGCTGCTTGTCTACCCCCTGGCGCTGGCGACGGAAAATTTATTTTTCGTTCTGACCTTAGGCGGCGTGTTGCTGATTCTGCGGGGAACCGACGGCGAAAAACCCGGCGGGGTGAAGGCCGCCTGTTGGTTCGCCCTGGCGGGAGCGGTGCTGGGGTTGGCCGTTCTGACTCGCTCGGTGATAGCGCTATTCCTCCCGCTGGCGATGTATTGGATCGGACGCAACGGCAAGAGCATCCGCGGTGCGATACTGTTCGCAAGCGCGGCCGCGATTGTCGTAGTTCCCTGGGCGGTGCGGAATTCCATCTTGGCTGGGCGGCCAGAGTCAGTGGAAGTGTCGCTGGGTTACAACCTGTATATGGGATACCATCCGCAAAGCAACGGGACGTTCCAGTTCGGGATTTCCTTGGATCTGCTCACGATTTTCGACGATATGCAGCGCGACCAGATCGGCATCCAAAAGGCCGCAGGATTCATCCGCAACGATCCGGGCAGGGTGCCATATCTGATCGTCCGCAAGGCCGGATACTTTTTCGGCCTAGAGAAACGCGCGCTCGTTTATTTCTATTCCAACAATTTCCTTGGGTATATCCCCGCTCCCGCGCTTCTGGCGCTGGCGATTGTTTTTCTCCTTCCTTTTGTTTTGCTCGCTACAACTGCCGGCTTCGGCGCCATCGCCTTGCCGCATTCCGATGCGAAGACTCTCTGCCTACTGTTTGGGCTGGCGTATATCACTCCGCATTTGCTGATCCTTGCCGAGGATCGATTCCACATGACGCTGATTCCGTTCTTGGCTGTGTTGGCCGCTGCGGCCTTCCTGCGCTGGCGTGAAATTCTCTCTTCCCTGCGCGCGCCGTACGGCGGATGGAAATGGCTACTCCCAGCCGTTGTCGCCTTGCTATTGCTGGCCAACTGGGGTTTCGAGTTGTGGTCGGACGCGCCGCGCCTGGCCGTTTTGTTCGGTCCGAACGGGAATACGGTTTATCCTCCGTATTAAAAAAAACTTCGCAGGAGCTTGGAAATTATGCTTGCAAAGTGGTTGAAGATAGGGGAGTTGAAATTCGATCGCGAGGTCGTCGCCATCACCATCGCCTCCACGCTGCTCTTGATGGTGAATTATTATTATGCCATCACGCCGGTGCGGGTGATCGACGGAGTGGTTCTGTATCTGGTCATCCCCCTGGCGATGATTATGGTGGGATTCCGCAAGCCCGTGAAGGAGTTCGGATTTACGCTGGGGGATTGGAAGGCGGGTCTGATCATTACCGCGGCGGCCATTCTCCTCATGGCGCCGGTGATCTGGTTGGTGGCGCGCGCGGATCCTTCCATGCGCTCCTATTATTCCTCGCAGGCCACGCGCGTGCTTCCCTTGATGACCTTCCTGGACCTGATCGGCTGGGAATTTTTTTTCCGCGGGTTTCTGCTCTTCGGATATGAGCGCGAGTTCGGCGCGCACGCGCTTTGGCTGCAAGCCGTTCCCTTCGCCCTGGCACACATCACCAAGCCCGCCGTGGAAACGTTCTCGACCATTTTCGGCGGTTTTGCGTTTGGATGGGTGGCCTGGCGGACGCGATCGTTCGTCTATCCGTTCCTGATCCATTGGTTTATCGCAACCTTTACGATTCTGGTGGCGGCGGGCGTGCTGGGGTAATCCATGGTCCTCCCTCCCGCGGTGGAGAAACGAATCCGGATGGACAAAATGGAAATCCAACTGGAGAAGATCGTCCACGGCGGCGACGCGCTGGGATACGCCCCCGACGGCCGGCCGGTGTTTATCCCGTTTGGCGCGCCGGGCGAACGCGCGCGTGTCGAGGTGCGGGAAGAGCACAAGGGATTCCTGCGCGCGAGGCTGCTGGAGACGATCGGACCTTCGCCGGAGCGGGTGGAGCCGCGCTGCCGCCACTTCGGAGAGTGCGGCGGATGCCAATTCCAGCATTTGGAGTATTCCTTCCAGCTTGCGGTCAAGGAAAAAATCCTGCGCGAACAATTTCTGCGCCTGGGCGGAATTCCCGATGCACCCATCCGGCCCGTCCTCCCTTCTAGGGACGCATGGAATTATCGCAACTCCGTCCAATTCACGCCAACCTCCGACCGATGGCTGGGATTCTATCGGACCTCTGCGCACTCGGTGATGCCTGTCGAAGAGTGCCATCTGCCGGAATCGCGGCTGGTGGATTTATGGAAATCTCTGGATTGGGAACCCTTTCCGGGGCTGCGGCAGATCGGTTTTCGGGCCGGGGATGGGGAAGAAATGGTCGTATTCGAAAGCGACACCGGCGAGCCGCCGGAAACCATGGTGGAATCCCCGGTTTCCGTCGCGCTGCTTGGACCCCAAGGGGAGGATGCCTATCTGGCGGGCGGCCCACTGGAATATGAGATCAGCGGTATAAAATTTACCATATCGGCCGGGAGTTTTTTCCAGGTGAACACCGCGCAAATTCCGGCCATGGTGGATTTGGTAATGGAGATGGCCGATATCCGCAAGGACGAAACCGTGATGGACGTGTATTGCGGCGCCGGATTGTTCAGCGCGTTCCTGGCCGGCTGCTCGGCGCGCCTGATCGGGATCGAAGAATCTCCGTCCGCAATAAGGGATTTCGAGATCAACCTGGATGCTTTCGATTCGGTCGAGTTGTATGCCGGCCCGGCGGAACAGGCGCTGGAAGAAATCCCCGTCCGGCCGTCGCTGGCCGTGGTCGATCCGCCGCGAAGCGGGATGACCCCGCGGGCGATGCGCGCGTTGATCCGGATGGCGCCCGCGCGGATCGTGATGGTCTCGTGCGAGATATCCACCCTGGCGCGGGATTCACGGGTACTCGCGGAGGCGGGATACAAGCTGGAGAAGGTCGCGCCGATCGATATGTTCCCCCAGACGAGCCATTTGGAAACCGTCAGCCGCTGGCGGAAGGAGTGAAACCGATTATGCGACAAAGCGATGAAATGCAATTCGCCGTGCGAACCGCCAAAGCCGCGGGGAGAATTCTCCTGGAGGGTTTTGACAAAGGCGTGCCCGTCGAACACAAGGGCGTGATCGACCTGGTGACCGAATTCGACCGCCGGGCGGATCATTACATCCTGGGCAGAATCCAAAAAACTTTCCCCGGTCACCGGATTCTTGCCGAGGAAAGCGGGAGCACGGGTGACGGAGACAGTCCGCTTTGGCTGATCGATCCGCTGGATGGGACGACCAATTTCGCCCACGGCATACCGATCTTCTCCGTGTCGATCGCCCTATGGGAAGATCGCCGCATGCGCCTGGGGGTGGTATATGACCCGACGCGGAGGGAATGCTTCTGGGCCGAGCGGGGCAAGGGCGCCTATCTGGGGGAACGCCGCCTGCGGGTGTCCGAGACTGCTGAGCTGCGCGACAGCCTGCTGGTGACGGGCTTTCCGTACGACGCATGGTCCAATCCGGACAACAATCTGGAAAATTATGCGCGGTTTGCGATGTGCACTCAGGGAGTGCGGCGGCTGGGTTCGGCCGCGCTCGACCTGGCTTACCTGGCTGCGGGCCGATTCGATGGATATTGGGAATTGCGGCTGGGCCAGTGGGACGTGGCGGCCGGCGGATTGATTGCCGAGGAAGCCGGAGCGCGGGTAACCGCGATGGACGGCGAAAGTCCCTACTTAAGCGAAACCCCCTCCCTGATCGCGGCCAATCCGATATTGCATGCGAAAATGACGGCAGTGATCAAAGGAACCGCAAAATAGAGATCCCTCCTTTTTATCCCCACCCCCATTCCGGGAAGTAGAAGGGGAGGGGTTTGAAAATTCGACTAATAATCATGGATGAATAACCGCCAGCTTGATTTCAGTCGAATATCATATAATTGAAGCGTGCCCGTCATGGACGCCAACACGGTGGATTTCATCAGCAGCAGCCCCAGCCAGACTCTGCGGTTTGGCGCGCGCATCGGGGAGCTGCTCCGGCCCGGCGACCTGGTTTGCCTGCACGGGGACCTAGGCACCGGAAAGACAACCCTGGTGCAGGGGATCGCCCGCGGATGGGGTTCCTCGCGGGCGGCGCGCAGCCCCACTTTTCTGCTGGTTCACGAATACAAGCGGGCGGACGGGATGGTGCTGTTCCATCTCGACGCGTTCCGCCTGCGCAACGGGGAGTTCCCGGGGCTGGAGGTGGAGGACGCGCTCGGGAACGGGGCGATCGTGGTGGAGTGGCCGGACCGGCTGGAAGGGATCCTGCCCGACGACAGACTTAAAGTGGAGATATGGTGGATCGATGAAACCCGAAGGAACGTCCGCATCGAAAGCAAAGGCGCGCGGTCGGAAGAAATCCTCCGAGCCTTTCGGAAGCTGGCTTTCGGAAGCTGAATGGATTCTGGCGGTTGACACCGCCACCGACGCGCTGTCCCTTGCGCTATACGACGGGCATCGCATCGTGGCGGAATCGACCTGGCCGTCACAACGCCTGCATACCGTGGAACTGGCGCCCGCCGTCGACCGGATGCTACGCGCTGCCGGAATCCAGCCGGCGGATATCCGGGCCGTGGGAGTGGCGGAAGGACCCGGCTCGTATACCGCCTTGCGGATTGGGATCGCCTTCGCGCTGGGGTTTGCCCTTCCGCGCAGCCTTCCCGTGGTCGGAATTCCCACGTTCGAGATTCTCGTTCGTGCGCAACCGACCATCGACAAGGACCTGGTCGCCGTTCTGCGCGCCGGACGAAACCGCATTGGATGCTGCATGTACCATTCTTCGGGGGGCAAGTGGAAAGCCTCGGGAGATGCGCTGGTGTTATCCTGGGAGGAACTGGCGGCTAATGCTCCCCGCCGCGCGAGAATTTGCGGTGAGATCGATCGGGCTGGGAAGGCGGCGCTTGCCAAACGGCGCGATCTGAAGTTCGCTCCCCCCCACCGGAACACGCGCCGGGCCGGAGCGCTCGCGGAGATGACCGCCGAACGGTTGCGCGACCCGGCAACCCGCCCGATGATTCTTCAACCGATCTACCTGAATTCCACTCCGACCGGAACGGGAGCCTAGGATCCGCATGGATGCGAAATCCCGCTTGGAAGAACGGGCGGGGGAATTCCTTATCCGGCCGATGCAGCCGGAGGATATCCCGGCGGTGATGGAGATCGATAGGGAATCTTTTCCCAACCCATGGCCGGAGAATACCTATTTGTACGAGCTTCGCGAAAACCGGATGTCCCACCTGCTGGTAATCCAACCCCGCGAAAGTCCGCAACTGGTCGGGGTGGCCGGATACTGGCTGGTGGTCGATGAGGCGCACATTTCCACTTTTGCAATTCACCCGGACTGGCGCGGCCGCGGAGCCGGCGCCGTTTTGCTCGACGGTATCCTGCACCAGGCGGCGGGGTTGGGAGCCGGGAGTGCGATGCTGGAAGTACGGGCGGGGAACCTCGCCGCCCAGGCGCTTTACCGCAAATTCGGTTTTCAAACCGTGGGATGCAGGAAGGGATATTACAAGGACAACGGCGAGGATGCATTGCTCATGACGGCGGAAAGGCTTTCTGAATACGAAACCGCTTTGACCCGGAAGGATCAAAAATGAAAATTCTCATCACGGGCGGCGCCGGTTTTATCGGCACCCATCTGGCGAAACATTTTGCCGATCGCGGCGACCGAATCGCCGTGCTAGACAACCTCTCCCGGCGGGGCAGCGAGCTGAACCTGCGCTGGCTGGAAGAGCGCATTCCGGGGCTGGAATTCATCCGCGGGGATGTACGCGATGCGGCAACCGTTGTGCGCGCGGCGCAGGGACGCGAAGCGATCTTCCACCTCGCGGCCCAAGTGGCGGTCACGACATCTGTGACCAACCCGCGCGAGGATTTCGAGATCAACGCCATCGGCACATTTAACGTGCTGGAGGCGGCTCGCACTTCCAAGTCCAACCCCATGTTCATCTATACTTCGACCAACAAGGTGTACGGCGGAATGGAACAGGCCAAGGTGATCGAAGATCCGGCCCGCTACCGGCTGGCCGATTTGCCGCTGGGCGTGGCCGAGGATTGGCCGCTGGATTTTCATTCTCCTTACGGTTGTTCCAAGGGGGCGGGGGATCAATACGTCCGCGATTATGCGCGGATCTACGGCCTGCCCACGGTGGTGTTCCGCCAGTCGGCGATCTACGGCGAACGCCAATTCGGTGTGGAGGACCAGGGCTGGCTGGCGCACTTCGTGATTTCGGCGACGCTCGGACGGCCAATCACCATCTACGGCGACGGCAAGCAGGTGCGCGACATGCTCTACGTCGGCGATCTGGCGCGCGCGTTCGAACGCGCCGTGGAACAGATGGAAACCGTCCGCGGCCGCGTTTTCAATATCGGCGGAGGGCCCGGGTTCACGCTGACGATCTGGTCGGAGACGGGGCCGATGCTGGAACAACTTTCCGGCCGCACACTGGACGTGCGCTACGGGAAATGGCGCCCGGGAGATCAGAAGGTCTACGTCAGCGACATTCGCAAAGCCGAGCGGGAGCTTGGGTGGAAACCGGAAGTCGGACCGAAGGAGGGACTGGCCCGACTCTGGAAGTGGGCACAGGAGAACCGCAGGGATATAGCATAGACGCTGTGACCTTCGGAAAGAAGGCTTCGCAGCGCTGTTTTTGCGACCGGGAGACACATCCCATTGGTGATCCGAATTTCCACCACCGCGGGGAATGGTAAATCAGAATTCCTGGAAACCCAGAGACGATCCATCAGGGAGAAGATCCGGATGACAGCGGAAGAAGAACTGGCGCAAATTGCAATAGAAGTGTCGGCGTGCACCTTGTGCCGGCTGCATTCCTCACGCAAGAAGGCGGTTCCCGGCGAGGGGCCGGCGGATGCCGATATTCTGTTCATCGGGGAAGGCCCCGGCTTTCATGAAAACGAGCAGGGGCGGCCGTTCGTGGGGGCCGCCGGACGGTTCCTCGAGGAACTGCTCTCGAGCATCGATTTGCGCCGCGAGCAGGTGTTCATCTGCAACGTGGTAAAGTGCCGGCCGCCCGGAAACCGCGACCCCATGCCGGACGAGATCGAAACCTGCCGTCCATACCTCGACCGCCAGATCGCCACGATTAATCCGGCGGTGATCGTAACCCTGGGGCGCTTTTCCATGGCCCGTTATTTTGGAACGGCAAAAATCAGTTCCATTCACGGCCAGGCAAAAACCATCGACGGGCGCCTGGTGGTGGCGATGTTCCACCCCGCCGCGGCATTGCACCAGCCAAACTTGAAGCAATCCATCGAAGAGGATTTCCGTAAATTGCCCTCGTTGATCGGGCAGGTGCGCAAACGATCCGCCGCCGGCCAACCTCCCCCTCCGGCGGACGTCCAGCAATTATCCATGTTCTAATCCGGAGAGTTTCATGCTATCGGTGCTGATCGAATCGGTCGTTTTCCTTTTCGCCTACTGGATCCCCGGAGCCGCCCTGGCTTCGCTTGTGGAATGGAAAGGAACGGGGAAGCTGACCCGTTGGCTTGCCCCGTTCGCGCTTTCCATCGTCGTCACGCCGGTGGTTTTGGCTTTTCCCTCGCTCGTGGTTTCCTACAAACCGAATCTATGGATTTTGGGCTGCATTTCCGCGGCGTTGTTTATTGCCGGAGGCGTGCTGGCCCGCCTGGGAAAACGCCCGGTGCTGGATTTGCGGCCGCGATCCGGAAATCCTCCGTCGAGGCGGGAGGGGATTCTCGGAACGGCCTTTCTCATCCTTGTCGCGGCGATGGCCGTGCTGCCCCAATTGCATTTGATCCTCAATGGAAGCGAAGTCGGCACGGCGGTTCTTTCCGATACCTACTGGCACGTTGCCGAAGTAACTTCCATCGCCCGATCCGGTCTTCCCCCGGCCCACTTTCTATTCCCGGATCTCCCGCTGTTGTATTATTTTTATTCCTGGATTTACCCGGCCGTTCTGGGGAGCCTGCCGACGATAGGCCAATCCCTCACGCGCATCTTGAGCATCCATGCGGCGATCAACCTGTCGGTTTTCCTGGGCGTCCTGTTTTTCTTTCTGAGGATGAATCTGGGTTCGGCCAAGAGCCGCGGATTTGCCCTTGTGTTTCTTACCCTGGCCGGAGGATTTGATTTCTTTGTATCGCCCAGCCTGGCGTCCCACGAGTGGTGGCAAGCCCATTCGCCTTCGCTGGTATCGCTCGTGCAAATCCCGTCGATGCTTTCGACATTCATGACCGAGCCTCAGCATTTGGCCGGCGCGACGGCGTTTCTCCTGCTTCTCATTTTATGGCGGAACCTGCGCGGGAGCCTGGCGGTCCGCGGATTGCTTGCGGCGGTGGNNTCGTTTCTTTTCGGAACCAGCGCCTTTGTTTTCTTTTCCGCCGCGGTGGCGGCCTTGATTTGGGTTTGGTTGCACCGCCGTGTGCTTCTACGCCGACGCGCGATTCCCGTGCTGGCGGGGATTGCAGCGCTTTTCCTGATCTTGAGCGGTGCGCAGATCGCCCTGTCGCTGTCGCAGAGCGGAGCGATCCGCTGGGGAAATTTCCGGGTGGTGATCGCGGAAGCGGCGACCGGGACCGCCTACCTCCGCGCGGTGGTGCTCGATCAGATCCTCACCCTGGCAGCATTCCCGGTGGTGGCCTCGATCCTGCTCGTGATCGAGCTCGGGCTGCCCTTTGTAATCTACGCCGTGTGGTTCTTTCGCAACCTGGGGCGAAAAACCCCTCTATGGCACCGCTTCCTGGCTTGGTATCCGGTCGCGTATATCCCGATCGCCTTCCTGATACAGCATACGAATTTCGCCTTGCGCGGAATGATTCCAGTGGAGATCGTAATCGTTCTGGCGGCTGCGGTCGCCATCGAAGAAACCCGACGGGAAGCGTGGTCGGGCGTGCAGCGCGCGGTTTTGCTGTATGGTTTTACGGTGCTGCTCATGGCGCAGATTCTTTCCAACGGTGTCGAGTGGTGGGTCGTTGCAAGAAAAGGCCTGACCGAGGTCCTGCGGCCCCCGAACGGGATCCTGGCGCTGCCCATTCCCACCGCAAATGCCTTTCCCGACGGGTATACCGATCTTATCTCGCCCATGACGGGCTTGGGATCCGGATGGAATTATCTGTATTGGGCCAATGCCCATCTTCCGGCCGACGCGCTGGTGGTGGAGATCGGACTGGCGGAAGACGCCGATAAAATCCACTTACTGGAGAGGATGCGATTTGTGGATCCGGCGGTAGCGGCGACCGCCCAGCACTCGGAGAGGGATCTCAATATCGTCAATCCACAAGCATTGGATTCCTGGTGGCAATCGTTGGGATCGGGAACGGTGTGGGAGAAAGCGCTCCGGACGGAATATGTCCGGCGATACCACCCTCCGGTGTATGTCCTGGTGCATCATGGCACCCTCGCGCAGTTGGGAGATCCGGTGTATCACGACGACTACGCAACCATTTATCTTCTGCCCGCGGGGCAGTAAAAAAAACGGAGAAGCCCATGGCGGCAAACAAAAAAGCGCTCATCACCGGCATCACCGGTCAGGACGGATCTTACCTGGCGGAATTGCTTTTGGAGAAAGGATACGAGGTTCACGGCTTGATCCGGCGGGCCAGTTCATTTAATACCGCCCGCATCGACCACCTGTACCAGGATCCGCATGTCAATGGAGTGAGCCTGTTCCTGCATTACGGCGATCTCTCGGATTCCACCAATCTGATCAAGCTGCTCTACCGGCTGCAACCGGACGAAGTCTATAATCTGGCGGCCCAGAGCCACGTCAAAGTGAGTTTCGATATGCCCGAATATACGGGCGATATCACCGGTCTGAGCGTGGTCCGCATCCTCGAGGCGATCCGCGAGACGGGAATTTCCTGCCGGTTCTATCAGGCGTCCAGCAGCGAAATGTATGGGAAGGTCGCGGAAATTCCGCAGACCGAAACGACTCCCTTCCATCCCCGCAGCCCTTACGCCTGCGCCAAGGTGTACGCCTATTGGACGACGGTAAATTACCGCGAAGCCTANNTATATAGAAGCCGGATTGCAGGAGAAATTGTTTCTGGGGAATCTCGAGTCCAGCCGTGACTGGGGGTACGCCCCGGAATACGTTGAGGCAATGTGGCAGATTTTACAGCAGGATGCGCCGGATGATTTTGTCATTGCCACCGGAGAGACGCACACGGTGCGCGAGTTTCTCCAAGAGGCATTCCAATACGCGGGCCTTGACTGGCAGAAATACGTTCAGGAAGACCCCGGCTACTTACGGCCCAGCGAAGTGGATTACCTGATCGGTGATCCATCCAAGGCGCGGAAAAAATTCGGCTGGACGCCCAAAACCTGCTTTCGGGATCTGGTACGGATCATGGTCGACGCCGACCGCAATACCCTTCGCCGGAAATTGGCCGGAGGCAAGGAGGCAGCCGGCGCATGAGTTCCCTGCTCCCTTATTTTTTCCTTCTCCTCCTGCTTCTCATTCCATCGAATAAACTCCAGCAATTCGACGGTCTGCCGTTGTCCCACTGGGCCGAATTCCTTGCGCTGGCACTTCTGCTCCCGTTTCTGTTTTCAAAACAGCTTCGGCAACGGACAGCCGATATATTTTTAAAAATCCGTTTGCCTTTTCCTGTTTTCACGGCGTTGGCCGTCGTCGTATTGTTCCTTAAGGTCAGCCTGCTGGTTTTCAGTCCGCAGGATGGCTTCGCCGGTTGCTATTTGTCTCCGGCCGCATGGGCGTCGGGGTATTCGGGGGAGGCTCTGGCCGTCGGGTGCGAACGGTCCTACGAGGATCTTTTCCATCCATCGGGAGAAACGCGCATCGACCGCACGATTTCCTTCGGTCCGGATTCCTGGAATCTTATCTTCCTCAACTCGCTTCGCTACAATTATTACGGGGATGTATCCGGTTCGATTCCCAGAGACCGCATTCCGATTTCCGCCCGCTGGAGCGGGCAAATTGATTTGGAACAAGCGGCGCGGGTGATCGTCCACTATACCGGAACAGGTCAGCTTTCCGTCGGCGCACTCACGATGGTTTTTCCGCCCTCGTACGGCCAGGTTGGCGAGATAGCAGCAGACTTTCCCGCCGGGAAGCAGGCTTTTACTCTGGCGTATTCCTTCGATGATGGATCCAGGACGGGTCAAGCGGCAGAAACCTGGGGACCGGGAGCCCAAATTCACATGGCGTTTGACGGAGGAGCCGGGCAGCAGTTGCTTCCTATGGCCTCGCCGGGTCAGCCCTGGACGGCTATGGCTGTGGGAGCGGATATCCTCCTTGCCCTTTTACTGTTTTTCCTTCTGCTGTCCTGGGTAGCGGAGGTATGGAAGGATAAATGGATCATTCTTGCGTTTGTTTTGTTTACCGTGATTTGTTATTTCCTGCCCCTCTCACAACGCGTACGGGAGATCGGGATGATTGCAGGGTTAATTGGTTTCTGGTTGTGGCACTTCTTGCACAGCCCTGTCAAACCCGTCGCGATATATTCCATTCTCCTTTGCGCGGGTCTGGCAAATAACCTGCTCTTCCTTCCGACACCATCGCGGGTGGTATTGAGAGCCGCAACCGACGATCCGCTTACTTATGAATCCGAGGCCTATTCGATCCTGTCCTCCGGATCGCTGGAGGGGGGCGAAAAAATTTTTTTCTTCCAACCAATGTTCCGATATGTTAAATTTGCAGAACACACCATTTTCGGTGATGGGTTAACCTTCTCTTGCGCCGCGGAATTAGCGGTGTTTCTCGGGGGCGCATTCTTCCTCGGAGATAAGGTAAGTGGAAAAAGCCTCTCGCGGAAGAAGCGGTTGCTTATGGCGGGGATCGGATCCGCGATTTTATTTCTGGGCGGGTATTACGTCTCCATCGTCATCCGGGCGGGATTATCCGAGTATGTCACATGGAGTTTGCTCTTGTGGGCGTTTCCGATTCTTTTCATCGAAGCAAGCGTCCGGGATTGCCTGTTGGGCTTGGCCGCCCTTGCTTTTTCCTTCACCGTGAGGACGAATCAATTACCGGCCGTCCTCTGGATTTCCCTATGGGTTTTATTCGGCCTATGGAAAAAAGATAAAAGGGTATTTGCGATTGGGCTGATGTTGACGGCGGGCGTCCTGCTTTTGCCGCTTGCGCACAATCTCTTTTATGGTCATGCATTTGTGTTGACTACGGAGAGCAGCAACATAGCCGCTAACGTCCCAGTTCCTCCGTCGACGTGGCTAGCTTTCTTCCGGGGTGATCCCGCCGCGGCCGTCGCGGTGAGCTCGCAATTAAAGTGGATGTTTTTAGTGGTTGATGTTTCTCTTTCGACTTGGTTGACTCTCTTGCCAATGGCGGCGATTCTTCTCCTCTGGGTAATCGCGGGTGGAATCGCGCTGGTTCGGAGGGAGATTTCCAACTGGCCCCTGCTATCAATCCCCCTGTTCTATCTGGCGCCGCATTTATTTTTCCAGGTGAACATCTATTATCCAAGGCATATTATGATCGCCTACCTATCCATGGCAGTCGTTGCGGCGATATGGCTCACGCGTGCACAATGGAAAATCATCGACAGGACGGAACGATCGCCAATGGCGAAACCGCTGGGAATATAATGGATCGACGTGTTGTGCAATCCGCATGGTTTAGAAGAAGATAAAATCTTTTTTCCGGTGTCTTTGTCACCGAGATTTTTTTGCTGGACTCGGGAAATTCGCTTCCGAAACTCAGAGGAGAGCCGATTCGAGATCCGGCGCGGATTGCAGACGGTCACGACCATAAACCACTCCGCCATAAATTTACCGGAGGCAGAGAGGTGATAGAGTAGAGAATTATGTTGCAGGGGCTATTCCTTTTCCTGGCGTTTCTTTTTGTTTTTTGCTTTCCATCGACCAATTTGCAACTGTTCGACGGTTTGCCTTTAAGCCGGCTTTATGAATTCGGCGCGTTGGTCCTGCTCGTCCCGTTCCTGATTTTTTCCGACCTTCGCACGGAGCAAATGGTTTTTTGGAAGAGGCTGAAGATCCGGCCGGTATATTTATGGATCACACTGGCGATGATCCTATTGCTCAAGGGAATTCTTCTGGCTTCCGGAACGCACACGGGTTTCTCCGCCTGTTACCGTTCGGTCGCCGAACCGACAAGCATCACGCATGAGGATCTTCCACCGCGCGGGTGCGAACGTTCCTATGAAAATTTACTCGACCGGTTTTCGGCGACGAGGCTGGATTCCTCCATCTGGTTCCTGCCGGATACGTGGAATTTAGTGTTCCTCAACACCGACCGTTACAATTACTACGATTGGGAGCCGGGGAATATCCTTCGGGAGAGGATTCCTCTGCAAGCGATTTGGAGCGGAGTCCCGGAGGTTCAGCCGGGTGACACAGTCCGCATCGAGTACGCGGGGGAAGGAACGGTCGCCTGGGGAGATTCCGAAATCCCGTTGCCGCCGTCGTACGGCGCGTCGAACGTTGTAGAGTTCACCCCTTCTCCGGACGGCGCTCCAGTGCGGATCGACTACACATTCAACGATGGATCGCGAAGCGGCCAGGATCCACAGAGTTGGGGGCCGCGGGCGACAATCGAAGTCTCCGCCGGGAAACCGGGACACCTAGTGCCCCTTACCGCAAAGGACCCCCCTCCCGGATGGCAGGCGACGGCGTTGTTGGCGGATGTGCTCATTCTGCTGTGGCTCGTTTCCTTTCTTCCCGTTCTTGTACGCTCCGTGCGCCGCGATTTCCTTGCACTGATCGTTTTCACGATCGGTGTTGGATTGCTCAGCCTGGTACCCATCTCACCTCTCATTCGTGAAATCGGAATCACGATTTCGCTGGCCGCGTTCCTAACCGTCCATTTGGCGATCCGCCCGTTTCGCCCAGTAACGATCTATGCCGCCGTGATCGCGGCCGCGTTTGCTATTCTCCATGTCTGGTCTTCCGGCTGGGGACAGGTTCTATTGAGATCTGCCGGAAATGATCCTTTGACGTTTGAATCTCAGGCATATTCCATCTTCATTAAAGGATCTTTGGAAGGTGGGGATACGGTGTTTTACCAGCAACCAATGTTCCGATATATATTATTTGCGGGGCATGCCCTTTTTGGTGATGGGAACGTGCTTTATTCCGTCGCGCAACTTGCCGCTTTCTTTGGCGGGATTTTCTGGTTATTCCGAATGGCGAGAAAGCAAACTATACCGACCATTCAATCGATTGTCCTCATCGGATTGGGATGCAGCCTGGTCTTTCTTGGCGGATATTATGTATCCAATACCATCCGCGAGGGATTGTCCGAATATGATACTTGGGTTCTTCTTTTATGGGCGTTTCCCGCTTTATATTGGCTCTCAAGCTCTGGCATTATTCTCGGCGGCTCGGCTCTTGCCATTTCCTATACCATTCGATCAAACCAAATCCTTGGAATCCTTTGGATTCTATTTCTCACGTTTGCGAGAGCTTGGAGGAAGCAGAGAAAGACGGTTCTTCTTGCGGGCGTTTTGATTGTCGGTATAGCGCTTTTACCATTGATACATAATCTCTATTATGGCCATCAGTGGGTACTGGTGGCGACCAGCGGGGATATCCCAGCCAACCTAACCTTACCTCCTTCTACATGGTTTGCTTTCCTCCAGGGTGATCCTTCCGCCGGAAGTGCCATCCGCGAACAAATCGGGATGATGTTTCTCATCGCGAAGGTTTCCCGATCTATCGTACCCACCTTGGCGGTAATGGCGTTTATCTTCATTGTTTGGATCCTCGCAACCGGTTACTGGATACTCCGCAGGGAAAAAAACCTGTGGACAATATTGGTTGCCCCGTTATTTTATCTCGCCCCGCACTTTTTTTATCAGATAAACAACTACTATCCCAGGCACATCGTTATCGCCTATTTATCCATGGCGATCGTCACGGTTATTGTCTTGATCCGCCGTTTGCCCGACCTCCCCGTCCCATCCGAGCCTGCGGTAGAATATCCACAGTAAGATAAAACGGGAGAAACCCCATGGATTGGAAGAATACCCGCTTTCTGGTCACCGGCGGCGCCGGCTTCCTGGGATCCTTCGTGATGGAACAGCTCCGGGTGAAAGGAGCTGCACGGGTCACGGCTCCGACGATCGATGAGGTCGACCTTACCGATCCTCAAGCCGTGCGCCGCCTGATGGCCGATTCCAAACCCGAGGTGGTGATCCACTTGGCGGCGATGGTGGGCGGGATCGGCGCCAACCGCGATCGCCCGGCGGAATTTTTTTTCCAAAACCTGATGATGGGGACAAACGTCCTCCATGAATCGTGGAAGGCGGGCGTTAAAAAAGTGACCGCCATCGGAACCGTTTGTTCTTATCCTAAAACCCCTCCGGTTCCCTTCAAGGAAGACAATCTGTGGGATGGGTATCCCGAGGAGACCAACGCCGCCTACGGCCTTTCGAAAAAAATGCTGCTGGTCCAAGCCGAAGCTTACCGGCAGCAATACGGGTTTAACGCGATCGTGCTGCTCCCGGTAAACTTATATGGCCCGCGGGATAATTTCAACCTGGAAACTTCCCACGTCATTCCAGCGTTCATCCTCAAATGCCTTGACGCGAAGGAACACGGGAAGGATGAGGTAGTCATGTGGGGGGACGGCAGCCCGACGCGCGAGTTCCTCTACATCGAGGACGCGGCCAGGGGCATTCTCATGGCCACAGAGAAATACGACGGAGACCTGCCGGTTAATTTGGGATCGGGCCAGGAAATCAGAATCAGCGATTTGGTCGGCACCATGGCCAGGCTCCTGGACTATAAAGGGAAGATCGTCTGGGATACGACCAAACCGAACGGACAACCGCGCCGGTTGCTGGACGTCTCGCGGGCCAGGGAGAAATTCGGTTTTAGCGCCGAGGTGAAACTAGACGAAGGGCTGCGGCGGACGATCGAATGGTATCTCTCGGTGCGGGGAAAAAGGGGCGGCGTGTGACCGACCGGACGAAGCCTGATTCCTCAAACGTCACCCAGATCCACGTTCGCTCCGGGTGGGAAGCTTTAAATCTCCGTGAACTGTGGAACCGGCGCGAATTGCTCTGGTTCCTGGCTTGGCGGGATATCCGCGTCCGGTATAAACAAACCGTACTGGGTGCCGGATGGGCCGTCCTGCAGCCGTTCCTCCAGATGGTGGTTTTTTCCGTAGTGTTTGGAGGGTTTCTGAAAGTCCCCACCGATAATCAGATCCCATATCCGATTTTTTCTTTTTCCGCGCTCGTCCCGTGGGGGTTATTTTCCGCGATCCTTTCCGGAACCGCCGGCAGTCTGATCGCCAACGCCAGTATCCTCACCAAGGTGTATTTCCCCCGCCTGCTGATCCCGTTGGCCAATGTGGCGGCGCGTCTCGTGGATTTCTTCGTGGCGTTCGTGATTCTGGTGGGGATGACCTTGGTCTTCGGCGTGTCGATCACGCCGGCCATCCTCTGGATTCCGGTTTTCCTGCTGTTCCTCATCATTTGCGCACTGGGGTTTGGGTTGTGGTTGGCCGCAATGAATATGTATATCCGAGATATCCAGATGCTGGTGCCGTTCCTGGTGACGCTGTGGGAATTTGCTTCGCCTGTTGTCTATTCGCCCAATTCGGTGCCGGCCGCCTGGAGGTTTATCTACGCGCTTAATCCGATGGCGGGAGTTCTGGTCGGCTTCCGCTGGTGCCTGCTCGGAACGGCTCCGCCCGGTCCGGAGATCTGGGCTTCGGTCGTTGTCGCGCTGGTAATGTTTTTCAGCGGGGTGACGGTGTTCCAGCGCGTGCAGCGCA
>PLND01000012.1 GCA_003141675.1 Anaerolineae bacterium
AACCTGGAATCCGTGTTCCTGCACCTGACGGGGCGCGCCCTGCGCGATTAGGAGTCCGCCATGAAAATACTCGATATCGCCCTCAAAGATATGACCCGCTCCTTCCGCAGCTACTTTGCACTGATGTTCATGTTCGGGGTTCCGCTGCTGATGGGAGGGATGTTCTACTTTATGTTCGGAGGCCGCGGAAACGCCGGCAACTCCTTCTCCGTGCCGGCGACGAAGGTGGTTGTCGCCAACCTGGACCGCGGAGGTCCGGGCTTCGACGCCGTGAAGGCAGAATTCCCCGTCGGGGATGCCCAATCAATGGGCGCAGTGATCCTCTCAACCTTGCAAGATAAGCAGTTTGCGGACTTGATGAAAGTGACCACGGTCGACAACGCCGAAGCAGCCCGATCCGAGGTGGACACACAAGCGGCCGGCGTGGCGATCATCATCCCGGCCGATTTCTCGGAACGATTTTCCGACCTCTCCGCCACGGCGACGATCGAACTGTACAAGGATCCTACGCTTACCCTCGGCCCGGCTATCGTGGAATCCATCCTGTCACAATATATGAACGGGATGTCCGGCGCGAAAATCGCGGTGAACGTCGTCGCCAAACAAACCGGAAGCACCGATCCTAAGCTTATCGGTTCGGTCCTCCAGGCGTACATGGGCGGTTCACCCGCGGGCGACCCGTCCGCGTCCTTGCTCGAGGTTCGTTCCCCTTCCTCCGTCAAAGCGCCGTCCAATCCGGTCAGCGCCATCGTCGGTTTGATCATGGCCGGAATGACCGTCTTCTATGCGTTCTTCACCGGCGCCTCTTCCGCCCAATCCATCTTGCGGGAGGAGGAGGAAGGAACGCTGCCGCGCCTATTTACAACGCCCACTACGCAAACCACCATCCTGGGGGGAAAACTCCTGGCGGTGGTTCTCACCGTCGCCGTGCAGATGATCGTGATGGTCATTCTAAGCCGGCTGATCTTCGGGATTGCCTGGGGGGCTGTGCTCCCGCTGGCGCTGATCATTCTCGGCTCGGTTGTCGCCGCCTCCGCTTTCGGCGTCTTTCTGATGTCGCTCTTGAAGAACGCCAAACAGGCCGCGGTGGTGTTTGGCGGTGTGGTTACCGCCACAGGAATGCTCGGGATGGCCAAAGTGTTTACCGGCGGGTCGACCGTCTCGGGGCCGCTCGATACCGTCTCCTTGTTTGTCCCACAGGGGTGGGCCGTGCGCGGTCTGCTCCAGACGATGAACGGCGCCCCCCTGGGCGACATCCTGCTCACCGTCGCCGCGCTCTTGATTATCAGCGCGGTCCTGTTTACCGTCGGCGCGATGCGCTTTCAGAAACGGTATGCGTAGGAGGAAACCATGATTCGAATCCTGGATATTGCCCAAAAAGATCTCTTACAAATCCTGCGCGACCGCAAGACGTTCATGTTCCTGCTCATCATGCCGATCGCTTTCACCCTTTTCTTCTCAATTGCCTTCGGCGGAACCGGCCAGAGTGCGTCGGATGCCCGCCTGCCGGTCGGGTTACTGGATCAGGATCAATCGGCTCTCAGTGGGGAACTCGGGAAAGTGCTCACCGGGTCGACCGTCATCCGCCTCGATCAAAACGCGGAACGCACACCCGCGGACTTGGATAAGCTGGTGGCGGACGAAAAGCTGGCTGCGGCGGTCGTCATCCCCGCCGGGTATGGCCAATCCATCTTGGATGGAAATCCGTTGAAACTTTCGGTTATCGCCGACCCCTCCAGGCCGGCAACATCCACCGTCCAAAACGAGATCCTAATCGCCGTCGAGCGCCTGACGAGCGCGGCCCGCATCGCGCAAATTGCCACCCAGACCTCCATAGATCCCTCCGCCTTCGATTCCGCCCTCGCCGCCGCGCTGGCGGCGTGGCAAAATCCGCCCATCCGGATGGATCGGACGACCAGCCCGGCGGTGAAAGTTCAGTCTGCGAATGCGATGTCGGCTGCGAACAGTTCGCCGGGCATGATGCTGCAATTTGCCATCGCCGGTCTGATCACCGCTGCCACGGTCATCGTCACCGAACGCAAATCGCGCTCCCTGCAGCGCCTGCTCACCACGGCCACTTCCCGGGTGCACATCCTGGTCGGACATTACCTGGCGATGTTCGCGCTGATCTTCGCTCAGTTTGTCGTGTTGATGATGTTTGGCAAAATCTTCCTGGGCGTGGACTACCTGCGCGTCCCGGCGGCGACGTTTCTGGTGGCCGCGGCCGCGGCGGCGTGCATTTCCGCGCTCGGCCTGCTGATCGGTGTCTTTGCCAAGTCGGAGGAACAGACGGTCATTCTCGTGATGTTCCCGATGTTCGTCCTCTCGGGCTTGGGCGGCGCGTGGATGCCGCTGGAATATACCGGCGCCGCGTTCCAAACGATCGGTCATGCTTCGCCGATCGCATGGGCGATGGACGGATTTAAAAACATCGTCGCCCGCGGGTTGGGGTTTAACTCGGTCCTGATCCCGGCCGCGGTCCTCTCGGGATACGCGCTGCTGTTCTTCGCTTTGGCGGTGTGGCGGTTCTGGTCGGCCGAGGAAAAATAGGCGGCGCAAGGGGGAAAAGCAATCGGCAACGTTGAGATCATTTGGAGTCGACGGGCTGCGCAGTTTGCGCAGTCCGTTGGATTCCCGCGGCATGGTGAAAAAAAATTTTATCGGCGGCCGGATTGGTTGTGGAGAAACCGGAAAAATCGGGTGTCCGCGATTAAATCAAGATAAACAACAAATACACCAATCCGATCAAGCTGAATTTGTTCCACCACCGGATTTTTTTCGCGGCTGCATAGAGCCACAGGCAAAGAATTAATCCGCACGCAAGGCGCACGATTCCGAGCGGTTCCCGGAACGTGGAGAAGGGGGCGAATGCGATCATCAAAGCGTTGATCAGCAGGAGATAGCCTTCCGCGCTGGTTCGCCTCCGGATAAGATCCGCCAATGGCGCCCACAAGCCGTAGACGGCGGGGATCAACAAGCCCGGGAGGTAGACGGCGAAGAGCGCTGCAAAGATTCGAAGGTTCACCCCTGCCACGCGAAACAGACCGGCGAAGGGGATCCATTCGAAGGGCGTCGCCCCCGCGCCGCCGCTTCCCAGCCCCGGCGATCCGAACACCGCCCAAAGCCAAACCTGCAGCCCGAGATACGGAACCAAAGCAAGGGCGATCCATGCGGCTTTGCCGATCTTGCCTTGCAGAATCAACCATACCGCCCATCCCAGCAGAAAAGGAACCACAGTCTCTTTGGAGAGCATCGCCAGGGCAAGCAGTAGAGCCGCGGGGACGATCCGCCGGTCCAGCTGGGGACCCGCGATCCGCAAGGCGATTATGACCAGGAGCAATGCCAGCGGCTCGGATAGATCCAGCCGTACGCCAAGGATCAAACCGAACCACAATCCAAAAACAAGAGCCCCCCAGCGGCTGGCTCCGCGCTGGGCCAGGAGCTCGCCGGTGAGGAAACATAAAGCGGCCAGACAAATGAGATTGATCCCGACCAATGTCCAAGGGATGGCTTCCGCATTTCCCAAGGCGAGGAACCGCGCCAGCAACGGATACAGGATGTGCTGGTAGCGGTAGGCCGGAACGTCGAGGTGCGGCGCCACCTGTTGCGGGTTCGGATCGAGCGCGATGTAATAGTTGAACTGCCCGTCGTACCCCTCCGTGCCGGAGGGATCGAGAGCGCTAAACCGCGTGCCGATATTGGCAAAAATCCGCGGATCGTTTCCGTTCGTGAAGAAAACCCACCCAAGGTACCCCGCCACCAAAAAGGTGGCGACCAGCGCCGGGGCTACTCGCGCGAGGTAACGCATGCTTTATTTTTTCGGTTTAACCTGGGTAACCAGTTCGAGGAACTCCTGCCACTCTTCGCGGAAGAAATGCAGCGTTGCCGTTCCCAGTTCCACGTTCCACGTCGTCTCGCCGTCGGGCTCCTCCGCGGTGTAGATCATGTAATTTTCCGTCTCGGCGAGAGTCTCGGTGCGAATTTCAGGAGAATCGGACATGGCTAACCTCCGTCGTTTGTTTGGTGTCAGGCCGAGGGCCGGTTCCGGTTGGCTTCGACCGGAAGGCCGGTGTCGGTCTGCGCGGATCCCGAAGTTTGCTCAGCGGTACGCGGATCCGACCGCTCGAATATCCACAGTTGCGCGTCCCATTCCTGCGCGAAGCCGGCGCGCCGGGCTGCATCGGCGACGGCGGGAAGATTCGGCATCGCCCAGGCCAGCCGCGCCGCGCCTGCCAGCCCGGCGAGGCGCCGCGCATCACCGAACATCGCCGCCAGCTGCGTGACTGGTGAAAGAACCGCCGCAATCTCCAAACTTGGCCGACTCTCATGGTCTGAGTCGTAAAGCATCAGGACCGCGGCCCGGTCTTTCCACCACCAGGCGCGTCCGCGCCGGATAAACTCCCGCATTCGGTCCTCCGTCAGGCGGCTCCATCGCCAGCCGGTGTTAACCAAGCCGGATGCGTACCGGACGGTCGTTGCCTTTTCCGAGAGCGCAAACACGGCCGAGGCATCCGCCTCGGCGATCAATTCGAATGCGCTCTCCCCGCGGCCTGTCGGCGAAGCGGCCATGACCAGGAAGGTTTCGCTGTGCCGGAATCCCAGCCGGTCGCATAGGTGGTGGACTTGCACACGCTCCGAAGAAGTCGCCAGTCGGATCACGCCGCCCCCGCGCTCCCGCCATTGATCCAGCAGATACTCGAAGATCCGGGAGCTGATTTTCATTCCCTGATAATCCGGATGCACCCGCAATCCTTCGAGCCACCATTCTCCCCCCGCCAACCGGGTCAATTTGCCGATTCCCACCACTTTGCCGTTCCTCTCGGCCGCGGCCAGAATTCCCACGCGGTCGGCCAGCCACTCGCTCCATACTTGCGGTATGTAATCGTGCCCCTCCCACACCCGCGCGGTCATATCGAGGACTTCCGGTTTGTCGGCTTCCCGCGCCGGACGGCAAGCAACCGCATTCTCCGCAAAAGCGATGGGTCTTCCCTCTTCCAGGTCAGGCCACGGCGGGAGGTTGAACAATTTTGCATAGACATAGCGGCCGAACAGGCGGGTGGTGGCCAGGATCGGTCCCGAGAGCAGCAGGCCCGGAATCCCCATCAGGCTCGCTCCGACGAACGCTCCGACGATCAGGATTGCCGGATGCATCCGGAGTTGCCGTCCCATCACCCGAGGAGAAAGGAAGTTGGCTTCCAGTTGCTGCAGCAGCAGCGCGGCGGCGGCCACGCACAGCGTATAGGCCGTCGGGGAAAACCCCAGCCAGTTGAAGGGTTGGAAGAGGGCGATCAGGATGGTCGTGCCCGCGGTGAGGTACGGGCCGATGATGGGCACGAATTCCATCAGGGCCGCCATCAGGGCGATGACGAGTGCGTAGCGCAACCCGAGCAAGCTCATCACCAGACCGAACGCCGAACCCATGATCAGGCTGAGCAACAATTGCCCGCGCAGGAACGCGTTCCAGATCGGACCGAGATCCGCCAGCAACCGCTGGGCGTCCTTCTGATACTCGTCCGGTACCAGGCGCAATACTCCTTTTTCCATCGCGTTTATGTCGTGGATCAGGTAATACGAGATGATGAATACGAACCCCGCCCAGGCCACGGTGGTGGCCGCCTCGGAGGCGGCCCCGGTCATCCAGTTTGTAATTCGTCCGATCCAATCCCGCGCCGTGGGGATGAGTTCGTTCTGCAGCGCGGTTGCGTCGGTCTTGGACAGATCCAGCGTGAAGGGCCCGAGTTGGACCGGTTTGGACGAAAGCGAGTTAATCCAGGCTGGGATGTTGTTGATGAAGGCGAGTGCGGTGGAGAGAATGCCGGAGAATTGCTGCTGGATCAGCAACCCGGCGCCGCTGACCAATCCCAGAAGCAGCAGGATCAAAATCAAATACACCATCAGAATCGCCAGCGTGCGCGAGAGAGGGGGGAATTTGGCCAGCGCGGTGACGATCGGATTGAGCAGATAGGCCAGGATCACGGCCAGGATGAGCGGCGCAATCACGCCCTGGAAGCGCAGCAGCAGGAACGCGACGACGGCCAGAATGGCCAGCATCACGATGGATTTTGTCGTAGTGGACCAGCGCGGGGAGATGTCCATCGATGAAAATCCGGACGGATTGCCCGTCACCCGTTGCGTGCAGAGTATTGAAGACCCGCCGGCCAATTTGGCCGGCGGGATGAAGATTATCGCCTTGGCCCGCCGCGGTTCTCGCCGCCTTCGTGCCCGCGGCCGCCGCTCGGACGCCTCCCGCCGGGTCCGCCGTGTGATCCACCGGATGGTCCGCTGCGTCCGCCGCCGGAGGGCTTCCGGTCGTGCTCGGCGGCTTCCTCGACGGTCCACCCTTCCAGCACCGCAGTGCGCGAGAGGCGCACTTTTCCTTCCGGATCGATTCCCGTCACCATCACGGTCAGCTCATCGCCCATTTTGGCCACGTCTTCCACCTTTTCCACGCGGGTGGAATCCAGCTGAGAGATGTGCACCAGACCGTCGATGTTGGGTAGGATTTCGACGAATGCGCCGAAATCCGCCACGCGCACCACTTTTCCGGTGTAGATGCGTCCGACCACCGGTGTTTCGGTGAGGCTTTCCACGCGCCGGCGAGCTTCCGCCGCGCTCGGCCCGTCGACCGCCGCGATGTACACCCGGCCGTCGTCCTCGATGTCGATCTTGACCCCGGTGTCTTCCTGGATTTTGCGGATGACCTTGCCGCCGGGGCCGATCACCGCGCCGATTTTCTCAGGGTCGATCTTCAGGATGGTGATGCGCGGGGCGTGCACTTTGAGGTCCGGCCGCGGCGCGGAGATGCACGCGCGGATCACTTCCAGCACCTGCAGCCTCGCTTCGCGCGCCTGAGCCAGGGCCTCTCCCATGATCTCCGGGGTCACCCCTTTAATCTTGATGTCCATTTGGAGCGCGGTAATGCCTTGGGCGGTGCCGGCCACTTTGAAGTCCATATCGCCATGGTGGTCTTCCACGCCCTGGATGTCGGTCAGGATGACGTACTTCTCACCTTCCTTCACCAGGCCCATGGCGATTCCCGCCACCGGAGCCTTGATCGGCACGCCGGCGTCCATCAGCGCCAGGGTCGAGCCGCATACCGACGCCATCGAGGAGGAGCCGTTGGAGGAGAGTACTTCCGAGACGACCCGGATGGTGTAGGGAAATTCCTCCTGCGGAGGCAGGACCGGGATCAGCGCCCGTTCCGCCAGCGCCCCGTGCCCGATTTCGCGCCGCGAGGATCCGCGTAAGGGTTTGACCTCGGCCGTGCTGAACGGCGGGAAGTTATAGTGGTGGAGATAGCGCTTTTCGTCGATCGGGGACAACCCGTCAAGCTCCTGCGCGTCGCGCGGCGTGCCGAGCGTGGTGAAGGAAAGCACCTGGGTTTCCCCGCGCGTGAAGAGTCCGGATCCGTGCGCCCGCGGGCTGAAATCGATCTCGGCCGAAAGCGGGCGGATCTGTTTCGGGTCGCGCCCGTCGGTGCGCTGGTTGGACCGCAGGATGTGCGAGCGCACTTCGGTGCGGTATAGATCGTAGAAGGCCTCGCGCAGATCGGCTTCGGCCATGTCGGCGTCGTTTTCAAAACCCGCCAGCACTTCGCCTTCGATCGCGTCGAGAACCGCTTGCCGTTCGGCCTTGTCCAACTCATCGCGGAAAGCCTGGGCCAGACGCCCGCCGACCTTCTGCGAAACGGCTTCGCGGACTTTATCGGCCAACGCAAAGTGGACATAATCGCGCTTGGACTTGCCGGCTTCTGCGGCCATTTTTTCCTGCGCGTCGATCAGCGGTTGGATCGCGCGATGCGCCTCCTTGAGGGCTTCCACCATCAAGTTCTCCGGTGCTTCGTTCGCGCCCGCTTCGACCATCAGGATCGCGTCGCGGGTGGCGGCAACCCGCAGATCGATTTCCGAATGCTTGATTTCCTCGTAGGTCGGGTTATATACCCAGCGCCCTTCGATCCGCCCGATGCGGACCGCTCCGATCGGGCCGTCCCACGGGATGTCGGAAATCGAAAGCGCCGCCGAAGCGGCGTTGATCGCCAGGATGTCCAATGGGTTCTCGGCGTCCGAGGAAAATGCGTACATGATCACCTGGACGTCGTTGCGCATGTCCTTGGGAAACAGCGGACGCAACGGCCGGTCCGTCAAGCGCGCGACCAGAATGGCGGTTTCCGAGGGCCGCCCTTCCCTGCGGAAGAACGAACCCGGAATGCTGCCGCCGGCGTACATGCGCTCTTCATATTCCACCGAGAGCGGGAAAAAATCGATACCCAGCCGCGGCTCCCGGCTCATGGTTGCGGCGGCGAAGATCAGGGATTCGCCCACCCGCACGGTAACTGCTCCGCCCGCCTGTGCGGCGAGCCCCCCGGTGGTAAAGAGGAAGGGTTTCCCTTCCACGACCGCCTGAAACGTTTTTCGGTTTGCCATAGTTCCTCCAGGAATGGCGGCAGGGGGTTAGGGACTGGAAGCCGTCCGCCGGACCGAGTTCGACGCCCGCCTTCCAATTCCCAATCCGTGTGCCGCCGCTTTAAGATTTTCGAAATCTCTCAGGGGGTTTTCGACCCGCGGGTTGCCTTTCGGAAGATTTCCACCTTCGGGGAGTGCATTGTCTCCGAGAGATTTCGGAGGCGGTTTGTCCCGCCTGCGTATATTGTAGACGAGCCTCTTCGGGGGCGCAAGGCGAGGGAAAAGACACTCCGGATTCCCGAGCCGGGAAGTCCGGGGATTGGCAAGAAAGATTAATGACACCCTTATCTGGCTTGTTCTTTAATTTCCATTAACTGGATGTAGCCGGGATCGCCGATCCCGGCTACATTTATCACTTATCCCGGCCCCATTTATCGCCGATTACAGCTACAATTTTCGGCGATTCCGGCTACAACAATTGGAACTTCTCCCCCACCGGCGCCGTCTGATAAACTATAAACCAACCGGTGGAGAAGAATTTCCGCCGGGAACCCATGAGGAGGAACCATGAACCGAAAATGGATACTTTTAGGAACCGTGGCAGCCGTGATGCTGTTGGCTGGCTGCTCGGGAACCGCAACCGCAACCACTCCTACCGCGCCTTGCAATGTCACTTGTCCCTCGCCCACGCAGTCCAATCCCCGCACCCTTTCGGTAAACGGGGCGGGCACGGTGAAAGTTGCCCCGGATATCGCCCTGATGTATATGAGCGTGATTACGAAAGACCCGGACGTATCGAAAGCATGGGACGGCAACAACGCCAAAGCCACGGCGGTGATCGCCGCAGTCGAGGGATTGGGGGTCAAGACGGAGGACATCCGCAGCGATTTCACCGTGGTCCAGCAGGACAAATATGATCCCATCACCAACCAGCCGACCGGCGAAGTCGACTACGTCGTGACTCACACCCTGACGGTCACCGCGCGCGACCTGACCAAGGTGGGTGACATTCTCGGCGCCGCCCAGGCAGCGGGCGTGAATTCCGTCGGGGGGGTAAGCTTCGCGCTGGAGGATCCCACCCAGGCGATCTCGCAAGCGAGGACCTTGGCTGTGGCGGATGCCCGCTCCCGGGCGGATGAAATCGCCAAAGGCTTGGGAGTGAAAATCGTCAGGGTTCTGACCATCAATGAATACGGCGCCAGTGTGCCCATGCCAGCGGATAAGGGATATAGCGGACTGGGAATGGGCGGGGGAGGCGGTTCCTCGGTGCCGATCCAAGTGGGAACCTGGGAGGTCACGTACACGCTCAGCGTGATCTTCGAAATCGGAGACTAGTTAAATCGATCCTAGTTACAGCCGCGGCACCGGAGAATATCCGGCGGCCGCGGCTGTTTTTATTTTCCCTAGTAGACTACGGAAAAATAAAATAGATGTCATTGCGAGTTTACCCTCGCGCCCGCCCTCGNNCCCTCGCGAAGCGGGGGAAGCGGGGGCGACCGCCTGCCCTCGTGTTCTTCGGGGGAAGGGAGCGAAGCCCCGGCCTCGCCCGGCGCCTGTTGTGAGCCCGAAGGGCGAAGGAAAGCCGGGGCGGGGCTCGCAATGACAAATGCTGAATTTTACCGTGAGCGACTAATTCTTCTGCCGCGCAAAGCAATAAAAGGTGGGAACGAATAATACGCGTTCGCCGCGCGCCAGCGCGGCGGAGTCGGCCTTGCGGAACCTTTCCCATCCGGAGCTAGTCACCGCTGGACCGACATCTTCCTTTAAAATCCGCCACTCCAATTCGGAATCCTCATCCGGGCGCCCGCTGTGAATATCCTGCGATCCTAATATTCCCGTCTCCTCGACGTTCAATCCGGCGTCCGTAAACAGGCTCGCCAGACGGCGGCCGAGGGCGGGATCGGCGTCCTGCCGGCGAAGCGCATCCGTCTGCAACCGGCCGAGTTCATCGAGCGGCGGGGGATAATCGATCCGGGCGCTATGGTCCGGCTCGGCCAGCGCGATCACCCAACCTCCCGGGCGCACCACCCGCGCCATCTCCCGCAGCGCCTGAGCCGGCGACGGAATCCACAGCAGCAGATAGTGGCAGAATACCAGATCGAATGTGCGCGCGGGGAACGGGAGTTGTGTCCCGTCCCCGGCGGCGTAGGCACATGCCGGATCGTGCGACCGGGCGAACTCCAGGCGCCGGATATTCAAATCCACTCCGGCGACCTTCGCCGATGGGAGTTCCCGGGCAACGGAAGCGCAGACCGCGCCGGTCCCGCATCCCACCTCGAGGATGCGGCGCAGCCGGCCCAAATCCATCCGGGAAAGAAAATGCGCCCGCAAGGATTCGGTCCAGCGGGCCTGTTGGCAAAACCTGTCGTGCCAGTCTTCGATAGAGAGGGGCATACCCGAGGGTTTCTCCCGGCGGGGAAGCGGGGAATCCGACGATTGCGGGAAGTAGATTTCCGGAAACCGGATTTTATTTCGACCGCGCGGCAGCCCAGATCCGCGCCCAGGGATCGTGCAGGAAGTTGCCCAGCACCCGGTTGACCCCCTGTTCGGGAAGGACGTCACCGTCGGGTTCGACATATAACCAGGCTTTGCCCGCTCCCGTCGACGGCGTGCCGATTTCCTGGGAGATGGGATTGGCCGGGGAGTACGGGACGGGCAGGTCCCATTGCAGCGAGAGTCCGAGTTCGGCCGCCCGGTTGCGAAGGACCGTCAGGGTTTCCGCGCCTTCTGGGTCGGACGCGCTCAGGGAAAGCCAGCGCACCTCCATCTTGGCGAGCCGCTCCAGGATCGATCCGGCGCGCGGGGCCAGCTCACGGTTGAGGGTGAGATGCGCTGTGGTGGAAAGATCGGACGCCATGGCGTTGCCGAGCGCCGTCCACGATTCTTCCCGGCCCGGCTGCAGCAGGAACATCAGGTGGTCCAACCCGCTGTCGAGAATCGTCTTCAGATAATCGGCCGATGCCAGGCGCAGACTGCCGCTGAGCAATCCACAGACCTGACCGATGGCCTGGGTGTGCGCCACCAGCGCGGGCAGATCTTCGCGCAAAGCGGGTTCGCCGCCGGTGAAGACCACGTGCGGAATGCCCGCCTCCCAGGCTTTGGAGAGGATCGTCTTCCACTCCTCCGTGGAAAGCTCATTTTTAACCCGTTCGACGGGCGCATAATGGACGTTCTCCCCTTCGGGCAGACGGTAGGTGAGCGCGCAGTCCAGCCGGTAGGGCGCGGAAAGCTCCTTGGAGTATGGTTCCGCGCGGGCGAAATCCAGATACGTCACCGGATCCAAGTCCGGCGTGTTCAGCATGGTTTCCACCCGTTGAATGAAATCCAGGTAATCATGCATGGCTTGTTTTTTATTTACGCGGTATCGCGCGGCGATCGCCTTAGCCGCATTTTCGGGGGTGGAATCATTCACCCATTGGTGGGCGTACTCGGCAGCCGTCTGATTGAGGTGCAGAATTGTCGACGCGTTCACGATGAGGATGCCGCTCCCGTCGGCCTCCAAGCGCAGGTGCAGGTGGAAGGGCGCGGCGGAATCCGGGCGAGATTGGTAATGATGCACGCCGGCCGGAAGCGCGGCAACGGGTTGAAAACGATCGCGTAGGAATTTAATCAGCGGTGCCATGCCTACCTCCCTGCAATGTATTTCGATCCAACGTCCTGCGGCAAATCCTGCATCCTTTGGAAAAGGAAAAGCGGGCCGTCATGCCCGGGGAGCCAGCGGGCATCCCCCGCCGCATTCCGCAAAGAGCGCGCACTCCCGGCACTTCTCCGCGGCGTGCCGGCGCTCGCGGAGCGAAACCGCCAGGTCGCTGTTCCAAATGCTGCTCCAATCATCCGCGAGCAGATTGCCTACGGGTTGGTAATACGACTGGCACGGTATGACGCCGCCGTCGGGTTCGACGCACATGTTGTACATCGCCGCGGTGCAGCCTTTCACCCCCAATTCCTGCTGCACCGGATCGAAGTGGCAATATTCCGTCGGTGTATACCAGATGAGCTTCTGCTTGTTCCGGGCGGTTTTTTCCCGGGCGAGGTCGAGCAGGGGATGCAATTCCTCTTCCGAAAGCCCGGTGCCCACCGTCGCCCCCCGGCCGGAATAGATCAGCGCGTTCAGTCCCACGGTCGGCACGCCGCTGCCGGCAAGGAAGTCCAGGGTCTCGCCGAGGGCCGGGGTGTTGCTGCGGAGTAGCGTGGTGTTGGTCATCACGTAGAGCCGCGTATCGAGCGCGTTGCGCAAACTATCCACCGTCTGCCGCCAAGCTCCCGGCGCGCGGACGAGCGCATCGTGGACGGATTCGTCGTGGCTTTCGAGTGTGATTTGTACGTGATCCAGACCCGAGTCCACCAGAGATTGCAGGAACGCCCGGTCCTGCAGCCGGCGTCCGTTGGTGTTCAGTCCGGTGATCTGCCCTTTGCGCTCGGCGTACGCCACGAGCTCGGGCAGGTCGCCCCGCAGGGTCGGTTCGCCGCCGGTGAACACGACGTGCGGGATGCCGAGATCCCACAAGCGGTCGATCATCTGTTTCCAGGTTGCGGTGGGCTGCTCGGGGAACGTGCGCGGCCTGGCGTTGTAGCAATGGGCGCAATCGTTCTGGCAGCGATAGGTGATCGCCAAGTCCATGCGGTACGGCGCGGACGGAGTATGGCTGAAGGGCGCGCGCACATCCAGTTCGAGATCGCACACCGGGCAGGGCCCGCCGGGGCGGGTGAGCGCGTCCACCTGGGCCGCGATGCCGAGGAAATCCGCTTCCGCCTGCGCCCGCGAGATCCGGTATTCGCCGGCGACGGAGCGCGCGGCCGCGTCGGATGGTATGCCTTCCAGGGCCAGGTAGGCCATTTGCGCCGCGGTGGGATTCAGATGCAGGATTCGCGCGGCATCGACCACCAGGGTTCCGTGGCCGTCGGGGTCCACCCGCAGGTGGACGCGCGACCGGCCGCCATCGGCTTCCCGGCGGAAATGATACAAGCCCGGCGCGGGGGGTTTTATCCGGGCGCGGAAGAAACGCTCGCGGAGCATGGGGCTACCGTCCGCCTCCCGCGCAGGCGCACGCGCAACCGGCGCAGGCGCAGGCGCAACCGCCTCCGCCGTGAAAGCCGCCGCCGGAGGAAGTCGATACCGGGATGGGATTGGTTTTGTTGGTAATGTTGCTTGTGAATCCGGTCAGGTCGCCAATGACATTTTTCGAGAATGATTGCACGCCGCCGACGATCGAACCGGCAAAGTCGGCGCCGGGCAGGTGCGGCAGCGAGATCGGTCCGCTGAGTCCGCCGATCGCCGGGATCGGCGCGGCCATGCCGCCGCCGAAGGTCGGGTTGTAGCGCCCCCACCAGATCGGAACGAACACCGGACCGCCGCCAAAGACCGTCTGCGAGCGGTTTTCAAAGTCGCGGTCGACCATCGTCCATTCGAGGTTGTCGTCCAGGGCCTGGGCTTTCACCTCCGGCGTGCCCGCCGCGGTTACCTGCGCCCAGGCTTTCTCGGTGATCGTCTTGTAATAATCCAATGTCTCTNNCCGGAACGCCCGCGGTCTTTGTTTGAAAAGCGGCCAGGAAATCCGTTTCATATGGATACAGCCCTGCGGGGATGGGATCGGAAACCTTCAATTGCAATGGATCGGAGGAGGTGACGGTTGCCGCGTTTTTCTTCACCACGCCGAAGAGGATCATCGTCATGACTCTATCCAGCGGTTGTTCCGCCAACAGCGCCGCTTCGACGGCGGTCAACCCGCGTTTGATGCCGTGCCCCTCGATCGCAATCGTCGGCGGCAGGTAATCCTTCTTGCGCTGGTTCTGCTGCCAGGCGCCGGCCACGCCCAGGACCACGATGAAGAGGAAGAAGCCGATGACGCACAGGCACGGGCCTGCTGCCGCGATGATCGCCGTCAGGACCCCGGCGAGTTCGTCGAGAATGTTTTTTGTGACGATCGCAGACGCCGGCACGACGCTGGCTGGGAAGGAAGCGCCGAAAGTGTATTGCGTGTACCCGTTGGCTGAAGGACTGTTCCAGCTGTACACCACGAGTCCCTGGCTGTCGAGCGATGCGGCCGGCTCATTTGCGCCGGGCCAATTCTGGGGATTGTGATAGCGCGGATCGTTGGGACCCACACCCGGGGGCAAATGAAAAGTAACGGTCAGATCAGTCAAACCGTGAACCAGCGAAGAATCAAACCAGGTGGGCGAGAATACCGCGCTGGCGTATTTGGAATCGCTGCTGTCGGGATGGAGCACGGCGGTTACCCGGCCGATATGTGCGTGCACCGTTCCGCTTGCTCCGGGCGGAATCGCCCTTTCTCCCAACCCCAGCGCGACACCGATCGAAACATACTGCGAGGTTTGGATATCGGTGATCGGCCAGCTGTCCACATCGGCGGTGATGCTGGAAAGATCGTAGTTGGAATTGGGAATGCCCACGTCTACGTAGTCGATCGGGGACGCGGATGGGTCGTTCTGAAAAACGAACGTGTAATCGATCGCAAGAGTTCCGTCGGCGTTCCAATACGCCTGCACGTCTTCCTTGGGGAGGCCGAACGAATAGGAAGCGGCGGCCGCGCGGACCGGGAACGCCAGCAGCACGAACAAAAGGACGACGGAGAGGAGGAGTTTGTTTTTCATACGTTGCACTCCGGTGTGGATTCCGGGTTCGGAGGCCGGGGGTTGCCCGGACGGTCCGTCACCACTTGGGTTCTTCGGTCAGTTGGTAGGTGGTGTGGCAATAGGGGCAGGTAACCACCGGCGCCCCGGCCACCATTTTTATGTTGTCGGGCGTCAGCGCGCCGCCGCAAGATTTGCATTTCAGCGAATCGAGGTTCACGTTGGCGGGCAGATCGATCTTGAGGGTGACGTTATCGGCCGGTTTGGGGGCGCCCGGCTTCCACGAGGCCAGCGCAATCAACCCGAATCCGATAGCCACACTGATCGCGCCCACACAGATATATTCGGGATGCGATTCCTGGCCGAAGGCGGCCCAGATGAAAAGCACCCCGAATAAGACCAGGATGGCGGCGGCGATGTATCCGATGATCCGTAATACGTTCATAGCGGCCTCCCATAGGACCTAAAGTGTAGCACGAGGATAACCGGGAGGCAACTTGAATTTGTCGCATGCACCGCTCCCGTTTCTTTCCTTTTATATACGAACTGGGAAGCCGAAAGGATTCGGCCACTTTGGAATTTCCGCGGATATCGGGCATTGGACGGATGATGTGCGCGGAGAAACCGAATAACTCATTGAATTCACCGAAGATAGAGAGGTGGTCCAAAGCTGTTCCGTTCTTTCTTTTTTTCGGTGAAATCCGTGTACTTTTTTCTTGGGCTTGGCGTGGGGAGGGTCGGAAAAGGAAGTTCAGTCCCGAAGAATATTCGGGATTTGGATGGGAACTTCGAATGAGATCTCCCCGTATCCGGAATATAAGCCGTCACGGTAGATGGGGAATTGGTAGAGCAGGCGCTTTGTTCCGTTTTCCTCGGACGTATAGATATTCGATTGTCGGTCCCGCATCAATCCCTCGAGTTTTTCCCGCGCCGGGGAGGGATGGCAATCCAGAACGTTGGATCCGATCAGCGCCCGGCCGCCGTGCTTGACCAGGTGCGTTTCAGCTTCAGCGTTCATATATTGGATAATTCCCTCCGGGGTGCAGATCATCACTTCGCCCGGAAAGGAGTCAAACCCTTCGAAGTTGGACATGCCGGATATTATAGTCCTCAATCCCCAGGCTTTTCAATTACCTCCTCAAGCGAAATACAAACCGAAAACAGTCCCCGGCATTTTCCCGGGAGCTGGGTCTGGAAGGAAAATATTTACTGTTTCACCCTTGGGAGAAAAACCAATGCTGCGGGAGGAACGCTCTGGAGTGTGCTATTCTTCCTCCGGATGCCCCCGGCGGCGAAACGATTTTCGTTCGGCGATGCGGCGCTTGGTTTGCAGACGGCGTTCCCGGGAGCCCTTCGTCGGACGGGTCGGGGTTCGCCGTTTGGGCGCGACCGCGGCGCGGGCGATCAACTCCCGCAGCCGCTCTACCGTGTCGGCGCGGTTTTGTTCTTGAGTGCGGAAGCGTCGTCCCTGGATCAGGAGGATCCCATCTTTCGATATCCGCTTGCCCGCAAGTCGGATGAGCCGGCGGCGGACATCCTCCGGGAGCGAGGCGGATCGGAATACATCGAACCGCAGTTGCACGGCCGTGGCGACTTTGTTCACGTTTTGACCGCCCGGCCCGGATGCGCGCAGATATTCGAATTCCAGTTCCCGGTCCGGGATGGAGATAACTGAAGTGATGCGTATCATGGCTGCTTCATTTAAGCACAGTCTTCTTCCGTTGAAAAGGCGCCAAAGCTTCGGCGTTTGCCACATGCGGGCCGGAGGGTTGCTTATAATGAAGACAATCGGACGGCGTTCGGCTTGACATGCTTACCGGCACGGGCTAAACTGTTGCCGGAATTTCAGCTCCAAGGGGGAGACTATGCTGGCTCGCGTTTCATCCTGTGCAGTAATCGGTCTCGACGGCGCCGTGGTCCAAACGGAAGTGGACGTATCCAACGGCATGCCGTCGTTTGTCATTGTCGGCCTGCCCGATACCGCCGTGCAGGAGAGCCGCGAACGCGTTCAGGCGGCGGTTAAGAACGCCGGTCTCTCCTTTCCGTACCGGCGGGTTACCGTCAATCTGGCGCCGGCCGACCTCCGCAAGGAGGGCCCGGCCTACGACCTTCCGATCGCCGTGGGGCTGTTGGTTGCTTCCGGACAGATTCCCGGCGAAGGATTGGATCAAACCCTGATGGTCGGAGAGCTTTCGCTGGACGGCTCGGTCCGGCATGTGCGCGGCGTCCTGCCCATGACCGTGTTGGCCCGGCATCTGGGACTCAAAAGAGTGTTCGTTCCCGCCTGCGACGCGCGCGAAGCAGCGCTGATTCCGGATCTGGAAGTCTATCCGGTGGAACATATCGTTGCGCTCGTCCGGCACCTGACTGGAGAAAGCCCGCTCGAACCCGCCAAGGCGCTGAGCTTAAACGATGAGGAAGCGCCGGGTGAAGAAAACGGCCGGACGATCTACACCGCGCTGGAAGAAATCCGCGGGCAGGAACACGCCAAGCGCGCGCTGGAAGTGGCCGCCGCTGGCGGACACAATGTTTTGCTCATCGGTCCGCCGGGCGCAGGGAAGACCCTTCTGGCGAGAGCCTTGCCATCCATTCTTCCCCGGCTTTCCCTCGAAGAGGCGCTGGATATCACCCGCGTCTATTCGGTGGCGGATCAGCTCCCGCCGGACGTCCCGCTGATCCGGCACCGCCCGTTTCGCGCACCCCATCACACCATTTCGCACGCCGGGTTGGCGGGCGGCGGCAACTGGCCGCGGCCGGGGGAAATCAGCTTGGCCCATCGCGGCGTGCTCTTCCTCGACGAGTTCCCCGAATTCGGGACGCGCGTGTTGGAAGTGCTGCGCCAGCCGCTGGAAGACAAAGTGGTAACCATTTCCCGCGCCCACGGCTCGCTGACCTTCCCGGCCAACTTCATGCTGGTGGCGGCGATGAACCCTTGCCCGTGCGGTTACGCCGGCGATGCGGTCCGCGCCTGCACTTGCGCCCCCGCGCTCGTGACCCGGTATCAAAAGCGTATCTCCGGCCCGCTGCTCGACCGCATCGAC
>PLND01000094.1 GCA_003141675.1 Anaerolineae bacterium
GTATCCCACGTGGCCGGCATGATCGCCGCCGGCGTATCCCCCTCGCCGCTCGGATACGCGCACGTGATCACCTTCACCACGCACAAGACGCTTTGCGGCCCGCGCGGCGCCTGCATCCTCACCACCGACCAAGGGCTGGCGCGCAAAATCGACCGGGGGGTTTTCCCCGGCGAGCAGGGCGGCCCGCACGTCAACGTCTTCGCCGCGCTCGCGGTGACGTTCCAAATCGCGCGCACCGAAAAATTCCGGCTGCTGCAGCAGCAGATCGTGCGCAACGCCAAACGCCTGTCGGATTCCCTCGCGGCCCAAGGCCTGCGCATTGCCTACGGCGGAACCGACACCCACCTGCTCAACGTGGACTGCAAAAGCGTCCGCGCGCCGGACGGTACCCCCCTTTCGGGGGATATCGCCGCGCGCGTGCTCGACCTGGCCGGAATCGTCCTCAACCGTAATACCATCCCCGGCGACTCATCTTCGGTCGGCAGCGCCTCGGGAATCCGGATGGGTACACCGTGGGTGTCGCAGCGCGGATTGCGGGAGCCGGAGATGGACGCGCTGGCTGAAGTGATCGCGCAGGTTTTGAAGGCCTGCCATCCGTTTTCCTACAGCGGACGAAGCGCGGGGGCGCGGCGAACCGCGTCCCTACAACGGGCGCGGATTGACTTCGATGCGATGGAAGATGCGCGGATTAAAGTTCGCAAGCTCGCCGAAAAAGCCGGGATCGATTTCAAGGCCGACCGGCACGGATACCCGCACTTCTACTTTCTCGACGATCCGACGCCGAAGAAAAAATTCACGCAGATCGCGGTGCGCGGCGCGCACGCGGAATCCTTCCTGTATTGGGCGACAACCAATGACGTGTATTCCCTCAAGGCAGGCAAGACTCAACCGACCCGGCTGCCGCTTGCCGGGGGAGAAACCGAGGCCGTGCTGGAACGCACCGAGGAGGGATTCACGCTAACCCTTCCGTCAGCCCGCGCGGGCATCGCGCTGGCCTGGCTGCGCGCTCTTTCCGACGGTTACGTCCGCTTCGACGACGATCTGGCGCGGAAGATTCCGGGGCCGGTGACGATCGAACTGGCCGGCGGGATTGCGGCGATGCCCAAGGCGACCGGAGCTGCGGCGGATGCCGCGCGTCCGTATTTTGTTCCGCCGTTCCAAGCACCGGTTTCCACACCGCTTCCCGATTTTTCCTGGAAGGAGAGCGCGGAACCGCCGCTGCGGTTCACCCCGCTCCACGAAACGCACAAAGCGCTCGGCGCGAAGATGGTTCCCTTCGCCGGTTGGGAAATGCCGGTCTGGTACAGCAGCGTGGTGGAAGAGCACCTGGCGGTGCGCAACGCCGCCGGGTTATTCGACGTGGCTCACATGGGCATGTGGGATGCTTCCGGAAAGGGCGCCTGCGCATTTCTGGATGCGGTTTGCGGCAACGAAGTGGCGGCTCTCGTTCCGGGACAGTCGCTCTATACGCATTTGCTCGATCCCGACGGCAAGGTGATCGACGACCTGATGATCTATCGCCGCAACCGCGAGACGTATCTTATCGTCGTCAACGCTTCCAACGACGAGAAAGATTGGGCCTGGGTGAATGCGGTTCGCGATGGGAAAGTATGCATCGATCGCGAACGTCCGGGCGCCAAAGCGCCGGGACGCCAAAGTGTAATCCTGCGTAATTTGCGCGACCCCGCCAGCGGGGCGGACCGGCGCGTGGACATCGCCCTGCAGGGGCCGAAAGCCCGCGAGATCCTGCTCGCGCTGGGCAGCGACGCGCCGACGAAAAAGAAAATCACCCGCCTGGCGCGGACCGGACTGTGTGATGCGGCGCTGGGCGGATTCGACATGATCGTTGCACGCACAGGCTACACGGGCGAAGTGATGGGATACGAACTGTTTGTGCATCCCGACCGCGCGGCGGATTTATGGAAGGCGCTGACCAAGGCGGGCGAGCCGCTCGGTCTCAAGCCGGTGGGCCTGGGTGCACGCGACAGCCTGCGCACCGAAGCCGGGCTGCCGTTGTATGGGCACGAGATGGCGGGGCCACTGGCCTTGGGCGTGGGCCAGGCCGGATTCGAATCCTACATCAAGCCGCACAAACCGTGGTTTATCGGCCGAAAGGCGTTTCTCGAGCAGGAACGGACGCGCAAGGGAGAAGTGGTCCGCTTCCGCTTCAAGCGCAAGGGCGTGCGCATGGCCCACTCGGGCGATCCGGTTTCTGATGAACACGGCAACCCGATCGGCAACGTCACATCCTGCGCGATCGATAGCGAACGTCTCCTGCTCGGCCAGGCGTACGTGGACCACGCCTTTGCCGCCGAAGGGAAGACGATCGTCGTGCGCATGCCCGCGCCGGAGAGCGGCGGGGAAGGCGCGCAAGAGAACGCGATCGTGCTCAGCCGGTTTCCAAAGAAAAAAGCGTAGGCGGCGCTCTCCAAGCAAACCTATGTTTTCTTGGATCTGCGATGATTAAAATCCGACCCTGGTGTATGGGTCGGATTTTTTTTATTGCACAAGCCTTTTTTATATTCCCCACTCCTATGCGTTTACAGCAAAGTTCCAAGAACCACGGATTACACGGACCGGAAAAGATCGAATAGCGGCGAATTGGAATATTTTTTTTATTCGGTGTAATCCGTGACCTTTTCCGTGTCTTCTGTGTTCGCTTTTCCTCGGTCGAACAGCATTATCGCAATCGGCCGGAACCGGCCATCTTTGACGTCACTTTCTCCCTGCGCCGAGGGGAAATGTTGCCGCTCTCATGAGAGAGCGGCTGCGGGAAAACCACACTGGCCCGGTGCATCGTTGCGGTTTTACTTGGAAGCGTCGCGCTGCCGGCATTGGGATACGGCAAGTTCTGGGTGCCGCCATTCCTGTTGAAATAACTTTCTTTTACGAAATATTCCTCCCCGCCGGAATAATCAATAAAAATCCCCGAAGCCCTCCCGGCAGGGTGGGATTCGGGGAAGATAAAACCGGTAACAACAACCGGTGATCTGTTCCGTCTAATCTTCCAGGAAAACGCGTCGGCGCCCGGAATTATTTCTTTCCAAATTTCTCCTTGAGGATGTCCTCCAGCGTCGGCTTGCCGATTTCCTCCAACTCATAGCGCACGCGCTGGTAAGGTTTCTTGATCCGGATCACGCGCGTCAGGTCGATCGGGGTGGCGACGAGGACCAAATCCGCGTCGGCCCGATCGATCGTCGCTTCCAGGTCGCGCATCTGCGCCTCGCCGTAGCCCATAGCCGGCAGGATCGGACCGGTCTTGGGGAACTTTGCAAAAGTCGCCGCAATGGACCCGACCGCGAACGGACGCGGGTCGACAATCTCGGCCGCGCCGAAGCGCTTGGCGGCCACAAACCCGGCGCCGTAAGCCATCTCCCCGTGGGTCAGCGTCGGTCCGTCCTCGATCACCAATACGCGTTTGCCTTTGATTTGCTCGGGGTGGTCGACGAGAATGGGCGAGGCGGCCTCGATGATCGTCGCCGCGGGATTCATCCGGCGCAGGTTTTCCCGCACTTGTTGCACCGCCTGCGGGTCGGCCGTATCCACTTTGTTGATCACCAGCACGTCGGCGTCGCGGGCGTTGACCTCGCCGGGATGATAATGGGATTCGTGCCCGGGACGATGCGGGTCGGCCACCACAATTTTCAAATCCGAAACGTAGAACGAAAAGTCGTTGTTGCCGCCGTCCCATAGGATGATGTCCACTTCCTGCTCGGCCCGGCGCAGAATCTTTTCGTAATCCACGCCCGCGTAGACGATGATTCCGTTGTCGATATGCGGCTCGTATTCCTCGCGCTCTTCGATCGTGCATTCGTGCTTGTCCAGATCTGCATAATTTGCGAAACGCTGCACTTCCTGCTTTTCCAGGTCGCCGTAGGGCATGGGGTGGCGGACCACCGCCAGCCGGTATCCCATCCCGCGCAGGATCAACGAGACCC
>PLND01000063.1 GCA_003141675.1 Anaerolineae bacterium
ATCAAGCGGTTCATGGGCCGCAAATTCAGCGACCCCGAAGTGCAGCACGCCATCACGCTCGTGCCCTTCAAGGTGAGCGCGGCATCCAACGGCGACATCCGCGTGCACATGGGCGGTAAGGAATATTCGCCGCCGGAAATTTCCGCCATGATTCTAGCCAAGCTGAAAACCGACGCCGAGGCGTATCTGGGACAGTCGATCACCCAGGCGGTGATCACGGTTCCGGCGTACTTTAACGATTCGCAGCGCCAGGCTACCAAGGACGCGGGTCAGATCGCCGGCCTGGACGTTATGCGGATCATCAACGAACCCACCGCCTCCTCGCTGTCATACGGACTCGACAAGAAGAAGGACGAGACCATCGCCGTTTACGACCTGGGTGGAGGAACGTTCGACATCTCCATCCTCGACGTGGGCGACGGGGTCTTCGAAGTGAAGTCCACCAACGGCGATACCTTCCTGGGCGGCGACGATTTCGACCAGCGGGTGATCACCTGGATCGCCGACGAGTTCCTCAAGCAGGAGGGGATCGACCTGCGCAAGGACCGCCAGGCGCTGCAGCGGCTGAAAGAGGCCGCCGAAAAAGCCAAGATCGAACTATCGACGGTGCTGCAGAGTGAGATCAACCTGCCGTTTATCACGGCCGACGCCAACGGCCCCAAGCATCTGACCATAACCCTGACGCGCGCAAAGCTCGAGCAACTGACCAGCGACCTGATCGACCGCTCGATTCGACCGGTCAACCAGGCGCTCGAGGACGCGCGCCTCAAACCCGCGGATATCAACGAAGTGGTCCTGGTGGGCGGCATGACTCGCATGCCGGCCGTCCAGGAAGCGGTGAAGAAAATCTTCGGCAAGGAGCCGCACAAGGGAGTGAACCCCGACGAAGTGGTGGCATCCGGCGCGGCGATCCAAGCCGGCGTACTCGGCGGCGAGGTGAAGGACATTCTGCTCCTGGATGTCACCCCGCTCACCCTCAGCGTGGAAACGCTCGGCGGCGTGGCCACGCCTCTGATCGAACGCAACACCACCATCCCCGCGCGCAAGAGCCAGATCTTTTCCACCGCGTCGGACATGCAGACCAGCGTGGAAATTCATGTGGTGCAGGGGGAACGCCCGATGGCGGGAGACAACAAGTCGCTCGGGAAATTCATCCTCGATGGAATCCCGCCCTCGCCGAGGGGAATTCCGCAGGTCGAAGTCACCTTTGACATCGATGCCGACGGCATCCTCAAGGTGACGGCGCAGGACAAGGCCACCAGCCGCTCCCAGCACATCACCATCCAGCCATCCTCCGGACTGGCCAAGGATGAGGTGGAGCGGATGACGCATGAGGCCGATACCCACCGCGAGGAGGACCGTAAACGCAAAGAGGAAATCGAAATCCGGAACGCCGCCGACAGCGCGATCTACAGCGCGGAAAAAACCCTGCGCGAGTTGGGC
This sequence comes from Anaerolineae bacterium, assembly GCA_003141675.1. Lineage (GTDB taxonomy): Bacteria > Chloroflexota > Anaerolineae > Anaerolineales > RBG-16-64-43 > FEN-1073. The sequence continues at coordinate 1,444 of PLND01000063.1, forward strand.
GATAAAATCCCGGCGAACGTGCGCGACGACGTGAACGCAAAAGTGACCGCTCTGCGCAGCGCGTTGCAGGGCAAGGACCTTCCGGCCATCCAGAGGGCGTCCGACGAACTGGCCCGCGTCCTGCAGGCAATCGGATCCTCGATGTATGGCGGCGGGGGCGAACCCCAGCAGACTCCCGGCGGCACCCCCGGCGGGACACCCGGTGGAGGACAGGGTCCGGAGCCGGGCGGCGGAAGCGGGGACGTGGTCGAGGGCGAATTCAAACAAATGTGATTTGGGGCTTAAGCGAAATTTTATCTCCCTGCCCGGAAAAGATCCCGGGCAGGGAATTTGGTTAATAAATGCCCACCACTCGCGATTACTATGAAATCCTCGGGGTTCCGCGCAACGCCGATTCCGAGTCTATCCGCGGCGCCTACCGTGCTCTGGCCAAGCGCTACCATCCGGATGTGAATAAGGAACCGGGAGCCGAGGAGCATTTCAAGGAAGTCAACGAAGCCTACGGGGTGCTCTCGGACGAACAGCGCCGCTCGGCGTATGACCGTTTCGGCCACGCCGGGATCAGCGGCATGCCTTTCGGGGCGGGGGCCGGGTTCGAGGATTTGGGCGACCTGTTCGACGAGTTCTTCCGCGGGTTCGGGATGAGCACCGGCCGCTCCCACCGTTCCCCGCGCAAGGGGGCCGATCTGCAAACCGTCGTTCCCCTGACCTTCGAAGAATCCATCAGTGGTGTGGAAAAAGAAGTGGAAATCACCCGCATGGAAGTCTGTTCCGTGTGCCGCGGGTCGCGGGCGGAGCCGGGGACGACCCCGGCGCGTTGTCCGGTGTGCCAGGGAACGGGCGAGGAGCGCCGGATGCGCCAAACGTTCCTCGGATCGATGGTCAATGTGGCCGTCTGTTCGAAATGCGGCGGGCTGGGGGAGATCATCTCCTCTCCGTGCAAGAACTGCCGCGGCAAGGGCGTGGAACGAAAAACGCGTAAACTCAAAGTGCCAATTCCTCCGGGCGTGGACGATGGGACGCAAATTCGTCTTTCCGGAGAAGGCGAACCGGGAACGTTCGGCGGTCCGGCGGGGAATTTATTCATCCTCGTGCACGTGAAACCCCACGAATTTTTCCTGCGCCGGAACAGCGACCTGTGGTTGCAACTGGGGATTAATTTTACGCAGGCCGCGATGGGTGCGGACGTGAGCGTAGAAACCGCAAGCGGCGAAACGACGCTCCATATTCCCGCCGGCACCCAGCCGGGACAGGTCTTTCGCCTCCGCGGCAAGGGAGTCCCGCACCTGCAGCAGGGTGGGCGCGGCGATCTGTTCGTCGTCGTGAATATTCTCATCCCCGCAACCTTGACCGCGGACCAAAAGAAACAGCTCATGCAGCTCGGGATCGCGCACAATTCCCCTCCTAAACCCCAAAAGCACACGCTATTAGATTCCCTGAAGGATATTCTTCGTGAGTGAGGAGCACACTCCTCCGGCTTGGTGGGAAGTCTCGCTGAAGGTGAAAGAGGAATTGGCTGAATCGGTCGCGGATGTGATGGCCCGATTCGCCTCCGGCGGCGTCGCGCTCGGATACTCCTCGATCGAGCCCGATCCGGACGGCGAAGGCAAGCCCATGGGACCGCTGACGGTCCGCGCATATCTCCCGGCCGACGCGGAGTTGGAATCGCGCCGCTCCCGGCTGGAAGAAGCGCTCTGGCATCTGGGGCGGATTGCCCCCCTGCCGGAGCCCGAGTGGCGCGCGGTGGCTGAAAAAGATTGGTCGTTGGAGTGGAAGAAACACTACCGGCCGATCCGCATCGGCCGCCGAGTGCAAATCGTCCCTTCGTGGATGGACCCCGCGCCGTATGCGCGCGATCTAGTCCTGCGCCTCGATCCCGGCATGGCGTTCGGCACCGGTATGCACCCGACCACCCAGCTGTGTCTGGAGACGCTCGAAGACCTGATCTGTCCCGGAACGGATGTCATCGATCTGGGGTGCGGATCCGGAATTCTGGCGATCGCAGCGGTCAAGCTGGGCGCCGGAAAGGCGCTCGGGTTGGATGTCGACCCGCAGGCGGTCCGCGTAGCGCGTGAGAATGTCGTGCTCAATGGTGTGGAATCGTCCATCGAAATCCGGTCCGGTTCGCTGCAGGAGCTTTTACTGGAAGGGCGATCGGCCCCGTTGGTCGTTGCGAACATCCTGGCGGCGGTTTTACGCGAGATGCTCGCGGCCGGGTTGGCCCGGACCGTCGCGCCGGGCGGGTGCCTGGTGTTATCCGGAATTTTGGAGGATCAATCGGGAGCGGTGGAGGAAGCTATCCGCGAACAGGACATGCGCCTGAAGGAAAAACGGATCCGCCAGGATTGGGTGGCGCTCGTGGCGGAGAAACAGGCAGAAAAATAAAAAAAACCGGAGCCAACGCTCCGGTTTTTTTTATTTCGGTTGCGGATTCTCCTCGAGGGGTTCTCCCTCCCCGCTGGATTTTTTAAACCGGTACGTTATCCGGCCGCGGGTAAGATCATACGGGGAAAGTTCCACCTTCACCCGGTCCCCCAGGAGAATCCGGATGTAATTCTTTCGCATTTTCCCGGAGAGATAGGCAAGCACCGTATGCCCGCTCGAGAGCGACACCCGAAACATCGTCCCGGGCAGCGCTTCCACAATCAGGCCTTCCATTTCGATCTTTTCTTCCTTTGCCATGCCCTTCTCCCGACCGATCAATAATCACGCGCCCATTCCGGGAAAAAGAAATTTAGTCGCCGTTATCCACCTTGCGTTCCCGGCGTTTCAGCCTGCGAATGGATTTCTTTTTCTGAATGCGGCGTAATTCGCTCTTGGAGACAAACCAGCGTTTTCTTCGGACCGTGCTGAGGATGCCCGAACGGGTGACCTTCTTTCGGAATCGTTTGAGCAGACTGTCCTGACTCTCGTTCGGACGAAGTATCACAGTAGCCATGGTATTTCACCTCCTTTCCGCGACAGGGGAAGGATGGCCGGTAGAGAAAAAAAAGCTCGACGCGTCTTACGCCGTCGCCGAGTCAAGGAGGGGGAAAGAAAACCGGGGGATGGAGAGGTTCGGCGTTAAGATTTCTCCTCCGGAAGATGCCCTATCCTGCAGCCCGTCCAGCCATTGCCCTGCTTTTGGGCTTCGGGCTCGAATGCGATGGATTCGTCCCATTCGGCGGTTCAACCCGAAAACCGGGCGCATTATAAAGCCCAACCGCAAGCTTGTCAATTTAATAAACCGGGAACGCGCCCGGAGGAAGCGGGGCGCGGGATTTGCCGCCGCCGGAGGAGCCGTTTTTTTCACTCCTTTGGTTCGTTTTCTTTAATATACTTTCTGACCTTTTCCTCGACGATGCGAGCGTCAAGATCCATCACCGAAATGATTTTATCCTTGCCCTTTTCGCCCCCGATGATCTCCAACGTGTTGGCCCGGACGCCTAGGACGCGCGCCAGCAGTTCCAAGAGGGCTTTGTTGGCAGCCCCTTCCACCGGCGGAGCGGCCAGACGAACCCGCAATGTGCCGTCCGGGGCAATCCCGGTGAGTTCGTCCTTGCGCGAACGGGGCGTCACGTGCACCGCCATGGCGGCGCCGATCCGGCCGTCGTGAAAACGGAACCGACGCATGTAATCCTCCTCTACCGCAGCACTCCCGTCAGGATATTTGCGAGAACCTGGACCAGAATAAGAAAAATAAGGGCGCTGAAATCGAACATTCCGACGGGGGGGATCAATCGACGGATGGGAGCCAGCATCGGTTCCACAATCGATGAAATCGCTATCCGGAACTCATTATACGGCGGAAAAACCCAGGTGGATAGAATGTAAACGATGATCAGAAGCGTCAACAACAGAGCCAGCAGGTTGATGAAATTTGCCATGGATCGCTCCGGGAGAATTATATCATCGGGCCGTTTGCATTTCCCCCGCGGAGCCGCCCAATCCACCGCATTTCACAGCCTTGCTCCGAACAACGCCCGCCCGATCCGCACCATCGTGGCGCCTTCCTCTACCGCCTGTTCGAAATCGTCCGACATACCCATCGAAAGCTCGGTCCAATCCGAGCCCGGCACATGCTCCCGGGCCGCGGCTTGCAGTTGTTTTAGGCTCCGGAAGATGGGACGCGACGTCTCCGGATCGTCCGAATATGGCGCCATCGTCATCAATCCGGCGAGGGAGAGACCGGGCAGCGGGAAAATCTCCCGCCACACCGGCCAAAGAGATTTCCAGGCGGATGGATTGGAAGCGGGCCACCCGTATTTGGTCGCTTCCCCCGAAAGGTTGCACTCCAGAAGAATCCGGATGGTTCTGCCATCTTCCTCGGCGAAGCGGGAAAGCCTTCGCGCGAGGGCCATGCTGTCGACGGAATGAACGCAGGGAAAATTTTCCGTTACGCTTTTAGCCTTGCGGCCCTGCACATGGCCGATCATATGCCAGGTAACGGCAGGAGAGAGGAGCTGGATTTTCGGCAGAGCTTCCTCGAGATAATTCTCCCCGAACTCGCACAGTCCTTCGGAAAATGCTTTTTGGATCGCGGTAAGGGGTTGACCCTTCGACACCGCGATCAGGCGAATTTCGGAAGGATTGCGGTGCCCGCGCTGGGCGGCGGCCGAGATCCGCGCGCGGACCGAATGGATCCTCTCCGACAAAGCCGACGGATCAAGCGAAGGATCCGGGTTGGATTGACGGTTGTTCATGGAAAATTCCAAGCCCTTATTATCCGAGCCAGACCATCGCACCAAACCGGCCGGTGCGGCCGTGTTCGGCGCGGTGGGAGAACCAATCTTCGGTATGGCAGGCCGTGCATATTCCGGAGTTATCGATTTTTTCCACGCCCGCCCGGCGCAGAACGAATTCGTTTGCCGCCCACAAGTCTAAATGGATACCGTCGTCGCTGTGCATGAGCCAAAGGTCTGCCGCCGGCCCGAACGAGGAGCGGAACGCTCCCGCCAGTTCCCCGCCCACCGGGTAGTGGTCGGGCCCGATGGACGGTCCGATGCCAGCCATGAGATCCTCCGGACGGGAGCCGAAATGCTCGTGAAAGGCTTCCACCGCGCGCGCGGCCACCCCGGCCAGCGTGCCCTTCCACCCGGCGTGGGTTATCCCGGCCGCATGCCGGACCGGATCATAAAACAAGATCGGCACGCAATCGGCAAACCGCATCATGAGTGTGAGCGACGGGGAATCCGTCACGATCCCGTCGGCTTGCGGCAATGGCTCTCCGGCGCCGGGGAGATGGCCCAGGAGGATTCGGTTTGAGTGCACCTGGAAAAGTTCCGGTATGGATTCCGGATTTCGATCGAACAGAGAGAGCGCCCGGCGGCGGTTTTCGCGCACGCAAGCCGGATCGTCCCCGACCGACGAGCCTACATTCAGCGAGCGATACGGATCGCGGCTCGTGCCTCCCCGGCGGGTCAGAATCGCATGCGGCAGGCGCGCAGATTCAAGGCTGGGAAATGTGTAAAATCGGAATTCCCCTTGTTCATGAAAGGTCATGGCCGTCGCGGAGTATTCCCGGCCAGCTCCTCGTCCATGCTTTCCTGCATATACGGGTAGGCGAACCAGACGCTGGTCAAGCCGAAAAGCACGCCGGTGATCACCCGCAGGAGCGGGGTGCTCTCGCGGGCTGGGAACGAAAAGAAGGGCAGGTAGCTCAGCAATTGCGATCCGCCGTCGAGCCCGATCGGGATGATGCCCAGGGCAATCCATAATGCCCAATGCAATGGCTTGATCCTGCCGCGGAGGAAAGCAAAGGCCAGCCCCGCAATCAGAATGGCGCCGTAGATGGCCACGCAGCGCTCGCACAGCGCAATCTTGTATCCAAACAGCCCGTTGCCGATGAAAGCCCGCGACGCCCAGATGTCGTTGGGGTCGATTCCGGTGACGGCCTGGAATTCGGCGCGCGGATAAAACAGCTGCTCCCCGAAAAGAAAGAACGAGCGAAATCCCAGCTGGTGGCATGTGGCGCTGTAGACGGCATAGATCCAGCGGGCGGGGGCGGTGGCGCCGATCTTCATCAGCACGGGGGCGAGAAAGGACAAGCCGAGGAACACGCCGACGAATCCGTTGAACGCCGCCAGCCAGTGGCGGGAAAGCCAACCGGCCGCTCGATCGGCGGCGCCGGATACCGCCTGGACCGGCCGGGGCACCTTGGTCTCCTTCTGGTACTCGCCGATGGCGCGCGCCAGAGCGAACGCGCTGGCGAGTTCCGACTTCGACAGCGGCAGGCTGATGCGCCGGCCGTTCATTTCCGCTGCGGGAATATTCGCGCCCGCCGCTTCCTTCCAGGCGGGGTTCGAATCCACGTCGCGAAGTTCCAGCGCATGGGGATATTCCGCCTGGAGCGCGTCGGACCACTGCCGTGCCTGCGCGCTGGCGGGATCGTTTGCGCGGACATAAAGGATCAGTTGAATTGTCATGGTGCAACTCCCATATGGGAAAGGATGGCATCGATCTCGGAGGAATCCAACGCGCCGATTTTAATCTGGTGAACGGTGCCGTTGGCATCGATAAAAAAGCTTGTTGGCAGGCCGCGGACCAGGTAAAGATCGCGCACAGCAAACGATGGATCCAGCAGGACGGTGAGCGAGGTGATGGAGAGCGATTCGGCGAAAGAGCGGACCTCGTCCTCCGGTTCGCCCGTTTCCACGGCGATTACACTCAGAGAATTTTCATACTTCTTCGCAATGCGGTCCAGGAGCGGCAGTTCTTCGCGGCACGGATCGCACCACGTGGCCCAGAAGTTAATCAGCACGGCTTTAGGGCTCAAGCCGGAAAGGTTTACCGAACGATCCTGTAAATCTGTCAAGGTAAAATCCGGCGCCGACGCGCCGACGATCGGCGCGGGAGCCGCGGTAATCGCGGTGCGGGGAAGTGCGGCGGTAGGACGGGACGAGGTTTCGGCGGGGGAACCCGGCGCAAACCAGAATGCGGCTCCCGCCCCAACCCCCAGGGCGGCTCCCGCCAGGAGAAACACGAAGACCTTGCCCGCGCTCATCCGTCGGCCGACCTATAAACCGATTTCCCAACTGGGCAGCCAGCGGATCAGAACCGCCAACTGTCCCGTCGCAAACAGCACGCCGAAAACCGCCAGGATCAAACCGGCGGCGATGGAGATAAACCGGGAGACTTTGTTCAAGGTGCACATCCATTTTCCGATTCGATCCATGAATAGCGCCAGGAGCAGCAGCGGCACGCTCATTCCGAGTGCATAGACCGCCAGGAGCAATACTCCCCGCGCCAGTGAGCCTTCATATGCGGCGACGGTCAGCACCGAGCCGAGGACCAAGCCGATGCAAGGGGTCCAGCCGGCGCCGAACACAAAGCCCATTGCCGCTGAGGAGGCATAACCCAGGCGTGGGTTCGGTTGCACTTTCGGCCGCCAGGTGTAGTCCAAAAACGGGATGTGGATTAGGCCCATCAACTGCAGCCCGAACACCACCATCAACACGCCGCCGATCCGTGCCAGCCATTCCCGGTACTCGAGCATCCATCGCCCGAGAGCCGAGGCCGTGGCGCCAAGAAGGATGAACATCAGGCTGAACCCGAGGGCGAATGCCAGACCGTGAAAGAACACCTGCCAGCGTACCGCTTTCGCCGGATCGCATCCGGCGGCGAGACCGGCCAGGTAAGCCAGGTATCCGGGCATGACCGGCAAAACACAGGGTGAGAGGAATGACACCACGCCCGCCAGCCAGATCCACAGAACGGGAAACTGCGTTGCCTCCATCGAAGCGCGCCGCTCAGCCGACGACCTTAACCCGCGTGCCGCCCGGCATCGGTTTCTCCACGTCGCCCACCGGATATGGAGCGGCGGGAGTGGTCCAGCGGAAAATCCACTTCGCGTCTTCCGGGCGGGCGTTCACGCAGCCGTGCGATTTGGGGATCCCAAAATCGTTATGCCAGTAGGTGGAATGGATCGCCTCCCCGTGCCCGGAGAATAGGCAGGTCCAGCCTACGCCCACCAGGTCGTAACCGGTTGTGAGGTCGCCGCCGCCCATGCGCAGGCCGATCCGTTTGCGGTAGATCGGATGCTCGCCCACCGGAGTCGTCCACTCGCCGGTGTCGGGATCGTGCCCACCCGAGGAAATCACCGCGTAATAAACTTCCTTGCCGTTCTCCCGGGCCGAAAGAGTTAACAGGTTCCCGGTCAAGTCGACCACGATCAGTTTATCTTCCACATCGGGAGAAATGGGAGCGGTCTCTTCGGCGGTGATCACCCGCAGACCTTCGGCGCGGGCGTACATCGGCGCCGCGAGTTCATCCAGGAAATACCACACTCTGCCGCCGTTGTCCGTGGCAACTTTCGTCGCCGGAAAGATCGCGGCATTGTATAACGTGGCAGGGCGGTCGTATGGCTCAAGCAAATACACCGGAGAATTTTCGTCCGGCGCGGTATGCCCTTGAAGCCATGGGACGCTCACTTCCACCCAGACCTTCCCGTCGGGAATGGACGCGATGGGAGTCTGGATTTGGAATTCCTGGGGGAAGACATAGGGCGCCCACAGGTACCCGTCGGGAGTCTCGAACCAGCGGTGGTTGTGCGGGTCCGATGCCGGACCCTTCCCGACCACCTCCCGCAGAATCGTGACGATATTATCCGTATATTTTTTCCCGACCGCCTGAGCTTCCGCATCCGGGCGCGTGCGCAGCGGGAGAGTCGCCAACAGGCGTCCCAGCCGGGTTCCGTTGGAATAGGTTTTCTTCCACTCGTCGATCAGATCGACGCCGGATTGCTTCCACAGGCCGGGGATATTCTTTGGGAATAATTCGTACCCCGCGCCGAGGGCGGCTAATTGGAGGAATTTTCTGCGTGAAAGTCTCACAGGACGGCTCCGGAGGAAAAGGATAATGGCAAGGGGGATTTTAGACAAGGGCGGTAGGAATTACGTCCGACCCAACCTCCCATCCCCCACCCTATTAAATGTTATGAAATGACTTATGATTCCCTTCCCCCTTCCCTTAAGGGAAGGGGGAAGGGAGGGGGTAGAGAGTTAGGTCAGGAAGCGGTCCCCAAACAGGAGGATGATCGCATGCGATCCTATCGAAAGGAACTGTGGTTCAACCTTCCCGCGCGGCGGGGTTTCGTGAACATCACCCAGGAGGTGGAGCAGGTGCTCACAGAGAGCGGAATCCGGGAGGGGCTGGCGCTGGTGAATGCGATGCACATCACCGCGTCGGTTTTCATCAACGACGACGAATCCGGTCTGCATGAGGATTACGATGCGTGGTTGGAAAGACTCGCACCGCACGAGCCGGTGTCGCAATACCGGCACAACCGCACCGGCGAGGACAACGGCGACGCACATCTCAAGCGCCAGGTAATGGGCCGCGAGGTGGTGGTGGCGGTTACGGAGGGCCGGCTGGACTTCGGCCCGTGGGAACAGATTTTCTACGGCGAGTTCGACGGCCGGAGACGGAAGCGGGTGCTGGTAAAAATCATCGGGGAGTGAACAGAACCGGTTTTTTCCAAATGCATTCTTCCGGTTGATGCTATCATTAGGCCCCATAGGAGGGCGCAATTATGAGCACGCAGAATCGAACCGTGATAAAGCAAAATGCTTTCCTTTTTTGGTTTATCGCACTATTTGCTGCATCGTTGGCTTGCAGTCAGGTCGCCGGAAACTCAGCTACCACGCCCTCGGGACAGTCCAGCGCGCAATCCACTTCCGCCGCCAAATCGACCGCTACGATCCATGGGGCGGCGAGTGCTAAAACAGAATCCGGTGAGGCGCTAACAGAGGCTTTGTCGAAATCCTTTCCGCTTCCCGCCGATACGACAATCGATCCCGAGAGTGTCTCCGAGGACAACCCAGCTAGGGGCTCGTTCACGCTGCGTTCCACCGCCGCATTAAGCGCCCTGGTGGATTTCTACAAAACCACACTCCCGGCCCAGGGATGGACTTCCCGCTATACCGACGCCAATGCCCTCGGCGGCGTTACCCAGTTCTGGAAAAAGGATAATCTGTACCTCTCCATGCAGTTTGGTTACGATACCGCCGGAGCGTTGGTGCAAATTAGATATCAGCGCGTGGCGGCCGACGCTTTGGGGAAACTCCCCGAGGATTTTCCCGTCCCCGACAAGGCGGAATTAACCGACGCCTCGGACACCGCGTGGCGTTTCACCATCGACCAGGATTATGCCGCGGTGATCGCCTTTTACGCAAAAGCTTCCGCCGGCTGGGCTCCGTGTTCCGGGCCCGGCAGTGAAGGCGAAGGCGACGACGGGGGAGGAACCACATTCCCGCCGGGCGTAAGCCCGATGCCGTCCCCCACCCGGGACTCGCGTCCGGTGAAATCGTATTGCTGGGTATTGCCGAGTCAGCATCAGGTTGAATTGACTATCTGGCCGCATGGAAACGCCACGCTCCTGTACGTCAGTGTGACCAATTTGAATCCTTCCGATTCCGGCCTGCCGGCGGATATTCCGATTTATCCGGGCGCCACCATCCAGAGCGCCACGCCGGGCATGGTGACTTTCCAAGCCGGCGCCAGCCTGGAGACCGTGAAAAATTTCTATGAAGAAAAGCTCACAGCGGCCGGTTGGGCATTCGATGGGCAGCCCATCGAATCGGGAGGAACCATCATAATGAATTGGAAAAAGGGAAACCAGTCGGTCATGATCTCGATCACCACGATCGGAGCGAATGATTGCCTGGTGATGATTGCGTATGAGTAATCCAAATGGCGTGAAGCAACACGGGTTCCCCGCCAAAGCGGTTCCGACGGGGGAAGGCAGAAGCGGGTTCTGGTTAAGATTATCGGAGATTGAGGCCGTACGAAGACTTCCTAACTTTCGCTATTCGGCGGGGGGAGCAGCAAACTTGCGGGCGTTGTGAAGCGATCCGGTTGGTTAGGCCTCATGGACTGACCGGAAGGTTTTTTCCACAATTTGCTTTTTTTTCATTCCTGCATAGAATCTACTCATCTGATGATTGGCGGAAAGTTTCCGGGAGATGGAGAAAAATGAAAATCCTCCGCATGCGGTTTGTCCTGATCTTTTCCTTACTGGTTGGACTATCGTCATTGCCTGTCTCCCGCGCCGCGGCCGAAATTTCACAGGCTGGCGGCTCGATCCCAAAAGCGGAGCCCGCCCATGGCTATCAGATCCATTTCGTCCAACCTCATGTCTCGAAGCTCTGCGTTGGACAAAAAACAATATTGGAGGCCGAGTTCGGCCCCGAGAGTTTCTTAACGCCGCTGATAGATGTTAGCAGTATCACGTTTTGGACATCGAATGGAAATTCCCTCTCGCAAGAGAGCCTCTATCCATTTGTCAAGGCGGGGGTGGTGAGCAGCACCTTTACGGCAAAAAACGAGGGTACGGATACGTTAAGTGTTGATGTGTCGGTTTACCATTATGAAAATGGCACGCCATCCGGTGAAGTTCTTTCGGACTCTGATACCACCACCATCGAGGTCCTGAAATCGTGCCAATATCATTACAAGCTCTCCGGGGAATTGACCGTAGATATCGTCGAAGGCGAGGTCTCGGAATCTTTGCTATTTACCGTCGATTCGTCTGGCGATCTCATGGCGGAGGATCCAGACCACCCGGAGATGCTGACGAGCGAGAATAACGAGATCCACATCACCGCTATGATCACCAATTTAACCATGCCGGGTTGCTCCTTGGTCAGCCAGGATTCCGGAGACGGATATGGCAGCGTGAGTGCGTCCGCCGAAATAGACAGCGAAGCAAAGACAATCCGTTTTACGCTCGGCCCGCCTCAAGACTTTCAATGGGGTAAATCCGCCGTCGGACAATGCGAGGATCAACAAGTGCCGGTTTCCATGTCGGCTATGATCCCGTCCGAAGGCAATTTTATCGACGGGGTCGATTTTTCCGAGGACGGTGGCACACTATCGATCCAGTTGGATTTCTTCCAGAAGGGCTTGGATCGGCTTAAGTCGGTTGCGACCGGCAGCTACACGGCGATGCTTTCGCTGGAGCCGGGGGAGTCGCAATGAAAAGCCAATCACGCTACGGAAAACGCGTTGGGATGTATCTTCTTGCGGCTGCGGGGTGGGTCCTCCTTTCTTGCTCGGTGAGCCTTCCCTTTATCTCCTCATCCCCTTCCACCGGCGGCAGCTCGGGGGATTTACTGAAGGATCCCACTTTGGGCCTGGCGGATCTGGCGGGTTACCACGCGACCCTGAGCCAGGACGTCACCGGGACCCTCAAAGGCGCCGCGTTCGAGCGCCATATGAAACTCGAGCTTGCCCGCGCCCCGGCGAAAGGGGATTACGATTTCTCCCTTACGATTCAGGGGAACGACGAGCCCTCCACCTATTTGCGGGTGATCGGGCTCGGGTCGGCCGCGTATGCATGGAATTCGCCCGACGGGCAATGTGCGGGCGAATATGACGAACAGCCGACAAAAAAGCTGATCGACCCGACCGCGATGCTGTCCCCCGTCTCCAAGGCGACCAAAGTCGGAAGCGAATCCGTCAACGGGATCCCCGCGACGCATTACCGCTTCGACCAGAATTCGCTCCCCTGGGCGGATCCGAAACCCAAGGTCGCAGGAGAAATATGGATCGCCAATACCGGAGGATACATCGTCAAATATCTGTTGAACGTATCCGCTCCTTCAAAGCCCGATCCGAATGAGGCCCAAGTCGCTCAAACCTGGGACTATGAGATCAGCGGCACGGACGGCTCGGCGTCGGTGGCGCTGCCGCAGGGTTGCCTGGAGGTTCTCACGGACGTCCCGGTGATGCCGGACGCCCAATCGCTCATCCGTGCAAACGGCATGACGGATTTCGTGACCGCCTCGAACGGAAGGCAGGTTCTCGATTTTTATTCGCAGAAACTGCCCCCGCTGGGCTGGAAGAGCGACAAGGATTTGCCCGCCGGGGATGTTCCGTTGCCGTTCACCGCCTCGTTTACCAACGGCAACCGTCAAATTTCCCTTCATCTGGCCGAAGCGAAACCATCCGGGGTGGATGTGACCTTCCTGCTCCTGGGCGCCGTCGGTTCGTCCGCCGGAACCGAGCCGGGCGCTAAGGCGACGGCGACGCCAAAATCCGGCGGAGCAACCGCCACGTTGGGAGTGCAACCGACTGTAAATAAGTCCGAGAGTGGCCTACCAGAAGACGTTCCGTTGTATCCGGGCGCGACCGGGCTGATCAAACTCAACGCTCAGGTGATCGAGTTCGGAACCACCGATACGGTGGATCAGGTCGATCAGTTTTATCAACAACAAATGCCTTCGCAAAAGTGGACGTTGCTTAACAGCACAAAACAGGGAGTCAATATCACTCAGATATGGCAAAAAGACAACCGGATAGTTTCCATTTCAATCCTTTCCCAAGGCGGAAAAACGGTTGTTATGATCACTTTCCAGACATCCTAAAGCGAGTCTTCTTCCCACTTCCCCTTAACGCAACCATCGCACTGGGAAACCCCCAGTGCGATGCGTTTTGGGAAAGTTACGGGAGGACGGGATGAAGGGCGATTGAGCAGCTACGATACCGGCGTCTTTTAATTAAAATAATTTGGTGTTCTACCATGCAATGGCCGAGTTATAAAAATTCCTCGATCAGTGCGTTCCATTCTTCGTCGGTCAATCCCATTCGCCCTTTGACCAGCGGCTCGCCTTGGAGCGAAAGTTCCTCCTGGTCGAAGGTCGGCCGGTCCGCTTCGTAGAACACGCCGAGCGGGAGCTTATCGTCGGCGCGCATCGCCTGTTTGATCGCAGCGTCTAGATTCGACGGATCGTGCCCCTCGTTCTCCAGTTTAAATACTTTCTCGCGGAACCACGCGAAGGTATTGACCTTGTTCCACGTGACACAGGGGGAAAACACGTCCACCAGAGAAAAACCTTTGTGGGCGATTCCCCGTTTCATCACCTCGGCCAGCTGCACCGGGTCGCCGGAGAAACCGCGCCCGACGAAGGTGGCCCCGCCCACCAGCGCAAGGGCTAGCGGGTTGAGCGCGTTCTCCGGATTCCCGTCCGGGGTGGATTTGGTTTTAACGCACTTGGTTGAAGTGGGGGAAGCCTGGCCGGTTGTGAGCCCGTAAATCTGATTGTCCATCACGATGTAGGTCAAGTCGAGGTTCCGCCGCATGGCGTGGATGAAATGGCCGACCCCGATCCCGTAGCCATCGCCGTCTCCGCCGGTGATCACCACGGTCAGATCCATATTCGCCATCTTGATTCCCTGGGCGACGGGCACCGCCCGGCCGTGGAGGGTATGAATTCCATAGGAGTTCATGAAATGCGGCAAGTCGGATGAGCAGCCGATCCCGGAAACGACGACCAGATTTTGGCGCTCGATGTTCAGCGCCGCGCAGGAGGTTTGCAGCGCGTTGAGCACTCCGTAATCGCCGCAACCGGGGCACCAGGTTTGCCGGACACGGGACTTATATTCGCTGGCGGCGGTCATTTTAAAATCACCGGGAGATCCAACTCGGCGGATACGAGCGTTTGCACGGCGGGAGCGTCATCCCGCAGACAGTTTTCGAGCGCCCGCGTCAACGGTCCGGCCGAGAACGGTTCGCCGTCGAATTTGTGGATGGCGTACGGGATGGTAAAGCCGGTTTCCTGCCGGATCAGGCGGGCCAGCAATCCGCCGTAGTTGTTTTCGACGCACACAACCCGTTTCGCCGAATGCAAAAGAGGGAGCGCGCTTTGCGCCGGAAACGGCCAGAGGGTCCGGAACTGAACGAGATTGGCCGAATGCCCGCCGGCTTCCAACCCGCGGCGGGCCTCCTCCAGGATTTGAAAGGTCGAGCCCCAACCGACCAGGGTGATGTCCGCGTCCACCGGTCCTTCGCAGATAAATTCCCGCCCGGCGGTGTCGCGGCGTGCGCCTTCCATCTTGCGCATGCGCTTCTCCATCATTTTCGTCCGCATGGTGGGGTTGGTATACCAGTCGGTCACCAGCACTCCCTTTTCGTTGTGCTCGTCGGACACGGCGATGTGCATTCCACCCGGTGTGCCAGGAAGCGTGCGCGGGGAAACTCCGCTGGGCGTATCGCGGTAGCGCAGGTATTCCCCTTCGACGGCACGGACCACCTCGCCGCGTTCGATGGGCACATGGGGGTTGAGGCTGTCCGGGTCGACGACGACGTTGCGCTCCGAGAGATACAGGTCCAGGATCACGATCACCGGCATTTGATACTTCTCGGCCAGGTTGTGGGCTTCGATCGTGGAGTAATAGGCGTCGACGGGATCCAGGGGGGCGAGGATCGCTTTGGGATACTCGCCCTGGGAGGCGCCCAGAGCCTGGAATAGATCGCCCTGCTCGGTTTTGGTGGGCAGCCCGGTGGACGGTCCGCCGCGTTGGGAGAGGACCGCCACCACCGGCGCTTCGATCATCCCCGCCATGCCGATGGCTTCGGTCATCAGCGCGAAGCCGCCGCCGGAGGTCCCCACCATCGCGCGCACGCCCGCGTACCCCGCACCGATGGCCATGTTGATCGCGGCCAGCTCGTCCTCCGCCTGCTTCATGAGCAGCCCGTAGCGGTGCCCGCGCGGAGCCAGCCAGTGCATGATCGAGGAGGCCGGCGTCATCGGATAGGCCGAATAGAATTTGCATCCGCCCGCCAACGCTCCCAAAGCGACCGCCTGGTTGCCGGTGATCACCATGCGCCGCTTTCCGTCGCCGGAAAGGGCGATGTGGTCCGCCGGGACAAAATTCTTCTGCGCGTACTCCCATCCCCGCCGGGCGACGGTTACGTTCTGGTCGGAAAGCTCCGCCTTGCGCTTTCCGAATTGGGCACGAATGGATCCTTCGAATAAATCCCAGGGAACCTTCTGGAGGAAGGCCAAGGCTCCGAGCAGGACCGTGTTTTGCATCACCGGGTTCTTGGGCAGATCCGCCGTCAGTTCACCGACGGGGATGCCGCACAGGATGACGTCGCCCGAGGATGCCGGCGGCTTGACGGCATCAGCATTGAACAGCGCGCGTCCCTTCGGAAGGGCCGAGCGGAGGTTTAAATCCAAAATACTTTGATTGAGCGCAATCAGGAAATCCCAGTCCCCCCCCTGCGATAAAACCGGATACGGGCCGGCCCGAAGCTGTAACAGAACTTCCCCGCCGCGGATTACGGATTGGTAGGAATTGTGCGCAAAGGCCCCCAGCCCCATCCGGGCCAGAGTTTTAATCCAGACGTCCCCCGCCGAAGCGATCCCTTCGCCCGCCTCGCCGCCGATCCAGACCGTTGCTTCCGATTGTGCATTCATCATGCTGGACAAATCCAATCCGCAATAAAATATATTCTACATCCATTTCGTCCGACGAGGATCAAAATCGGACGGGGGGATTTACCGGAATCCCCGTTTTTCGCGGGCTGGCCCGGGCGGAATTCCGCGGTCAGGCGCGCTTTTACGATATCGATTTTTTAAAGAATCGGATATACTCATCGAACTGTTCCCTTGTCCATGCGGAACCGCAGGACAAAGCGATTATTTCATTCCGGAGGACACGATGGCCGATTCTTACCTGAAAAGTCTGCTCGGAGACAAGGAAAATATCATTCTGACGGCCCACCAGCATTGGCTTGTGCTGCTGGGTGAAATCGCCAGCGAATTGCTGCTTTCGCTCGTGATCATCGTATTTGTGATCGTTCTGTTTCTCTTCATCGGTCCGCTGGCGTTCTTGGGGTTGGTCGTTCTACTCGCGCCGGCGGCCAGCCTGACCCGCGATATCTTGATCTGGTCGAACCGCAAATACATCATCACCAACCGCCGCGTGATTCAGCTTTCGGGCGTGTTCAACAAGGACGTCGTGGATTCGTCGCTGGAAAAAGTCAACGACGTCATGCTGGACCAATCGTTCCTGGGACGCGTGTTTGGATACGGCGACATTGAAGTCCTCACCGCCAGCGAAATCGGGGTGAATAAAATCCGCCGGATCGCCAATCCCATCCAGTACAAAATCGCCATGGTGAATGCCAAGGCTCAACTCGAGGGGGTGACGAATGCGCCCACCGCCGGAAGTGACGTCCCGGCGCTAATTTCGCAATTGGATGCCCTGCGCCAGAAGGGGGTCATCAACGACGCGGAATTCCAGGAGAAGAAAGCCAAGTTGATGGCGAAGATATAAATTCCATCGCAATATGTCATTCCGAGCCCTCGGTTTTAGAGGCGAGGAATCGGTGATTTGAATGTACAGGCGCGATTTTTCATAACGGCGCCACCGATTCCTCGGCTCCTAAAGAAGCCTCGGAATGATAGTTAATGTTTGCGTCTTCGATCTTCTTCAAAATGAGAATTTTCGGTTCTGAGGGCTGATTATCCCGCGCGCGAACAATCTATTAAGTAGTTGGGCCCGCGCAAGCGGGCCCAACTACAACCACCTTGGAGGGAGAGGGAGGAGAGAAATTCAGAGCGCTAATATTGCACTCCAAAAACGATCATACGCTTCCTAAAAACCCCGCCATAGTGACAAGCGTCATGTTTTTCCAAGTGCAAGATTCATAGATCGAGCGACCTTGGAAAACGCGCATTTCCATCTACTCCATCAGGTTTGCGCCAAATTCCCGCAAGGATTTCGCCACAATCTGGGCACTTTCCACCTTCCCCGAGCCGGTATTCCAGGATTGTGTAGCCTCTCCTGCGGACAACCGGATGCCGGCATTTGGGGCAAAGGGTGTCTTCCAGTTCTTTGACCATTCCCGGCAGGTTCCCGGCGTATACATAACGCAATCCAGCTTCCTGGCCGATTTCCGCCGCCCTGGTAAGATCAGCGGCACTAGTCGGACGCGCGGCGTCGTATTGGTAATCCGGGTGGTAGGCGGTGACGTGCCAGGGAATGTCGGCCGAGACGCCAGCCAGGAACCGGGCCGCATCCCACAATTCGGCCGAATCGTCGTTGAGGCCTGGGATAAGCAGGGTGACCACCTCCACCCACAAACCGGCCCGGCGGGCGGCCTGGATGGTATCGAGCGTGTGCTGCAACACGCCTCCCAGCGTCGAGTAAGTGCGTTTGCGCATCGCTTTGAGATCGATCTTCATCCCGTCCAAGTGCGGCCGTAAGTAAGCCAGTACTTCCGGTGTGGCGTTACCGTTGGAGACGATCCCGGTTTTGAATCCGCGTTCCCGCGCCGGACGGAAAATCGCCGCAGCCCATTCGGCTGTGATCAGCGGCTCGTTGTAGGAGGAAACCACAACGTCCGACCGGGAGCGCACCGCCGAATCGGTGATTTCTTCCGGCGAGGCGCGGTGGATTGTCAGCCCCATGCGGTCCGTCGCCGGATCGCGCAGCGCCTGGGAGGAGACCCAGTTTTGGCAGAAGCCGCAATGGAAGTCGCAGCCGAGCATCCCGAAGGTTAAGGCGGTTGCGCCCGGCAGAAAATGGTAGAAGGGCTTTTTCTCGATCGGATCGGCCTGCAATCCGGCCACGTAACCCCACGGCATTCGCAGCTTTCCGTCGCGGTTGAAGCGCACGCGGCAGACGCCGCGCCGCCCCGGGCGCACCAGGCAGCGGTGGCCGCAGGCCAGGCAGCGAACTGCGCCCTCTTCCCGTGGCTGAACTAATTCGGCGTCCGCCGATAATGTATCCAGCGTTTCCTGTAGCGTGGCCATCGCTTCGATTATACGATGTGTCATTATGGAAAGATGTAGTTCTGATTTTCCTGCGAATAATTGGTACGCGGATTCCGCAGATTCCATGGATTTCCCCCGCTACCCCCGCTTCGCGAGGGTAAATGCGAGGGCAGCCCGACCCGCCGGGGCGGGCCGGGAGCGCGGAAATTCCCTTTCAAAAACCTTCTGATGCTCTTTCCTCTCCGCGTAATCCGTTTTTTCGGAGGATCGACCATTGGAATGCGCGGCACGATCGGGGAAATCCGCGTGCATGGTCTTCCAGGCTGAGTAGTTTTCTCAGCTGCGGTTGGGAAAATCGCACCTGATCGGCGCCTCCTGGGGCGGGGCGATCGTGCCGAATATGGCGGCCCGATATGCAGACGTGGTCGGAAAGGTTGTCAGCATCGAGGGGGGAACCTCAAACCGAAAATAATACAGGCCAACCCGATCAATGGACACATCGTTGGCGGTGTGACAACATTCGGAATTCCGATTTATAATATCCGCGTTTCTTCGACCTAGGGGGATATATGTTGCGTCCATTTCGATTCCGTAAATTCAGAGTTCGGTTCGTTCTATTCATCCCCGCCCTGGCTGTGCTCGGCTGGGTTTTTTTGCACCGGGAGGAAATCTCGGTCAAAGTACTCCCCACCCCATCCGCGGTCCAGGGGCCGGGAGAGACCGGCGTCTGGTTCAGCCGGCCGCAGGAATTCGACGGCCGGTATCTCGGCGGCCCGGATGAGGCGCTCGACCTCGCGATCGACCAGGCGCGATGCTGTGTGGATGCGGCCGTTTATGATTTCGATCTGCTCCCCGTTGCGCAGGCGCTGCTGCGGGCGTCTTCCCGCGGCGTGATGGTGCGGATCGTTACGGACTCCGATAACGAGCATCGCGAGGCGATCGGTTTGCTGCGCGGGGAAGGAATCCCGATCGTCGGCGACAACCGGGACGGGTTGATGCACGACAAATTCGTGGTCATCGACCGCGAGGACGTGTGGGCCGGGTCGATGAATCTGACCGCCAACGACGCCTACCGGAACGACAACAACTTTCTGCACCTCCGCTCACCGGGGCTTGCGAAGATTTTCACCGCCGAGTTTGGGGAGATGTTCATCGGAAAATTCTTCGGGACCGATTCCCCCCGCAACGAACCATCGGCGGCGTCGGTGGATACAGGCCTGGGCCCGGTGCAGGCGCTCTTCGCACCGGAGGACCAGGTGGCCCGCCACGTGATCGAATTGATCCATGGGGCAAAAAAATCGATTCATTTTTTAGCCTTTTCATTCACTTCCTCCCAAATCGCGGATGCATTGATCGAGCGCGCCGCCGCCGGTGTGACGGTATCGGGAGTGATGGAGACTTCACAAGCGAAATCCAATTCCGGAGCGCAATGGAACGCGCTCCGGAAGGGCGGCGTAGCGGCTTATTTGGACGCCAATCCGCGTAACATGCATCACAAGGTGATCCTGATCGACGGGGAAATCGTCATTACCGGTTCCTATAATTTCACCGAGAGCGCCGAAAACAAAAATGATGAAGATCTGCTGATCATCTGGAATGCCGGGTGGGCCGGAATTTTCGAGAAGGAATTTAGCAGAATTTACGACTTGGCTGTCCAGAAATCGCCGGGTCTTTAGCGGAAAAGCCATTCTCCGTCATTTTTATCGTGGGAAATTCTTTTTGGTGAATAATTCGCCCGCTTTCCCGCGTGGTATATAATCCCGGATATGGATACTACTCCCGGGGTTTCCCCTTCGCCCGAAAAGCCGCATGCATCCCGTGCATTCGTCGGCCGATGGACGGTGCGGATCGTTGCCGTTCTTCTCGCCGCGGCGTTGACGCTGGCGCTATCCTTCGCAGTCAGTGCCTCCGTTTATGAATCCGCCAACAGCGGAAGGATCTATCCGGGCGTGACGGTGTTTGGGATGAACCTCTCCGGCCTCTCCGCGGTGGATGCGGCCCAGCAGATGGACGCAGGCTTCGACTATCCGCGGGACGGCCGGATCGTGTTCACCTATGGAGATAAAAAATGGGTGGCCACACCCGGGGATTTGGGGCTGGGTCTGGATCTGCTGGCGACCACAAACAACGCCTACTCCGTCGGACGATCCAAGGACATGCTCGGGAACGCCGGTGATCAGCTGGAATCCCGGTTCAGCGGGGTGGCAGTGGCTCCGGTGCTCCAGTTCGATTTCACTCGGGCGCTCGCCTTTTTACAGCGCATCGCCCCCGAAGTGGAGCAATCCGCGGTCGAGGCGCGCCTCGAGATGCACGGGTTGGATGTGGTCGCCATCCCCGGCCAGGTGGGGAAGCGGTTGGACACGGCTGCCATACTGTCGCTGATCGCCGTCCCGATCGGCCATCTTGCGGACGCCGAGATTCCGATGGTCGTCACGGAATTTCCTCCCCGGGTGCTGGATGCCTCGCCGCAGGCGGCGGTTGCCCAGCAGCTGCTTAGCCAGGATTTCGCCATGTCCATCGCCGACAGCCAGCCCGGCGATCCGGCATCGTTTACGCTTACCCCGGCGATGCTCGCGGACATGCTCTCCTTCCGCGAGGAGACGGATTCCACCGGAACCCATTATTTGCTTGCGCTGGACGAAGAGAAACTGGCCAGCACTCTCCGGCCGCTGGCGGGAACCCTCTCCCGCAAAATGCAAAACGCGCGCTATCATTTTGATACGAGCGCCAACGGATTGACTCTCTATATCCCGTCCAAGCGCGGGCGCGAGTTGAACGTCGATAAATCCATCCAGTCCATTCAGGATGCCGTCGCGCAGGGAGCGCATGGCGCGGCGCTGGCGTTCGATACCACCGAGCCGGATGTCGGCGACCAGGAAACCGCCGCCAGCCTGGGTATCGCCGGGCTTTTGCCGGGTGGAATGCAATGGACTTCCTTTAATGGTTCGGCTTCGGAACGAATCCAGAATATCACCCTGGCCTCGGCGCAATTCGACGGTCTGCTGGTCAAGCCGGGAGAGGCCTTTTCGATGGGTGCGCATCTCGGGGACGTCAGTCTCGACACCGGTTACGCCGAGGCGTTGATCATCGTGGGCAATCGCACCATCAAAGGCGCCGGGGGCGGTGTCTGCCAGGTAAGCACCACGCTGTTCCGGACAATCCTCATGACCGGATTTCCCGTCACTGAGCGGTATTCCCACGCCTACCGGGTGGGTTATTACGAGAACGGCGACGGGCCGGTGCATCTTGGCACGGGATTTGACGCGACGGTGTTCTTCCCGGAAGTGGACCTGAAATTTATCAACGATTCACCATACTGGATTCTGATGGAAACCCAGGTGGATTTGACGACCAAACGGCTGTATTGGCGGTTCTATTCAACTTCCGACGGCCGCACCGTCAGTTACAATTCCAGTGGTGTTACGAATGAGGTCGATCCTCCGGACCCGAAGTGGGAGGCCAACCCGCAACTGACCGTCGACTGGACGCAAGTGGACTGGGCGGTGAAAGGGGCGGACGTGACCGTCAACCGTTCCGTCTCCCGCAACGGCCAGATAATCAACCAGGACCGGTATTTTACCCATTACCTGCCTTGGGGGGCGGTGTGCCAATACAATCCAGCCAAATACACTGCTCCCCCCGATGGGGCGTCCTGCCCGCCGTAATTTCTCCGAATGATCTCTCGCGGCGTTTTTCCTTCCACTCTCCGGGTCTTTGGCGGTCGTCGAATCCGCATCCTGAAAGGAAATTCAACATGAGATTACTGGAAAACCGTTGGGCTTTAGTCAGCGGGTCCAGCCGGGGGATCGGTCGGGAGATCGCCGTAGGCCTGGCGAAAAGAAAATGCAACGTCATCGTCCACGGCCGGGAAATTAACCACACGCGGGAGACCGCGCAATTGGCGGAAGCCTGCGGAGTCCGCGTCGCCGCGGTGGCGGGCGATTTGGGCACGGGCGAAGGCATCGAAGCGATCCTGCGCGGCGTGGCTCAGGCGACGAACCAGGTGGATATCCTCTACAACAACGCGGCGATTCAAAATTCATGGAAATCTGTTTGGGAGATTCCACTCGACGAATGGCTGGCCGTTTTCCGGGTCAACCTCTTTGCCATGATCGCGCTGTGCAACGCGCTGGTTCCGGGAATGCTCCAGCGGGGCTACGGGCGGATCATCAATCTGACTTCCGGAATCCAGGACACGCCGTGCTTGGCTCCCTACAGCGTTTCGAAAGCCGCCGTTGACAAATACACTCGCGACCTGGCGGCGGAACTGCGCGGGACGAACGTGCTGGCGAACTATCTGGATCCTGGCTGGTTGAAAACGGACATGGGCGGGCCGAACGCCGAACACGAACCGGCCACCGTACTCCCGGGGGCGTTGGTCCCGGCGTTGTTGGACGACAACGGGCCGAGCGGACGATTATTCGCCGCGCAGGATTTTAAAAACTTGGATTAATATTTTCCTCAAGATTCCAGGGCTGACCCGAACCAAAGGACGAGTCCGGTTGATGGAACTCTCGGGTACAATGTCGGAACTTAATGGATTTTTACAACAATCCAAATTTCAAACTTACGTGAAGGGAAAGGGTAATGCGGATCGTCGACCTTTGGAAACCCGGCAAAAAGCCGACCATCGCCTTTGAGCTCTTTCCAGCCAAGACGTCCAAGGCGGAAGAGAACCTGGCCAAGACCATCGATACGCTGGCCGGTATCGAGCCGGATTTCGCCACGGTGACTTTCGGGGCGGGCGGCTCAACCCGCGAGGGATCCCGAAATCTGGCGGATCGGTTGAAGGGAGAAAAAGGGCTGGAGGTGGTCGCCTATTTCGCCGGCTTTGGACTCGGCCCGAAGGAGATCGCCTCAACCCTTGAAGGATACGCCGGCATCGGAGTGGAGAATATCCTCGTTGTGCGCGGCGATCCTCCGCGCGACCCGGAATTTCGAGCGCAGCCGGAGAGTCTCTCGTATGCCTCCGAGTTGCTGGCTTTCATCCGGCCGAAGTTTTCCTTTTGCCTTGGGGCGGCCGGTTATCCGGAAGGCCACGTGCAGGCCCCCAACCTGGAACGGGATTTGGATTTTTTGGAACGGAAGGTGGAGGCGGGAGCCGAATTCATCCTTACCAATTATTTCTACGACAACCGCTTCTTCTTTCACTACGTCGAGCGGTGCCAGGCCCGGGGGATCAGCGTCCCGATCATCCCGGGAGTCATGCCGGTCTATTCCGCCAAGCTGACCGAGACTCTGGCGGCAACCTGCGGAGCCAGCATTCCCGAAGCCCTGCGCCGGGCGCTGGCGGGATTGCCCGGGGATGACAAACAAGCCGCGCTCGATTTTGGAATCGAGTTCGCCATGGCGCAATGCCGGGAACTTCTGGCTGCGGGTGTCCCCGGGCTGCTTTTCTACACAATGGACCGCTGGGAATCGGCCGCCAAAATCGTCCGCCGTTTGCGCGGCGAAGGCGTGTTGTAGTTGAAGCTGAACCTCGGAGGTAAATCCATTTCGCCGCACCTTAGTGGAGGTGTCATCCCATGATCGCTCCCGATCTTCTGGAAATCCTGCGCTGCCCCGTTTGCGTCCAAGATAAAGAAGGCCTGCTGAAACTGGAAAAAGATTCCTGGCTGGTGTGTCAGGAGCCCGGTTGCGGGCGCAAATACCCCATCCGGGATGAAATCCCGGTGATGCTGGTCGAAGAGGGCGACAAATGGGTGGGCATTCGCGTCGAGGATTTGCCCATCCCGCCCCCCGGTTCCTAGAGCGCTTCCGCAACGATCATGGGCTCTTATTCGCGGAGGACGTTTCTAAAGCTGGCGGGTGCCTCACTGACCGGCGTGGCTTGCGCTTCGCTTCCGCCGGCAGACCAGCCCCCGGCCTACGGTCTGGCCCGCAGCACAGCCTACGACATCGTGGTGCAATCCGAACCGGATCCGGCCGCGACGGTCCTGCGGAAGTTGCGCCGCGACGAGATCGTCACCGTGCTCGAACAAATTACGGGCGAGCACGGCCCGCAGGGAAATCCGCGTTGGTTCCGTTTGTTGGATGGCTTCGCCCACAGCGGATACCTCCAGGAAGTCCGTTATGATTTCAACCCGGTCGTCTACGACATCCCCTCCGGTGGAAAACTGGCCGAGGTGACCGTCCCGTATACCCGATCACGGGATAAACCTTCGGCCGAGGCGCCGCCGTTGTACCGCTTGTATTACCAGGCGGTGTTCTGGGTGGTGGAAACGGTAATGGATGAGACCGGGAAAGCATGGTACGGTTTGCAGGACGACCGGCTGGCACACAAGTATTATGTTTCCGCCGACCACTTGCGGCTTTTTTCGGAGCAGGAACTGTCTCCCGTCTCGCCGGACGTTCCGCCCGAAGCGAAGCGCATCGAAGTGGATTTGACCAAACAGACGCTTGCGGCTTTCGAGAACGACCAAGCGGTGTTTACTGCGACGATTTCCAGCGGATGGCTGCGCAAAGATCCCAAGCCCGGGGAAGGCCGGACCTTCACGCCCATCGGACATTACAGCGTGTTTGAAAAAACCCCCAGCCGGCATATGGGCGATGGCCGCTTGACGTCCGAGCTGGATGCGAACGAATTGCCGGGCGTCCCCTTTGTTTCTTTTTTCCACATGCAGGGAACCGCTTTCCACGGGGTCTACTGGCACAATAATTTCGGCGTTCCCTGCAGCGAAGGCTGCATCAATATGCGGCCGAACGAGGCGCGCTGGTTGTACCGCTGGATCCTTCCCACGGTCCCGTATGTCCCGGACCCGCCGCAGTTCATCGGCAAGGGGACAAAGGTCTATCTTCACGATTGACCTGCATCCCGTTCCAAAACAGGTCCGCCGTTTCGCGGACGCCCGCAGCGGGAAACCCAACTTGAAGCCAATAAGGTCGCGGGTCGGAAAGTCCCTTCGGGAAATCCGAATGCTGCCGCAACGGAAATAATGGCCTTCCGGCGCGGCGATGGTTGGCGGCGATATTAAATAGTAGAATGCAGTCCGGATAATGGTGGCAGGCGAATGACACACACGGCGCTGGTTGTGGATGACAATCGGGAAACGGCGGACGGCATTGTCAAAATGCTCTCGCTGCTGGATTTCCATGCTCGGCCGGTTTATAGTCCGCGGCTCGCCATCGAATCGATGACCCACGGACTTCCCCAATTGCTTGTCCTGGACGTTCATATGCAGGGCGTGGATGGCGGGGAGGTGATCCGCTTCATCCGCAGGGATCCTCTCCTGGCGAACGTGCCGATCTTGGCCGTGTCTTCGGACAATCAGGATGCGATCGTTACGGGAATTTTGAAGGCGGGAGCGGACGCCTTTCTCCCTAAACCCGTGGAGTTTGATGATCTGGAAAAAACGGTTGCGGACATACTGACCCGCCGAACTGCGAATTAAGCCTTCGAACCCGCCAAAACGCGCATCCTCGTGAAAAACCCTTGACATTCGATGGCCAGTTGTGTATATTATGCCTGCTAGCACTCATGACCCATGAGTGCTAACTCTTCAAAACACCAACAATTCCATAAAGGAGGTTAGCAAGATGGCCATTTCATTTAAACCGCTTGGCGATCGAACCGTCATTGAGCCGATGGAGCAGGAAGAAACCACTCCCGCGGGCATTGTTATTCCGGATACGGCCAAGGAAAAACCCCAGAAGGGGAAGATTCTCTCGGTCGGACCAGGAGCACGTGACGAGACCGGCAAGCGCATTCCGATGGATGTAAAGGTCGGAGATACTGTCCTGTACGCAAAATATGCCGGCACCGAAGTCAAGATAGACGGCAAGAAGCTGCTGATCATCAAAGAATCCGACATCCTTGCCACGGTCGAAGGCTAGGCGAGTTCGGCCGGCGGCCGATCTTAATTCAGGAGAATGAACCATGAGTGCCAAACAACTTGTATTTTCCGATGATGCCCGCAGAAGGTTAAAAGAGGGCATCGACATCCTTGCCAACGCGGTGGCAACCACGCTGGGCCCCAAGGGACGCAACGTTGCCTTGGATAAAAAATTCGGCGCCCCGACCATCACCCACGACGGCGTGACCGTCGCCAAGGAGATCGAGCTCGAGGATCCCTATCAGAACATGGGGGCGCAACTGCTCAAGGAAGCGGCAACCAAAACCAACGACATCGCCGGCGATGGAACCACCACGTCGACCATCTTGGCACACGCGATCGTCATGGAAGGTCTCAAGAGCGTAACCGCGGGTTCCAACCCGATGCTCATCAAGCACGGGATCGAGAAAGCCACAGCGGCGGCGGTGGAAGCCATCCGGGCCCAATCCCAGAAAATCGAAACCAAAGAAGAGATCGCTTCGGTGGCCACCAACTCCGCGGCCGACAGCCAGATCGGCTCCCTGATCGCTGACGTCATGGACAAGGTTGGTAAAGACGGCGTGATCACGGTCGAGGAATCGAAAAGCCTGCAGTTCGAAACTGAATATGTAGAAGGCATGCAGTTCGACCGCGGGTATAACTCCTCTTATTTCATCACCAGCCCGGAGACGATGGAATCCGTCATCACCGAACCGTACCTGCTCATTTACGATAAGAAGATTTCCGCGGCGGCCGACATTGTCCCGGTCCTGGAAAAGTTGGTCCAGACGGGGAAGCGGGATCTGGTCATCATCGCCGAGGAAGTCGACGGCGAGGCGCTGGCCACGCTGGTCCTGAATAAACTGCGCGGCATGCTTAACGTACTGGCCGTCAAGGCGCCGGGATTCGGAGATCGACGTAAGGCCATGCTGCAAGACATCGCCCTGCTCACCGGTGGCACGGTCATCACCGAAGAACTTGGCAAGAAGCTGGAAAACACAACCCTGGCCGACCTCGGAAAGTGCGACAAGGTTGTCGCCACCAAGGACGATACAACCATCGTCGGCGGTAAGGGCGATCCGGCGAAGATCAAGGGGCGGATCGAGGAAATCAAGGTCGAGATCGACAAATCCACTTCCGACTACGACAAGGAAAAGCTTCAGGAACGGCTCGCCAAGCTGTCCGGCGGGGTGGCGATCATCCGCGTCGGAGCGGCGACCGAAACCGAGTTGAAGGAAAAGAAGCACCGCGTCGAAGACGCGCTCTCTGCCGCACGGGCAGCCGTGGAGGAAGGGATCGTCGCCGGCGGGGAAATTTCCCTGATCAACGCCGCCGCGGCGCTGGACAAAATTAAAATGGACACGGACGATGCCCAGGTGGGTGTCAATATTGTCCGCAAGGCGCTCGAGGCCCCCATCCGGCGGCTCGCCTCCAACGCCGGCGAAGACGGCTCGGTTGTGATCGACGCCGTGAAGAGGAAGTCCGCCGAAGCCAAGAACAAGCATATCGGCTTCAACGTGTTAACCTCCGAATATGTGGATATGATCAAAGCCGGGATCATCGATCCGGTCAAGGTCGTCCGCGGCGCGTTGGAAAACGCGGCTTCGATCGCGGCCATGATCCTCACCACCGAAGCGCTTATCACCGATGCTCCGGAGAAGGATAAATCGGCGCCGATGATGCCGCCTGGCGGCGGGATGGATTATTAATCCCAGCCGGATACGTTGCAGTAAAAAAAAATCCCCCGCGGACTTCCGCGGGGGATTTTTTATCCTTGTCCCTAATCCGCCTACGGCGCCAACGTGCGCGTCGGGGTGAGGGTGATAGTGGGTGTAAATGTCGGTGTCGGGCCGAACGTCGGAGACGAGGCGCTGGTCGGCACCGGTGTGGCGATCCCGTAACGGCATTGCAATACCAGCCCTACGGTCAGGAAGTTGGGATCCGTGATCTTATTCCGCTTGACGAGGTCATCCACCGTCGACAAGCATCTTGTGGCGATCGCCTCAAGGTTGTCCCCCGCTTGAACCGTTATGGGGATGATTGCCCCGGTCGCCAGCCCGGTGGGGAAAATGGTCGGAGTAAACCCGGTTCCCGAAGGCGGGAGTAGGATCTTCTGGCCGACTTGAATATTATTCGGGTCGAGCGTCGGATTAAGTGCTGTGATTGACTCCACTGAGATGCCGCATTTTTGGGCAATTGTGCCGAGCAGGTCGCCGGATAGGACGGTGTATTCCGCCGGGCAAGACGGCGTGGGGGTTACCGAAGGCGTTTCACCGGTCGGCGCTAGGGTGGCGGACGGAGTAAACGTAACGGTGGTGTTGGGAGTGACCGTCCGCGATGGTGTGGGGGACGATAGAAACGAGAGCGGCAAAGCCTTGTTGCCCCAGATCCCTACTACCAGGAGCAGCACCCCGATCATCACTGCCACGCCGGTCAACATCCCGATGAAAAAGTTACCCAACCCTTCTTTGCGGCGCGGGTAGAATCCTGAGACATCTCCAAAATCCTCTTTGTTCGACAGATCGGACATTTTCTCCTTCCCCCCGGTTGCCCTCCAAAGGCCGATTCAATCTTTCTCTTCATTTGTATGCCATCAGAGGACCGGATGAATTCATTCTACCGAATTGATCGTGAATGCGCCACAAGCATAAAAAAAGAAACCTAATCCGATCTATAATACCATTATTGTCCGTGAATTTCTCTTATTGCCCAACCGGCAAAATCCCTTAAAACAGGGTTCTGATTTGATTGAAACGGGAGCAAAAAAGGGATAGCTTCCTCGCGGCGGGTATTGCCCAGGACAATGATCAGATTACGCAGATACCCTTCACGTCCTATCCGGCGGAGCGGGCTTTTATAAAAACGAGCTTGCCATTCCTCCTCGGAAAGGGCAGTTTCCCGTGCCACATTATGGATGGGAAAATGAAGCCTTGAGCGAAAAGGAGATTCCGCTTCCAAATGGTCCTTCCGGTTCCAGGGACAAACAATCTGGCAAATGTCGCAACCGAAAACCCACCGGCCGATCCGGATGCGGACGTCGTCCGGGATGGACCCGCGATGTTCGATCGTCCAATAGGAAATGCACCTGCCGGAGTCGATCGTCCGGTCGGGAAGGATGCAGCCGGTCGGGCAGGCTTTCAGGCAACTATCGCAGGTCCCGCAGCGGTCGAAGGCGAAGGGCGGATCCGGAGGCAGTTCCAATTCGGTGAGGATAACCGCCAGGAAAAAGAAAGAACCTATCGCGGGATGGATGAGCATGGAATTTCTGCCGATCCATCCCAATCCGGCACGGGAGGCGATCTCCCGTTCGAGGATCGGGCCGGTATCAACGTACGCCCGATGCCGCGGCCGGCCTCCGGCAAGCGAATCGAGATCCCGACAAAGCAATCGCAGCCGGCCCGGGATGATCTCGTGGTAATCCACACCCTGGGCGTAGGCGGCGACGCGCCCCTCTAGCGGCAGGTTTTTAAAATCCGGAGGCGGCGGATACGGTATCGCCAGCGAGATAATCGACCGGGCCGGGGGAAACAACCGGGCCGGGATGGCCCGCATCGACAGGCTGCGTTCCGACGCCAGATAGCCCATCCCAGCCTGACGGCCGGCGGCGATCCAATTCGCAAACGCGGGGTAATGGTCCGGCGGTTCGGCCGTGGTAAACCCGCAATGGACGAAGCCCAGTTCGCGGGCGCGCTTTCGCAGGGAATCCTTTAAAAGTTCCATCGGACGCGGGTTTCTACCAGCCGCTTGCGGAAAAAACCGTGGCAAGGAAATTGGCGCGTTCCTTGGTGGTCATAAACCGCGGACGGGCGTAATCGACGAAGGTGATCGTGATCAAATCGGTCCCGAGATATCGGCCGTTATAAAAAACGTGCCGGTCGATGAATGCATCCCGATTTTCCTCCTGATCATACTGGTCGAAGAACAGGTTTCCCAGGCCGTAGTGGATGAACGACCGACCGGTGAAATCGAAGGTTTGCGGATGATGGGCCTGGCTTCCGGAAACGACGACGGCTCCGGCGTCGGCCATCGCATGGAAATCCAAGACCTGTTCGTCGGTCGGTTCAAATTGGGAATACTCGATATATTGGAAGGTCATAACGGGCAGATACCCGTCGGCGGTTAATTGCTTCAGCTCGGTTTTTAGGTAATCGAAATCGCAGGGCGCCGCTCCTGGCAAATTGTCGGTCGCCCATTCACCGTTGTTGCCGGGTTTATTGCAGCCGATGAAGGCCAGGCGGTTGCCGTTGCTTTCCATCAGGACGGGTTTCCGGGCCGCCTCCAGATTCTTCCCGCTGGCATAGAAGGGCCAGCCGCGCTGCGTATACAGTTCCATCGTATAGAGCAGCGCGTCCGATCCCCAATCCCGCACGTGATTTCCGGTCATCTCGACGATATCCACGCCGATATATTCCAGCAGATCGATATACCGCGGATCGGAACAAAACGGATAGAGGCCTGGCGCGGGGTTCGGCGGAGGGCAATCCTGTGCGAATGGGACTTCATTGCTCACGTGGGTCAGGTCGGCCGATCGAAGCAGTTCACCGATATCCTCGGCCGGGTAAAGCACGCCTTGTTTTTCCATGGCGTATGCGGTGGCGCGTACCAGCGCGGTCACGCCAGTAAGAATCAGGGTGGTTAACTTTGACGGGTCGCGGTTGGTTGCCGAGAGGCTGGATTTCGCGGCAACCTGATCGAACAATGTCAAATCCCCGGAGATGGAAATCGGCACCGCCAGCGGATAGCCGGTCGAATCGAACGCGTTCCGCATCGGCGATTGCCCGTCCACTTCCAATACTTTCCAGCGCGGCGAAAGCGTTTCCCATGGGACAATCGCCCAGGCGGGAGGATTAGCCCAGGCGTGATCCGCCAGTTGATCGGCGGGAACAATCTGCACCGCACCCGGGGCGGGCACTCCCCACAAGGCGGAAAAGACATCCAGCGTATTCTGATCCATGAGTAGCGGCCGGCCGGCGAATGGATTGCTCCCTTCCCCCGACCACGCTTGCCGCAAGTCCAGTGTGCTCACTCCGTCGGTGACGGTTGGAAACGGAGCTACCAGGGCATAGATCCATGTTGAGACCCGCCGCTCGTCGCCGATATAAAGCTGGACGGCCGAGTCCTCCAGATTGGTTGCGATCCGCCAACCCGGCGGGGGGGAGAAGACAGAGAGAAAGGAATCCGGCAACGCCGGTGAGATCCATAGGGCGGGAGGGATGGGGGTTTGTGACGCGTCGGATGGAAAAACGTCCGTGGGCGAAAACTCCGTCGGTAGGAACGGCGTGCTGGTTTCCGCCAAGGATGGATCCGGGAGGTAATTACTTTCAAGCGAAGCCTTCGGGCTGCCGGAATTCATACCGGGCAGGGTTCCGGTACATGCGGAAAAAAGCATCCCCAAGAGCAAGGAAGTACAAATTCTGCGTGAAATTTTCCGCATCGTAGGAATGGGGCGGGAAAGCGCCGGGGAATTATTCCTTAACCGCCTGCATCTCCTCCCAATTTTTCCCCTGCATGGCGTCCGCCGTTAACGGAATGCCGAGGGAGAGAACGTTTTCCATCACCTGGCGCACGAGCCGCGCGGCGGGAATGATTTCCGCGTCCGGGCATTCGAACACCAGTTCATCGTGCACCTGCAGGATCATGCGCGTGCGCATGCCTGCCCGGGCCAGTTCGCCCGGCAAACGGATCATCGCGATTTTCATGATATCGGCGGCCGATCCCTGGATGGGCGCGTTGATCGCCTCCCGTTCCGCGCGGTTGCGGGCGTTCTGATCCAGGCGTGAGCCGGGTGCAAGTTCCGGGAAATACCTTCGCCTTCCAAGCATGGTTTCGACGTATCCGCGCTCCGCGGCCATGCGCTTGAGAGTCTCGACGTAATCCCGGATTTTTGTAAAGCGTTCGAAATAGGTTTCGATGAACTTTGTAGCTTCCGAAAGAGTCAGATCGGTCGAACGCGTCAGTCCAAACGCCGTCTGGCCGTAGAGCAGGCCGAAGTTTATTGCTTTCGCATGGCGGCGCATGGCGGGCGTCACCTCGGGGAGCGACACACTGTAGATGGCCGCGGCCGTGACGGCGTGGATATCCTCTCCGTGGCGGAAGGCCTCAATCATCCCCGGATCGCTCGCCATGTGCGCCGCAAGCCGCAGTTCGATCTGGGAATAATCGATCGAGAGCAGGCGGTGGCCGGGCGAACCCACGAACGCGCGGCGGATCCGCCGGCCTTCCTCGGTGCGGGTGGGGATATTCTGAAGATTCGGATCGGAAGAGGATAAGCGGCCGGTGACCGTCCCGGTTTGATTGTAGGACGTGTGCACTCTACCAGTTTCCGGATTGACCTCGTCACGCAGCGCCTCCACATAGGTGGAGAGCAGCTTGGAGAGTTCGCGATGGCGCAAGATCTGCTCAACCACCGGATGCGCTCCGGCCAGGCTCTCGAGCACGTCGGCGGCGGTGGAATATTTTCCGGACGCCGTCTTGCGGGATTTATCCGGCGGCTGCAGCCCGAGCTGCCCGAACAGCACGTCCGCCAGTTGCTGTGTGGAATGCAGATTGAACGGACGGCCGACCATCTCATGCACCCGGACCTCGATCCCGTGCAATTCCGCTTGCCAATCCTCTCCTAGACCGTCCAAATAGGGAAGGTCCAGCCGGACCCCCTCGCGTTCCATGGCGGCCAGAACCGGGATCAGCGGCATTTCCATTTCGGCAAACAGTTTCGTTTGACTACGCTCTACCAAATCCTGGCGCAGGGGAGCCACCAACCGCAGGGAAATATCCGCGTCGGCGGCGGCATAGGGGGCCGCCTGAGAGGCCGGCACGCGGTCCATGGTGATTTGCTTTGCGCCCTTGCCGATCAGCGCTTCAATCGGCGTCATCTCCACCCCAAGCCGGAGGAACCCGAGATCCTTCAAGCCGAGGTTGTGCGACGCGGGGTTGCACAGCCATTCGGCAACCATGGTATCGAAGGCGGGCGCGGAAATAGGCAGCCCGGCGCGCTCCAATATGGTCAGGTCATATTTAATATTGTGGCCGGTTTTCGGAACCTGGCTGTCGGAGAGCAGGCCGCCCAGCCGCTGCCTGACCGCGCCCAGGTCCATATTCGGCCCGAGCGCATGACGGATGGGAATGTAGTACCCCTCGCCCTCGGTCACCGACAGCGACAATCCGACCAGTTCGGCCCGCATCGGATCGGTCGAGGTGGTTTCGGTGTCGAGCGCGAGGATCGGCGCGCGGGAAATGCTTTCGACCAGAGCGGCCAACTCCGCGTCGCTTTGCACCATATGCCAGCGGGTGACCTCGGCTCCGGCTTTCGGTTCGGCAAACATTCCCATCTGCACCGTGGAGGCGGCTCCTCCGGGCAACCGGGAGAGCAGAGTGCGAAATTCCAATACCTGGAACAACGCGGCCACCTCTTCGCGCGAATATTGCCCCACCCGGCACTGGGCGAGATCCGCGCGCAACGGGACGTCGGTGCGGATGGTGGCCAGTGTGCGCGATAGGATTGCGCTTTCGCGCCCGGCTTCCAGTTTGGTTCGATATCGCGGCGCCACATCCCCCAGTCGGTTGTAGATTTCGTCAAGCGTCCCGTACGTCCGTAGAAGTTCGGTGGCGGTCTTCTCGCCGATGCCGTTCACGCCGGGGATGTTGTCGGACTTATCGCCCACCAGCGCTTTGTAATCGATCAGTTTCTCCGGTGAAAATCCCCATTGCTCCTCGAACTTAGCCGGATCGTAATCGGTGGATTCGGAAAGGGAGCGCCCCGGCAGGCGGACGGTGATCCGTTTGCTGACCAGCTGCAGCAGATCACGGTCGCCGCTGAGGATGAGCGTGTCGGTTCCGGATTCCGACATTTGGCGGGCGAGCGTGCCGAGCACGTCGTCTGCTTCGAATCCTTCGGCCTCGAAAATGGGGATGCGGAACACGCGCACAACATCCCGGATTCGGTCGATTTGCGGCCGCAAGTCTTCGGGCATCTTGGCGCGAGTGGCTTTGTATGCGGGATAGAGATCGTCGCGGAAGGTTTTCCCGGTATCGAAGGTGACCGCCAGATATTCGGGTTTTTCTTTTTCCAGAAGCGAGAGCAGGATGGAGGTGAAGCCGAACGTGCCGGCGGTGGGTTCGCCGCGCGAGGTGGTCCAGCGGTTGGTTTGAGTTCCCGCGGACGTCAGCGCGAAATAGGCGCGGTATGCCAGCGCGTGTCCGTCCAGCAGGATGATTTTAGGAGCCATGACGGTCGGACGGTCCGCTGGATGAGTCCGTCGGTTTGAATGGGGGAAGATCGCCGGTGCGGCGTTTTCCACTAAGAATTTCGCCCGTCTTGTGCCTGATCGCGGCGAGTTCGCCGGTGATCCGGCGAACCGTGCCGCCGACCGGCGGCACGTCGAGTGCTTTTTCGAACACCTTGGCCCTGCGCCGTGCGACGGAAAGCGAGGTCTTCCGGTCGAACAGCAGGGTCAGGTCGTAATTCAACGCGAGGGAAATTGAATACAGGAACATCTCCTCGTTCTCGGGTGGAAGCCGGACGTATTGAGCGATGGCGCCGCCGGGGGTTTCGGCCCACATCTGGGAAACGCGCCGCGCGAGGAGGGAAAGTTTTTCGCGGGACAGCGATCCGGCGCCGGCATGCAGTTCCGCGCCGTGGGTGATCAGGCAGGCCAGGGCGGAATTCTCGGCCGACAACCGTTCCAGCCAGGCGCTGGCCTTGCCGGCGTTTTCCAACCAAGGGACGGATCGGGTGGATTTTTTGGGTGGTGGCGGTTTAATCACCGTCTCCTCGAGAGTCTCCGGCTCTTCGGGGAAGACTTCCGCCAGAGATGGGACCTCCGCTCCCAGCAGGGCGGCGATTTGCGGGACGAGGTCCGGCAGGTAAAACGGCTTGGTGATTGCTCCCTGCATCCCCAGCATCGGGATGACCGGATTATCGGGGTCGTTGTCCGGCGGGATGCCAAGCAGCAGGATTCCCGGATGGACCCCCTGCAATGCGCGGACGAGTTCCTCCGCAGGCCCGTCGGGCAGATGGAAGTCGACGATCGCCAGATCGACCAGCCCGCCGGATGCGAGCTGAAACGCTTCGCGTCCGGTGTGGGCCAGGATGCATTGGAATCCTACCGACGAAAGCGCCTGCTGCAGCATCCCGGCAAAGCCCGGGTTGGCATCCACGATTAGGATCGAACGGCTCATACGGTAAGTTTACCCCGCTTTCGCCATTCAAGCTTGACCGGAATAATCCTTGAGAAAAAATAATATTTTGCCGCGGGAGAAAGATGCAGGACATAATGAATGCCGACTTTTCGCGGAGGGTACTCCGATTTATTAATGGATGGGCGAAAGCGGGGTTAGCGTAGAGAGGAAAACAAGACCCGGGAACCTGGTACTCCCCGAAATAAGTCCCGCAGTACCATTTGGTACTGCGGGAGAAACGACGGCTTGTTCACGGACTGCGTCTACGCGGAACCGCCGACGTCAGCTGAAAGGTCGGCGTCCGGAAGGCTGATCGGTGGAAACGGGAATCGACGCTGTTCCCCGGGTGAGCCTATTGGTTTTTCGATACCCTGCTGCTTTAAAATCTTCGCGGAATTATTTACGGAGACTTAATCCCAAATAGCCCGCATCCCGCGGTTCCATTATAGAAAATATGCAAACCGGATGATATAATTTTTCCATGTATTCTGAAGACAATTCCGCGTGGAATTCCGTAGGCTCGAGGCGAATCCTCGGTATGAAAACCTGGCAAATCGCCTTGTTGGGGGGGATGGGGCTATTGGATTGCCTTGTGCTGGCCGTCGGGGTTGTAATTGTCTTCAGTTCCGCATCACCGCGTTCCACCGGCCAGGTCGCGGAAGCAATCCCCACCGCGGAACCCACGCTGCCCGCGTCGGCGGTTCCCGTTCCGACCGTCGACGCGTCCCTGTTCACCCCGGAGCCCTCCGCCACGCTGAATTATCTGTTCCCAACTTACACTCCGGCCGGAACCGTTACCGCCGACAGCCCGACTCCCACAGCCTCGGCCACCTCCTCGATGGAGGGCTGGGTGAAGTATTCGGTCCGGGAAGTGGAACTCTGGATGCCGGGAAGCTTCGTGGCTGGAAATCCGCACACCGACGCCAAAGCCATCGTCGCCTCCTTGAAGGAGAAGGGCGCCAATTATAATTTTGACAGCATCGAAGAGGAATTGAAGGCTTCCACGAAGAATTACGTATTTTGGGGCATCGATTCCATTCAAGGCAACCCGGCCATTGTGACCTATATGGCCATCCTGTACGATTACCTGCACCCAGGGGAGACGATGTCGGATTACGCCACCCGGTTCATCTCCACGATGTCGGGCGATTATATGTTGATCCAACAAAGCAGCGTACCCAGCCCGCTCTATGAAATCGATCAGGTTCTCATGGAGACAAAAAGTACATCGGGGACTCCCATGCGGATCGTCCTTTACGCCGTCCGGGATCAAAATATCGTTTGGGACGTTCTGTGCATCACCGCCGCGGACGAGATGGACGACCGTTTGCCCGCCTTCGATTTGATGGTCGACACTCTACGGGTGCTGGCCGCTCCCCAATAAAACCCACGCGGATCGGAACACTTCGGTGGAAATTGCATTCCGGACCGATTGGCACCGACAACCCCCATCGGAGATTACCCGCCGGCCAGGGTCGGAGTGGATCGCATACGGGGCCGCCGTCGCCTTGCGCCTGCCTTGAGTGCTGATTCCGGAGGAAGGGGATATCGTCCTCCACCCGGCCCGCTCGGATTTCTCCAAGGTGCGCATCTCCAAGCCCCGGGCGTTTCGATTCTGACTGGCAGGAACCACCCCATTGACAAATAGACAGTTGTCTATATAATACCGGTCTTCGGGAAGGTCTATGGCCAATTCCAAGCAGTTGGGGCAATCCGTCGAATTTGCGAAAGCGATCGCCGATTCCACCCGGCAGAAGATTATGCGCTACTGCTGCTGCGAGTGGCGGTCGGTCAGCGAGGTGGCGGACCACATGGGCGTAACCCAGCCCACCGTTTCGCATCATTTGGCCGTCCTGCGGGACGCCGGCCTGGTGGAGATCCACCATCGGGGAAAACAGACTTTTTACCGACTGGATCAGGAAAAAATGGAAATGTGCTGCGGCGAACTGACGCGGAGCTTTGCTCCCAAAGGAGGGTCAACGGCTGCATTCAAAGACTGACGCCAACCTTTTTTTAGATTATTACATAGACGCACGTCTATATAAAGGGAGAGCAAAATGACGAATCAAGATACCGAAACGATCCACGCCGCCGTGCAGGATCATTACCGCCGGGAAGCGGAGAATTTTTCCTCCGATTGTTGCGGGTCCAAAACGCCTTGCGATTGCGCCTCGACGAAAAATTATGCGGCGGATGACTTGCGGGTTCTCCCGGCGGGCCTGGCGGAGGTCTCGCTGGGGTGCGGTAATCCGGTTTCGGCGATCGACATGCGGGAAGGCGACACGGTGATGGACTTGGGCTCCGGCGGGGGATTGGATTGCTTCCTGTCCGCCAAGAAGGTTGGCTCCCGCGGGAGGGTGATCGGGGTGGATATGACTCCGGAAATGATCGCCAAAGCGGAAGCCAACGCGCTGAAGGTCGGCGCAACCAATGTTGAATTCCGGCGGGGACAGATCGAATCCATTCCCGTCGCCGACGGGGAAGTGGATGTCGTCATTTCGAATTGCGTGATCAACCTCTCGCCCGACAAGCCGGCGGTGTTCCGGGAAATGTTCCGGGCATTGAAAAGCGGCGGGCGCGTGGCCGTCTCCGACATCGTCACCAACGGCCCCATGTCGCCCGTGGTGGCCAAGTCGTTGGATAGCTGGGCGGGATGCGTCACCGGGGCGCTGGATATAGAAGAGTACCGGCAGGGTTTGATCGCCGCCGGGTTCCAAAACGTTGCGGTGACTCCCACCGACGGCACTCCGCTGGCTGCCTTTGCGCAACGTCTTCCCGGCCTCCCATTCTCAGCGCTAATCACGGCGCGGAAACCATAATTATTTCCGAACCCCCGGCACGAGAAGCCGGAGGATTTTTTTATCGATTAAAGGGATTTGGGTATGATTCCTGTATCTATTGGTAATGGGACTCCCCTGTTCGCGGTGGAATAGAATCCGGGGAACGCCTGTGCTAGAATTCAAGTGACCATCTATCCGGAGGAGAATCTCATGGAAAACAGCCGACCCCGCGGAAAGTATTTCGAAGAGCTTGCCCTTAGCCAGATGATTTATACGGCTTCCCGCACGGTGACCGAGGCCGACGTGGTTGGTTTCGCCGGGCTATCGGGCGATTTCAACCAGATTCATATCGACGCCCGGTACGCCGCCCAGGGGCCGTTCGGCCAGCGTGTGGCGCACGGGCTGCTCGTGCTTTCCATCATTTCGGGCCTGGCGGTACAGACCGGCGTGATGGATCGCACGGTGATTGCCTTCCGTGAAATCGCCGATTGGAAATTCAGCAAGCCCGTGTTCTTCGGCGATACGGTGCGGGGCGAGATGGAAGTGGTGGGTCTCAAACCGTTCCCGCGTCTGGGCGGGGGCGCGGTGGACATCGCCATCACGGTTAAAAATCAAAAAGATGAATCCGTGATGAGCGGCAAGTGGGTCATTCTCCTCCAGAGCAAACCCGCCGCCTGATATGGACGAATCGTCCGCGGACCGCTTCCGCCGGTTGAGGCGCAGCCTGGAAGAAACCGGGGATATGGATGAATCGGAAGAGGAACCCTCCGCTTCCGAGCCGGCTTCTCCTGCGGATCAGGAAACTCCGCCCGAAGAGGAAAAACCGTTGTCCGAGGCGGAAGGTCTGGATCGCCCGATCCCGGACGAAAAAACAACCAAAGAGACGAGTCAAGGGGAAACGATGGATCCCGCCGCAGAGGGATCTTCTTCCGCGTTGGAAGCGGAACCGTCTGTTCCGCCCCTTGCGGCGGAGGAGCAGGAAGCCCGGTCCGTTATATCGGAATCGGCCGCGCCGAAGAGTTTCCCGATAAAACTATCCGCCCCGCAATGGCGTGCGCGCCGCCGGTTTTCCCATACCGGCCCGCTTCCCCCGGCGCCGGAATCAGCGCAACCTCCCGCCGTATCCGATACATCACGGATCCGGCGCGGACGAAAACGACCCTTTCGCACATGTCTCGTTCGGATCGCATTGACTGCAGTCTTCGCCTTCACCGCGATGTTTTTCGTGGCGGCGGGATTCATCCTGTACGAATATTTCGAGATCGCCTCCACCCTGCCCTCGGTGGAGGACCTGAAATCGCGCGCGTCGCAATTTGAAACCACGCGGATCTACGACCGCAACGGCGATCTGCTCTATGAGATTCTCGATCCGAACGAAGGCCGGCGGACATACACGACGCTGGCCAACATTTCCCCGTACATGTCGGCGGCCACCATCGCCATCGAGGACCATTCGTATTACAGCCATCCCGGATTCGACCCGTGGGGAATTCTGCGCGCCTTCACTCAGAATATTTCCTCTGGCGAGACGATTTCCGGCGCCTCCACCATTACGCAGCAACTGGCGCGCACGCTGCTCATGACCCCCGAGGAGCGGACGGAACAATCCTACCTGCGCAAGGTCCGCGAGGCCTTGCTGGCTGTCGAAATCACTCGCAGATATTCCAAGGATGAAATTCTCGAGCTGTACCTGAACGAAATCTCCTATGGCAACCTCGCCTACGGTGTGGAAGCGGCCGCGGAAACGTATTTTCAAACGACGGCCGACAAGCTCACCCTCGATCAGGCTTCGCTGCTGGCGGGCATTCCCCAGGCGCCCTCGGTATACGACGTCTATTCAAACCGCGAGGCCACGCTCGAGCGCCAGCGCCAGGTGCTGGTGGCGATGATCGAGACCAGCACGGCGCAAAACTGCATATTCGTCGGATTGACCCGGTCCGCCGTGTGTGTGACGGCCGAGGATGCCGGCGCCGCGTGGACCATCGCCCAAAGCCAGACGTTCCAGCCGCCGGATGTGAGCATGCGCTACCCGCACTGGGTGAATTACATCCGCCAGCTTCTGGAAGCCAAGTACGATCCGCAGACGATCTACCGCTCCGGCTTCCAGGTTTACACGACGCTCGACCCCGCACTGCAGGATCTGGCCGATGGGATCGTGCAGCAACAGGTGGCGGCGCTTGCCGATAAGCACGTCACCGGCGGCGCGCTGGTCGCCATCCGCCCTGCGACCGGGGAGATCCTGGCCATGGTCGGATCGCCCGATTTTTCCGCGCAGCCTTCCGGCCAAATTAACATGGCCATCCGGCCGCGGCAGTCGGGCTCCGCGATCAAACCACTGACCTATACGGCGGCATTCGAAAAAGGCTGGACTCCCGCCACGCTGCTCTGGGACGTTCCCACCGAGTTTCCCCCCTCCAACGATCCCTTCGATACCAATCCGCCTTACAAACCGGTGAACTACGACGGAAAATTCCACGGGCCGGTGACCATTCGCACCGCGCTGGCCAATTCCTACAACATCCCGGCGGTCAAGACGCTTCAATATGTGGGCATCTACGACGACCCGTCCACTCCGCAGCCCGACGGGCTGATCGCAATGGCCAAACGCCTCGGGATCACCACGTTGACCCAGACCGATTACAGCTATTCGCTCGCCCTGGGCGCTGGAGCGGTGAGCCCGCTGGAGCTGACCGCGGCCTACGCGGTGTTCGCCAACGGTGGAATTCGCGTTCCGCCGGTGGCGATCACGAAGATCGCAACCTACGACGGGAAAACGGTTTTTGAATACAAACCCTCGGAGGGGGAACAGGTGATCCGTCCGGAGCATGCATTCCTAATCTCCTCGATCCTTTCGGACAACGACGCGCGCACGCCGATGTTCGGACCCAACTCGGTGCTCAACCTGCCGTTCCCCGCCGCGGTAAAAACCGGGACCACCAACGACTTTCGCGACAATTGGAC
Organism: Anaerolineae bacterium; assembly: GCA_003141675.1. GTDB lineage: Bacteria > Chloroflexota > Anaerolineae > Anaerolineales > RBG-16-64-43 > FEN-1073. The sequence goes on from PLND01000063.1 coordinate 42,655, forward strand.
GCTGGGATACACGCCTGACCTGGTGGCCGGTGTGTGGGTCGGCAATCCCGATAATACACAAATGATCGAGAGCACCGGGGTGAGCGGGGCGGCGCCGATCTGGTCCCAGTTCATGATCCAGGCTGTGCAACAGGTAACCGGCGGCAAACCCACGCCGTTCGTTGCGCCTCCCGGAATCACGCAGAAGCTGATCTGCTCCGTCTCCGGCGCGGAACCGAGCAAATATTGCCCCGCCACGCGCACGGAATTCTTTGCCGCCGACCAGCCGCCGTTGCCGGCGGATCAGGACTTGTGGCGCGACGCGTACATCGACCTGTTCACCGGTTTGCGCGCCTCCGCGGGTTGTCCGACCTATTACGATCAGGAGTTGACCGTCGCCGTCACCGACCCGGCGGCCCGGCAATGGCTGGTCTCCGATCCGGATGGACGGACGTGGGCCCAGCGGAACGGATTCCCGGATCCGATCCTTTTTTATCCGGAGGGCGAATGCACCGCGGACAGCCCGCATCCGATCCTCCAGATCTCCAATCCCAGAGACGGCCAGACTGTCACCGATCCGCGGATGGAGATCCATGGAGAGGCGGGCGCCACGCGCGAGTTTGATCATTTCACGCTCGAGTATGCGTCGGACCGCGAGCCGGACCATTGGATTGCGATCATTCCATCATCGACCACGCCGATTGTTACGCCGGGCAAGCTGGCGGAGTGGGACCTTTCCAATATCGATGACGGATGGATGACCATCCGGCTGACCGTATATTCCCGTCAGGGGGGAAAAGTGGATCTGAAAGTGCATTTCGAACTGCGCAAACCTTCCCCCACCGAAGTGCCGACGCGCACCCCCAATCCCACGCCCACCATCACGCAGACGGCGACGATCACTTCCACGCAAATCCCGACCCAAACTCCGACAGAAGTTCCGACCGAAACACCCTCCGACACGCCGTCCCTCACGCCCACGGATGAGCCCACCGCGACCGAGACGCCTATCCCGTCCGCCACCCCGACCCTGTAGGCTGGATTTCCCCAGCGCGATATAATTTCCCGGGCTATTCTCCCGGCATTCCAGCAAGAAGCCCTTCCTGTCTGTTTTCCTCCCATGCGAAAGCGATATGCAGGATCCGGGAATCTTTGGATGGTCTTCCCATGGATTCCAGTTCGATCTCGCGAAATGACGCCGACCGGGAAAAACGTTTGGTGGCGCTGTCTTCGGTCGTAGCGGCGATTTTCCTAACCTCCATGAAGCTCGTCGTCGGGCTACTGACGGGGTCGCTGGGCATCCTCTCCGAAGCGGCGCATTCGGCGCTGGATCTGGTCGCCGCCGCCGTGACGCTGCTTGCGGTACGCCTTTCCGGGCGGCCGGCCAGCAACAGCTATACCTACGGCCACGGGAAGATTGAAAACCTCTCCGCCCTGTTCGAAACCCTGCTGCTACTGGTCACCTGCCTGTGGATCATCTATGAAGCGATCCAGCGGTTGTTTTTTCACCCGGTCGTGGTCGAAACTACCGTTGCGGCGTTTGCCGTTATGGCGATTTCCATTGTGATCGATTTTTCGCGTTCGCGGGTCTTGGCTCGCGCGGCGCGCAAATATCAGAGTCAGGCGCTCGAGGCGGACGCGCTGCATTTCTCTACCGACATCTGGTCCTCGACGGTGGTCATCGGCGGGCTGTTGCTGGTTTTCCTCTCCCGGCAGCTGTCGATCCCCTGGCTGGGACAAGCCGACGCCGTGGCGGCGCTGGGAGTGGCCTGCATCGTCGTATACATATCGGTGCAGCTAGGCCGACGGACGATCATTGGTTTGCTGGATGGCATCCCGGGTGGATTGCGCGAGGAAATCCTGCACGCGGCGAAGGTGCCCGGCGTGATGGAAGTGAAACGCGTGCGCGTTCGGCGCAGCGGAGCGGAGTCCTTCGTGGACGTGGTTCTGCTGGTGCCGCCGAACACCCCGTTGGAACGGGCGCATCAAATCGTCCAGGAAGCGCGGGACAGGGTGCGCTCCATTCTTCCCCAGGCGGACGTGGTGGTGGAGGTCGATCCGGATTCGGTCCGCGCCGAGGGCGTGCTGGACGTCGTCCGGCAAATGGCGGCTCGCCAGGGGGTGGGCGTGCACAGCGTCCACCTATACGAGGTGCCCGGATCGCGGCTGCTGGAGCTTCACCTGGAAGTGAGCGACGACCTGCGGTTGGACGAAGCCCACGCGCTGGCCGGCGTTTTTGAAGAATCGCTCCATGCGGCGCTGCCGGACCTGGGGGAAATCGTCACCCACATCGAGCCCGCCGGAGATTCCACGCTGCGGCGCCCGGCCTCTCCGGCGGATGAGGCGCGGCTGATGCGCTCCATCCAAGCTGTGGCGGATTCACTCGCGGTTAAATGCGAGCCGCACCAGGTGAACGTACGCCGGGTCGAAGAGGATCTGGTGGTCAGCTTTCATTGCCTGATCAGCCCCGATATCGCGATCCGCGACGCGCACGCGTTCACCGAACAGTTCGAGCGGGCCTTGCGAGCCCGCGAACCGGAACTCGGGCGGGTGGTGATCCACGTCGAGCCGGATTCTGATCCAACCGCGGAAAAGGGCAAAACGGGGGAAGAGGAATAATGTCGAACTTTTAACGCAAAGCCCGCCCCGGGTGGGGTGGGCTTTGCGTTAAGATTTAAAGTTCTTACAATTGAGCCGAAAACACTCCTAGTTTAAAAATAATTATATATAGACAAAATCATGTTCTGACAACACCGAACAGATAGGGCTTTACCTATCCCAAGTTGTATAATCCCACCCATGTTTGTCCGTAGAGCAAGGTTGGGAATCTGGATTCTTTTCCTGGCGGGTTGCCGCGCCGTCGCGACGCCCACACCCGCTTTTCCCACGCCGGTTCAATGGCTGTCGCCCACCACATCTCCCACTCTGGTTTTCCCCACGCCGGTGGTGACACTGACCCCATCGCCCATACCTACCGCTACGCCGAAGACCTACACGGTTAAAAAGGGCGACACGTTGGGAGGAATCGCAACCCGCTTCGGCGTTAAGGTGGAGGACATCCAGAAGGCTAATCCCGGTGTGGATCCGAACGCGCTCTCGATTGGGATAGTCCTGATCATCCCAGGTGTCTCCGGATCGGATGGAACGATTCAACCCTCGCCGACTCCGGTGGATCTGCAGGTGCAATTTCCACGTTGTTTCTACCAGACCGGCGGCGGAAAATGGTGCCTCGCGCTGATCAGCAATCCGGGACCGGACCCGGTTTCGGGAATCTCCATCCGGTTTTCGTTGTACCCCTCCGCAATGGACTATCCTTCCGCCGTGCGCGAGATTGCGTTGCCCTTGATGGTGCTTCCCGCCGGTGCCCGCACGGCCGCCGCCGCGTTCTTTCCGCCGGAGGAATCGCACGACGACATCCTGCGGGTGGAAATCCTCAGCGCGGTCCGGTCCGCAGAAGATGCGGCGACGCTTCCGCTGACCATTTTGAAAGAGACCTCACGGATGCTGACGGATGGAATGGAAGTGACGGTCGATTATCAAGTGGATCCGCAGGCGCCTTCGCCGGCCGCCCGGTTGGACGCGGTGCTGACGCTCCTGGACGCCGCAGGGCAACCGATCGGATTCCGGATCTCCCGCATCGAGGGGCCGGTGGCGCAGGGTGCACCGCAGCACCTCGTGCTGAGCGCATTTGCATTATCCGGCCAACCGGTAAAATATGAGTTCATCCTCCAAGCCCGGTCCTGAGGAATAGCGACATGTATTTTTTCGTTCGAAGCGTCTTTAGTTTTTTCCTCCATCTGGTGTCGAAGGTGACCGTCGAAGGCGCAGAAAACATCCCCGCCGACGGCGGCTTCCTGCTCACAACCAACCACCTCAGCTATGTCGATCCCCCGCTGCTGCTCATCGCTGTTCCGCGCCGGATCCGCGTCTTCGCGGCGGAGAAATACCGCCGCAACCCGTTCCTGCGCCTCCTATTCGGAGGGATGGGCTGCGTCTGGGTGCGGCAATTTGAGGCGGACCACGAAGCGCTGCGGGAAGCCATCCGCCATTTGCAGTCCGGCGGCATTCTCGGAATGTCCCCGGAGGGCACCCGCAGCCGGGAGACCCACGCGCTGATCCGCGCTCGGGGCGGCGCGGCGTTGCTGGCCAGCCGTTCGGGCGTTCCGGTTTTACCAATGGCGGTGCGAGGCACGGAATCGTTTATCCGCGATTTGCTCCACCTGCGCCGCCCGCGGATCGCCGTTCGGATCGGAAAACCGTACCGACTGGATATTTCTCCGCGGGCCAAAGGCGCCGAGCTGGAAAAGGGGACCATCGAGATCATGAGCGCCATCGCCGCGCTGCTTCCGCCAACCTATCGCGGGGAATACGCCGATCCGCACCAGCTTTCTTCGCACTGCCCCGAGGCGGGCGCGTGAGCGTCGAACCGCTGCTGCCCGGCGAGAGGGAATCGCTCCGAACGCTGTTGGAGATCCATCGTCCGGGCGACGCGATGGTTTCTTATTACGCGCTGGAACACCCCGCATCCAAAACCAAAATCTGGGTCTATCGTTCTCCGGAGGGGCGGAAGGACGGTTTCCTTATCCGAGCCCAAACCGGACAGGATCTTTTCCGACCGCTGGTCACGTTGCGTATCCCGGAACCCGCCTCTGCGGCCGGGTTGCTTCAAGCCGCTTTTCCCTCTCCCGCTCCGGCAATCTTTTCCATACCGGAATCCCTCGGACTATGGGTGCTCCCGCTCCTTACCGCCGAACCTCCCACGCGCGTTTTGTTGTACCGGCTGAACCCCGCCCGGCTCGAACCCGTGGTCAACATTCTCGTCAGCCGCGCCTCCTCACCGGATGGTCTCCCGCGCTACGAAATTCGCAACGAAGAGCGGCTGCTCGCGGCGGCCGGGGTGAACTGGCAATCCTCTGTCTGGGCCGAAATTTTCGTCCAGACCGATCCAGCCGTGCGCGAAAGGGGATACGGAAAGTCGGTATGCGCAGCGCTTTGCCGGGACCTGCTGAAACGGAAAAAAGATATCCTCTATTCCCTGGAAGAGGACAATCTCTCCTCCCTCCGGTTGGCCCAGGGGCTAGGGTTCGAAGACACGGGGGAACGGGAAATCAATTTCACCGGATCGGTATTGGTACCTCCGCCGGTGGAAAGCGGAGGCGCAGCGTAGGGAGAGCCCCGCGCGGCTCGCGACAGCTCAGCGAAATATCCTGAAACACAAGGACGACATGAAGAAACGCATGGACCATATGCTATAGGTTTGTGAAAAGGTCAGGGTTTGTCATTGCGAACCCCGCCCCGGCCCACTCCGACCGGGGCGGGCGAAGCAATCTGGGTTTTCCGACCCTTGCCAGAAGAGAATTCACCAGGAAGGATTCGATGATCGAAGCTGCGTTTCATTTTCCGGAAGGTTTCCTGTGGGGGACGGCCACCGCCGCCCATCAGGTGGAGGGGGATAACCGCCTCAACGATTGGTGGGCCTGGGAGCAGCAACCCGGCCGAATCCTGCGCGGGTACCGTTCCGGCCTGGCCTGTGATTGGTGGGGCGGACGCTGGAAGGAGGACCTGGACCGGGCGGCGGCCGCCGGGCAAAACGCCCACCGCCTTTCGGTGGAATGGAGCCGGATCGAACCGTCTCCAGGCCGCTGGGACGATCACGCGCTGGCGTTCTATCGCGACGTGCTTTCCGGAATGCGCACCCGGGGCATCGAGCCGCTGGTGACGCTGCACCATTTCACCAACCCGCTGTGGCTCTCGGAAATGGGCGGATGGGAAAACGAGGCGGTCATCCCGCACTTTGAAGCCTTCACCCGCAAGACCGTCGCGGCCCTTCAGGACCTCGCGGATTTCTGGTGCACGATCAACGAGCCGAACCTCTATGCTTATTCGGCGATCGCCTCGGACGATTTTCCGCCCGGTCGGAACAGCATCGGAGCCGCCTTCCGCGTCATGCGCCATCAGGTGCTTGCCCATGCGGCCGCGTATCACGCAATCCACGAACTCCAACCCGGAGCCAGAGTGGGGATCGCCAGCCATTACCGGGGCCTTACACCGCATACCGGCAGCCCGCTGGACTCCTTGGGTGTGCGGATGCAATCGCGGCTTTTTAACCAGCTGATTCCGATGGCGCTGCAGGACGGGCGTCTCCGTTTTCCGATTGGCCGGGAGCGGCTGGCCAATGTTGCCCGAACGCAGGATTACATCGGGGTGAATTACTATTCGACGGACCACGTTTCCTTCGACCTACGCCGGCCCGGTGAGCTCTTCGCGCGGCGTTTTTATCCGCAAGGATCCGACCTTAGCGAGGTCGGGATGAACGCCAACGTCCCTGAGGGAATGAGGATGGCGATCCGCTGGGCGGATTCCTTCGGCCTGCCGATTTACATCACGGAAAACGGTATCGAGGACGAGTCGGACTCCATCCGGCCGCGGTACCTGGCGCTCCACCTGCACCAGGTGTGGAAGGCGATCAACACCGGATCCCCGGTCCGCGGATACTACCACTGGACTCTGGTGGATAACTTCGAGTGGGAACGGGGTTGGACGCAACGCTTCGGGCTTTGGGCTCTCAATCCCGAGACGCAGGAGCGGATCGAGCGGCCTTCGGGAAAATTCTACGCGGAAATCTGCCATGAGAACGGGCTGAGGAGCGACATGGTCCGGCGTTATGCACCGGAGATTGCCGCTAAGCTGTTCCCGGGATGATTCGGGGGGCTCGCTATGCCATACCTTGATTATTCCCGCAGCCTGTGCAGTGCAAATTTATAAGAAACGAGAAGAAGGATCACTTTTCTTCTTCCGGAGCTAAAACGATGAAAATCGCAGTTCGGCGTTCGAGCGGATATTTTCTTTTATTCATCTGCCTGGGATTGGATATGGCGGTGGTCGGACCGACGTTGCCGGCCCTCGCCGCTCAAACCGGGAGTACACTGGGCGCGATCGGGTTGATCTTCTTCCTCAGCGCGGGCGGCGGCGCGCTGGGCACGCTGCTGGGCGGTGGGTTGTTCGACCGGGTTCCCGGCCGGTTCGTGTTGGGCGCGGCGCAATTATTTTCGGCGGCCATTTTTTTCCTGGTTCCGCACGTGCCATGGTACGGGCTGTTGCTGATTTTGTTCGTCGTCAAGGGAATCACCGGGGGATTGGTCAACACCGGCGCCAATACGCTCCTGCTATGGACGCATGGCGAAAAAGCCGGACCCTTCATGAATGCGCTGCACTTTTTCTTCGGACTAGGCTCTTTTCTCAGCCCGTTCCTCCTCGGGTTACTGATCTCCACCGGAGGCAATTATTCGAACGTTTACCTTTTGCTCGCAGTGATCGACGCGACCGTCGGCGTGGTCGTTCTGGCTTCGTTGAACGCACCGATTTCGTCGCCGGGGCGACCTTCCGGCGGCAACGCGGATGGGGCGGGGCTCTCCGTGGCGCCGATCGTCATCTCGGCTGCGCTGTTTCTGTTCTTTTACGTCGGCGCGGAATTGACCTTCGGAGGATGGATTTATACCTACGCGATCACCCTGCATTTGGCCGACGCCGTCCGGGCGGCGTACCTGACGTCGATTTTCTGGCTGGCCTTTACCGTGGGGCGGCTGATCTCCATTCCCGCCGCCCTCCGATTTTCTCCCCGGCAGATCATTCCGGTCGCGCTCGCGGGCGGCGCCGCCTTCCTGTGCCTGCTCATCCTGGCGCCGGCATCTCCCTCTGTTCTATGGATCGCGGCGGCGGGCGCCGGCTTCTGCATGGCACCGATCTGGCCGACCGGCTACACCCTAGCCGGGCAATCCCTCCCCTTGACGGCCCGCATCAGCAGCTTGATCCTTCTGGGAGACAGCATCGGCGGGATGGTGCTCCCGGGGTTGATGGGTGTGTTGATGGAACGCGCCGGAGCGGCGGCGATGACGCCGGTGGTTCTGGGCAGCCTGATGGCGACTTTTCTGGCATTCCTCGGAATTCTCCTGTTTGGAAATAAACGGAGAGAATCCGTCGGGCCTTCCTAGACCTTCGCTTGTTCCGGTCCGCAGGCTTTTTCTTTTTTGCCTCGGATGACCTCGCCTCCTTCCCGTCAGCGCTTCTCTACTATCGATATTATTTTTCTTTACCTTTCCTTGGTTTATTCTATTCCCATCAAAACCCGAAAGGGAAAAACGGAGGTGCGTTATGTCAACCCCGATTCGCTGGGATCCCATCCGTGAACTGGACGGCATGCACGAGGTAATGGACCGGCTTGTCGAAGAGAGTCTCTCCCGCTCTTTGGCCCGGACGCTTTGGGACATCACATCCGAGCCGGGCATGGATTTGTACCAGACCGACGACGCTATGGTGGTCAAGATGGAGCTTCCGGGCGTCAAGCCGGAGGATATACAAGTATCGGTGGCCAACGGAGTGCTGAATATCCGCGGCGAACTGAAGGAGGAAAAGGAAGAGAAGGAGAGAATGTATCACCTTCGCGAACGCCGGTTCGGATCCTTCAGCCGGTCGGTGACCCTGCCCAGCAATGTAAGCGCGGAAAAAGCGGACGCGCAATTCGAAAAAGGTATTTTTAACTTTAACGTTGCCCAAGGCCGAAGAGGCCAAGGCGAAGATGATTGCGGTTCGGGCAAAAAAATAAAAGCGGGGTTGTAATAAGAAGCGGGCCGGCGTTCAGCCGGCCCGCTTCTTATTGGATTATAGAAATCTTCCGCGGTGATCAGCTTTCGTGCAATAACCCCTATTTATCGCAAGTACACATGTTCGAACGCTCATTTTTCTCTCTCAAATCCTATCAAAACTCTGGTGGGAACCCCGCTTTTTTCCCCTGATAGGCAATGCAAGACGCAAGCAACTATCCTGTTCGAACCATGTTGCAAAATTCGCGCATTCCCGGATTTTTTAAAAAATCCGTAAACGAACGACAAAACCTCCTTCGAGAATCCGCCGCCCTGGATGAGGCGTCCGTCGAGCGTTTAAATCACGGCGGCATCGACCTTGCCACCGCTGACCGGATGATTGAAAACGTCGTCGGCGTATATTCGCTGCCGCTGGGGATTGCGACCAACTTCCTGATTAACCAGCGCGAAATACTTGTTCCCATGGTCATCGAGGAACCGTCGGTCGTGGCGGGAGCATCCTTTGCGGCCCTTCTGGCGCGCGAAGGCGGCGGATTTACCGCCGAGGCGGACGCGCCGGAAATGATCGGCCAGATTCAAATCCTGGATGTTCCGGATGTGGAAGCGGCGGAACGCGCTTTACGGGAAAACCGCGCGGAGATCCTGGCCGAGGCGGGGCAGGCGGACCCGGTGCTTCGGAAAGCGGGAGGCGGCCCGCGAGATATTGCCATCCGCCGCATCGAATCCTCTCTCGTTGGACCGTTCCTCGTTTTGCATTTGATTCTCGACGTGCGCGATGCGATGGGCGCCAACGCCGTCAACACCGCCTGCGAACGGATCGCCCCACGGATTGAGAAGCTCACCGGAGGACGCGTCAACCTGCGCATCCTTTCGAACCTGGCGGACCGCCGCCTGGCGCGCGCCCGCTGCACCGTCCCGGTACAGTCGCTGGCGTTTGAAGAATGGAGCGGCGAACGCGTGCGGGACGGAATACTTGAAGCGTATGCCTTTGCCGCGGCCGACCCTTACCGGGCGGCCACGCATAACAAGGGGATTATGAACGGCGTGGACGCGGTGGTGATCGCCACCGGGAACGATTGGCGCGCGATGGAAGCCGGCGCGCACGCCTACGCGGCGCGCAGCGGAACCTACACTTCGCTTTCGCGCTGGGAGCGCGCCCCCGACGGAAGCCTTGCGGGATTCCTGGAAATGCCGATGGCGGCCGGGATCGTGGGCGGAACCACCCGCGTGCATCCGCTCGCACAAACGGCGCTGAAAATTTTGGGTGTGCGAAACGCGCAAGAACTGGCGCAGGTAATCGTCTCGGTCGGGCTGGCGCAAAACCTGGCGGCGCTGCGGGCGCTGGGCACAGAGGGAATCCAACGCGGGCATATGCGCCTTCACGCGCGGCAGGTGGCAATTGCCGCCGGCGCGAAAGGCGAGGCGGTGGAAAAGGTGGCACAGCGGTTGGTGGAAGAGAACGCGATCCGCATCGATCGCGCGGAAGCATTGGTTCAGGAGCTGCGCTAAACACCGATGAATGGCAGCGCGGAAATCCAAGCCGAACGGAAATCCAACGCACCGATCATGCGGCCGGCGCGCAAAACGGGCATCACCGGCTACGGGGCCTACGTGCCGCGCTACCGGCTGCCGGGCAAAGAGATTTCACGCGTGTGGACCGAGGGCAATACGCCGCCGATCGTCCCGGAAAAATCGGTTCCGGGACTGGACGAGGACGTGGTCACCATGTCCATCGAGGCGGCGCGCAACGCGCTGGCACGGGCCGGCATCGCACCACAGAAGATCGGCGCCGTATGGGTCGGTTCGGAATCGCATCCATACGCGGTCAAGCCCACCGCGTCAATCGTGGGAGAGGCAATCGGCGCCACGCCGAATCTCCTGGCGGCGGATTGGGAGTTCGCCTGCAAAGCCGGAAGCGAAGCGATGCAGGCCGCCATGGGCATGGTCGGCTCGGGCATGATCGATTATGCGCTGATCCTCGGCATGGATGCGGCCCAGGGGCGGCCGGGCGACGCGCTCGAATACACCGCCGGCGCGGGCGGCGCGGCGTTCCTGATCGGTCCGGCGGAGGAGGCCCTCGCGGTCATCGAGGCTTCCTATTCCTACGCCACCGACACGCCGGATTTCTGGAGGCGCGTAGGCGCGAATTATCCCTCGCACGGGCAGCGCTTCACCGGCGAACCGGCGTACTTCCGCCATACGCTCGCCGCGGGGCGCGCGCTGCTGGAAGCCACCGGCACCCAGCCCGGCGACTACCGCTATGCCGTGTTCCACCAGCCGAACCCGAAATTCCCGCAACGCGCCGCGGAGGCACTGGGTTTCAGCATGGAACAAATCAAAACGGGATTGCTCGCGCCGCAGATCGGCAACACCTACGCCGGTTCCGCGCTGATCGGGTTGACGGCGGTGCTGGACGAGGCCGCTCCGGGGGACCGGATCCTGCTGGTTTCGTTCGGATCGGGCGCCGGATCCGACGCGTTTCAACTTACCGCCACCGGGCGGCTGCCGGAGCGCAGGACGCTGGCTCCGGGCACGGGCCATTACATCGCCCGCCGGAAAGAAATCGATTACGGAGTGTACGTGCGCTACCGGGGAAAATTGAAAATGTGACCCCAACTCCTTCCCATTTCTCCATGCGGGGAAATAGGGAGGGGCAGGGGAATCGGTTGCAAAAGGAGCATCGATATGGATATCGCAAGAAATTGGAGATTGCGCAAACAGCGCTATGCCCTCGAGGGCGAACAATGCGATCACTGCAAGCAATATATTTTCCCGCCGCGGGATATCTGTCCGCATTGCGGCGAGGATGCGCGCGGCGTCCATGCCATGAGCGGGAAGGGCGAGGTGTATTCCTATACCGTGGTGCATGAGCCGCCCACTGGATACGAGACCCAGGCGCCGTATGCCATCGCGCTGGTCAAACTGGAAGAGGGGCCGCTGGTCACGGCGCAATTGACCGACATCGACGCCGCCGAAATTAAAATCGGCATGCCGGTGGAAATGGTTACGCGCCGGCTGCGCACAGACGGTGAGGAAGGCGTGATCCAGTACGGCTACAAATTCCGCCCGATCCTCTCCGCAGCCTGATCTCCATGCGCGAAGTGGCGGTACAGGGGATCGGACAAACTCCGGTCGAAGAACACTGGGATCGCTCGTTGCGCGATCTCGCCACCGAGGCGGGATTGGCGGCGATGCGCGATGCCGGCATGGACCGGATCGACGCGGTGTTCGTCGGCAACATGCTTTCCGGGCAGGTGGCCCGCCAGGAGAATGTGGGCGCGCTGGTTGCGGATTGGATGGGCCAGCGCGGAGCGGAAGGGTTCAAAGTGGAAGCGGCTTGCGCCTCCGGGGCGGCGGCTTTCCGCGCGGCCTACCTCGCCGTGGCTTCCGGTGCGCTCGATGCGGTGCTCGCGGTGGGGGTGGAGAAGATGACCGAGACCTCCGGCGCGGAGACGACCGCCGCGCTCGCCACCGCCGCGGATGCGGATTACGAGGGCATGCAGGGGGTTACCTTCGTGGGCTTGAACGCGCTGATCATGCAGCGCTATTTATTTGAGTTTGGATGGAAACATACCGACTTCGGAGCCTTCTCGATCAACGCCCACGCCAACGGCGCGCGCAATCCCAATGCCCGGCTGCGTGAACCGATCACCGAACGGGATTACGCCCGGGCCCGGATGATCTGCGAGCCGATCAATTTGCTGGATGCGTCGCCGATCGGCGACGGCGCGGCTGCCGTCCTGCTGCTGCCGGCCGACAAGGTGAAGAGTGGCCCGCGTCCGAAAATCCTCGTCGCCGGGTCGGCCGCCGCCAGCGACTCCGTCGCCATACACGACCGCAAGGATCCGATGTTCCTTTCGGCGGCATTTTCTTCGGCGCATAAAGCCTACGACCAGGCCGGGGTTACGCCCTCTCAGATCGACTTCTTCGAATTGCACGATGCCTTCAGCATTCTCAGCGCGCTCTCCCTCGAAGCCTGCGGGTTTGCTGAGCGCGGGCAGGGGCCGCGGTTGGCGCTCGACGGCGCGATCCGCCTGGACGGCAAGTTGCCCATTTGCACCCAAGGCGGATTGAAAGCGCGCGGCCATCCGGTCGGCGCCACGGGGATATATCAAATCGTCGAGGTCGCGCAGCAATTGCGCGGCGAGGCGGGCGACAACCAGCTGTCCAAGGCGCGGATCGGGATGGCGCAAAACATCGGCGGTTCGGGCGCGTCGATTTTTACACATATCCTTAAGGCGAATTGATCGGATCGAACCCATTTACCAAGACCGACGCGGTCTTCAGCCCGCGTTAGTCTCTCTTCTCCCTGGCACGATATATGCACCAATATGTTGCGGAACACTATCCTTTGTGCTAGGATACAGTGGAAATTTGCGGGATTTTGGGAGGGAAGATGATTAAAGCAAAAAACGCTTGGTTTCTATTTGTGGTTGCCGGTCTGATGTCAGCCTGCACGGTTTCTTATAGCTCGCCGTCAGGTTCGACCGGAGCCGCTTCTCCATCCGGTCTCTCTTCAACTTCACCGGCACTCGCGACCATGAATGCGCTGCGGACCGCGTTTATCCAGCAGACCGCCCAGGCGCGGGGCCTCACTCCCGGCGGGGAGGGGACCAACACGCCGTCCTCCTTCTCCACCGTAGCTGTATCGCCGACCGGAACGCAATCCACGCCGGCAATCAGCACTCCGACCGTCGCAGCCGCGAGCGCCACCGTTCCCATCGTGCCCACTTCAACTCCGGGGCATCCGGCAACCTATAAAATCAACGAAGGCGAGACCGTCTATTGCTTGGGCCGTCGGTTCAATATCAACCCGAGCGATATTCTGGCCCTGAATGGATTAGGAATCAACGATGATGTGTTTCCCGGAAACGTTTTAAAAATCCCGGCCAACGGAGATGCGTTCCCCGGCGACCGCGCCCTTCACTCACACACGGCCAATATGGTCTTTACGGTATCGGCGGCCTACGACACCATCTACAAAATCGGCTGCTACTTCGGCGATGTGGACCCGAACCGGATCATCGTGGCCAATAATCTGAAGGACCCCTATACGCTGACCTCGGGGCAGAAGCTCATCATCCCCTAAAATCCCGATCCGAGATAATCAACGTAAAAGAAGCGGCAAAACGCCGCTTCTTTTTTTACATTCTATTCATTTCAACCTGTCAATTTGGCAATAGCGGAAAAAAAAAACAGAGCGTGATTATCTCCCCGCGACGGCCTTCTTCCATTTGGCGTAGCGGGAAAAGAAGTGCACCCACCAGGGGGACAAGCGGCCGAAAGCCATGGCCTGCGGCAGAGCCGCACGTAATGTCGCAGCATCCTGAAACGGCGGAACCTCCAGCCCGGCGGCCCCGAGTTCGAACGCGGTATGCGCGTCGCTGCCGGTGGTTACCGGGATTTTGTTTTCGCGCGCGAACAAATCCGCCCGCCGGTTGTCCTCGGCGAACAGGCACCGGGCGTTGAATCCCTCGATCGCATCGACCAGGGGAAGGATTCTCCGCAGGGCATCCACTTTCCATGCGCCGTGCCGCAGCCGGTCGAAAGGATGCGAGACGCTGATCGCCGCCCCCTGATCCCGCAATCGCGCGATGGCGGCTTCCGGAGCCAGCCCCTTGGGGATTTCCTTTTGGAGATAGTATCCCAACAGTTCCCCTTCGGTGGTCATGATCTCTTCGCCGGGGATGATCAGATCCGGCGCGAGCGCCGCCGCCTCCAACGCGCCGCGCACCGTATTATGGTCCGTCACGGCCACCCTCTCCAAACCGGCCCGCCTTGCGGCGGCGATGAATATAGGGATGTCGGTCGAACCGTCGGACGAATAAACGGTGTGCGCATGGAAATCCGCTCGTATAAAATTTTTCATAATCCGATAACCTTTCCTTCGGTCGGGATATTTTGCGTGGGAACGGGGGTGTCCGGCTCGGCCCGCTTCCACAACCGCGGGGTGGCCGCCCAGGCGATTAATCCGAGCGTGACACCGAACCACAATGTAGCCAGTCGGATCAGCAGTGTGGCTGCAGCCGCCACGGCGTGATCGGAAGTCACCGTCAGCAGCAACAAAGCGGTGATGCTGGCTTCGGCCGCGCCCAACCCCCCGGGAAGCGTCGAGGCCGATCCGACCAGGGTGGAGACCGCCAGCACGAAAATCGCGTCGGCCAGCACCGAGGCGGACGGAGGAATTCCCAACCCGAGGAGGATCAAATAAAAACCGACCCCTTCTCCCAGCCAGGAGACGGTCCCCAGGCATACCGCAAAGAGCAAGGGACGCGGGCCCAGGAGGAGGTAGCCGGCTTCGTAAAATTCGCGCAGCGCGTGGATCTGCCCTCCAATCAGCGGCGCACGCTGAAGCAGATTCAATATCGCCAGGGCCAGCGGGCGAATTTGTGACAGCACGACGATCGAGAGCGAGAGAAGCAAAGCGACCAGAAACGCGGGCCACAGCGCGGGAACGGCGAACACGCCGAGGGCCGAAAGGGCGAGAACTGCCAACCCATCGCTGAAGCGCTCGGCCAGGACGACCGGCAGAGCGCGCGAAAAGGCAACCTCGTTGCTCCATTCCGAGAGCCATAAGGCCTTCAAAGCTTCGCCCACTTTTCCGGGCGTTACTGCCAGGGGGAAGCCGGCCACGAAGAGGCGGGCGCTCTCGGCGGGGGATAAATCGCGAAC
The DNA here is from genome assembly GCA_003141675.1 of Anaerolineae bacterium. GTDB lineage: Bacteria > Chloroflexota > Anaerolineae > Anaerolineales > RBG-16-64-43 > FEN-1073. Next base: position 57,906 of record PLND01000063.1, read on the forward strand.
GCCGATCCGGCGGACGTAGTAATGCCACTTGCCGAACCGCAGCACGTAGTTGAATAGCGTACACGCAAGCGCGAGGGGGAAGAATTCCCAACGAAAGCGGGAAAGAATATTCTCCAGCGAGGAAAGGTCGGACCAAAAAGCCAGGACCAGCATCACCCCGACGCCCAGGCCCAATCCGATCAGCAGACGGTTTCGCAATGTATACAAGGAGATCCTTCGACCAACCGATCCGATTTTACCGCATTCATTTTTGGAAACATTGAAAAAACTGCTCACGCTTTCCGAATTGCGGAATACCATATACAAAAGGGCGGAATGGCTTGCCCCCTTGGGTTTTAAGAAAAACGATTAAATCCCTTTATTTGCCCGTTCCGGTCAAACCCGGTGAATATCCTCAAGGACTTGAAATAACCATAAATCCCTTTCCCGGGACGAAGGTGGATGGCGGCGGATTTCGCGGGTATAATTTCACGAACCCTTCATTATCTTTGGGATTTCCGGAGGCAAACCAATGAGTCGCTTTTTCTCGTTTGTTGCAGGATCAGTAATGGGTGCCGCCGTTGGGGCGGCCATTGCGCTGCTGGTTACTCCCTACTCGGGGGAGGAGTTGCGCGAACTCGCCCGCGAAGCGGCCTATGCCCGGCGCGAGCAACTCGAGGCGCGGATGCGCGAATTGCAAAGTTCCCGGAAGCGCTCGGCGGCTCCCGAGGAAGAAGTGTAGGAAACACAAGAGACTGCGCATTGCGCAGCCTCTGATTTTTTTACCTATGAATCCTCGTTAAGAAAGAACGACGAATTGGTAAGGAGCCTTCTGGTTGGTAAACCGGGCGGTTCCGATGACAATCAGATACACCTCCTCGCCCTCCTTCGCCGTTAGGGATAGGCTGCCGGACATGCGGTCGTCGAGCGGTATCTCCTCCACCGAAGTTTGCAATCCGCGGCGCACCACCAGAACCCGGTAACTCTGCGGAAGAACGTTCTGCAGCCGGACGAACCCCTTACCGTCCCAGCCGTCCAACCCGTCTTCGAAATCCGCCGCGTAGGATATTTCCGGTATACGGATGTTGTCGACCATCAGCCCCGCGCCGTTGACGGCGGCGTCGGTGATGTATTCAAACCGGACTAAAACATGTTTTCCGGCATAGGCGGAGAGATCCACCTGCTCATGGATCCAAGCGGGATCGCTTCCGCCGCCGCTCTCCCCGGTCCAACCCCATCCGGAATTATTACCCTCGGGATTGGTGCCGGTGCCGGAAGGCGTGTGCAACATCGTCCAGGTTTGCCCTCCGTCCACCGAGGCTTCCAGGTAAACGTAATCCCAATCCTTCTCGACGTCGTACCACAGGTCGTATTGCAGAGCGGCCGCGGACCCGGAGGGCAGATCGAACGCCCGGGTGAGGGTCATATCGGATTGGTCGCCGCGGTTCGACCATGCGTAATACTTCCCATCCTGCGGATCGACCGGCAGCGCTTGTTCCTGCGTCTGCCCGGAAAAGTAGATCCTCAGCGGACCGGAACATTGTAAAAGGTAGTAATCGATGCCGTATTGGGTCACGTTGGTATTTCTTTTTTCCATGGGACAGGATCCGATTTCCTGGACGCTTTCGAGCGACGGCAGACCGGGGTAATTTTTAAACCCGTAGCGTCCGTTTTCGAAGGAAGTATCCTGCAAAAGCAGTGCGGCGGCGAAATCCGCAATGACGTCGTCGGCGGTAATCGTCCGGCCGGTGGATGGATCGGTTATGCCCAAGGTCTGCAATGTGTCGTCAATTCCAATCAAACCGTTTTTGGGGTTATGCACCAGTGCTTTGGTGGCTTCGCTGCCGAATCGGTTGAGAAAGTAATCCAGGAAAAGGAAGGACGCGCCATAGTGGGCGAAATCATTCGGGTCACTAGGATCTGTCCAAGTGTCCAACTGGAGATCGGTGTTTTGTAGGTACTCCGAGTCGGCGCCGCCGACATCGAAGCCGTTGAGCAGCACCGCCAATTCGGAAAACCCCTCGTTGACCCAGCCGTCCTCATTGGGATCCCCGTACCAATGGATCATATGCTGGAATTCGTGGGCCATCACGCTAAGCGTGTAACTATCGGTGAGATCCTGGGAGGCGTTGATATAGAACATTTCGTGTTGGTTGGAAAAGAGGTTGGCGAGCCGGGAGAACTCGTCCACTGAACTGTAATACCCGGCCACGGAATTGCCCAACCCGTTTGCGTAGAGGATATATAGGTGCACATCCCCGTCTACGCCGGGGGTCCATTCCGTTCCAAAAAATTCCCGGTCGGTGGGGTAAATGGATTTTTCAAACTTATCCACCAGGGTGCGGATGTCCCCATCGTTGGCGCTTGCGCTTTGGTCGACCCAGAAATAAACATGCGGCGTGGCGTAGCGCATGACGGCGGTGATCGAGGAATTCTTATTCGTATCCTGGTTGGAGATGAAAAAGGAAGCGACTGTTCCGACCGTCACGGGAGCTGCGTGGTCGGCCACAACGCGCGGGATGTTGGCAACCCCCTTCAGCCGTTCCGCCTGTTCCACCAGATCCCCGGCCGGCGGATCGCCTGCGAGCAAGCTTTGCAGGGTTTCCAGTGCGGAGGCTGAAACGGGATCGGAGAGATCCAACGGGAAGACCTCGGGAGTCTGGTTTTCCGCTGTCGGCGTATCGGCCGCCGTGGGATTGCCGACGGTCTCGGAGGTTGGAGCTTTCGCCGGAGGAAATGTGCTGGTATTTTGGACAGTCGGTTGCTTTTGCAGGAGAGCAAATCCGCCGATCGCGCTGCCGCCGGCGACTACCAGACAACACAAACACACAACCAGCGCCAGACAGCCCGAAAGCAGGATTTTTTGTTGATGATCCATGAAGGTATTCCTTTCGACCCCGCGGTTCGGATATTCCCTGCCAGGGGTTCGGCGGGAAGCTGCGTCCGGTTTGTAATTATTGCTTTCGGCGGGAGACAGATACATCGCTCGACCGCAACCGGGCGACGCACTCGATTTCCACGGCCCCACCTTTCAACAGCGCGGCGACCTGAACCGTCGACCGGGCAGGTGGATCCTGGTTGAAAAATTCCGCGTAAACGGAGTTCATCTGCCCAAAATCATCGAGCGACAGGAGGAACACGGTCGTCTTGACCACATCCGCCATCGTAGCCCCGCCGGCTTCGATGAGAAGCGCGCAATTCTCAAGCGCCCTCCGGGTCTGAACCGCCGTCCCGCCCGGCGCCAGTTCTCCCGTCTGCGGATCCAACCCCAACTGTCCGGAGGTGAAGATCCAATCCCCGGATCGGATCGCGGGGGAATACGGGCCGATCGCTTTGGGGGCGCGTTCGGAATGAACGGGTTTTTTGGGATTCATCTTTCCTCCAATGGATGGACGCGGGATGTCTGCCGATAGGTTTTGGGATGGAAGGATTTTCTTGGAAACGGCGACATCCCCCTCCATCGTGCGGGCATTATATATACCGCATCTACCGGCGTCAATCGCGTAGGGCGGACGGATATCCGCGTGCTATAATCCGAGTAGGGATTCAACATGCGAAGGGATTTCTGGCGGGACCTGTATCCGATCTCGGAAACTCGAAGGCGGTTTGCGCGCGCCTCGGCGATGTGGATTTACCTGCCGATCGGCGCCGGCGCGCTGATCGTGCTCGCCGCAGGCGCCGCGTTGATCGTGGGGAGTGCCGGGAGCGGTTTGAGCAGCTGGGCACAAATCGCCACAATCCTTTTTACCGTCCTTATGCTCGTCGCGGGATTTGCGATTTGCCTTCTTCTTCTGGCGGCAATCGGCGGACTCGAATTGTTGCTGGAAACCCTGCCTTTTTTTTCCAGCCGCGTACGATTACGGGTTGTAACCGGCGCCCGGGCAATAAGAAGAGGCCTGAACGGAATCCGGGGATCGGTTGCCTTCATGGATGGAATGTTCTTCTCCGGGGGGAAGGTCGCGAGCGATGTTTGGCGGAAATTGGGAGGAAGAAACCATGGCTAAATCAAAGGCTTTGGTAACACGCGGGAATAAAAATCCCCGCTTTGCGGGGGTGCTTCTGGTCGGCGGGCTGGTCGGTGCGTTGACCGGCGTCGGTGCCGCCTTTCTGTTATGGCAAGCCAGGGGGAAAAAGTCCCGAACAGCGGAAGCCGATGAGCCAATAATTTCAACGGGCGAGGCGGTGAATCTCGGGATGATCCTGTTCGGGTTGTTGCGTCAAATCAATGATATTGCCCGGGGGAAATAGCAGCGGTACACCGCCGTGCCCATCATCCCCAGAGAACCCACAACACCCAGACTCCCATCATGACCAGGCCGATAAAAAATTTAAACCCGTAGGAAATCCCGCAGCCCGCCACGGCCGTTCCAGTGGACACGATGGCCTTCTTCCATGTTCGACGACGGCGGTACTCCAGCAGGGTCAACCCCAAGAGCGCGAGCAGGATCCCGACCAGCGGGGTAAACAGAATCGAACCGGCCACTAAAAGCGCAAACCCCGCCAGCGTGGAGAGGAACGAAGTGCCGGTGGCCCGCAGACCGAGGCCGGTGATCCAAATGTCGGAAGAAATGCCCAGGAGCAACAGAGCGGTAATGGCCAGAAATGCGGCCGCTCCGCCCCAGGAAAAACCGTGGAAGATGCCGTACCCCAGCGCGGCGAGCCAAACCAGCTCGATCCCGGGCAGGATGGGAAGAAACACTCCCACCAACCCGATCAGCATGACCAGAATAACGACGTACAACAGAATCAGTTCGCTCATGGGAGAGGCGGCGCCCCAGCGGGGAAGGGAGGAAAGCCCTTTCCCCTCGAAAGTCCGTCGGTGGAAAAAATTATAACGTACGTCGACGGGTTCGGGAGTCGCCGAGTCGGGAGGTTGCAATGAAAGTCGTCGTGATCACCGGAAGCACGCGGGGCATCGGGTTCGGTCTGGCGCGCGAGCTCCTGCGGCGCGATTGCGGGATCGTTATTTCCGGACGAAAAGCCGATCGCGTGGGATGGGCCGTGGCCGAACTGGCGGCCGAATTCGGGAGCAACTGCATTTTCGGCCAACCGTGCGACGTGACCGACTTCGCCTCCGTGCAGGCGCTGTGGGATGCGGCCGCCAAGCGTTTTGGGCGGATCGACATCTGGATCAACAACGCGGGCATCAGCCACCGCCAGATCGATCTGGCCGCGATCCCGTCGGAGGACCTGCAGGCCGTAGTAAACACCAACATTCTGGGAACCCTCTATGGCGCGTCGGTGGCGATGCGCGGGATGCGCGCCCAGGGCGGCGGAGCAATCTACAACCTGGAGGGTCTCGGCAGCGATGGGCGCCACATGCGCGGGCTCAACCTATATGGGATGACCAAATACGCCGTGACCTATCTCACCGATGGCCTCGCGCAGGAGGCGAAGGGCAGCGGCGTAATCGTTGGTGCCATCCGTCCGGGTATGGTCCTGACCGAACTCATCACCGCGCAATACACCGGACGGGACGAGGATTGGCGCCGGATGCGGCGCGTATTCAGCATCATTGCCTCGGATGTGAAGGACGTCGCCCCATGGGTAGCCGAGCGAGTGACTGCCAACCATCGCAACGGGGCAAGAATCCAGTACGGAGGGATGCTGCGAATACTGGGAAGGATGATTACCTCCCGCTTCGGCGGGAGAAAATCGGATCAGACTCCCTGACCATAATCTTCTTTTAATTGTTCCATGGGCTGGTATAAAGGAATAAGGGGGTTGAATACAGGTAAGTCCTATGCCTATCGATTCGATCGTCCGCACGCTCCGCTCCGATCCGCGCTTTGCGCCCAACATCACTGCCTGGGAGCGAATCCCCCCGCGCGAACCCCTCCTCGTCCCGCCGCCGGATGGTTTGCGCTCTGATTTGCGCGAGGGACTGCGCGCCCGCGGGATCGACCGGTTGTATGCGCACCAGGCCGAGGCGGTGGAAGCCGCGCTGCGCGGCGAAAACGTGGTCCTCGCCACCGGCACCGCATCCGGAAAAACGCTCGCTTATAATCTTCCGATTCTTCAAGCGTGGCTCGAGGATCCCTCCGCAACGGCTATTTATCTATTTCCAACGAAGGCGCTCGCCCAGGATCAGGCGGCGGAACTCGCGCGCTGGGAGAATGTTCTGGATGCAGGCGAGCTTGGTGTCCGGCTCTACGACGGCGATACGCCGCAATCCCGCCGCGCCGATACCCGCCGCAGCGCGCGGCTGCTCGTCACCAACCCCGACATGCTCCACCTCGGAATTCTTCCCCACCATACCCGCTGGGCGGAATTCCTCTCGCATTTGCAATATGTTGTGCTCGACGAGCTGCACGTCTACCGCGGCGTGTTCGGATCGCACATGGCCAACGTCCTCCGGCGGCTGCGCCGCGTGTGCGCTTTCTACGCCGCCTCCGGAGGACAAACCGGACCGCAGTTCCTGGCCTCCTCGGCCACCATCGCCAATCCGCGCGAACTGGCCGAGCGGTTGACCGGCGCGCCGGTGACCGCGATCGAGCGCGACTCCTCGCCGCGCGCCGCCAAACATCTGATCCTGTACAACCCGCCGCTGGCGGATCCATCGCTCGGAATTCGGAAATCCTACATTCGCGAGTCGCAGGAACTGGCGATGCGGCTCATCCGCGCCGGCGTGCAGACGGCGGTTTTCGCCCGCACCCGGCGGACGGTGGAACTGCTGCTGGGTTTTCTGCGCGAGCAGTGCGCGGCGGAGGGCCTCGACCCGCAATCGGTGCGCGGCTATCGCGCCGGATACCTGCCGGAGGAGCGCCGCGCGATCGAGGCCGGGTTGCGCGGCGGGATTGTGCGCTGCGTGGTAGCCACCAGCGCCTTGGAACTCGGCGTCGATATCGGTACGTTGGGAGCGGCGGTGATCGCCGGGTATCCCGGGACTGTGGCTTCCTTCTGGCAACAGGCCGGCCGCGCCGGACGCCGCGAGGAAGAATCGCTCGCGATCCTGGTGGCCTCACCCGACCCGCTCGATCAATTTCTGATGGCGCATCCGGAGTTTCTGCTCGGCCGGTCGCCCGAGCACGCGCGGATCAACCCCGACAACCTGGCCATCCTGGCCGGACATCTGCGCTGCTCGGCGTTCGAAATGCCGTTTTCCCGCGGCGAACTTTTCGGCTCGGAGAACGTGGACGAACTGCTCGCGGCGCTGGCGGAGGAAGGCGAATTGCACCGTTCGGAAAGCGGGGAAGTTTCCTGGGTGGGCGAAGACTATCCGGCCGCCGCGATCAGCCTGCGCACGGCGGGAACCGACCGCGTGGTGGTGCAGGTGGTCGAAGACGGCCGGCCGCGGATGATCGGCGAGGTGGACCGCAGCGCGGCGCCGTCGTGGGTGCATGCGGATGCGATCTACCTTCATGAGGGGCGCACCTATTTCGTCGACTCGCTGGATTGGGAGGCGGGGATCGCCCTCGCCCGGCCGATCGAGACGGATTATTACACGCAGGCCTCACTATCGGTGGACCTCGACGTGCTGGCCGCGCGCGATTCCAGCGAGGGCGGCGTGTTGCGGCGCGCCTGGGGCGACTTGCGTGTCCGCTCGCAGGCGGTTGCCTTCCGCCAGCTGCGCCGGTCGACGGGCGAAACGATCGGCAACGGCGAGATCGATCTGCCGGCGAACGAATTTACGACGGTCGGCTGCTGGTTATGGATCGCGCCGGAGAGCGTACGGGATTTCGAAGGAGAAGCGCGCGAGATCCTCGCGCTGACCCTGCCGAACGATTACGGGGCCTCGTGGCCGGAAGCGCGCAGCGCCGCCCGGGAGCGCGACGGCTTCCGCTGCACGCATTGCGGCGCTCCCGAGCCGGAGGGACGCGAACACGACGTGCACCACCGCATCCCTTTCCGCTCGTTTGGATATCTCCCGGGTCGGAACGAGGAGCATCTGCGGGCCAACGCGCTCGAGAATCTGACCACGCTGTGCGCCGCGTGCCACCAGCGGGTCGAAGCGCAGCAGGGGACGCACACCGCGCTGGGAGGACTGGCGAACGCGCTGCACAACCTGGCGCCGCTGCTTCTGATGTGCGATGCGCGCGACCTGGGAGTATCGGTGGACTTGCGCGGGAAAGAGACCGGCGGACCCACGGTGATGTTTTACGACAACCTGCCGGAAGGATTGGGCCTCTCAGAGGAACTCTATGCATCCCTGCCGGATCTCTTGGCATCCGCAGCGGCACTGATCCGCGATTGCCCTTGCCAATTCGGCTGTCCGGCGTGCGTCGGTCCGGTCGCCCCGGGCGCCGGCCCGGTCAAGCGCGCTGCGAGAAGGTTGGCGGAGATACTGGGAGAAAGGAAAAAGAAATCAGATTAATATTTTCTTTTCGTGATACAAAAATGACAACCGATCGGGAATATCTTCTTTGGATTTGGACAACTTTTTACAGGCTTGTCGAATGCTTGAGACGACGTTCTCTTCGTCATGCAATATTTCCTCATTCGAGATATGGATCACGCGAAGTCCCAAGGATTCCAAGAATCGATCTCGTTCCAAATCCATATCTTTTTGGTTTAAGTGAATATCTCCGTCCGCTTCGATAACCAGACGTGCTGTATAGCAGATGAAATCTACAATATAGGGGCCAAGGACAACTTGCCTTCGAAAATGCAATCCATCCAGCCGGTGAGCCCGCAACCTATTCCATAATCGTTTTTCCGCTTTCGTTGGATTTTTTCGAAATTCCTTCGATAAACGGATTTTGTCATGGTTTGTCTGATGAGTAAAGATAATTGGCATAATACTGTTTGGTGTCCCCCTTTTTGAAATATTCCGATCTTCAAACAATATCACAAGCTCCTGTTATTGGCCGCGGTGCTTACCCTTCCACTCACCCCTCCCCAGAATGGGGAGGGGCCGGAGGAGAGGTAAGTAGTGACGAATTGGCTTAGGCGCAATGATTTCCCCCTCTCGATATTTTCCGATCGTCAAACCATATCACAAAGTCCTATTATTGGCTGTGGCACTCACCCCTCTCCAGATTGGGGAGGGGCCGGAGGAGAAGTAAGTAGTGACGAATTGGATTTGGTGCAATGATTTGCTCCCTCCCGATATTTTCCGATCGTCAAACCATATCACAGAGTCCTATTATTAGCTGTGGCGGTGACCCCTGCCCTCACCCCTCCCCAGATTGGGGAGGGGCCGGGGGAGAGGTAAGTCTGGTGACTTTTGTCATTCCTGCCAAAATGAATTAGGGGCCGGGGGAGGGGTTACGGCATTGGATGCGCCGCGAAGAAATCCCACATCGCATCCGTTGCGTCGATATCCTGGGTGGTGATCGCCGCCGGCATGTCCGAGCCCGGCCAGCTGTGTCCTTTCCCCGCGATCGTGTACAGCACGACGTCCGCCCCCTGGTTGCACCCGCTCCAGGTTTCGCCGGTCACGTCGCCTTTTTGATACGCGACGGCGGGAGTGGAGCCGCAGCCGTTCCGCGAAGCCCACTCGATCGCCCAGTCCCGCACCGGCAGAAAAAGGGGCGGGATGCCTTGATACGGGAGCAGCTTATCGTCCGTCCCGTGGAAGGCGACCGCCGGAACGGGGCGGCTGGGATTGCAATCGCCGTACTTCTGATATGCGCCGGAGACGGGTGCGAATGCGGCGAAGAGATCGGCCGCATCGCACGCCAGCCGGTAGCTCATCTCGGCGCCGTTGGAAATTCCCGTGACGTAAATCCTCCGCCCATCGATGGAGCCTTCCCCTTTCAGCGTAGCCACCAGGTCGCGGATGAACTGTACATCGGCTTTCCCTTCCCCAAGACTCCCGAAATGCCATGCCTGCGGACTTCCCAAACCTTCCGGATAGGCGGTGATGAACGCGGCCGAATCCGCCTTGGCCGACATCCGGCTGACGGACTCCGCCTGCTGCGCGTTGGAATTGAAACCGTGCAGATTGACAATCAGCGGCATCGGCCGCCCGGAGGCATAGCCCGGCGGCACATGCAGCCGGAATACGCGAGTCTGACCATCGACGGAAATCTGGCGGACGGAATCCCCGGACGCAAGCGGCTCCCCGGAAGATGGAAGGGCGGATTGCGCCGGCGGCTGCCGGGATCCGCCGCGCAGGCTGGACAGCGTGCAACCGGCCGCCAGAAAAACGGCGGCGAATAGAAAGCCGATGATCTTGCGGGGAAAATATTTTTTGGTCATAAAGATCCATCGGAGTAGGCTATGAATTCCTCAACCTTGGCGCAACAACCCGCTAAGTATTATTTTCCGAATATTGGATGAATTCTTTACTGGAGAGAGGGTCGATTTTATTCGGTGGCGACGCGGACCGGCTTGCCGCCGGTAAGTTGGATCAATTGCGCCGGGGTAAGACGGAACACCGCCCGATCGCTGCCGGCGGAGGCCCATATTTCCTCGTAGGCAAGCAGCGTTTCATCAATGAACGTTTCGACGGGATTCAAGTGCCCGACCGGCGCCACGCCCCCCACCGGAAAACCGGTTTGCGCAAGCACATAATCCGGCGCGGCCATCTCTACATCTTCTCCAGCCGCTTGCGCCAAGGCTGCGACGTCGGCCCGGTGTGCTCCGCCGACTTCCACCAGGTAAGTCTTACCGGTTTCCCGCCCACGAAACACAAGCGACTTCACAATGCAATTCAAGCCGCAACCCAGCGCGCGCGCCGCATCCCGGGCCGTTCGCGCGCGGTGCGGGACGCTAACCACCTGCAGTCCGAAACCGGACCGCTCCAGCGCGGCTTGCACTCTGCGGACGGGTTCGTCCGCCGGAGGATCTACCAACGGTCAAGCTTCTGCGGACGGGTAACCGAATAAATGATGAACCCCGCGACGCCCAGGAATCCCAGACCGAGCAATCCCAACCACAGCGAGCCTCCCCCTCCGCTCCCGGTACCGCTACCGCTGCTGGAAGCGCCGGGCTTGCTGCTTTGGACCGGGAAACTGATATACACTTTATCGCCGGGGGAGAGCGTCAGGTGCTGGTTCATATCGGCCGTCGGGTTGTAGCCCTTGGGCGCGGCTGCGGCGATGTTGTACTGCCCGGCGGGAATATCCGCAAAGCAATGGGGTTCATTGACCCCATCGGTTGTCCACGAGCCCACCTCGGTGCCGTCGGTCAACGCCACACTGATTTGCCCGCCGGCGACCATCCCCTCCGTATCCAACTGCCAGGTCGTGTCGCCATTGGTGTCTTCGAAAAACGCGACGCAGATTTCCCCCTTGCCCGTCACCGGCAGCGGCGAAGGCGTGGCTGAGGGTAAAAAGGCCAGCGTCGGTTGGTTCACGGTTGGCGTGACGATGCCCAGGATCAGGTTGATCCCCGCCTGCAACGGATCCTCGCGATGGATGTTATTCAGTCGCTCCAGTTCGTCGAGCGAGACTCCGGTGATGGCGGAGATTTTCCAGAGCGTATCGCCCGACTGCACCGCGTAGAGAATCCTCCCGTCCGGGAGAGGGGTGGCGGTGAGATAAGCCGTAGGTGCGGCGTTGCCGGAGGGCATCGAACCGGCGAGAGCCGGAATGGCGGCCAGGGTGATGAAAAGACCGGCGAGAACGGTGGATGAAATAACGGAACGGATCGGGAATCTTCGCATGGGAAAATCGCTCCAACTCGACGGGATTATAGCGCCTTCGCGGGAAGGTCACTAGGATGGGGAAAAATGCTTGATTACAATGGAAAATGAATCTATGGGATCCTTCCTCGCAGCAATTATTCCACCGATAGGTTAATGGGTGCTCTTTTCAGGTAAATAAAATTGGTTGATGAATAAAGATAAACCATTGAAAGAAAAAAGCGGGAAGCCGACCCAACCCTCTATCCCTTTCCCATAAAGGAAGGAGGAAAAGGAGTTAGGCCATCCGGCCAAGGGAAGAAGGGCAGGGGAGAAGGGTCATTATCCGTGCAATCCGTGGCTTTGAACAGTCCGCGCAAAACGATCAACAGCCGACCACGGCCAGCGGGATTCCGATGATCGCGCCGACGATCGTCAGGGAGACTAGGCCACCCAGTATCATGAGAACGGCGCCAATCACAACCGCCACGAGCCGTCCGGTAAAACCTACGATCACCGCGATCAAACGCCAGAATGCTTTGAAGGGCCACACAATCCATGGATCGTGATGAGGTTGTGTCATGGAAACTCCTCGCATCGATGGTTTGCCATACAATCAAGATTACGAAACGGAGGGAAGATGGTTGCGAGTGTTATTTGTCCGCCGTCATTGGATTGATGCCCCGGCGAATATTGCGCATCCGGAGGATGATGACAGGGTAAAAAGGCTGGTGAGGGGATTTTGCAGATCGGCCGCCTCCCAAAGACCCATCCCTGGATGACGAGCGATCGCGCGGAGGTAAGCTCTGGAACAGAGGAGTTTTATATCGAAGCCGGAATCCCCGCCGGTACAGTGGACTCCTTCACCAATTGGTTGAAGGTGATCTCGCGCAGACGCGTGACCAATTCCTCCTGCAACCGGCACCACACCGGGCCCACCAGACATTCCTTCCCGAACTGGCAGATGGAGAGGTCAAGGGCGCACTCGTTGATGGACATCGGTCCGTCGATGGCTTCGATGACCTCCAGGAGCGTAACCTCGCTGGAAGGCCGGGCCAGAGTGACTCCCCCGCGCGCTCCGCGGGAGGTATTCACCAGCCCGGCGACGGAAAGCTGCGAGATGATTTTGGCCAGGAACGAAGGGGGAATGTGCTTGGCTTCGGCAATCTTATTTGTAGGAGCCCGGCCCTTCTTCTCGTTCTCAGCCAGAAAAAGGATAGCTCGGATGGCGTAATCAGCCTGGCGTGTGATTTCCATAAGCGCCTTCTTGGGTTATCCGGATGGGAAATATCATATTCCAGGTTTCGGTTTGGAGCAAGTGACAACCTTCCCGTTATACTCATCAGAAAGCCGCAATCATCCCATATTCCTGGAAAGGAAGGCTTTTTATTATCCCGGGAAATGGAATACAATCCATAGTCTACCCGCAATCCCGGGGATATTGGCTTCGGAGGCTAAATGAAGGAAATATGCGTTATCGGGGTGGGCTACGTTGGACTGGTTACCGCGGCCGGTTTTTCCGACCTGGGGAACCGGGTGATGGCCCTCGATATCAACCAGGAACGAGTGGAAAACCTGCGCAAGGGAATTCTTCCCATCTACGAACCCGGTCTGGAGGAGGTCGTCTCCCGAAATGTTAAAGCCGGAAGGCTTTCGTTTACCACGTCCTATGCCGAGGGTTTGAAAAACGCGGAGTTTGCCTTTATCGCGGTCGGAACGCCGGAAGGCGGGGACGGGGAAGCGGACCTGCGCTATGTGCGAGAGGCGGCCGAGTCCATCGCCGGGGCGATGCAGCAGCCGTTGGTGGTGATCAACAAATCCACCGTCCCGGTCGGCACGGGGGACTGGGTGGCGGAGATCATCCGCTCCCGCCTTTCCAAACCGCTCCCGTTCTCGGTCGTCTCGTGTCCGGAATTTCTCCGCGAAGGGTCGGCGCTTGCGGATTTTCTCAATCCGTCCCGGACGGTGCTTGGATCGATGGACCGGGAGGCGGCCGACAAGGTGGCTCAGTTGCATCTGCCGCTACGCGCACCGATCGTGATCACCGATTTGCGCACGGCGGAGATGATCAAATACGCCTCGAACGCCTTCCTGGCGACGAAGATCTCCTTCATCAATGAAATCGCCAACATCTGCGAGGCGCTGGGCGCCGATGTGAAGGAAGTGGCCAGCGGCATGGGATACGATCCGCGCATCGGCCGCCAATTCCTTGAGGCCGGGATCGGTTACGGCGGTTCGTGCTTCCCCAAGGACGTGAAGGCGCTGGCCTATATGGCGTCGGTCCAGGGGCGGAACCCGCAACTGCTGCAGGCTGTGATGGATATCAACGAGGACCGCCGCCGGATGGTGATCGAGCACGTGGAGTCGCTCGCGGGGAAACTGGAGCAATCGGAAATCGGGCTGCTCGGGCTGGCGTTCAAATCCAACACCGACGACATCCGCGAGGCACCCGCGCTGTGGATCGCGGCGATGCTGAGGGAACGCGGCGCAAAGGTGCGCGCCTATGATCCGGTGGCCATGGAAAACGCCGCCCGGATCATGCCCGAAATCCGCATGTGCAAGGATCCCTACGAACTTGCCGACGGGATCGATGCATTAGTGGTAGTCACCGACTGGAACGAATTTAAACAGCTGGATCTTTCGAGGATCCAAAAGCTCATGCGCAAGCCAAACCTGATCGACGGGCGGAACATTTACGAACCGGCGGAGATGAAGCGGCTTGGATTCCATTACCGCGGAATCGGCCGCGGATATAACGGGGGCAACGCAGGCGCGCCGGCGCTCGCCGGAAAAAAGGACCGCACGCGATGACCGCGGGCCGCGTCCACCGCGCCCGGTTGCGCAACGGGCTGCTGGTGTTGCTCAAAGAAATTCATGCCGCACCGCTGATCAGCTTGTGGGTGTGGTACCGCGTCGGCTCGCGCAATGAGCGCGCTGGTCTGACCGGCATTTCGCACTGGGTGGAGCATATGCAGTTCAAGGGCACGCCTACCTTCCCGGCCGGCAGCCTCGACCGCGCGGTTTCGCGTGAAGGCGGCTTGTGGAACGCCATGACCTGGCTGGATTGGACCGCGTATTACGAGACCCTGCCCGCCGACCGGATTGATCTCGGCTTGCGCCTGGAAGCCGACCGCATGACCGAGAGCAACTTCGCTCCCAAAGAAGTCACTTCCGAACGGACGGTGATCGTCTCCGAACGCCAGGGATACGAGAACGAACCTACCTTCCGGCTCTCCGAGGAAGTGCAGGCCGCCGCCTTCCGGGTGCATTCGTACCATCACGAAGTGATCGGCGACGTGGCGGACCTCTCCTCGATGACGCGTGACGACCTCTACCGCCATTACCATTCCTATTACGCTCCCAACAACGCCCTGGTGGCGGTGGCCGGCGATTTCCAAACCCGGGCCATGCTGGGGCGGATCCGCGAGCTGTTCGGCGCGGTCTCCGCCGGTACCCCTCCGCCGCAGTCCGCCCGCGCGGAGCCGGCCCAAAAGGGCGAGCGCCGGGTGACGGTAGAAGGACCGGGCGAAACCGCCTACGTCGAAGTGGCCTTTCACGGGCCGGCGGCGAACGATCCGGATTTTTTTCCGATGATCGTGCTCGACAGCGTACTTGCCGGACCGAGTAATTTTAATATGTTCAGCGGGGGAATTTCCAACAAGACCTCGCGCTTGTACCGAACCCTTGTGGAAACCGAACTGGCCGCGGGCGTGAGCGGCGGGCTGGCAGCGACGCTGGACCCGTACCTCTATTCGATCACCGCCACGGTCCGCAACGGGAAAACCCCGGACCAAGTGCTGGCCGCAATGGACGGGGAATTGCGGAAGATCGTGGAGAATCCGCTGCGCCGCGAGGAGATGGAACGCGCCGTCAAGCAGGCGCGGGCTATTTTCGCCTACGGCAGCGAAACGGTCACCAACCAGGCTTTCTGGATGGGCTACGCCGAAATGTTCGCCTCGATCGACTGGTTCGATAATTATCTTGCCTCGCTCGCGGCGGTGACGGCCGACGACGTGCAGCGGGTGGCGCATAAGATCCTTTCGAAGCGCAACCGGACGGTCGGTTTCTATTTGCCGACCGGGGTGGAAAGTAAATCCGACCCGTCGTCCGGCCATTGAAGTGCGGAGAATCGGAATGGCTGCAGTTGCGAAACGTAGAAAAATTGCATCCCGCGGAAAGTCCATCTCGGCGCGCCGGAAGGTGAGGCGGGTTGCCGAACGCCGGCCGCGGATCGAACCGCTGGATCTGCGCGCGGTTCCGGGCCCCGAGACCGTCGTACGGCGGGTCTTGCCGAACGGTATCATCACGCTGGTGCGCGAGAACTTCCTCAGCCCGTCGGTTGTCGTCCTCGGATCTCTGTGGGTGGGGGGGTTGGATGAAAGCGACGAGAAGGCCGGCCTCTCGGCGCTCACCTCCACCTGCCTGATGCGCGGAACCGCAAAGAGAACGTTCCACCAGATCTACGATCTGCTGGAATCCGCCGGCGCGACGCTTTCGTTCGGCGCGGGAATGCACACCACCTCGTTTTACGCGCGCTGCCTGGCGGAGGATCTGCCCCTGGTGCTGGAGCTAGCGGCGGAAGGGCTACGGATTCCCATTTTTCCACAGGATCAGTTCGAGCGGCTGCGCGGGGAATACCTCACCCACCTGACCATCCGCGAACAAGATACCGGGGAGCGCGCGCACATGGCCTTCGCGGAACTGGCCTATGCCGGACATCCGTATGCGCACGACGAGGAAGGCAACTCGAAAACGGTGCAGGGCATTTCACGTAAAGACTTGCAGGAATTCCACGCCAAACAGTACGGCCCTCGCGGAATGATCCTGACTGTGGCGGGTGCGGTGCACAGCGCGAAAGCGACCCACCTGGTGGAAAATTTTTTCGGCGATTGGAAAAATCTCGCCCAGACGGAACGCGCGCCGCTTCCGCCCGCGCCGCGGGCGGCGGAAAAAATGGAAAAATACATATCGCTGCCGGGGAAGAGCCAGGCAGATTTGATCCTGGGAACGCCCGGACCGGCGCGCGCGTCGCCCGAATACCTTTCCGCGATGATCGGCAATAATATCCTCGGCGTGTTCGGAATGTACGGCCGCATCGGTGACGCGGTGCGTGAGGCGGAGGGCCTGGCGTATTATTCGATGAGCACGCTCAGCGGGGGCTTGGGCCCGGGTCCGTGGATGGTGGTGGCGGGAGTGAACCCGCACAATGTCCCCCGGGCAGTGGAACTTATCGAGCGCGAGATCGCGCGCTTTACTTCGGCCAAGGTGAGCCGGAGCGAACTGGCCGACAGCCAGGCGAGCATCATCGGCCGCATGCCGTTGCAATTGGAATCCAATGAAGGCGTGGCCGGCTCACTGATGAACATCGAGATTTTCAACCTTGGGCTGGACTATTACCAGCGCTTCCCGGACTTGATCCGCGCAGTCACCGCGGAACAGATTCTGGAAACTGGGCGGCATTACCTGCAACCCGGGAAGATGGCGCTGGCGGTGGCCGGCCCGCCGAAGGAAGAAAGGACAACCAATGCTGCGGGTGGGAACCGACCTGATTGAGATCGACCGCATCGAGGAAGCCGTCAGTCGCTGGGGGGAGCGGTTTCTGGAGCGGATCTTCACGCCATCGGAACGCGCCGCCTACGGCGAGCGTATCTCCTCCCTGGCCGCGCGGTTTGCCGCAAAAGAGGCCGCCTCCAAGGCGCTCGGCACCGGAATGATGACCGAGATCCCCTGGACCGACATCGAAGTACTTACCGGGCCGGCCGGCGAGCCGGGGTTGCATTTGCACGGGCACGCCCGCGATCGGGCTCAGCGGCTTGGATTGACCGAATGGGCGCTGAGCCTTTCCCATTCCGGCGGGCATGCGCTGGCCGTTGTGGTGGCGATGGGGTAAGCGGGTCGCATAGCTCTGCGCGCGCCGGTGCGTGATCGGAATCCGCCTTGGTCGGCGGCCCGGCGGCTGTTGTCGGGATCTCCCCTGCGTTCTATTATCATTGCCTTAAAGCTCGGAGGATTTAGCGATGTTGGAACGAGTTGCTTTCGTCTCCATTTTTAAACAAGGTTACGGAGGCGGGGAAGGGCGGGCCGCGCACGAACTCGCGCGCCGGTTCGCCGACGACTACGATACCGCCTTGATCGTTCCGGGCGACAAGGCCGGATTGGTATTCGACGGCACCCGGTTAAAAGTGCTGCAGTTGCGGAAGGTCGGGAAAGGCAACGCCTGTGTACCCCAGCTTTCTCAGGAGAATATCCGACTCCTCTTCGGTTTTCTTGACGAATACGAACCCGACATCGTCCATGCCCACGACCCGGCCCTGACCGGGCTCCTGGCGCAAATCTGGGCGAAGATGCGCGCCAAGCCCTTTGTCCATACTTCGCACATTCTGCCCGGGAGAATAATGGATTTCGGCGTCAAGGAAGTGGCGAATATTCCGGAAGGTTTTCTGGCCGACGCCTTCACTCACGATTACATGAATTCGTTTTACCGCAACTGTGACGCCATCATCGCGCTCAACCAACCCATGGTCGACCGCTTCCGCCAGTACGGGTACACGGGACGGATGTTCGTCATTCCCAACGGGCGGAACCTCGAACAGTACAGTCCATGTCGCAACGCCGACCTGGGGACGAAGGACATCCTTCTGACGTACATCGGTTTCATCAGCCGGCGCAAGAACCAATCTTTCCTGATCGAGGCGCTTGGCCATCTTCCGCCCCGCTACCGGCTGCAGATCGTCGGGGTCCCGCTTAATCCCGCGTTTTTGGATCAACTGAAACGGACCGTGCACCAGGCCGGATTGGACGACCGGGTCGACTTCCCGGGGGAAATCAGCCACAAGGAAATTCCCGCGCTTCTCGAGCGAACCCATGTTTTGGTGTCGGCGTCGAAGATGGAAGTGCAAAGCCTGGTGGTGATCGAAGCGCTCGCCTCGGGCACGCCGGTGGTGGGGCTCGCCAACGAAACTATGGACGAACTGGTGGACGATTCCGTCGGATGCCGGCTTTCCAAGGAAACCACGCCCGAAGCGTTTGCCCGAAGCATCGAGCGGGTGTGCGCGCTCTCGCAGGCGGAGTACGACCGGTTGTGCGAAAACGCGCGCCGGCGGGTGGAAACTATGGATTGGAGCGTGGTGGTCGGCCGCACTTCGGAAGCTTACGGAAAGATTCTGGAGGATGCGGCGTCCTTCCAACCCGACCAAAACCGGCTTTCCAAGATCATCGACCTCGTGCCGTCGCATCCGGTGAGGAATTTCCTCCATCGGTGGGCGGCCGATACGGGGGAGGGCGGAAAAGGCGTGCGTAGCGTGCCCATCCGCACCTGGGTCTTTACCAGCCTGTCGGTGGCGCTTTCGATGGCGGTGCAATTGGACCGGAGCCGCCGCGCGGTGCTGCTGCGGCGCAAGCACAAGGGGTCGACGGGAAAACTGACCGCACCGGACGGGGGATTAAAAGGGGAAAGTTAACAATACGCATCAGGAATTTGTACGTGGATTGCGTGGATTAGAAAAATTTCGCAGAAATTAGAATTTCGGCAACAAAAAGTATTTGGTCCTTCCGCTTAATCCGGTTTTATCGGTGAAATCCGTGTACAAGATCTCCAAGTGATATTACATTCTCTACCGTCGCCGGTCTCCACCCGGCCTTCGGGGCGCAGGTTTTCTTCCCCAGCCGGAATGCGCCGGCTTTGCGGCGGATGCTTTCGGTTTGCGGGTGGGTGCAGATTGGTGCGGCTTGCGCGCGGAGCCGGAAGTATGCGGCCTGCGTGAGTCGTTCGCCGGCTTGGGTGGCGGCGCTGCCTTATAGTCAAAATCATCCATCATGCGCCGCGGGAGCGGCTTCCCCATGATTTTCTCCA
Organism: Anaerolineae bacterium; assembly: GCA_003141675.1. Classification (GTDB taxonomy): domain Bacteria; phylum Chloroflexota; class Anaerolineae; order Anaerolineales; family RBG-16-64-43; genus FEN-1073. Next base: position 77,246 of record PLND01000063.1, read on the forward strand.
GGGTCCGGACGAGTTCGCCGTCCTCGGTTGTGACCAGCGTGAACGCATCGCCGGTCCGCTCCATCCGGCCGGTCCGGCCGATACGGTGGATGTACGCGTCGGCGGTGTCGGGCATGTCGAAGTTGATCACATGCGAGATATTCTCCACGTCCAGCCCGCGGGCGGCGATATCCGTGGCGACCATGATCTGGTACCGGCCGTCTTTGAACCCGCTGAGCGCGGTCTGGCGCTGCCCTTGCGTGCGGTTGCTGTGCAGGCTCGTCGCGCGGAAGCCCGCCAGGCCGATCTGCCGCGCCAGCTTCTCCGCGCGGTGCTTGGTGCGAGTAAAAATCAGAACCGATTCCGTGTCGGTGCGCCGCAGCAGGGTAAGCAGCAGTGCGGTTTTCAAATGCTGCGGAACCGGAAACAAAGCGTGGGTGACCGTCTGAACCGGAGCGTGAAGGCCGATCGATATCCGCTGCGGATGATTCAGTGTTTTCGCCGCCAGCTGTTCGATCTCGGGCGGGAAGGTCGCCGAAAACAGCATCGTCTGCCGGCGCGCGGGAAGAAGCGCCAGGATGCGCTTTACGTCGGGCAGGAAACCCATATCAAGCATCCGGTCAGCTTCGTCCAGGACCAGCACTTCCACCTTGTCGAAGCGGGCGTGGCGCTGCTGGACCAGATCCAGCAGGCGGCCGGGGCAGGCAACGAGGATTTCCACCCCGTCGTGGAGCGCCTTGATTTGCGGCGCCGGGCCGACGCCGCCGTAGATCGTGGCACTGCGCAATCCCGTTTCCGCCCCCAGACCGCGGATGACCTCGTGGATCTGCTCGGCCAGTTCCCGCGTGGGGGTGACGATCAAAGCCCGCGTGCATTTGCGCGGGCCGGGCAGTAGCCGCTGCAGGATGGGCAGGACGAACGCGGCCGTTTTGCCGGTTCCGGTCTGCGCCGTTCCGATCAAATCGTGTCCGGCGATGGCCGCCGGGATGGCGCTATTTTGAATGGCGGTCGGCTCGTGATAGCCGGCGCGATGGATCCTCGTCATCAGGCGCGGATCGAGGTTGAATTGCTGAAAACTCACTGTTGATCCTTTTCTTCAGAAGTCAAGCGGATGTCAGGGGTTCGAGCGAGGCTCTAGCAAATGACAGAAGCAGCGACTGCTGAAATAGTTGGTTGATAATAGAAGCATACTACCGGATTGATGGGGAAAAGTCAATTGCGCGGGAATCCCAACGCAATTTCCCTCCTTTGACTCCACTATTTACCTGCCCTCCTAGTAGTCCCCCCATTTTCGTTCAGATAATAGGGGGAGAGTGTTCTTAAGGGGAAGAGGCTGCCCGCATCTCGCGTCGTATAAACTCAGCCGCTTGGTGCAAGTCGCGGAGCACTTCCCAGGCCGCGGCAGCCGCTTGCGGCGATGGGTGCTTTTGGTCCGGGATAGCCACCACGCGCATCCCGGCGGCGCACGCGGCCAGCACTCCCGGATCGGAATCTTCGAAGACCAGGCACTCCTCCGGCGGCACACCCAGCCGCTCGGCGGCGAGCAGGAAGATATCCGGGGCGGGCTTGCCGTGCGCAACCTCGTCGCCGCCCGCGAAGGTTTCAAACTCGGTCTCAACGCCTGCGACTTTCAATTTGTACATCGCCCGCTCGCGGGCGGTCGATGTGGCCACCGCCTTGCGCAAGCCGAGCGAGTCCACGGCCGCGAGGAACAGGCGCAGGCCCGGTTTTTGGGGGATACCCTCTGTGGCGATGATCTCATCCACCAGCGCGAGTTTACGCATGTAAATCGAATCATATGGAATGTCGGCTCCATACCAGGACCGCATTTTCACGCCGACATCGGAAACTGTAAGTCCGATGAGCTCGAGATATTTTTCATCCGAGATGGTCAAACCCCATTCGGCCAGCGTCCGTCGCCAGGCGGTGCGCGACATCCCCTCGGTGTCGAGCATCAACCCGTCCATATCCAGGATCACGGCGCGGATCGGCGGCTCGGATTTCTTCTCGATATCCATGCGGGATATTTTACCCTTCTCTCCCGATTGGAAAGGATCGCATCCCCTGTGATAAAATTATCCTCAATCCAACGGCGGGCTTCAGGCCCGCCGGCTCATCCAGAGAGGCGGAGGGACCGGCCCGATGAAGCCTCGGCAACCGCCCCGCGCCAGCGGGAAAGGTGCCAACTCCGGCAGAAACCCGGCATAAGCGCCGGGCATTCTGGAAGATGAGGAGCGAAGGTAGTATTAACCTCTCTTCCAGAGAGGTTTTTTTATCCCTGACCTAGCCTCCTCACCCGGCCTTCGGCCACCCTCTCCCCCTTCCCTTAAGGGAAGGGGGAGAGGGTCGGGGAGGGGAGTGGGGGTTAGGTCGGCAGGAGCGCACCATGATCTTCGAACGCAGATACCTCGACGCCCTGGCTCAGCGCGTACTGGTGCATGGCGGAGTGATGGGCTCCAATATCCAAAAGCTCAACCTGACGGCCGAGGATTACGGCGGTCGGGTCACGGAGGGTTTGAGCGACTACCTCACGCTGGTCAAACCCTCGGTGATTACGGACGTGCACCGCTCTTTCCTCGAGGTCGGCGTGGACGTGATCATCACCTGTTCCTTCCGCGCCAACCGGATCACGCTCAAAGATTACGGCCTGGAGGATAAAGTCCATGAGATCACCCGTGCGGCCGCGACGCTGGCCCGCCGGGCGGCGGATGAATTTTCCACCTCCGCCCAACCGCGCTTCGTGGTCGGCACGATCGGCCCGACGGGCAAGCTGCCCTCCTCGGAGGATCCGGAGCTGTCGAACGTCTCCTTCGACGAGCTGGTCGACATCGCCCGCGAGCAGGCGGTGGGGCTGATCGAAGGCGGGTCGGACGCGATCGTGCTTGAGACGTCGCAGGACCTGCTCGAACTGAAAGCCTCGATCTTCGGCGCGCACAAGGCGTTTGCCGAAACCGGCAAGCGCGTGCCGATCCAAGCCCAGGTGACGCTGGATACCACCGGCCGCATGCTGCTGGGCACCGACATCACCGCCGTGGCCGCGGTTCTCGAACGCCTGCCGGTCGAGGTGATCGGCCTCAACTGTTCCACCGGCCCGGAGCACATGCGCGAGCCGGTGCGTTACCTGTGCGAACATTCGGCCAAATTCATTTCCGCCATCCCCAACGCCGGCATGCCGCTAAACATCGACGGCCGGGCGGTGTATCCGCTCGAGCCGGAACCGTTTGCGCGCGCGCTGGCCGAGTTTGCGGAAAAATTCGGCGCTAACGTAGTCGGCGGCTGCTGCGGCACAACGCCCGAGCACCTCAGGCGGCTGGTGGAACTCGTCGGCGGGCGTCCGCGGCTCCAGCGCGCCGTCACGGCGGAGCCCGAACTTTCCTCGGCGATGCGGGCGGTGGCGATGCGGCAATCCCCGCCACCGCTGCTGATCGGCGAGCGGCTCAACACGCAGGGCAGCCGCAAGGTGAAAGAACTGCTGCTAGCGGAGAATTTCGAGGCGCTCGCGCAGATCGGCCGGGAGCAGACGGAGGGCGGGGCGCACGCGCTGGACGTATGCACCGCGCTCACCGAGCGCGCCGACGAGGCGGATTTGATGAGGCGGTTGGTTCACAAACTGGCGCTTAGCGTCGACGCCCCGTTGGTCGTTGACTCGACCGAGGCGGCCGTGATCGAGGCCGCGCTGAAGGCCGCGCCCGGCCGCTGCATCGTCAACTCGATCCACTTGGAGGGCGGCCGCGGGCGGATCGATTCGTACGTTCCGCTGGCCAAAGCGCACGGCGCGGCATTGATCGCGCTGACCATCGACGAGCAGGGGATGGCCAAGACCGCCCAGCGCAAGCTCGAGGCGGCCCATCGCATATTCGAAATCGCCACCGGCGAGTTCGGTCTGGCGCCGGAGGATCTGATCTTCGATCTTCTCACCTTCACCCTGGCCACCGGCGAGGAGGAATTCGCCCGCTCGGCGATCGAGACCATCGAAGGCGTCCGGCGTTTGAAGCAGGAGCTGCCCGGCGTGTTCACCTCGCTGGGCGTGAGCAACGTATCCTTCGGGCTCTCTCCCGCCGCGCGCGCCGTGCTCAACTCGGTCTTTCTCTATCACTGCGTAAAGGCGGGACTGGATATGGCGATCGTCAACCCCCGGCAGATCACACCGTACGCGGATATCCCCGCGCGCGCGCGAGAGCTGGCCGAGGATCTGATCTTCAACCGCCGGAACGACGCGCTCTCAAGGTTGATCGCCGCATTTGAGGGCGTGGCGGCCACAGCCGAGGCACCGGACGAGGCCGCGGGGCTGCCGCTTGAGGAACGCATCCCCTGGCGGATAGTCCATCGCAAGCGGGAGCATATAGAAGAAGAGATCGATGCGCTCTTGGCGCAGCGGTTGCGGGCATCTGGGAAGAATGCGGACGGGCCGATCCCCAATCCGGAATCCAGCCGCGCCGCAGTGGTTCTCCTCAACACGCTTTTACTACCGGCGATGAAAGAAGTGGGCGATCTATTTGGGAGAGGCGAACTCATCCTGCCCTTCGTGCTGCAATCGGCCGAGGTGATGAAGCGCGCCGTGACGCACCTGGAGCGCTACCTGGTGCGCGCCGAGGGCGTGACCAAAGGCAAGCTGGTGCTGGCGACGGTCTATGGTGACGTGCACGACATCGGCAAGAACCTGGTCAAGACGATCCTGGTCAACAACGGCTTCACGGTGATCGACCTGGGGAAACAGGTGCCGGTGGAGACGATCGTGGCGCGGGCGGAGGAGGAGAAAGCGGATGCCATCGGGCTTTCGGCGCTGCTGGTTTCCACCAGCCGCCAGATGCCGCTGGTGGTGCAGGAACTGAACCGCCGCGGGGCGCGCACGCCGGTGCTCATCGGCGGGGCCGCGATCAACCGCACGTTTGGCCGAAGAATTCTCTTCGGGCAGGAACATCAGCCGTATCAAGGCGGGGTGTTCTATTGCAAGGACGCCTTTGAAGGGCTTGCGACGATGGAGAAATTGCGCGACCCGGCCGCCCGCGAGGAAGCGATCCGCGCCAATCGCGCCGAGGCGGAGGAGGAGAAGATTTCTCCGCCGGTTGCACCCGCGCCGGGCGCGCCGCTCCGTTCGGAGGCGGCCGCCCACCGCGTTCCGATCCCCGTTCCGCCATTCTACGGCGCGCGCATCGTGCGTGATATGGAACTTTCCGAAGTGTTCGATTGCCTCGACCGCGACGAGCTCTACCGCCTCTCGTGGGGGGCCAAGAATACGCACGGTGCGGATTGGGATCGCCTGCGCAAGGAATTCGACGCCCGGTTCGAGCAAATGACATGCGAGGCCCTGCGCGCGCCGTGGCTTTACCCGCAGGGAGTGTATGGATACTTCCCCGCCCAATCCGCGGGCGACACGTTGATCGTCTACGATCCGGCGTCGGTGCCCACCAGCGCGCCGCGCGAGCTGGCGCGCTTTACCTTCCCGCGCCAGCCGGAGCAGGAAAGATTGTGCCTGGCCGATTATTTTGCCCCGGTGGATTCCGGCCTACTGGATCTGGCGATCTTCCAGGTGGTGACGGTCGGCCGTGAGGCGACCGCCCGTCTCGAGAAACTGCAATCGGCCGACGAATATTCGCAGGGCTATTATCTGCATGGGCTCGCGGTACAGACCGCGGAAGCGGCGGCCGAGTATTTGCACCGCAGGATCCGGAGCGAACTCGCGCTGCCGGCGGACCGCGGCAAGCGTTATTCGTGGGGCTATCCCGCCGTTCCCGCGCTTGAGGATCATCGTAAAGTGTTCGACCTGCTTCCCGCGGAGAAGGAACTCGGTATGGCGCTCACGCCTGCGTTCCAACTCGTGCCGGAACAATCCACAGCCGCGATCGTGGTGCACCATCCGGAGGCGAAATACTTCATGGTGCCGCAGGCGAGGCAGGGATGAGATTGTTGTGTGGAAAGAGTCACTGATCCCTCGCCCAAAAACCGGGCTCGGGATGACATCCCATGGGACCGTAGCGCACACTCAGTATGTCATTCCGACCCCGAGCGTAGCGAGGGGGAGGAATCGGTAACGCATGGTTGGAGAGATGCATGTTTTGTGGATTGCGTCCGCGATTCCTCGGCTTTCGGCCTCGGAGTGACATTCAATAGGAGTGACATTGAATAGGAATGGCCTTTCATAATTGACATGATCCCCTATATTCTTCAAGGCATCGTCTTCGGTTTCGCAGCCGCGGTACAGCCCGGCCCGTTGCAGGCGTACATCATCCTGCAGACCTTGAAGCATGGCTGGCGGCGGACGATTGTGCTCGCGATCGTCCCGCTGTTGAGCGACATGCCAATCATCGCGGTGGTCGTATTCGTTTTGGCGGCCATCCCAAATCTGTGGGTGATTGCACTGCGAGTCATCGGCGGCGCCTTCCTGCTCCACCTCGCGGCGAGTGCGGTTCGTTCGGTTCGGAACGCGCCGGAAGAGACGGATGCGACGGAAGGAGCCCAACCCAGGGGATTGCCGCAGGCTGTGTTGATCAATCTGCTTAATCCCAATCCGTACCTTTTCTGGGGTTTGGTCACCGGCCCGATTTTAATCGTCGGATGGAAACAAAATCCCGCCTTCGGAATCGGATTGATCGCGGCGTTTTATCTTGTATTGATTTTTTTCAATGCGGTGATCATCCTGGTGGTTTCCTCCGCGCGGCGGCTGAACCTTCGCTTCCGCCGGCTTCTCGTGATCCTCTCGGCGGGCGGACTCGCCGTCTTCGGCGTGTACCAATTGTGGATGGGGATCGCGGGCCTGTTCCACGGCTGACAATGGGAAAGACGGCACGCACTTCGTATATCATTCCGAACCCGACATCGAGCGGAGCGAGATGGAGGGGGAGGAGTCGGTGATGCGTGGATGAAGAGAAGCGGGTTTTGTGGAAAGAGTCACTGACTCCTCGGCCTTCGGCCATCCCGGCCCACCCCACCGGGGCGGGCGAAGTGACATTCAATAGGGATGACACCAAATGGGATCGCTTCACACATGCAGGATGTCATTCCGAGGAGCCCTGAAAGGGCGACGAGGAATCGGTAGCGCATGAATGAAGAGAAGCAGGCTTTGTGGAAAGAGTCACCGACTCCTCGGCCTTTGGCCTCCCCGGCCCACCCCACCGGGGCGGGCGGAGTGACATTCAATAGGGATGACATCGATTAGGCGTGATATTTCCTGGGAGAGTATGACCAACCAATTTCTGCAACGGCTCACTTTGAACGGCGGCAAACCGCTCCTGGCCGACGGCGCGATGGGGACGCTGCTCTTGGCGCGCGGCGCGCTGCCGGAAGAAAATCTCGACGAGCTCAACCTTAAGCGCCCCGAGCTGGTTGCGCAGGTCCACCGGGACTACCTGCGCTCGGGCGCGCAGATCATCGAGACCAATACCTACGGCGCCAACCGCTACAAACTTACAGTGATGGGGCTGGAAAGCAAACTGGAAGAAATCATCCGCGCCGGCGTAAAAATCGCCCGGCGCGAGGCGGAACGTAATGCGGGAGGGGCCCTGGTGGCGGGCAGCATGGGGCCGCTCGGCGTGCGCCTCTCCCCCTACGGGCGTGTCAAACCGGAGGCAGCCGAGGCCGCGTTCGGCGAACAGGCGTCGCTTCTATTAAAAGAAGGCGTGGATCTGATCTTGATCGAATCGCTTAATGACGTCCAGGAAGCGCTCGCGGCATTGCGCGCAACCCGAGCTGCGGGAGCGCGGTTCATCGGGGTGAGTCTGACCTTCACCCGCGACGGATTAACGCTCCTGGGCGATTCTCCAGTCGAGGCGGCGCGCATGCTGGCCGAGGCGGGCGCGGATCTGATCGGCGTCAACTGTTCGAGCGGTCCGGCGCAGGCGATCCGAATCTTAACAGCGATGCGCTCGGCGGCACCGCAGGCTCGCTTCTCCGCGATGCCGAACGCCGGCTGGCCCGAAACCGTCGGCGGACGGATACTCTACCCGGCCGGGCCGGGATACTTCGGCCGGTACGCGCAAGCGTTTGCCGAAGCGGGCGCAAGCGTGATCGGGGGCTGCTGCGGTACCACCCCGGAACACATCGCGGCGATGGGCCGCGCGCTGGAATCCTTCAAGCCCATAAAGGCTGGCGCGACGATCGCGGTGGAAGCGGTGGGCGAGGAACGCTCAGCTGAGCCGCCGGAGCCGACCCAATTTGCCGTCAAGCTTGCGTCCGGAAAATTCACCATCGGAGTCGAGGTCGATCCGCCGAAGGGATTCTCAACCCACAAACTGATGGCTGGAGCGAGTATGCTTGCCGAGGCGGGCGCGGACGTGATCAACGTAGCCGACAGCCCGATGGCGCGCATGCGCATGAGCCCCTGGGCGGTGTGTCGCCTGATCCAGGAGCGCTTCGGGATCGAAACGATATTGCACTTCCCGACCCGCGGGCGCAACCTGCTGCGCGTGCAGGGCGACCTGCTGGCGGCGCACGCCCTGGGCATCCGGAATCTCTTCGTGGTCATGGGCGACCCGACCGCCGTGGGGGATTTTCCGCACTCGGCCGACAATTACGACATCGTCCCTTCCGGCCTGATCCGCCTGATCAAGGGATCCTTCAACCTCGGCCGCGATAACGCCGGGCGCGATATCGGTGCGCCGACCGCATTCTTCGTCGGCTGCGCGCTTAATTTGTGCGCGCCCGATCCCATTAAAGAGATAAAAACCTTGCGCAGGAAGATCGACGCCGGCGCGGATTTCATCCTCACCCAGCCGGTGTTCGAGCCGGAATGCGCCGCTTCCTTTTTGGATGCATACCGCCACGAGTGCGGCGAGCTGAAAGCGCCCGTGCTGGCCGGGATCATGCCGCTCTACGGCGTGAAGCACGCCGCTTTCCTGCACAACGAGGTGCCGGGAATGGCGATCCCGGAGAAAATCCGCGCGCGCATCGAGCGGGCGGGCGAGCGCGCGCCGGAGGAAGGCGTGCGCATCGCGATCGAACTCCTGCGCGCGCTGCGTGGCTTGGTCCAAGGCGCGTACGTCATGCCGGCCTTCGGGCGCTACGACCTGGCGGCGGAGATCATCGAGGGGATGAAATAAACTTCGTTAAGAACCAATCCTGCGAAGCAGGATTTTATAGACATTCGCAGTGGCAGCCTGGCTCGAATGCAACGCAACGGTGATGATCGTTTCAAAGTCCGTCGAATATCGAAAATGATCCGCGCTCCAGCCATGGGCCAACGTTTGATTATTAGAGTCGAGGATCTCGATGTTTGCGCCGCTATTGGATATCACCTCCACTTCCCAATTTCCCGCCGGAAGGGTTATGGGTTGTGAAAGAACGGATGCATCCGCCGCAGCTTGCACGTAGAATTCGCCGGTTTCATCGTGATCAATGAGGGTGGAAGGATTCCCATTGATCAAATAGGCCGGTATTTCGATGAGGTTTTCCCTTTCCAGAATTCCGATTTTTGGGCTTTGCTTCCGAATCCAAATGCCCACCGGCACGTTTTCCATATAATCGAATTGCGAAAACGTATACGCTTCGAAGAATTCCGGCATCTGCTGCATTTGGATGCCGCTTTGGAAGCACGCATTCCGCCAACCCCAGGGCGAGCAGAACATGATCAGATCGGGCTTTCGGTCGAAAACATACTGCCCGTTCCCCAATTCATGCCCGATGGGCCCGGCGCCCATAAGGGCGGGTGGATGCCGGGCAATGTAATAATCATTCAAACCGAGCATATCCAGGGAAGGCAGCTCCGACCAATACGGAAGGCTTCCGGCGGTATCGACGGCTAACAGCGGTTGGTATTTTCCGAACCCCTTTTTCAGCATCTCGCCGATGCGCTCTCCATCCCAGACCCACATTCCCTGATAGGTGCTTCTATTTTGATCGTTCATCGATTGATTTTTAAAGTACATTGCGAAAATCACCGCAAGGATTGCGGTCAGCGCCAACAGTTCCGCGAAAAATGGCAAAGTAGTCCGATGGCTCTTTCTGCGGTCCTGGAGCAGCCAATCCGTACCCGTCATTAAAAGAAAGGCAATGGCCGGAATCACGGGAATCAGTTGGCGCCACCCAGGGAAAATATCTCCGCCGATGAGGATGAGGTAAACCGTCCAAGAGCAAATGAGGGCGGCCAACAGAATGATTCTTTTCACTTGGTGCCGATGGAAAATTCCGAGGATGCCGGCGAGGATTCCTAATTCAAGGAAGGGCGAAAACGATGCCAGGCCCTCGAACACATAACGCAATCCCAACACAAGATGTTTAAAAGAGGGAACAATTTTTGCGTACGCCGTATTCGGCACCCAATCGCCATAGTACGCCAACCGAAAGAAGAGTTGACCGAAGAACAGGATCGCCGGAAGGACCAACAAGGCGGCTGTGAGTTTGAGCGCTTGTTTATTCCTTCCCCGGACCAGGAAAATTACGCCCGCGAAGGTCACCAGGAAGATCAGACTATCCGGACGAGTAAGCAGCAATAACCCCAAACATAAACCCAGGAGAAAAATGGAATAAAGGCGCGGTTGCTCCTCGTCCATTACCTTAAAACCGAAAATTATCGCCCAGGTTAATAATAAAAGGATTAACGGCTGTTCGAGCCCCCCGATCGTCCAAATCGCCACGGGAGCAGACAGTACGAGAAAGCCTCCTCCCATCAGAACCGGAAGCGCGCCTCTCCAGCCGCGGGGCGGAAAGGCGGCAAATAAACCGACAATGGCGCCACCCATGCAGATATATCCCAAAATGCGGGACGCGGACACCAAATCGATGCCCCAAAAACCCAGGAATGCATTTAAAAGGACCCACAGAAAATTCGAAAACCCCTCCACAGGCCGGCCCATCCGTCCATGTCAGCCCGTGACCTTGGACAAGTCTCTGCGCGTACCGGAGGGATATCAGCGCGTCGTCGGAGAGGAATGGCATATACCGGCGGGCATGGAATAGCAACACCCCAAACAAAAAAAGAAAGATTGCGAGACCGAGACCTATCACCAGGATGCTCGAAACGAAATTCTTTTTTCCATCCGGGGTTTTGCGGTCCAAAGGTAACGAGACCATCTCACATCCTTTATAGGAAAAAATTATCCGGATTATTATCTCACAAAGTAGCTGTCATATCTGCGCCGGTGATCATGGTTGAGATCAGGAATTTCCCAGTGTCATGGAAAGCCCGGGGGTTCATCCCGGTGGATGAGGTGTTTCGGTTATCAAACTTTGTTTGGAATATTCAATGCTTTTATCTCGGGTGGCGAGGTTCGAGAGGGACTCTGAGGCCATTTGGTCGGTGAATACGTTCATCCTTGGCGGGTTGGGTGGCGCCTCCGATTGATGAAATGCCTTGCTTGGCGTATAACTCTTCCGAGAATGGCTTGTTTTAAAGAAATCGAGGAATCACAGAAGAAAAAGTTTACTCATTTTATTTGTATTGGTTTTACTCCTCTCCGCCTGCATCTTCCGCGCGCGGCCAGCGATTTTTTCTACAAACCCAATAGCATCTACGATTGGACCGCCGATCGTAACCGCGACAGCGGGTTTCGCAGCGAGTGCAACCATCGAACCGACACGAACGGTGATCTCCGTCGTCCGCCGCGCGACCGTCGGCACGCGTAAAATCTGCCAGTTCACCGGCAACACTGACCGTGAACTGAACCAACCCACGCATAACCAGACCGGAACCAAGTATGGCGTGCTCGGCACCGATCTGGGATTTTCATTCCCGTTCGACAACCGGCTCTACTTCCTCTTTGGAGATACGGTCGGATTACACGGCGGCGACAGCATCGCATACAGCCAGGACACCGACCCCGAAGATTGTCTGCAGTTACAGTTCGTCACCGGACCCGACGGGCGTTACATGCCGCCCAAAGTGCCGAGCGTCAGTCTGGATGCGTTCGAGGTTCCCATAGGCGGATTGGGAGTTGGGCAGAAGATTTATGTCTTCTTCACGACCGCTCACACGGAGCAGAAGGTGATGGGACGCTCGGTCCTGGCGCGCTCCGACGACGGGGCGAAGAGCTTCACTTTTCTTTACAACGTCTCGACCGATAAATTCATCAACGTCGATCCGGTGGTTGTCGAAGCTGCCGCCATTCCCGGGATCCCTGAAAACACGAGGCAGGGCGTGCTGCTGTGGGGAACCGGAGACTACCGCAAGAGTAATCCCTACCTGGCCTACATCCCGCTTGCTTCGGTGGAGGATCGCGCCGCGTGGCGTTTCTATGCCGGCGTCGATCCGGCCACCGGCCTGTCGCGCTGGAGCGAACAGGAAACCGACGCCGCGGCGCTCTTCGATCATCCGTGCCTGGGGGAAATCTCGGTGGCCTGGTACCCAACCTTGGGCAAGTGGCTGATGCTCTACAATTGCGCGCTGCCGCGCGGGATCACAATGCGTTTGGCGGACCGGCCCTGGGAGCCGTGGTCGGACGGCGAGGTGATCTTCCAACCCTGGAACGACGGCGGGTACTGCCACTTCATGCACGTCGCATACAGTTCGCAAAATTGCGATACGGTTTCGGACCCCGGGCACGAAAACGAGTGGGCCGGCGAATATGGGCCGTACATGATCCCATCGCTGGCGCAAAATAAAGCCGGAACGACGACTATCTATTATGTTATGTCAGTTTGGAATCCGTACGAGGTGATGCTGATGAAGACGGAATTAATACTTGGATAGATTGGAAAGAGAACACAGATTACTCGGATAAACATGGATGACGCGGATAAATCTTCTATTATTTAAAGACAAATCGGGCCCGCGGAAGCGGGCCCGATTATCAATACCTATTGTTTTATCCGTGTAATCCGTGGTATCTCATTTCCCGCTCGGGGCGATGACCGCGCAGAATGCCAGCGTGACGTTGGCAAATACATCGCTGTGTAAAAGAGGCGTCCCACCCTTATCGTTGGCGACGAACTGATATTGCAACCAGGCCTCCTTGATTTTCAGGGTGGTATGGCCCGGAAGATCGTCCAAGATCAAGGTGAATAAATATTTCCCTCCGCCCATCGGGCTCATCGCATCCCCTTGGCTCCAGCCGGATAAATCGCCGCTGCTTTTGTCCTTCAGCTGGAAGAAGATGCCGATGCTTTGCACAAGGTCGGGTTGGGATACACCGATTTGGAATTGCACTTGGACCGGTCCGCAACTGGCGCCGGGGTAGTAAAAGTGGTCGGTGGAGATCCAGGGATCGATGAACTTGAGGCCCGAGGCGGTTTGCGTCGGGGTATTCGTTAACGCCGGTGTGGAAGTCGCCGTTGGAGTCGCGCCGAGCGCCTCCAGCCAGCGGAAGGTGGCGGCGATCTGGTCGAAGACTACGCTCTCAGCCGCCTGATTAAAAAGCGGCGGGGGAGTGGAGTAGTTGCCGGGATTACCCGAATGCAGGACGCCCGTCAGGCTGGCGCATACGTCGCCGCGCTGAGTCGAGTAGCCGGTCCACTGATAGATGCTCCCGGCCGCGCCCTCGCTCGCCTTCTGCACCAGAAAATCCAATCCGGCGATGGCGCGGTGCGAGGTTGTGATCACCGCTGGGTCGTATCCCGCCGCCTGCGGGGATTGGCACACGGGTGGAGCGTTGCTGCCGTCCACGTCCATCCACTTTTCGAGTAGGTTGGTATCCGCGGCGATGGTGAGGTGGATCCGCACGTGAGCCGGGGTTTCATCGGAGAGGGTCGCATCCGACGGATAGCAAACCTCGAACGCGTAGGTTGCGTTTGTATAGCATAGCCATCCTGCGGGAATCCCCGCGGTCACGGCCGGCGTGGGAGTTGCCGTTTGAGTCGCACCGGGCGCCTCCAGCCAGCGGAAGGTGGCGGTGATCTGGTCGAAGACGACGCTCTCGGCGGCCGGGTCGATGGTCGGCGGCGGGGTGGGGTAGTTTAGCGCATCGGTTGTGTGCACCACGCCCGAGAGGCTCGCGCAAACGGCGGCCCGCTGCGTCGAATACCCCATCCAATTGTAGAAGTTGCCCGCTGCGCCCTGGCTCCCGCTCTGCACCAAGAAATCCAACCCGGCGATCGTCCGGTGGGTATCGTTGGTTGTGCCGGGCGCGTATCCCGCCGCCTGGGGGCTCACGCACGTTGACAAGCCGCTTGCCGCGTCAACGTCCATCCACTTTTCCGCCAGGTTCGTCCCCGCCGTTACCGGAAAGGAAATCCGCGCGTGCTCCGGCGTACTGGAACTGAAGGTCGCGTCGGGCGGATAGCAGACCTCGAAGCCGTATGTGGCGTTTGTGTAGCAAACCCAACCGGCCGGAATGGTCGCCGGGGCGGGGGTCGGCGTGGGCGTCGGGAATTGAGGCAGGTTGCACGCTATCGACGCGATGATCGCCGCCGAGAGAAAGATTGTCGCGCGCAGGAATGCTCTCCGATGAATGTCGCGAGTGAATGTTTTCATCTCTCCTCCTGTTGCCGAAATTCCGTGTCTTATTTCCACCCACACCGCCAACAATTTATACTATCACTATGTAGTTGATTTTATAGCGTTCCAAGCTTTTGACAAACCGATAAACATTTATAAAACCTCCAAAAAACCTCCAAAGGGGATGATTTGGTTAAAAAGGTACACGGAATTCACCGAGAAAGTCACGGAAGGCACGGAAGACAACATGAGTATTTCACCTGATTTACTGCCTGAGATTTTTCTTTGTATTCCGTGTACAAATTTATCCATTGATGCCGGGCAGGTGGATTACATTACCTGCACTACGGCAGTCAGGAGAATGATGATCACTCCGCCGGCAGCCGATAGGCCGTTCATCCGCCAGAATTGGGCAAGGAGGCCCGGCCGGTCGGAAGCCCGCGCTCCCGCAAGCCGGCGGGTGACACCCATGTCCAGATACACGCCCAGAGCGATCCATCCAAGGACGAGAATGTGCTTGGCATATATGAGGACCGACCAGGGGTTTCCAATTTCCATGAATCCCTGGTAGTGGGAATCGGTTACCAGCATCAAGGTGCCGGTGACGATGAATGTCGCGATTGAGCTGAGCACCCACGGCCGGCTTCGTGCGACGAGCGCGGGGAGCAACCGGGATTGCTCCTCCTCCGGGACGAGCCGCCGCAGGACGGGGACGACGACCAGCGCGGAGAGCACATAATTCCCCACGAGCAGGACGGTAGAAAGGGTGTGCAGTGCAATGCAAATTGAAAGGAAGACGGGATTCATGGATATCCTCCTCGGGAAATTTTGCCAAGTATATCCGCAACGGGTAAAACCCGCATCGAAAAGTGGGAAAGGAATTCAACGTTTTCGACCTGAAGCCGATCAGATAAAATAGTCGGGAGAGGGATGACGATCTCTCAACCGGCGTTCCAGTTCCCTTTGGGGATTTCCCATGCATCCGCTTCTTAAAAAACTTCAGGGAGGCGACCGCCGCTCAATCGGGAAAAGCCGCGATGTCGTAAACGAGATCCTTTCCCATCCGAGATTATTTGGGGTTATCTTCGATGGGATGTCGAATGAGGATCCTTTGGTCCGCATGCGTTGCGCCGATGCCGCGGAGAAAATCACTGCTCTGCGTCCCGGTCTCCTGCAACCGTATAAAAGGAAACTCCTGTGGAAGGTTGCCCCGATCGACCAGCAGGAGGTCCGCTGGCACGTTGCTCAGATGATCTCCCGGTTGACCCTCGGCCGGAGGGAGCGCCGCGAAGCCGCGGAAATCCTTGCGGGCTATCTCGAGGATGACAGCCGGATCGTCAAGACGTTTGCGATGCAGGCGCTGGCCGATCTGGCCCAACAGGATGCCGAGCTGCGGCCGGGGGTCATCCGAACATTAAAGAAGCTGACTCGGACCGGGAGTCCGGCGATGCGCAGCCGGGGACAAAAGTTGTTGCTCAGTCTTGGATCGCGGTAGGGAGTCTATCGTCCGGACGAAGTTAAACCGGACCACTTTCTGCCGACGAGTTATTATTTTCGGGTTGAACGAAAAGCTGGAATTTATTCCGTCCGCCGTTGGGAGATATCATTGCGCATCCAGTTTGGAAGTCCGCCGATACATCCGCCCGCCGCGATGGTCGACTCGGCTGCGTTTTTTTGATTGATCGCGGCGATAAGATTACTTGCCAAACACGGAATGCTCAGCCGGCGCGCCCGCCGATTACAATTAATTCGGGCGAATTTTCCGCAAACGGTGAGCGGTCGTAATCCCCCCACAAATGCATCAGCCGCAATCCAGCCCGCTCCAGCAGCACCGGGATTTCGTTGGGGAAGAAGTATCGCAGAGTCATCGGAACCGTCGTGCGGGTCACCTTTCCCGCGGGATCGACCTCGTCATAGATCCAGGTAATGTGTCCGAGTTGCGCGACGCGGTCAAGTCGCAGGCTGGAGAATTGTTGTACGGTTACACCCTGTTCCCCGTCGCGGAAGGTGCGTTCCAAGACCAGCCCTTCCGGCATGGCGGAATAGATCGGGATGGGGTTGGGCAGGGCGAGCGCGAAAACGCCGCCGGGCGCGAGGTGCGCGGCGATCGACTTGAGAGCCGCGTCCGTTTCCGCCGTTTCGGTCAGATGCGAAAAAGTGTTGAAGGGAAGAATAACCAGCGGGAAGGTCTGCTTGAGTTCCAGACGCCGGAAATCCTCTTCCACCAGCCGGATCCGGCCCGCGATTGCGTTCTGCCTGGCCAGCCTGTTCCGGGCGAGTGCGATCATCTCGGGGGAAGAATCCACCCCCGTTGCCTCGAATCCCTCACGCGCCAGCTGCAGGAGAACCCGGCCGCTGCCGCATCCCAGCTCGAGTGCCGGCGCACCAAATTCGCGCGCCAGATCGCACCAAAAAGGAAGATCCTCGGTGAATTCCGCGTTCTCCCAGTCATAAAATCGTGCGATTTGTGCGTAAGAGTTCATGATTTGCTTGACGGTGTGGAGTGCGGGCATTATACTCCGCGGGCCGGGGTGTAGCGCAGTTGGCAGCGCACTGCGTTTGGGACGCAGGAGTCGGCGGTTCAAGTCCGCCCACCCCGACTGCAATACGGACGTTTTTTCTCGCCGGCGCCCTTTTGCACCAGGGCTGAGAAGTTCTTCGAAGTGATTAGGGAGTATGCGGCCCGAAAAGGAAACCACCGATGGCGGATAACTCCGTAGAAGCAAATCGCACCTTCCAATATCAGCGCATCATCTTCACCCTGCAGATCGGCATGATCGTGGTGATGTCCCTCTTCTTCCTGAGCAAGGGGCACCTGCCGGGAATCGATCTGCTCGGGCTGACGTTGCTTACGGTGTTCCTCTGGTGGGCGCGCGATCGGACGTCCCTTTTAAATTTCGCCCCCTTCCTGATGCTGATGCTCACTTATGAATCCATTCGCATCTTGGCGCTGGTGCCGGGAATGGGCGTCCTTCACGTTACGGATCTCATCGGTTGGGAGGAAACCCTTTCCGGCGGAACCATCCCCTCCTACATTTTGCAGCACGCATTGAGCGCGCAACCCTACACCTGGATCGTGGACCTCGTGGCCAACGGTTTTTACATGACCCACTTCGTCTCGGCCATCGCGCTCGGCCTCCTCTTGTGGGTTAAACGGCGGGACCATTATTGGCCGTTCCTGCTCGGTTTGACGGTCCTTTCCTATGCGGCTTTTCTGACGTACGTGATTTTTCCTGCGGCCCCACCCTGGTGGGCGTCGATGTACGGATATCTCAAGGGCCAGGCGGTCGACCTCTCGCACAGCCTGCTCTCGCCGGGATACATTATCGCCACCGGAAATCCAGTGGCCTCCATGCCCTCGCTGCATACGGCCTATCCTTTTTATATTTTCTTCTACTGTTTTTACCTTTGGGGAAAGAAATCCATTCCGGTATTGATCCTGCCCGTGGGGGTTGCGATCTCCTCCATCTATCTAGGGCATCACTATGTCATCGATATTCTGGCCGGTTTATGCTACGCGATCGTGGCATTCCTCTGCACGATCTGGTGGATCCGGTACAAGCTTAAACTCAGTCCTCAGGAACAGACCGAAGCACTGGCGACGGTATAATTCCCCTTCCCTCGCGCGGCTGTTCCGCATGCCGATCGGATTTATTCGGGAAAACGCGACCAACCCCTTACGCGCTGTGGATTATCCGCAAACGTGGAAACCGTTATACAGGAGCATGAAAAATGACCGGATTAGTTTTGGACGGTAAAACTCTGGCCAAGCAAATCGAAAGCGAGCTGGCCGCGCGCGTGGAAAAGCTCATTGCCCACTCCGGCGGCAAAGTTCCGGTACTCGCCACCATCCTGGTCGGGGAAGATCCGGCATCGGTGACCTATGTGCGCATGAAGAGCAACGCCTGCAAGCGGGTGGGGATGGAATCGATCCGGGCGCTGCTCCCCGAGGGCAGCACGACCGGACAGGTCCTTGCGGAAATCGATAAGCTCAACGCCGATCCCGGGGTGCACGGGATTCTTATTCAGCATCCAATTCCCAAACCGGTCGAGGAGCGGCTTTGCTTCGACCGGATCGACCCGGCCAAAGATGTCGACGGAGTAACCTGCATGGGATTCGGCCGGATGGCCATGGGGGAAGAAGCCTACGGATCCGCCACCCCGGCCGGGATCATGCGGCTGCTCTCTCATTACAAAATTCCGCTGGAAGGGATCCATGCCGTGGTGGTCGGGCGCAGCCCGATCTTGGGCAAGCCGATGGCGCTGATGCTGCTTAACGCCAACGCAACGGTGACGATATGCCACTCGAAGACGAAGAATCTCGCGGAGGTCGTTCGGCAGGGCGATCTAGTGGTTGGCGCGGTGGGAAAACCGGAGTTCATCCGCGGGGATTGGATTAAACCGGGCGCCGTGGTTGTCGACGCCGGTTACAACGAGGGAAACGTCGGGGATATCGAGCTTTCCGCGGTTGTGGAAAAGTGCAGCGCCTACACGCCGGTTCCGGGCGGGGTGGGTCCGATGACCATCGCCATGCTGATTGCGCAGACGGTTGACGCGGCGGAAAAAGCGATGGCGTGATTCTTTCGTCCTGTAGCCGGGATCAGCGATCCAGGCTAAAAAAAACCGGTCCCGGTTATATATTTTGCTCGTCATGCCCGCGTGTTTTAGGCGGGCATCTAGGAATAATCGGTGAGATTCCTTCTACGCATATGCTGGATCCCCGCCACGAGCACGCGGGGATGACGAACTCGCAGATTGCATTTTGCTTGACGGTCCGGGGGCGCGGAGTGTATACTCCCGCTCGCTGTTCGATCGATTATTTTTAGCGGGCGTCGCCAAGTGGCAAGGCATCAGCCTTCCAAGCTGACATCGCGGGTCCGAATCCCGTCGCCCGCTCCTTGGGCCCGTAGCTCAATGGCAGAGCAGCTCCCTCATAAGGAGTTGGTTGATGGTTCGAGCCCATCCGGGCCCACTCAGCATTAGCCCCGCATTCGCCGTTGGATTTCGACGGCAATTATCATTAAAAAATATTCTTTTTATGGCGGTATGGTTCCGATCGACCGAAGCAATGTGAACCATTAATGGATTACCAATGTTCTTTACTACATTGCGAAAACTGGGTTAGCCCCCGAACAATCGCAGCCATTCCTCGATATCCGCAGGCTTATCCGAAGGTTTTTCTTTTTCCCCTTTGCGAACGAGAGCGCGCACACGGCGCGCAAACTCCTCCGACGCAACCACCTTCGCCCCCGCACGACGCGCACGGGTGCACACTTCGGAGTCCGAACTGACCACGGTGTAGCCTCGTGCGTCCTTGTGCCCGCGCAGAAAATCGAAAATTGCATCGTCGGCATTGCGCGGCGGAGGAACGAAATGCGCCGTGAGCATTTGCCCGGCGTGGAATTGCGGACCGGCGCCGGGCATTCCGCGGTCAAAAAAAACCACTACCTTGTGCCGCGAAAACCGCGCGAAAATTTGCAGCACCTCCAGCAACTTGCGTTCGTCCTCCGGATCTTCGAGCGAGATTCCCGGAAAGCGTCCGATCAAATTGTGGCCGTCGATCAGATAGGGCATGCGTCTCTTTCCAGCGCAGGCTTCTTGTTGATCCTTCCCGCGGGAGGTGCTACACTGAAAGCATCCCGCCCTCGGAGGTGCTCATGGCCCGGCGTTGGTTATTCTACCTCGCGCTCAACGTTCTGGTGTCGGCCGCGACAATGCTCGGCGTGTTGTACTGGTGGGATCGCTCGCATCAAAGCACTGCAATCGCACTGCCCTCTCCCACGCCGCTCCCCGCCGGTTATACCACCCCGCTGTCCACGGCGCTGCCTTCCCGCACGCCGAGAGTCTACGTCGTTCAATCGGGCGATACGCTCGGAAAAATCGCCGAGAAATTCGGCGTGGACGTCGACGAACTGGCTGCGATCAACAACATCCAGGATCCGAACGTACTCGCGCCGGGGATGCAGCTGGTCATCCCGGCCAGCTCCCAGACCGAGCAGCCCGTTTCCAGCAATCCCACCATCACCCCGCAGGACGGGGAAGACTTTCCTTGGCCGGTGATCGATTCGGTCCTCTCGGCCGGCGTGCTGGGCAACGAAGCGGTGAAGATCGTCAACCCCGGCCCGAACGCAACCCTCACCGGATGGCGGCTGCGCGCGCCCGGCGGAGCGGAATATGCGTTCAAGGAATTTTCGCTGGTG
This sequence comes from Anaerolineae bacterium, assembly GCA_003141675.1. Lineage (GTDB taxonomy): Bacteria > Chloroflexota > Anaerolineae > Anaerolineales > RBG-16-64-43 > FEN-1073. The sequence goes on from PLND01000063.1 coordinate 97,727, forward strand.
GCACAAGGTGCGGTTCTTATCCACACCGCGGAGGGAATCGATACCTCGATCGACCTGTACTGGGATTTAAAAGAGCCGGTGTGGCATTCCGGTGACGAAGTGCAGCTCCTGGACGCGCTGGGCGAAGTGCGCTCGGTGTTCTTCATCCCTTAATTCGCCCCCCTGCCCACCCAATCGTAGCGACCGCCCGCGGGGAAGGAGGAACGGGGTCTGGTCAGAACCGCACCCCTCTGCTAAACTACCGGCCCCGGAGAAAATCATGAACCAAGTCCTGTACCGGAAATGGCGTCCGCAAACGTGGGACGACGTCGTCGGACAGCAGCACATCATTCAAACCTTGCGCCAGGCAGTCGTCTCG
>PLND01000008.1 GCA_003141675.1 Anaerolineae bacterium
GCTAGAAGCTTGAAACCAGCTAATCAAAATATCCAGGGGGAAAAGAAACCCGGGGTATAACCCCTTCAAGGTTTTTCCTCCCAACCAATAATTCCATCTGGAATCACAAGGAGTGTTTCGCCTTTACATTTCTTCCTTTTCCCTAAACCGGCGGTTTTCTCCATGGCGTCCGGACGACCGGACGGTTCGCGAAACCGCCAAGGCTGCGTTATTTTTTCCGCCTGAGCGGGTACTGCGTTTCGATTGGTCCACGAGGGGGCATGATGAACGGCTGGAACACATCGCAAAAACATCGTTTCTATCTCTCTCCGCGGCTGCGACGGGATCCCATGGCATCGCCGATCACTTTTCCGGCAACCAGTCCCGCTGAAAAATTATCCTTTCCCCGCGATAGTCATTCCTTCGTTCTGATAAGTATTCCGATGGGTTTTTTCCCAGGCGGCAATCCCGCGTATTCTTAGCGCGGTGCATTGGAGGAGCTATGCCCCTTTTCCACCGGTCCGTTCTCCGCGTACTCTCAATCTTTTTCCTTCTCAGCGCGGTAGGGCTTGCGCACCCCTCGGAAAAAGTCCGATCGCAGGGGACGGCCGCTACGCTGCAAATCGTCAAACTGGATACCAGCGCCTTCCCGGAAATCCGGGTCCAGGTTCTGATTCTGGATCCGAACGGAGCAACGGCGGCAACCCCTTCCAATCAGAATCTCACCATGTCGGAAAACAGCCGCTCGGTGGAGTTCAGCGTGGAGCAAAAGGAACTCGGCGCGGAGATCGGATTCCTCATGGATGCCGGGATGGGGCTGTATGGCGGCGGAGCCAGCGGCGCGACGCGCCTGCAGGAAATGAAAGACGCCATCCAGAACCCCACCCAGGATCCGCTGCTCCTCACCGGGAAGGACGTCTTCTACGTCGTCGCCCAGGAACCGCACGGTCCCACCACGCTGGTAACTCCGGACACCCAAGCGACTCAAATTCCGACGATCCTCGAACAGTACACTCCGCAAATCACGTATCAGTACGCCTATCTTCTCGGCGGAGTGGATTCCCTCCTGGATTGGTTCGCCAAGGAAAATTCCTCCGGGATCGGACGAGGTCAGGCCATTATTGTTTTTTCCGGATCGATGTTCGTTGATAAAAAATATCCCCTGAAAACCATCGCCGACAAAGCCAAAGCCATGGGTGTCGCGGTGCATACCGTGCTCGTCCGGTCTTCCCTGGCTCAACAGGAGACCCTGCAAAGCCTCGCGGATCAAACCGGAGGACATTTTTATTATCTCGACTCGGAAAGCCCTTCCAGCCTTTCGGGGCTGAAATCGCGCCTGATGGGAATCCGCAACCAGTTCATTCTCACTTACCGGTCTCCCAACGCCGAAAGCGGAACCCGGGTGATTTCCGTTACGCTCGCCTACGGCCAGGGCGAAAAACCGGCGCTGGCCCAATACACGATCGATCTCAAGCCTCCCGCGGCCGTTATCCTCTCTCCGGGCAACGATCAATCGGTGAGACCGGAGAAATACAAGCCGACGGGGAATCCCCAAGCCACCCCGGTTTCGGGGATCGTGGTGACCGGATCGATATCCTGGCCCGACGGCCATCCGCGCATAATCAAACAAGCCAAGTTGCTCGTCAACGGAAATCCCGAAGCGACGCTGGACGGCCCGACAGATCAATTAACCTTCGTATGGAATCCTTCCAAGGAAAATTCCTCCGGCCCCGTCACCCTGCAGATTCAAATCGAGGACGAACTGGGGTTGACCGGTCTGAGCGACCAGATCGTCGTGCGAATTACTTCCGGCGCCGCCTTTTCGTTTTGCAAAGCCGGGAGTTCCTCGCCGCTGTGCAATCTATCGGCATCCAACCTGCTGCCGTACCTGTCGATTCTCATCGCTCTCGCCGCCGTGGCCCTGGTGGTGGTTTTCCGCACTCAGGTGGCCGGGACGGCCGGGGAAGTGGCCGGCGCCGCCACCGACTTTTTCCAGGAAATGGGAGAAACATTGCGATTTAAAAACCGCCCCGGTTCAGCGAAAGCGGTCCTGGTGGATCTGGATGGAAATACCGGCACCGGCCGGACCTCCTTTAATTTGTTCGGCACAACCTCCATCGGGCGATCCAAGAAAAACGCCGATCTGGTTTTTCAAGTTAACCAGTCCGATAGTCCGATCAGCCGCCTGCATTGCACCATCCTGGAAGAGGACGGAAGTTTCTTCGTCCGCGACAACCAAAGCGCAAATGGCACATATCTCAACGGACTGCGGATGGTTCCAATGGACCGTTATCCGCTGAAAGAGGGAGATGAGATTCAACTGGCCAACACGGAAAAAGGTGGTGTTCGTCTGCAATTCAAGTCTCAGCGCGAAGGCAGGCGCGGAAGCGGACCGGCGGACATCGAATCCACCAACCGGGTGAGCCGAGAGTAGACCGGCGCCCAGTGCCGGCCGTGGGGAAAATTTCACCGGTGGTATGCGCAGGAATGAATCCCGTTACAAACCGGAATTGAATTTTCGGCGCGGGATCACGCGGGCATGAATGCCCGCGCTAAGACACAAAGCCCGCTTCTGTGGGCTAATCCACCGCCCCATTCATAGCTCCGGAGGGGCTTCGTATCAAAGCGCGGGGATTCATCCCCGCGCGAACGAGTGCAACGAGGGTTTTATTTCAGGGGTGAAATTTGCATAGGTTCACTTATAGGAGATCTTTCTTCGACCCAATCCGATTCCAATCCAACCGGACCCCGGCCGAAAACCGTCGCTCCGCGCGCCGGCTCCATCCGCATCGGCATGGATCAAAACATCGGCGCCTCCCCCAAGCAACGTCTGCTGGAAGAAGCCTGCTTCGCCGAAACGATGCTCACCGCCGGAGGCCAGACGGTCACCCTGGCCATCGTGGCGTACGCGGAAATATATTCCGGTCAAGACCAGCGATGCGCCGGAATCCGGATCAAATCCCACCACCGCGCCGGAACTCTCTCCAACCAAACCGCCGAGCTTGTAACCACCGACGGGAGTACCGACGGAGGCGCCAGCACTTGCTGAACCGATTGCACCCGATTCATAGTTTATGTCCGGACAGGATACAGAACCTTGGGCTTTTGGCCCAATATTTCCGAGAAAAACCGCCCGCGCGCTGAAGGTTGTGGCGAAAAAATATAATATTGAGTATCATTTACTTTATGAAAAAATCCCAACAACCGCAATCTCAACCCCAGCCGAGAATGCCTCAACCCGCGCGCAAGGGTTGGGTAATTCTTCTTGTTGTAGTTTTGTTGTTTGCCGCTGGATATTTTGCTTATGCAAAATATCAATTTCTATGGCCGTTTGCCCCTCCGGTAACGGTGGAGGTTTCTACTCCGGTAGTTGCGGAGATTTCCACTCCCACCGTGAGTCCTTCGCCCTTACCCAGTGCAACCCAAGATCCAATGGCGGGTTGGAAAACCTATCAAAATACGGCCGTTGGGTTTACCTATAAATATCCGCCGGAAATAACGCCCAACGACAATCTTCCAGTTGCGTTTCCCGTTGCGGTTGAAACGATCTCCGACTTCAGAACGAAATACAGTCCGGCGAATTATCCAAGCGGATGCGAAGATCCCTGCGCAAAGTTGCTCGATCCTCAAACGCTGGAAAAACAATTTAGTATTCTTCGTCAAGCGCAAGGGTGTGAAATGCCGGATAGCTTTATAGAAGACGTTAAGAAAAACTTTATTCTTGTCGGGTCAGGCATCTATTCGATACTTGACGTGGAAAAAGTCAACAGCCCGTATCTGAAAATCTGCGGATTGAAAATTCTGGATTATGGTTCTTTTATCGTCGACCTAAATGATTATGGTTATAAAGACGTCTTTCTCTCGGGCGACAAGGTCATTGTAGTGGCCATTCGCCCCTTTGCGTTATCGGAAGCAGATACAATTTGGGACGGTCTCGGTAGAGTAGAAACCGGTGGGGGCTGGGGGTGTGATGCGGCCTGCGGCCAGAAAATGCTGGATTACTATAATCAGATGTCGGGTGCGCCGCTCGCCAATCCCATCATCCAACTAGGGGGAAATAGGGTCGATCAAATTCTTTCAACCTTCCAGTTAGCACAGTAGGTTTTTCCGTTGTATTCTACCCGGCCTGGTCGACCTCGCGCGCGGTGCGCAGCCCGGAGTGCAGCGCTCCCTGGATCCAATCCGGCCAGGGCGAGGTGTGCTCGCCGGCGAAATGCACGCGGCCGCCGGGCCGCGTGCGCGCTTCGAGGATCGTCACTTCGTGCCCCAGCTCGCGAAGCTTCAAACCCGCCGCCAAGCCGGCGGCTCCGGCGCCCAGGATGAGGATCTTCCGTCCCATTGCCTGCCTGCTGACGGTGGTTTCTGTCTTGTTCTGGTGGTCGCTCGGTGGAACAATCATCCTCCAACCTCGAAACGCGGACTACCCTCTGATCTCCGCCATATATTTCGCCCCGCATCGGTAACAAACCGCGAGCGGCTGCTTCCGCCTGTACTGGCGGAATTTCTCGGCGCGCGGGCTGTTCCATAGATCGGCGATGGTCGACTCGCGGATGTTTCCGAACGTATAATCCGGAAAGTCCACGCAGAAGTTCGCAGCGCCCGAGGGCTGGATATCGATCAACTTTTCCACGTTCGCACAGGCGGTGGACCCGACCGGCGTCTGCGCGTCGCCGAACCACGTCCGGTATTCCTCCTCTGACATTCTCATATACGGGTAATCTTCGATCCCGCCCAGCGTTGAGCGGTAGGTCCGGAGTTGAGTCAGGAACACATCCGGATCAATTCCGCTCTCCTCGTGGTGAAACCCGCGCCAGGAGAACGCCTCGCTGCTGAAATTTTCCCGGAGTTCCTTTTCATACTTTACCCCCATAGCTTGCGGGACGTAATAATAAGGAACGATGCATATACTCTTGATGCCCAAGCTTTTGGCCACTTCCGGCATTTTCCCCAGGCCGCGATAGGAATATGGGCTGATGGTGAAGGTGATGGATTTGGATTCCGTGATGCCACTCCGCTGTTCCTCTTCCTTGAGCCGGGCCAATCCGCGGCGGATCCGCTCAAAGCATCCCTGCAGCCCGCGGACCGAATCGTGGATCGGTTCCGGACCATCGACCGAAACGGTGAGGTGGATGTTTCCGATGCGGGCGATATCTCCGGCGAACCGCTCGAGTTGGGTGCCGTTGGTATCGATGGAAATAAAAATTCCTTTGCCGTGGATGTATTCCAGCAAAGGGATGATTTCCGGATATAAAAAAACTTCCCCGCCGCGCAATAAAAGGCTGCGGATCTCATGCGCCGCCAACTCATCCACCACGCGCTTCCAATCCGCGAGTCCCAATTCCTCCTGGAGAAGATTGCGGCGGGAACGCATGTAGCCTTCCCGGCTCCACTGGCCGCACATCTGGCATTGCAGGTTGCAGGCGTTGGTGATCGTGAGGGAAATGCTTTGGGGAAATTCCATTTAAACCAGAGCCTTCCGGCGCATTAGGATCAACAGCAGCACGGCTTCGGAGGAATAGGCAAGGATGTTGGCAAAAGCCACGCCGCGGTATCCAAGCGTCGGGGTCAGGGCAAAACACAAAACGAGAAAGAACCCGGCCGTCCAGATCGCCGTCCACAGCGGTGTGCGCGCGTCCTGCCGGGCGTAGAAAGCGCGCGCGGCAGTTTCGATCAGTGCGTGGGCCGGCAACCCGATCAGGAAGATGCTGGCGGTTGCGGCCACCATTCCCGCGCCCTCCAATGTGAACGCACGGCCTTCGAACACCATTCGCACAGCCGCTCCCATGAGCGGAATCCCCACTGCCATAACCGGGAGCGTCAGCGCGAGCGTTAAGAGAATCGCGCGACGGATCATCCGCCGGAGTTCCTCCATCGCCCCGCGGTCGGCGAGTTCCGAAAGTGTCGGCAACAGCACGGTTCCGAGCGCGGAACCGATGACCGTTTCCGGGACCTGCATGATAAGCCAGCCGTATGCCAGCGCGGTGATGGCTCCTGTGCCCAGCCCGGAGGCGAAGTTATCGGTGGCGACGAAAATGGTTTGGATGGCGGCCACGGTCAGAATCCGAGGTCCCATCAGGGTGGCCCCCTTGATCACACCCGGTGAGCGCCAATCGAGCGAGGGCGTCCAATGGAAACCGTGGGCGATTAGGGCCGGAACCTGAATAGCCAGGTGCAATCCCGCGCCGAGAATCGTACCGTACGCCAATCCATAGATTCCATACCGCGGCACCAGCACGATCACGCCGAAGATCAACCCGCAGTTGTATAAAATCGGCGCCAGGCCCGGCATCAGAAAATGCTTGAATGCCTGCAGGCTGCCCATCACCAGCCCGCTGACGGAAAAAATCAGCAGAGCCAGAAGATCCAAACGCATCAGGCTCGCGGTGAGCGTCTGGTGGGCGGGGTCGAAATTCGGAACGACCAGGCGGGAGATGAATGTTTGGGCGGTTAGGGCGAGTCCGCAAGCCAGAATGGCGGTGATGAGGAAGGCCCAGTTCGCCAGGCGTGAGAACAACGCCCACGCCGCTTCCCTGCCCTCGCGGTCGAGCGTTTCGGTCAGGACCGGAATGACCGCCACGGCCATCGCCCCCCCGGAGATCAGGGCGAAGATCATATCCGGAAGGTTGTTGGCGGCGTTGAAGGCATCCAGCTGCGAGCCGATCCCGAAGGATTGTCCGATCAGGATCTGGCGCACCATCGCCAGCAGTTTATCCCCCGCAAACAGGAAGCCGAGCAGCAGGAACGAACGCGCGATCCGCCGGTTCAAGACGTTTCCCCGATCTGCGAGAGTTGATCGAGCGCCGGGGCGAATCCCGAGTGTTTGACCAGCGCCTCACGCCAGTCGTCGATTGCTCCCGAACGGTCGCCGAGTTGCATGCGCGCCATGCCGCGCCAGTACCAGGATTCTTCCAGGTTTTCCTGCGCATATAGGGTGGAATTGGCAAGATCGATCACGTCCTGATACCTCCCGGCATAGTAATACGCAAAGTAAGGACCGGTCTGGTACCATAAAAACCGCCAGGGCAAACCCTGGAACCGCGCCATATCGTATGCGTAGGCGGCATCGATATATTCCTTCCGGCTGACGTGCGCGGAGCCGAGATTGAAATACGCAAACGCCAGAGATTGCCCCTGCAGGGATTGGGCTTCGTTCAGAGCCAGGTTCAACGTGTTCGTCTGATTGGTCTCCAGATCCGCGTTCGGCCCGAGGATGTCGGTCACTTCTTTCTCCCGGTCCTTCGGATAGACCACCAGGTAGATGAAATTAAACGCACGCCAATCGTACATCAGGGAATCGTAATCGACCGTATGGTTTGGTCCGAGGTAGGAATCCTGGGTGAGTAAGGAATGCTTGTCGTCGAAGTACCCGGTCACAAAGTCGTAATGTCCCATCCAGCCCTTATTTCCTTCGATAACAATCAATCCCTTTTCGATGATCACCGGAAACCCGGCCGCGATCAGGTTGCGTATATCGTCGAGCGTTCCCCCGGTGCGGATGAGGATTCCATACTTCGTCTGATCCAGCACGTAACGTTCAATTTCGTACGGCATGACGTTTTTATCGTCATGGTTGGGCTTCAGAGATGCGGCAGCCATTAACTGATTTCCGTCCCATCCCCAAAAATGCAGCGCCATGGAAAGGGTGGCCGGTCCGCAATCGTTATATCCCTGGTACTCGTGTTGGGCGAAGGGCAGCGTCACGGAAGCGGGAGTCGTCGGGCGATACCGCGTGGCGGTCGGCGTTACGGTGGGAAGATCCGCCTCGGTTGCACCCGCGGTGGGAGAAAGCACCGCGCTGTCGGCGGCGGCCCCGGTCAGGCTGGCCTGCATCATCGCCAGCCGGGCCTGATCCGGCGTGGAGATGCTTTGCGGATGCGGGTACAGATATCCCCGGACCTCCGCCTGGAATTCATCCAGTCTCCAATAAATCCGGTCGTGTACGGCGGGAACCTGATAGAGGAGCAACCCCGCCTCGAGCAGACAAACCGCGGTCAGGAGGATGATGGCGAATTTTTTTCTCATGAAAAGCAACCGTTGAAATCCACGGGACTCCCGGGATTATACCTTCCGCCTGGAAGCGGCAGGCGGTCATGACGCTTGACCGAGATCGTTCCTTAACCGGGGGGCACTAGAAATATTTTTACCAACGGTTCTTTATCCGGAAATACCGTAGAGGCCTTGCGGGGAAAAACGAGGAATTTCAACGGTTGCCCCACGGTCTTGTGCGGAATGCCGTTGGAGCCAATCATCCGCCGTGGCCGAATTCAGGAATGTTTTTTTAAGAAAGGGAGATCAACTTTGCGGCGGGTATTTGCGCACCGCGCTGCAAAAAGGACACTCGGGGTTGTCGCAAAGCAGTGCCTGCGGATCCTGGCGGATCCAGGCGACGGCGATGTTTAATAAATCGCGCAACGGAATCCGTTGAAGGATGAACGAGCCGATTTTTTCCGAGCGCTCCACACCCGCCAGCATCGGTTCGATCGCTCCGAATCCCCTCGCGCAACCGGGGAACACCGGGCATTCCACAACCCCCTTGGGAGTGAGCGCCCAGCGGACAAATTGTTTCCGCCCGGCGCGCTGTTCCGCCAGATGCAACGCCACGTTGGCCGAGGGCTCGGCACCCAGCAGGATCACATCGCCGCCGGCTCTGGCCAGTTCATCGATCGGCGCAAACGGCTCGGCGAGAGTCTGCGTTTCCAGAATCTCCCCGGCGTTCCAACCGGCAAAGGAGAGAATCGGATGGCTCGAACGCGCCGTTCCGCCCGTGCGCCGGATCGATTCCGCCAGTGGTCCCATAAGCGGCGAAGCGGGCAGCGACCCGCGGGAAAAATCCGCATCGATGCTGGCACCGCTGGCGGCGGGGTAATCCACCGCGTTGTCCGCCGGTCCCTCCGACGGATACACCATCGTTTGGTACGTGAAGGTGGGCGTGATTACCGCGGTGCAGGAATCCGCCAGGGCCGCGGTAAGCGCGGACACCCCGCCGCGAAGGATCTCCGGTTCGGCCGCAGGTCCGATCGCCAAAACCCGCGCCCCCCCGTCGACGCCGATCCGCCGCAAGGCCAGCAGGATGTTCCGATATCCAAAAGCTCCAGTTTCTTTCTTGGAAGGCATGCAGGTTTTTTTAATCCGGCGCGGGCGGTTCTGTTAATCCTTCTCCAGGTCGCTGCGCTTTTTTCCTTTGCCCAGTTCCACCGATCGCTGGAAGGCCGCCCAGACGGCGCGCGAGACGGCGGTCCGAAACCCCGCCTTCTCCAGATAATACATCGCTTCGGCGGTGGTTCCGCCCGGAGAGGTCACCTGATTGCGCAGGCGGGCCAGATGCTGCGAGGTATGCATCGCATAATCCACAGAGCCCTTCACCGTTTGCAGCACCAGCTGTTCCGAAAGCTGGCGCGAGAACCCCAGATGCACGCCGGCGTCCACCAGCGCTTCCATGAACAGGAACACGTAGGCCGGCCCGCTTCCGGAAAGCGCCGTGGCAACGTCGAGCAGGTCTTCCTCCTCGACGTACACTTCCACCCCGAGCGCGCCCAGGATCTGTTTGGCTTGGCCCTTCTGGATTTCGGTCACGGAGGGAGAGGAGGTCCAAACGGTCATGCCCTCGCCGATCTGGGCGGGCGTGTTCGGCATGGAGCGCACAACGGCCGCGTGGGCGAGCCCCTCGACGATCGCGCCGAGCTTGGCGCCGGCGATGATGGAAAGCACGAACGCCTGCTTGGGGACTCGGTCCTTGATGGTTGGCATCACTTCCGGTAGAACCTGTGGCTTAACCGAGAGCACCACCACGTCCGCTCCATCGATCGCCGCGCGATTATCGGTGACGAAGGAGATGCCATACCGCTCCTTAAGTTCCTGGCCGCGTTCCGGGCGGATATCGGCGGCCACGATATGGGACGGATCCATCAGTTTCCCGGTCAACAATCCTTTAATCATCGCCTCGGCCATCACTCCGGAACCGATGAACGCCGCTTTGGATTTATCCAGCATGATTGCCTCCTTGAGCTTTTTGGGTGGATATTTTCGGCCTGCAGTCGCTCTTCTCGGACGATCTCGCTTTTGCGGCATTAATCCCTCGCGACTATCCGCCGCTCCAATCCCACGCTCGCAGTCCTTCGATCGCGGAATACGCCGTCAGGTCCAATTGCACCGGCGTCACCGAGATGAATCCCTCGGAGACCGCCCAGAAATCGGAGTCTTCCTCGGGAATACCCGTCGGCGGTCCGCTCCCGATCCAGTAATACGGCTTGCCGCGCGGATCTTTCCGGGCCACCAGTTCGTCGCGATACACCCGCAACCCCTGCCGGGTGATGCGCACCCCGAGGATTTTCTCCTCGGGCAGGCAGGGAACGTTGATATTGAGCAATATCCCTTTCGGGATTTTCCTCGCAAGTATATTCCGGGACGCGTGCAACGCGAACCGCGCCGCCGCCGAATAATCGCAGACCTGCTCCGGCTCCGGTACGCAAAGCGAAATCGAGATCGCAGGCGCGCCGCTGATCACCGCCTCCATCGCCGCCGTGACGGTTCCCGAATACGTCAGGTCGTAGCCCAGGTTGGCGCCGGCATTGATCCCGGAAACGACCAGGTCGATGGCCCTCGGCACCAGCCCGAGCATCGCGAGCGCCACGCAGTCGGAGGGCGCGCCGTTGGAAACGATAACCGCCGTTCCGTCCGCGAGGCGGGAATCCCAGGCTCGCAACGGCTTGTGCAGGGTTTTCACGTGGCCGCCGGCCGACCAGTTGCGTTCCGGAACGCAAACGGTCACCTCTCCAAAGCTCCGCAGCGCCTGAACCAGTGCGATCAATCCCGGAGCGTTGATGCCATCGTCGTTGGTGACCAGAATGTGCGTCATCCGCGCGGCCCGCCTTTTTCATCGGCCGGGAGAACTTCCAGCCGCTTGACCATCCGGTAAAATCCATTGTACTGTACGCCCGCGACCCGCAAGCGGGTGGTCACTTTCCGGTCAATCCGGTACCCTTCCCGTTGGTAAAAACGAAGCGCGCGTTCATTCTGCAGCATCACGGAAAGTGAACAGATTGGAAAACCCAATTCTCCCGCCCGCCGTCCGGCATCTTCCAAAAGCACGCGCCCGATTCCGCGGTTGCGATGGGAAGGCGCCACCGCCAACGTCTCGACGTAGTATTCTCCCGCTTCGGCATCCGGCTCCAGCACCAGGGGCAAACCCCTCCACGCCAGGCCGATTGCGGCTCCAAATCCGAGACCTTCCGCGCAAGCCCGGACCAACCCGATAGCGGCTTTCCACAAATCCGCTCCGGGAAGCGCCTGCGCCAGGCCGACAATTTCTCCCTCTGCTTCCGCTAGTGTTGTAAATTGAAACGAAAGCAGATGTCCTTTTTTTCTAAAAAGAACCGCAAGAACGCGAAGGACATCCTCCCGGTTGGACTGCCCCAGGAGATAATCGCCGAGCGTCCCCATGGTTTCGTAAATCAACCCGGCGGCCCGATCGGCGTCATCCGGCGCAGCCGGACGCAGGGAGAGAGCGGGTTGGATTTGTCCGGCCATTCCAGCATTGTAACTAAATTTTTAATTCCGCGGAGGCGCCGTTGGTCGGAGGCCATTCCCACCGAGTGGATTGTCTTCCGATCAAAAGCGCATTACACTGCCGCCGCGAGGAACAAACCAAAATGTCCGAACCCGTCCGCGACCGGATGCGCATCCCGGAAGGAAACGAACCGCCCCGCCCTCAGCGGCGGCCGGATTGGATTCGCCTGGGGAAGCCCTCCGGCGAGTCGGTGAACGCGGTGCGCGAGCTGATGCGCGGCGAAGGGCTGCATACCGTGTGCGAGGAGGCGATGTGCCCCAATCTGGGCGAATGCTGGAGCCGCGGAACCGCCACCTTCCTACTGCTGGGGGAGGTGTGCACCCGTGCCTGCGGTTTCTGCGACATCAAGCACGGGCGCCCGGAGCCGCTCTCTCCCGACGAACCCGATCGCGTCGCCCAGGCCGTGCAACGAATGCAGCTGCATCACGTGGTTATCACCTCGGTCAATCGGGACGATTTAGCCGACGGCGGGGCTTCCGTTTTCGCCGCGAGCATCCAACGCATCCGCGAGCGGGTACCCGGCTGCACAGTGGAAGTGCTCATCCCGGATTTCAAGGGGAGACAGGATGCCCTGCGCATCGTAGCGGAAGCCCGCCCGGATATTCTCAATCACAATGTGGAAACGGTGCCGCGTCTGTTTCGGAAGGTCCAGCCGCAGGACCGGTACGAATGGGCGCAGACGACTTTGCAGGGCGCAAAACAATTGAACCCGGATCAGATTACCAAATCCGGAATTATGGTTGGGCTGGGCGAGACGTTTGACGAAACGGCGGAAGTCATGCGCGACCTCCGCCGGTGGAGCGTGGATATCTTAACGATCGGCCAGTACCTTCAACCCTCGCGCCGGCATCTTCCGGTGGAACGCTATTATCCTCCGGAGGAATTCGCCGAGCTCAAGCGCATCGGTCTGGAGGAGATGGGATTCCGCTGGGTCGAATCCTCCCCCTTGGTGCGATCTTCCTACCGGGCGGACGAACAAGCCAGGGTGTTGACCCCCAAAATACCATCAGGCCGAAGATAGTAAAGGCCGACCGTTACGTTTCCTGCCGCCGCAGAATCCAGATCACAAGCCCGAAGATCAAGATCAGACTCGCCAAAAGGACGCCAATATCCGTCGCCCCGGCGGATAGCGTGACCATGTTGCTCAGCGACAGGTTGAGGAGATCCGCCATGTAGTACGTCGGGATCAGCCGGACGATCGTATTGAGGATGGGCGGCAGTTGGAACACCGTAAACCAGGTGGGCGCTAAAATGATCAGCATAATGATGCTCGACCAGGTGTTGACCTGCATCATGGTCTGGAACACGCTCCCCATCAATAACCCAACGGCCACCATGAATAGCGCACCCAACAACACGGCTAGGAACGTCATCGGCCAATTCCCCGTCCAACCGTTGTTGAGAACGAGCATCGTGCCCGCCCCGATGGCGCTGTAAACCAACCCGGTGATCGCCTTTCCAGTCACCACCTCCGCCGGGGTTGCGGGGGAAACGAGCAGGAACTCCATCGTGTGTTTATCCTTTTCCTCCACCAACAGCAGCGGCACTACGAAGGCGCCGGTCATTGTCAGCGACATCACCAGAAATAAAACCAGCAAATAGAGTTCGACCCGAAAGGCCGCGCTCGCCGATGAGCCCTGGGAGGGGGCAACGTCCGACCAGTGGATCCTGGCCGGCTCGGCCGCGGGATTGAGCGCCCACACCTGATCCGAGATCAGCTGACGAAGGGCCGCGAGTTGCGTTGCGTTTTTTTGCATGTTCAGATAGACGGTTATTTCCGGCTGGGTGCCGGAAGCAATATCCTGGTCGAAAGACGGGGGGATCGCGATTCCTCCGACCGACATTCCCGCATTTCGCACCTGCGTCTCCAGCTGCGTTAAGGAATCCACTTTCAATAAGTTAATTTGCGGCAGCGCCTGCAATTGCGCCGTTAAGCGCGATCCGCCCGGGTCGTATACCGCCAGTGTGGGAGTGGCCACGTCCGACGCGCCGCTGAACAGTACGCGGAAGAGCAGGGACATTCCGACCGGCAAAATCAATCCGACCAGCAGATACCGATTTTTTATGCCGTCGCGGATATCCTTTTGCGCGATGGCCAAAATAATCCGCCCGTTCATTCCGCCAATCCTTTCCCGGTAAGCTGGATGAAGATTTCCTCCAGCGTGGCTTCCGCGGAATGCAGAGTGACAATCTCGCCCTGGGCGGCCCATTCGCCAAGCTGCCGCCCGTCGGCCGGATCATCCAGCCGCACGGTCCGTTCGCCGCCATCCCGGAATACCGCGCGTACCAGTCGCTGACCGTGCGCCACCTTCAAATTCTGCGACGTATCCAACGCCACAATCCGGCCGTCGCAAAGGAAAGCCACGCGCTGGCAAAGCTGGTCGGCTTCTTCCATATAATGCGTCGTGAGCAGGACCGTCACCCCCCGGCCCGCCAGATCCTTCACCAGGCTCCGGATCTGGCGCGACGCGGCGGGATCCAGCCCTTTGGTCGGTTCGTCCAGAAAAAGGATCCGCGGATCGTGGATCAGCGCCCGGGCGATGAGCAGGCGCTGCTTCATCCCATTGGAATAACTGCGGATGGGCTCGCCCGCCCGCTCCTGCAATCCCACCTTCTCCAGCATTTCCGCCACCCTGCGGGTATCGCATCCAAAGAGCCGGGCGGCCAGGAGCAGGTTGTCCCTGCCCGTCATCCGTTCGTATAAATTCTGATATTCGAATACCACGCCGATTTGCGATTTGAGCGCCTGCCGCTGGCGGACCACGTCGTACCCCGCCACGCAGGCTTCCCCGGAGGTCGGACGCAGTTGGCCGGTGAGCATGCGGATGGTGGTGGTCTTTCCGGCTCCGTTGGGCCCGAGCAATCCGAAGATCTCGCCCTCCGCAACGGCGAAGGAAATTCCGCGGACGGCTTCGCGCCCGTTGAAGGAACGATTCAGGGAATTCGTTTCGATCGTGTTCATTAAGATCCCTCGGAAAAGACCATCCGCCTCGGAGGGGCTACTCCTTCTTCCACTCCCTGGCTTTTTCCCCCAACTGGTCCAGCTTCTTCCAGTGTTCGCGTACGGCCTTCCGGCCCTGGTCGGTTATTTCAATCCGGGTGCCGGTGATATCCGACATTCTCCCCCGGCCCAGTGCCCGAATCACCGCAGTGGGAATAATCTGCGAAAGGAAAATGTATTCGTTACGATCCCGGGGAGGAAGCCACGCTATAGACCGCCAGATTATCAAATCCCACCGAGAGCATTTGGCTTTTTTCGGATTCCACGAACAATCCCACGCCTCCTGACGCGCTGACCGGGTCGTGGTTGGAAAACACCTCGGCGCCGTTGACGAAGAAGCGGAAAGTCGTCCCCTGCAGGAGCACGCCGATCTGATTCGTTGCGGGTGCGCCCTGCAGTAAACCGAGGGTGTCCTGCCAGGCGGTCGCCCCTTCCAGGGTGTTGCCCGCATAGCGTTCCATGCGCAACCGCCCGCGGCAGGTGACGGCAAACCGGTAACTGTGGTCGCCCTGGTTTCGGAAGATAATCCCGAACGTATCGACTCCCGCGCCGCACAGGATCGTTTGCGCCGTAACCTCGATATAAATGTCGGACGGAAAATCTTTGGGCAGGGTGGAACTCAGCGAGGTGTAGGGTGCACCGACCGTAAACACCAGCCACCCGTTGGCGAAGGCGGCGGATCCAACTTCAGTCTTGCGCAGCGTCCATCCGGACGAGTTGTCGTCCAGCGCATCGTAGAAAATCCTCGCGACCGCCGCCGCCGGACGGGTGATCATCGGCGTCAGGGTGGCGGTTGGGGCGGGCGTCTCGGGTGTGACTTCATCCAGGGTCGGCAGGAGCGAAGACAGCGGCTGCTCGGCCGTGGGGGTAAGCGTCGGGGAAAGTTCCGCGGTGGGAGCGAGCGGTTCGATCCGGCATCCGGAAAGGAACCCTCCGGCCAGAATGACGATCGAGGTAATTCCAACCAGCGCGCGTAACCCATCCCGCCCCTCTCGGTCGGCCCGTCCCGCGGTTCGGGCCGGGGGCTGGAAGCTGGAGCGGGGAAATCTCACGGCAGTTTCCAGTAAGCCACTTCGTTCAGGCGAACGACAAAGTTGGGGGTGTTTACGGATCCTACGGCCAGCCCGAACCGGCCTTCGCTGAACGCCGGCTCCGTCAGTTCCGTCAGATAGTGGCCGTTGGCGTAAAGCTTAAGGTTGGTACCTACGGCCTTGAACCCCATTCGGTTGGTCTGGTTGGATCCCGAATTGATGTAATTGCTCTTGGTCCAATCGGTAAGAAAGTGAAAATGGTTGTCCAGGTCGCTATTTAAAAATCCAAAGGAATAATACCCGTCGCAGGAAAAGCGCAGCAGATAGGATGGATTGTTGGCGGGGTAGGGCACGCCCACCACCAGGCCGTAGCGGTCACGGCCCGAACAGGTATCCGGCGTGGCGGTCATCTCCAGATAGTAGTTGGTTAATTTCCAAGCCGTGAGGGTCCACCAGTCGGTGCCATTCGCCTGCTTGGCGGTCATGACGAATTTGTGGTCGACTACGTCGAATTTAACGTTCTCGTCCTCGTATAAAAACCAATTGGTGGCGTCGGGGAAATCGGTGAGGTAATAAGGCGTCCCCAGGCTGAGCCGCGGATCGTCCGCGGGGGGCGTATTGGTGAGCGTCGGCGTGGGGGTGGGCGAAACGGTCGGAGTCGGCGAGGGCGGAAGTGTGCCGGTCGGAGTGACGCTCGGCAATTGACCCTCGGGAGTGTTGCTGTTCACCTGCGCGGTTGCGGCATTTTGCAGCTTGGTTTGGGTGAGGGCGGCTGCGGAGGTCAATTGCCTGGCCACTTCGGTTCCAACCGCATCGGACGAACCGGGCGTTGCGCCCAGGCACCCGACCGTGAATGCCAGACCCAACCCAAGGATCATAACTTTTTTATTCATGTGGACTGCCCCTCCGGAAGAAAATCCGCGGAATATGGGCAGTATAGCATGGTTGCGCCGCCCGATCCCCTCTTTACAATCGAAGCAGACGCGGACGGCACCGGATGCAAGATTCCGGAGGCAACATCCTATGGATGTCATCAAGGTTTCCGCCGAATCGAGGACCAGCGCGGTGGCCGGCGCGATCGCCGGGGTAATGCGCGAGCAGAAACATGCGGAGGTGCAGGCCATCGGCGCCGGCGCGGTGAATCAGGCCGTGAAGGCGTGCGCCATCGCCCGCACGTACCTCGCGCAGGATGGCCTGGATGTGGTTTGCATCCCTTCGTTTGTGCAAGTGGATATCGACGGGAAGGAACGTACCGCTCTGCGATTGGTGGTGGAACCCCACTAGAGGACCGGCGCGTCGAGGAACGCGGCTTCCAGCGCCAGCCGCACATTGGCATTCCGGTCGATCTGCTCCTCCGCCCGGCGCAAGGCCGAGAGCCAGCGCCGCGCCCGCTCCGGGGAAGTGCGTTCCGCCATTTTTTCCAGGGGGGCCTGGAAATCGATGTTGGTAAGCTCGGCGCCGCCCGACAGCGTGCGCAGCAATAGATCGTGGGCGAAGGATTGCCATATTTGAAGCGTGGCTCGCAATTCATCGCGGTCCACGCTCGTTTTTTGAGCCAGCGCAAACCGCGCGATGCGGTTCCCCTTCAGAATTTGAGACCACTGCTGGAAAAGCGCTTCCCGATCGGCGCCCCAATCCTCGAGCTGCGCCTGGAGGACGGCCCAACCCAGCCGGCCCCCGGAGAGGCGCGCCAGAAGTTCCGCGCGCGCGGGAGCCAGCTTCCACCGCTCCTGCAGCGCTCGCGCCACTTCCTCCTCCGGGAGCGGCCGCAGCGGCACAACCCGGCAGCGCGAGACGATCGTCGGCAATAGCTCATCGGCACTTTCCGTGGTGATCAGGATCAGGGCCGACGGCGGTGGTTCTTCGATCGTCTTGAGCAATGTGCTCGCAGCGTTGGGCAGCGCCCGGTGGAAATCCGTCAGCAGCGCGATCCGCCGGCGGGCTTCGATCGGTTTGAGGATCATGGCTTGGATCAGTTCGCGGGTGGAATCGATCGGGATCCGGGCCCCGGGTCCCTCCGGCTGTAAATGGAAAACGTCCGGATGTTTTCCCGAGCCGATCAGCCGGCACGCCCTGCATTGCCCGCAGGAGTCTCCGGGAGCGGGCGGGGCCTCGCAATTGACGGCCCGGGCGAATTGCACAGCCAAGGTGCGTTTGCCGATCCCGTCGGCGCCGGTGAAAAGGTAGGCATGCGCCAACCGCCCGGCCGTGAGATCCCGCCGCAGGAGATCCACCGCTGCCTCGTGTCCGATAAGCTCCCAGGGCATGTCGGCGATTCTACCATCGGCCCCTCCCCGTGGCATTATTCCCACTTGCGGGAATCGTAAAAATCGCGTACATTTGACCCGTAGCATGGTTAACCCTCCTGGGGAACCTACCATTAGCATCTCAGAAAGGAGTTCCGGAAATGGCAAAAGGACTGAGCAAGGCGGAGTTCATAAGCAAACTTGCCGAGGGAACAAATATTAGCAAGAAGGAAGCGGCTGCATACCTTGAGGCGGTGGGGAAAATCGTTGGCGAAGAATTAAAAGCCCACGGCGAAGTTACGATCCCCGGCCTGATCAAGGTCCGTGTTGCAATCCGGAAAGCCACTCCCGAACGCGAGCGGATGAATCCCTTCACCAAGCAGATGCAGATGGTGCCGGCCAAACCCGAGCGCCGTGTGGTCAAGGCCGCTCCCGTTAAAGCCCTTAAAGAAATTCTTTAATCTCTCCGGCGGCAGGTACATCGCTTCCCGATGTCCCCATGCACCTAAAGACGGTGTAATCCATGCGTATTACCACATGCCCGAATTGCCAAATGCGCGTCCTTCCCAAAGCGGACGGCACATGCCCCAGCTGTTATGCCGTGATTCCGCCGGAAGATGCGGCGCCCGTCGTCAAGGCGGTCGCGGCGCCTGCGAAAAAGGAAACCAAAGCCACCGGCCGCAGGAAACCGGCCGCGAAGGAAGTGCGTGCTTCCCCTTCCTCCGCTCCGGCCGCCCAAAGCCCGGACCAGATCTACGCGGATTATTATCAAACGGCGCTGGATATTTGGCAGGGATCGCTGCGGGTGTTCCTCCTCCCGTATTTTCTAACCGGTGTGATCCTCGGGGTCGTCGGCATCGTCGCCAGCCGGTTTACCTGGGAAGAGGTCGTTCTCGATACCGTGGTTCAACAGCCCAGCGCCTTGTCGTGGGTTCTCTTCTGGCTGGGCATTGCCTTTGTTGTCGTCTTGGCCATTGTTGGAATTCTCAAGGCGGACGAGTGGGCCAAGATCCAGATCCGCGATATTGTTCACTCCCGGACCGGTTTTCCGGAATTTTATAAAGCCTACCGGAAGAATTACTGGCCGAAAACCGGCATGCCCTCCGGCGAGGCGTACGACACGTTTCTTTCCATCATCGGAAAAAAATAGTCTTCCTGCAACATGTTTCTTACCCGGGGCGGAGATTTCCTTCCGCCCCGGTTCTCTTTTATAATCCTCTGTTATGCCCCCCAAGACGCCCCCGACGATCTACATCCTGCACGGGGATGACGACCAAGCCATCGACGAATTCCTTCAGCAATTGCGCGCCAAGCTCGGCGATCCCGTCACGGCCGAGATGAACACGACCAGGGTCGACGCCAAGGGTCTGTCGCTCGGGGATCTCCGCGCGGCCTGCTTAACGGCGCCTTTCCTGGCCAAACGACGGTTGGTCATCCTGGAAGGATTTCTTTCGGCGCTGTCCTCCCGCCGGGGAAAATCACAGGCCGAGGCGTCGGACGAGTCGGATGAGGGAGCGGAATCATCCTCCGCAGGGAAAGAGATCCTCAAGGAGTTCCTCGCGTTTCTTCCGGAGGTGCCCGCATCCACAGCGCTGGTGCTGGTGGAAAAACGCCAGCTTTCCGCAAGCAACCCGGTGCTGAAGTGGGCCGCGGGCGCCGGAGGTACGGCGTACGTCCGCGAGTTCCTTCCTCCCCGTGGGTCCGCGCTGCCGAATTGGATCCTCCAGCGCGCTCAGGTGCAGGGCGGCCAGTTCACGCTTCCGGCCGCGCAGCTGCTGGCATCCGTGGCCGGCGACGACCCGCGCACGCTCTCCCAGGAGATCGTCAAACTGCTCACCTACGCCAACTTCGCGCGCGCGGTCACGCCTCAGGACGTCATCGATCTGACGCCGGAAAGCGCGCTGACCGGAATTTTCGAGATGGTGGATTCGATCGGCAGCCGCGACGGTTCCCGCGCGCTGCGGCTGCTGCGGAAAACGGTCGAGCAGGGAAACGTCCCGGCCGTGTTCGGAATGGTCGTGCGCCAGTTCCGGCTGCTGCTCCTGGCGCGCGAGGCGCTGGACGCCGGTACTCCGGCTGCGAATCTCGCGCAGGCGCTGGAAGTGCATCCGTTCGTCGCCCAGAAACTCGCCTCGCAGGCGCGTAATTTCACCCTGCCCGCACTTGAAAATATCTACCGCCGGTTGCGGGATATCGACGACGAAGTAAAAAGCGGCCGGGTGGAATTAGACACCGCGATGGAATCGCTGGTGGCGCAACTGGCGTCGTAAAACCGATCTCGCCGGCCGCCCCAGCGATCGCTCTCGCTCAAATAATATTTTTACTTTTGATCAGCCGCCATCCGTGAATTTGATATTCGATGGTTGAATACATACCGTTCGTATATTTTGAATCACCAGGACATCCGTTTATGGTCGTGGAATAGACCGCCTTGAGGCCCGCCCTTGGGCAATGTGGCCAGCCACACAATTCCTTCCGCGCCTTCGTCGATGGAACGAGTCGCACCTGGACCTCCCATCTCGGTCTGCACCCAGCCCGGATGCGCAGCGTTGATCAACACGTTCGCGCCCTTAACGCTGTCTGCCAACATCAGCGTCAGGCCGTTCAACGCGATTTTGGACAATCGATATGCCGTCATATCATCGACCATGCTTTCGATCTGGCCGGCGTCCGAAGATACGTTGACCACGCGCCCGTAGTTGCGTTTTACCATTATGGGTATAAACGTCTGGCATAATAATAACGCGCCATAGACATTGATTTCCATCGTCGTACGGTACGTTTCCACTGATGTCTGTAAAACCCGGCCGTTTCGGTCGATCAGCACTGCGGCATTGTTCACCAATACATCCGCGGCTCCATAATCAGACATCACAAAATCGTAGAGCCTCTGGATACTATCGGGATCCGTCACGTCGAGTTGGCGGACTACGAGATCACCGGCTATCTTGGCGCCGATCTCATTTATTATTTCGTCGACGGTCCGCTTTCCATTGCCTTCATCGCGGCTGGTGAGAATGGTTCGATATCCCAGTTGAGCAAGCCGTTTGGCCACCCCGCGGCCGACGCCGCGATTCGCTCCGGTGACAATTGCAGTCCGCATGATTCCCTCCAAAGCGTTTCATCCCGATTCCATGGATGATGATGTCATTGCTTCGCTCCCCGCCCAGCGCGGTGAAGCAGGGGCGGGCTTGCAATGACAAAGTCCGACTTTTTCCGCAGCTTGCTAAATTAAATACGGAGCAATTATTTTTCGTTTCCGCGAAATCCAGTTATTTTAGCAAATCCGCGTACCTGATCTTTTCTTCCGGATCATAACTTACCACTGGAAAGCATTTGCAATACAATCGTCGGTCGCTATATTTGGCTGGGTCTCATTTTCAAACAACCTCCCACCCCTCCGGCAATTTGGGCGCAACCCAGGTTGGATCCGGCCGCCATGGCAACCATGAGCCATCCAACGGGTGGCTTCGCTTGTTTATTCTGTCGAAGACTTCCGCTTGATCTTTCTCGATACCTTTCACCCACGCTGCTTGAATGCCGCCCGCCCGGATTCCTTCCTGGTATTCATCCTCGTCCTTCCACTCCCAACGGTATTGAGGATCGATGACGATATCGAGGTCCAAATCCAACGTATCGAAACCACAATGGCTCCGGCGATAGGGAAGTTGAAAGTTGATGTAGTAACCACTGAATTGATCCGATGCATGATCCCAGACCATGAAACAGGAATAGTATTTTCCCGGTTCGAGGAACATCAGGAATCTTTTTTCTTGCCAGGCAAATTCCCGGAGAACAATGGGATCGCGTTTGGCTTCTTGCCACCGGGTTCCTTTGGAATAATCATTGTTTTTCCTCCGGCGCCAATACCCTTCGGGAAAAACACATTGGGCGCCGGGAGCCAACAAAAGCACCGTTTCGCCCGGCCCGTCCTTTACCACAATCACCGACTGTACCAGCCATACACGGTTGTTTACTATTCCCCGTAAGCCGCAGCTTTGGCCTGCTTCACGGTATTCTTTCAAGGATAATCTTCTCCTGAATGCGATGCGGTCGTTGCAATAGGCCCTGCCCTATTCCATCCAACGATAGGCCAAGCCGACAGTTCGCAGGTTGAACATCATGATCATCCAGGCCAACGGTACGGCCGCCAGCGCCCAACCGATCTGCGCTGGATGGGTTAGCGACCAGCACATCATTCCCATTGGAACGGCCACCGAGAGCAGAGCTCGGATAACACCTTCGATGTTTTGACGGGCGACATTCTCTTCAGCGATGCTGGGCGACATCAGGTTTCGGGCTTTCGAATGGCTCAGGATGTCGTGCGCTGCCGCCAGCACGGAGATCGCAACCAGGATCGGCACCAGTACTGCCGCAAACACGCCAAGTAGCGGCGGTTTTCCGCTCACCGCCAGCGCCAGCCAGCCAAGCAGCGCCCCCAACCCGCAGGATAACCCGAGCTCCGCGATCAAAAGATTGTTCGCCCTCAAGGGTAGCGAGCGCAGCAACCACCAGCGCGCCAGGTCGGCCCGCAGACGCTCGGTGGTCAGCCCTCCCAATGCGATCGTCCACAGTGCGCCCATCACCATCTGCACCGGAAAGTTGGAAAGCAGGAATATCTCCAAGCCCAGGCCGAATACAAAGACCCAACCCAGCGCCTGGCCGGCGCGCAGGGAACGCAATGATTGGACGGCATCCTTCCAGACCAGCATCCACACGCCGGGCCGCGCTGGCAACCGGCTGGGTGCGTGCGTTGTCCCCAGATGCCGCCGATGCTCCAACGTATCTACCAGACTGAAATTCCCTGAGCCGCGAGCAAGTTGGACGGCCGCATGCAGCTGAGTCTCCTGCGCGGCGCGGCCCAAGTGGATTTTATCGGAACAGCGGATCAGGAACAGCAAGCCCGTTCCAATATATGCGAGGACTAAGGCAGCCCTGACCAACCAGCCAACTAGCGTCATACTCCCGGCGAAGGCAGCCTCGAGCGGAAAGCTCAACGGGGTCATAATCACGGCTCGCAACCCGGGAAGGAAAATACCGGCAAGCAATATTAATCCCAGCACGAAGACGGCCGGACGCAACCAAGCCAATAACCACATGACGTCCCGCCAACTCCTGCGCAAACGTAACGCACCGATCCCCCAGGAAAAAGCTTGGAATGCCATCTGCAGCGGCAGGACGATCGCCAGCGCCCGCAGGCTGGTGCTGAAATACGAAATGAGATGAGCGTAATCGACCCCGTGTTGCAACGTCAGTTCCACCAGCGTGAAAGAAATGACGATCGCGCCGGCCGCAAAGGGAAGTGCGGTCCCGATCCAGCTTTGAAGGAACCAGGCCAGCCCCACTTTCCTGCGGCTGACGGGAGTCTGGCAGAGTAAGTACGCATCCTCCTCGCTGAAGACGAACGGGCTGCGACCCGTCGCCTGCCAGAGCTGGATCCAGCTCCAGACCATAATTGAAAATACCCCGATCCGGACCGCCAGCGCCGAAGGTGAGCCGACTGGTAAAGACCTGACAAAATTGGCGCCACTCGCGCCGAGCAGCGCGAAGACCGCCGTGATCCAGATCAACCAAAAGATGCAGAAGTAGATGAAGTAAAAACGGTTGGTCCGTGTGCGGTCGCGCAGGTTATATCCCAGAACCGACAGCCAATAGGCCAGCTGTGCAAAGGTGCGGCGGGAAAAAAGGGTCCAGACTGGATCCATTCTAGGCAACGCTCAGCCGGCCATGTTCCAGAAAAAAAACCCGGTCGGCCAGGCCGCTCTTTAAATCCGGGTCGTGGGTGGAGAGCAGAATGGCGGCGCCTTGCCCTCTGAGCGCGGTGAGGCGGGCGACGAACATGTGGCTCGTCACGGCGTCCAAAGCCGAGGTGGGTTCATCCAGGAGCAGCACTTTGAACGGCCGGATGAGCGCAAACATCAATCCCAGTTTGAGGCTCATCCCGCGCGAGTAGAGGTGGGGAAGCAGGTCGCGCGCCTCCCAAAGCCCGAACTCCTTGAGCAGCTGTTCCGCCCGGGTTTCGAATCCCTCGCCGGCGTCGTGGGCCAGGGCGAGGAAACGCAGATGCTCCCAGGCGGTCATCTCGGTGTAGAAACGGGGCACGTCCGGCATGAACGCCAGGCGGCGTTTGGCTTCCGGCTCGTCCGCATAAAGGTCGTAGCCCTCGATCCGGACGGTTCCCTCCGTCGGGCGCATCAACCCGGCCAGGCACAGCATCAAAGTGGACTTGCCGGACCCGTTGGGACCTTCGAGCACGGAGATTTCGCCCTCGCTAAGCGCCAGATCCGTCGGCGCCAATGCTTGAAATGCGCCGTAAGAATGGCTCAGACCAATCGCTTGCAGAATCTGCGGCATATTGCTCCCTTCCCAACTATTATATGTCCCGCGGACGTTCTTCTCCAGAAGGTATGATGCTCGTGCTCCGATATTCGGTTCTATGTCCGTCGTAACTCATCGATGGGCTTACGTTCGTTTACCGGAAACGCATATGTTGTCTGCTCGCATTGGATACCGCTCATTACCGCCTTCGCGACACCGGCGATGAAATTAATTCGAGAATGGCGAATGGGAAATGGCTACGAGATCGCGGGGGGCGAATCGTGCGCCGTATTCGCTCATCCGTCATATACGCGATATGGGGAACTTTCTGATGCCTATGGTTAATTATTGGACCAAATTCGGTTTGCCCGCCGCCGCCTTCTAAGGCAGCTTCGTCGCATCAATCGAAAGATAGCGCTCGATCGGGATGGCGATCGGCGTGCTGACGTAGCCTTGAATATACGGTTTGACCAGCGTGTGGGAAAGCGTGTTAACGGTGAACAGGACCGGCGCGTCGCGGATGATGATATCCTCCGCCTTCTGGTACAGCGCAATCCGCTTCACCGCGTCCGGCTCAGTGCGGGCCGCCTCGAGGATCGAATCCAGCTCGTGGTTCGAATACCCGCCCTCGTTGAAATTCGACCCCGTGTGGAAGAGGATGTCGGCGAAGTTTTCCGGATCCGGGTAATCGGCGCACCAGCCGCCGGACCACATCTGCCCACTGCGACCCGCGCCGACCTCGTCCAAGAACTTTTCCGGCTGCAGGTTCTCCATCCGGACCGTCACCCCCAGATA
Source organism: Anaerolineae bacterium (assembly GCA_003141675.1). Lineage (GTDB taxonomy): Bacteria > Chloroflexota > Anaerolineae > Anaerolineales > RBG-16-64-43 > FEN-1073. The sequence continues at coordinate 24,937 of PLND01000008.1, forward strand.
TTTCTTCCACATTGCCACCATCGCGGCGAAGTCCGGGCTGACGTAACTCCCGTAGCCCGCATCCGTGATCATCACATCGGGGAAATCGGTTCCGGCGTATTTGGATTCGGCCAACAACGCCTTTGCGCTTTCCGGGTCGAAGGGCAGCCCTTGCAGTCCCTCGCGCCTCCCCGGCAAGCCCGGCGGGTAGAGTCCGGCGGCGGGAAGCGCATCCCCGCTGTACACCAGATCGATGAACAATTGTCGGTCGAACGCCTCGCTGAAAGCCTGGCGGACTTTCGAGTCGTCGAACGGCGGCCGGGTGTTGTCGAATACCAAATAGCCGGTGCACAAATCGACTCCCGTCGAGAGTTCCGCATGCAATGCGTTTGTGGGATCGCTTACGCGCGCTACGTCGACGGTCGATACTCCGGCAATGTCGATGGAATCGGATTCATACAGCTGGAGCGGGAGGCCGGTGTAGAGCTGCACATCCACGTACCGGATTGCGGGCGCCCCCAGGTAGAAATCGTCGTTGCGCGTGTAAACCATCTCCTTCATGCTCGTCCAGCTGGTCAGCTTGTACGGCCCGGTTCCGTTCGGGTACTTGTACCAATCCACGCCCTCTTCCACATTCGCCTTATCGACGATAAACGCCGTGGGATAGGTGAGCTTGGCGAGGAAGTACGGCTTGGGCGCGTCGATCGTCACTTCCAGCGTGTGGTCGTCGATGGCGCGCAGGCCGGAAATGTGGTCGGCCTTCCCCCCGTGCATTTCGTTCACGCCGACGATGTCGCCCAGGTAGGTGAGCACCGTGTCGGATTTCGTCGCCCGATTGGCCGCCCGCTCCCAGGAATAGATCACGTCCTGCGCGGTCACCGCGCGCCCGTCGTGGAACTTGGCATTGGCCCGCAACGTGAAGGTGAACACCGTGCCGTCCTTCACCTGCCAGCTCTCCACGAGGTCCGGCACCAGTTGCATTTGCGGATTGAATGAAAACAATCCGCTGTACACCAACTTGTCGCCCGGGCCGCGCGTTGTGGCCGGATCGTAATCCCGCGGGTCGCTGCTTTCGCCGCCGGTCAGATACAGCGTCTCGGCGCGCGGGAAATTCTCGCGCGCGGGCGCGGGATTCCACGCAAACGCGGTCGCCAGGATCACCGCCGTAAATAAAAAGATCATCCGCCCGCGCCGGATCATTTTTTCCTCCGGGTTATGACGATAATTAAAACCGTGCCTGCCGTCACGATCAGCAGAATGCACAGCAGCCAGGCGAAAATGACCAGGAACGTTTCATTCGATCCGATGGAACCGAAGCCGGAGGATTCGGTTGCCACTATCGCGGTGGTGGGAGTAGTTGTGGGCGTCGGCGTTACCGTCGGAGTGATAGCGCCGGCCGTCGGGCTTGCGGTGAGCGTGGGGGGCGGGTTGACCGAGAGCGGCTGAAACGTCGGAACGACGGTCGGCGTGGCGGTCGGTTGCAATTGCGAATCCCCAAGCGGCTGCGCTCCGACGGATTGTCTCCAAGCGGTATCCAGACCGTTGACGCCGAATCCATATATCCCGTTCAGGGCGTCGTCGATCGGCATCCCGCCGCTGAGCAAGGTGAGCAGCGAACGCATCTTCGATGCTTCCCCCGTCCGGATGAGGTAATCCACCACGCTGAAGGATTCCTCGTAGGCCAGCTGCGCCTGGTTCGCATCCTCCGGGAAATTTCCACCCAAGGTTTGGAGCGGGAAGATGATATTCTGATGGATCGAGGCTTGCAGGTCGGATAATCCCTGCGCGCCCGGTCCGCCCTGGCTGACCATCGCCAGTCCTTCATTGAGCCAGGTGGGAATTTCCACCAGGCAGGAAAACGTGTAATCGCCCACGACCGTGTGCATCAATTCGTGGGCGATCGCGCCCATCCCCCACGACTCCTCCCCGGCGGGAATTCCCAGAATGATGATGTTATACCCGCCGAAGGAAAGCCCGCCGGTCCAGCCCGGCTCGTACAAAACCGCCGCCCCCAATTCGTCATACGTGCTGTACAGGTAGATGTCGATCGTTCCCTGCGGCTGCAGGTCGATCAGATCGTGGATATGCGTCAGCGCCTTGGTGGCGGTATCGTGCATCTGCTTTCCAAACGCCGCGTCGGCACGGTACCAGTGGAGCGTCACTCCTCCGCCCGCCAGGCTCTTCCACGGATGCTCGGAATCCAGCCAGATGGATTCTTTTTTGTCGATCAGCGTTTCTGTTCCGTCCGAATCGGTCACACGCCACCGCCACCAGATGGTCGCGCCCGGCGGCTCGGAGCCGGATTGGTGCATGTTCCAGGTCCATTCGGCCGTCACATCCTCACCGGGGGAAAAATCCGGAAAGGCCTTCCCCACCACGTCACCGCATGTGGTCTGGTTCGCCCCATACTCCAGAACGATTCGCTCGATGGTTGTGGAAGAATGGATCTTCAATTGAAACGTTAGGGTGTTTGGAAAATCCGCGCTGGATTGATTGTTCTGGACGGTGACGTTCGCGGCGGGCGCGGCCCGGGCCGTGACGGGTGAAAGGCCCAGGCCAAATAGAATCAAACCGCCGGCGGCAAGCGCTGCCAGCGAACCTTGCCGGCGGTTGAGGATCCCCGTACTGCGAGTTGGAGCCGCCATCTGGTCGGGATTTTCTCCGTAGGAAAAAAGTCTAACCTGTCATTGTGAGCCCGCCCCCGCTTCGCGACGGCAGGCTCACAATGACAGGTTTTTCCGTAGCTCGTTTACTTCTTCGCTTTCTCCAGGACGACTCCCTTCCCTTCCTGATAATCCGCGATGATCTTATCACCGTTCTTGAATTCACCCTGCAACATTTTCACCGATACCGGGCTTTCGATGTGTTTCTGCAGCGCGCGGTGTAGGGGACGGGCGCCGAAGGCCGGATCGAATCCTTCTTTGGCCAGTTCCTTGCGGGCGGCTTCGGTGAGGGTTACGGTTAATCCCTGCTCCGTGAGCCGCTCCTGGATTTTCTTCATCTGCAGATCGACGATTTTTTCCATGTCGGGCAGCTTGAGCGGGGAGAAGATGATGATCTCGTCGATCCGGTTGATGAACTCCGGACGGAAGGTACTCTTAAGCGCCTTCTCGATCTTTTCATTGTTCTCGTCCTCCTCGCCGTTTTCCCCCTTGCGGAGAAAACCGAGCGAGCCGGATTTCGTGACGAATTCCGTGCCCAGGTTGCTGGTCATGATCAGAACTGAATTGCGGAAATCCACCGTCCGTCCCTGGCCGTCGGTCATGCGGCCGTCGTCGAGGATCTGCAGCAGCGCGTTCCAAACGTCCGGATGCGCCTTCTCGATTTCGTCGAACAGCACCACCCGGTACGGGCGTCGGCGGATGGCTTCCGTCAGCTGGCCGCCCTCTTCGTACCCCACGTAGCCGGGCGGCGCGCCGAACAGCCGGCTGACCGTGTGCTGCTCGTGGTATTCCGACATGTCCACCCGGATCAGCGCATCCTCATCGTCGAACATAAATTGGGCCAGGGCCTTAGCCATCTCGGTTTTTCCCACGCCCGAGGATCCGAGGAAGATGAAGGATCCGATCGGCCGGCGCGGATCTTTCAATCCCGAGCGGGCTCTGCGGATGGCGTCCGAGAGTGCGCCAATGGCCTCGTCCTGCCCGACGATCCGCTCCTGCAGCCGCTGTTCCATGTGCAGGAGCTTTTCCGATTCGGTTTCGAGCATCTGGGTGACCGGAATGCCCGTCCACTGGGCCACCACCTCGGCGATGTCGTTCTCGTCCACCACCTCGTCGAGGCGATGATCGGATTCCCATTGGTTGCGTTTGGCGGTAAATTCCTCCTCGGTCCGCAACCGCTCGGCCTTTTTCTGGGCGGCGTGCTCGTAATCCCGCGCCAATCCCGCCTGCTCCTCCTCCCCCTGCAGCCGCGTGAGCTCGGCCTTAAGTTTTTTCAGGTCCGGCGGCAGCGAGTACAGGGCGACGCGCAGCTTGGCGGCCGCTTCGTCCATCAGGTCGATCGCCTTGTCCGGCAGCCGCCGGTCGGTGACGTAGCGGTGCGAAAGCTTCACCGCCGCCACCAGCGCCGCGTCGGAGAAATGCACCTTGTGATGCGCCTCGTAGCGGTCGCGCAGCCCGCGCAGCATGTCGGTGGTCTCCCCCTCGCTCGGCTCGTCCACGAACACCGGCGCAAATCTCCGTTCAAGGGCCGCGTCCTTTTCGATGTATTTGTGATATTCATCCAGGGTGGTCGCGCCCACGCATTGCAGCTCCCCGCGCGAGAGGGCGGGCTTGAGCATGTTGGAGGCGTCCATCGCGCCCTGGGCCGCCCCCGCGCCCACCACCGTGTGCAGTTCGTCGATGAACAGGATCACTTCTCCGTTCGCGCGCTGGATCTCCTCGATCGCCGCTTTCAGCCGTTCCTCGAATTCGCCGCGGAACCTCGATCCGGCGATCATCCCGCTTAAATCCAGCGCCACGACGCGCTTTCCGATCAGAATCTCGGGCACGTCGCCGCTTGCGATTTTCTGCGCCAGCCCCTCGACGATCGCCGTCTTCCCCACGCCCGCCTCGCCGATCAGCACCGGGTTGTTCTTGGTCCGGCGCGAAAGGATCTGGACCACGCGCAAGATTTCCTTGTCCCGTCCGATCACCGGATCCAGCTTCCCCTCTTTGGCCATCTGGGTCAGGTCGCGGGAATATTTTTCGAGCGTCCGGTAGCGGCTTTCCGCCTGCGGATCGGTAATGCGCTGGCCGCCGCGGATCTCGCGGATTACGTCCTGAACGCGCTCCTTGGTGATCCCGCTGTCGGCCAGGATCCGGCCCGCGCTGGTATTATGTTCGGCCGAGATGATTGCCAGAAAAACGTGCTCGGTGGATATATATTCGTCCTTAAGCCGGTTGGCTTCCTCGTTGGCCAGATCGATCACCCGCTTCACGCGCGGGGTGATGAAGATCTGCCCGGTCCCCTGGCCATAGATGCTGGCTTTCGGGCTGCCGCGCAGAACCTCGTCCAGCCGCTGCGAGAGTAACTCCACGTTGACGCTCAGTTTTTCCAGTATTTGCGGGATCACCCCGTCCGGCTGCTCCAGCAGCGCCAAGAGTAGGTGCTCGGTATCGATCTGATTGTGGCCGTAGCGCTGGATGATTTCCGCCGCGCGTTGCGCGGCGTCCTGCGCGCGTTCGGTAAAGCGGTCGAATCGCATCATGGATTAATTCTCCTAAAAGGACCCTCTCTCCCCGAAAAGCGGGATTTCTTTCTATTATATAGTACGAGCGTCCAGTTAGAGAACCGTAAACGGGGAGAATCCCATTTTTTTGGGGGTTTACGCGATTTTTGAAAAAAAAAGCGCCCCCGGGAGATTTCCGGGGGCGCGGGAGGGTTGGAGTTATGGCTTCGACACGGGCGCCGGCGGCAGATTCGCTGCCGTGATTACTGCCAGTTGTTGCGGCCCGATAAACGCCTGATAGGCGAAGGTCCATACGCCGGCTTCCCAAACCGTGTAGATCGAGTTGACCACCACGGAAACCAGCATGAAAAGCACGAGCAGTATCAGTCCGATCACCAGCAAGGCAACATTGAGGGCGCCGGTCTGGGAGATCAGCGGCAGGACGCTGAGGAAGATCAGCACGCCGGCCGGGGCAAAAAGGATCAGCAGGACAAAACCTACGCCCAGGGAAACCGCCCAAAGAATGAGATAGAGAATGACCGCCGGTCCGACGTGGTCGCGCAGGATATTCCATGCCCGCCCGATCGCCTCCCCCACTCTATGATTCTCCACCACCACGGCGTAATCCATCAGGCGGAACCAGAGGCGCAACCCCACCCCGATGATGATCGCTCCGCAACAGAGCGGGATGAATCCAATACCGCAGGTAAGCACGCCGAGGATCGCTCCGGGCAGGAATAGGACGATTGCGACGGCAATTCCCAACGCGATATCCAGCAATCGGAGCGCCAGCAGCCGCCAGAAGGATCGCAGCCCCATTCCCCAGGCTTCCCGGAAGGTAATGTTGCCGGCGGCATCCGCCTTGACGATTCCGCCGATCAGTCCGCCGCGTCCGATGACCGACAGGACCCAAAGGATCACCGCGAGGAGGAACAGGCAGCACAAGACCCCGACGGCAATGTCGATCCATGTATTAATATTTATCTGGGAAAGTTGAGTAAAGAAAGACTTCCACGCCGGCGGTAGATTGGAATTATTTATATCGTTGGAGCCGTAATTGTAGGCGGGCTGGAAATTAGCCCCTCCATTCCAACCGGCGCCCCCGCCTCCTAACATCGCCAGAAAACCGAAAACCCATAGCACCTTGTATTTCCAGGCAATCGTCCAGGCCCTGGAAAGAATGGAAGAGTAATTGATCGACATGGGAACCTCTCTTAGTCAAATCTGGTTGACCAACCCCGCCCCCCGCCCCTCTCTATATTGAAGGGGGGAAAGAGATGGGGTCCGCTTCTATAATATACGAGGTTTCTCTTCCCGAGGTCGTAACGTTCTTTTAATCCGTCTTGGATGCCGCCCGGTAAATTTGGGTGAACAAAACCGTGCTGAAAACCATGATAAACGTAAGCAATGCCAGCCCGACCGGCGAGGAAAAAACGCAGACCGCTCCTCCAATCACGTATTCCAGGGACGATTGGAGAAACCAACCCGAGAGGAACAGGAAAATGGCGACGGTGAGGAGAAACGCAAAGGGAATGATGAATGCCAGGGCAAGGACCCCCTGCAGGAGATAGGCCAGTAAAAATCCCCACCAGCTGCCCCGGATTAATTTCCATACCCGTTGCATCGCCGCGCGCGGGCGGATGTCTTCCAGCGCGATCGACATCGTCAGAAGGAACAGGAAGATCCCCAGTACGGTATTGACAGGCAGCAGCACCGTCTGTACCAGCGATAACATGCCCGCCCGTCCCACTCCGGAACCGGCAACCGCGATCACAAGCACGAGGGGCAGGATGCCCAGCGCTTGTATGATCAGACCGAACGTGAGCGCGAGTTTGATCAGGCTTTGCCAGCGCTTTTTTCCCAATTGCAGCGAGCCGCGGATCGAGACGGCTTGGCCCTCGGCCGCCGCATCCGAAGCGCGGATCATGGCCGCCTGGATTGCCCAGGAAAACAGCGTGGTTGCAGTGAGAATGATCAGCGTAACAAGGATATAAGCGATCCATCCGCCGATGGACAGACGTTGCAGAGGGGAAAGAATGGCGCCTGTCCCGGAGCCCTGCGACGGGATCGTCAGGAACGCGGTGGCTGCCCCGAAACCGCCCGCCAGTAGGAACGCCGGAAGCAGCGCGCAATAAAGCAGCAGCGTCAGCACCCACAATTGCGGTGTGCGCAGGGCGATCCGCAGGCTGCTTCGAATTAATCCGATCGGATCCAACGCCGCTCGGCCCGTTTCCATTTTCACGCCGTCATTCCCACTCGATGGTGGCGGGAGGCTTGCTGGTGATGTCATAGACCACCCGGTTGATTCCTTTTACCTCGTTGACGATCCGGCTGGAAACGCGCGCCAGAAGCTCGTGCGGCAGGCGGGCCCAATCGGCCGTCATGAAATCCTCGGTGGTCACGGCGCGCAGGGCGCACACTTCCTGGTACGTGCGCCCGTCCCCCATCACGCCCACCGACCGGACGGGGAGCAGAACCGCAAACGCCTGGGCGGTATCCCCGCGGAGCATGCCCGCATTCCCCAGTTCGTCGGTGAGGATTTTATCCGCGCCCCGGAGGATTTCCAGCCGGTCCCAGGTGACTTCCCCCAAACAACGCACAGCGAGCCCCGGACCGGGGAAGGGTTGCCGCCAAACCAGGGCTTCCGGCAGGCCAAGCTCCAAACCCACCTTGCGAACCTCGTCTTTAAAAAGGAAACGCAACGGTTCCACCAGCTCGAAGCCGAGGTCTTCGGGCAGCCCGCCGACGTTGTGATGGGTCTTGATCTTGTCGGCGGTTTTTCGTTCCGGTCCGCGGCTCTCGACCACGTCCGGATAGATCGTGCCCTGCACCAAGAAGCGGGCCTGATCTCCCGGTTTTCCCGCGATCCGCCGGGCTTCCCGTTCGAAAATGCGGATGAACTTCTCTCCGATGATTTTTCTCTTCTTTTCCGGCTCGGTCACTCCCGCCAGGGCCTCGAGAAATTCTTCCGCGGCGTTCACCGCGACCAATTTGGCCCCCAGGGTCTTGCGGAACGTATCGACCACGATCTCCGGTTCGCCGGCGCGCAGGAGGCCGTTATCGACGAATATGCAGGCGAGCTGGGATCCGATGGCCCGGTGCACCAGCGCCGCCGCGACGGTCGAATCCACCCCGCCGCTGACGCCGGCCACCACTGGGGATGCCCCCACCCGGCGCCGGATCTCGGCGATGCTCTCCTCGACCACCGACCCGGGAGTCCACTCGGGCCGGATTTCCGCCGCGCGGAGAAACGCCGCCAGAATTTCGATGCCGTGCTCAGTGTGCTTCACCTCCGGATGGAATTGCAGTGCGAAGAGGTTGCGCGCCGGATCCTCCATCGCCGCCACCGGGCAATTATCCGAGGTGGCCGTGGGGCGGAAACCTTCCGGCATGCGGTCGACCGTATCGCCGTGGCTCATCCAGGCTTGAAACGCCGCGGGGGGAAGGATCGAGGGCGTGGAATTTGGACGGACTTCCGCCCGGCCGTATTCGCGCTGAGGGGAAGCCGCCACGTGGCCGCCAAGCGAGCGGGCCAGCAAATGCATCCCGTAGCAGATGCCCAACACCGGCTTCCCGCTTCGGATTACATAATCCGGCAGGTCGGGAGCGCCCGGGTCATAGACGCTGTTTGGACCGCCCGAAAGGATGAACGCCTTCGGATGCATCGCCAGAACCTTCTCCTCCGGCGCGTCGAAGGGGAACAGTTCGCAATACACTTGTGCTTCCCGCACGCGGCGGGCTATGAGTTGCGAATATTGGGAGCCAAAATCGAGGACGGCGATGGAATCCATGAGGTCGTCTCTATTCCATTGTGCGTTGCATCGTACGGATATTCTGCTTTAAATCGTTTACCTCCCCCCTGAAAATCACTGTCCCCCCAATTTTTTTCGAAAATGGGGGGACAAGAGGGGGCCTGGATTTCGCCGGTATCTTTACGGCGCAAAGATAATCTTCCCATCCTGCATGTCGGTAATGACCGCGAGGGCTTCGATCGGAACTTCGACGCTTTTGAGAAGGGCCCTTCCTCCGTCGAATGTTTTTTCAATCAGCGCGCCGATCCCGACCACCTTCGCTCCGGCCGCCTGCGCCAACCGGACCAGCCCCAGGATGGTTTGGCCGGTGGCCAGAAAATCGTCGATGATCACCACCTTGTCCCCTTCCACCAGAAACTCGGGGGAAACGATCAATTCGATCGTGTGTCCCTTGGTATGCGAAGGCGCCAGGGTGAGAAAAACCTGGTCGGGCATCGTGATCGGTTTGGTTTTTCGCGCGTAGACAATCGGAAGATTCAGGTGCAGGGCGGTCAGTAGCGCCGGGGCAATCCCGGAAATTTCCGCGGTAAGCACTTTGGTGGCGCCCACCTGTTGGAAGCGGCGGGCGAATTCTTTGCCGCAGGCGTCCATCAGGGCGGGATCCACCTGGTGATTGATGAAACCATCGACTTTAAGAATTCCGTCGCCCAGGTTGCGGCCATTAGTCAGAATTCGCTGCTGCAACAGCTCCATGATCTCCTCCGCCCCCCCCCAGATCGCAGTATAGCACAGACTACGGAGTTGTTCCGCTGTTGAATTCCGGAAAAATCCAAAATGCCCTCCGTCTTTCAATTTGTAGCAGACTACTCTCGCGAAGCGGGGCGACCGCCTGCCCTCGCGCTCTTCGGGGGAAGGGAGTGAAGCCCCGGCCTCGCCCCGGCAAGTGTAACGATTGCACAGTAGGGGCCGGGGCGGGGCAATCTCGCCTTTGCGATCTGAAATGCGAGATCGCTTCGCCCGCTCCGGTTGGGGCGTGCTCGCGATGACATCGATCTATTATTTCCGTAGCCGATAATGTCTTGCAGACTTTGGGAGTTTTTTCACACACGATGAATCAAAAACGCCGTCGTTATCGGCGGCGTTTTTGTGTCCCAGGAGGGAATTGAACCCCCAACCTTGGCCTTAGGGGAGCCCTGCTCTATCCGTTGAGCTACTGGGACGCGATCCCTCGCCCTCGCTTCGCTTCGGGGTCGGGATGAGATCGTTACCGATTTAAAATTATACCGCCTCCTCAATCGCGCTCCGCACCCGGCCGGCCATTGCGCCGAATGTTTTCGTATACATCATCTCCGTTCGCCGCGGACGCGGAAGATCCACGGCCATTTCCATCCGCAATCTGCCCGGCCGCGAGGTGAGCACCAGCACCCGGTCCGCCAGCAAAATCGCTTCCGGAATCGAATGGGTCACGAGCACCACGGTCTTCTTCCGCGATTGGGCGATGCGCATCACTTCGGATTCCATGCGCTCGCGGGTGAGGGCGTCCAGCGCGGCGAAGGGTTCGTCCAGCAGAAGCACTTCCGGATCGTGCGCCAGGGCCCGCGCCAGTGCCACCCGTTGCGCCATCCCCCCGGAAAGTTCGCGCGGAAGGCTGCGCTCGAATCCCGCCAGGCCGACCAGTTCGATCAGCCCATTCACGGTTTTTTTCGCCATTTCCGGCGCAATGCCGCTGATCTCCAGGGGAAGCAGGATGTTGCGCTCGACGCTGCGCCACGGCATTAAATTCGAGCGCTGGAAGACAAACCCGATCCGGGACACCGGACCCGTCAATTCCCATCCCTCGATCAACACCCGCCCGGTCGTTGGGCGCAGCAACCCACCCAGAAGGCGCAACAGGGTGCTCTTCCCGCAGCCCGACGGTCCGACAACGCAGACGAACTCTTCCCTGCCCACGGCGAAGGAAACCTCCCCCAGGGCGCGCACTTCGGTTTCGCCGCCGGTGTATTCGGCCGTAAGGTTGATCGCCTGCAGGATGGGTGCCTTCATTTCCTCATCTTCCTGCCGCCTACTGCGGGAGATAATCATTCGTAAAAGCCTGCGTGATGTCGAGCGGCTTGGTCAGCAGGCCCATTGATCGTAGCGTGGAGTCCATGTTCTGCCAGGCGGCGGGATCGCTCCAGCCGGCTTTGCCGGTCTTCCAGAAGCTGAGCGTTTGAGCGAGTACCTGGCGTTGCACGGGATCGTTTTCCGCCAAACCGTCGATGTACTTTCGGCAGGTTTCATAGGCCGCACCCGGATTCGATACGGCGTCGTCCACGCCCCGGAGAATGGCGCGGATCATCGCCCGCAGTAACGCGGGATCGTTTTTAATAGTCGATTCGTTGGTGAGCAAGCCGTTCGAGGCCAAGTTGACAAAGTCTGCCACGCGGATCACGTTCACCTTGTACCCGCGCGCCTCCAGTTGTATAGGTTCGTTGTTGGCGTAGATCACGGCGGCGTCCACCGTTCCCGCAATCAGTGCTTCCACCTGGTTGTATCCGATGACGTCAAGCGTTACGTCCTGCTCGGACATTCCCGCGGAATTCAGGAGAGCCCGGAACCCGACATAAGAGGCACCCGCCAAAATCGGGATCCCGACTTTCTTTCCTTTTAAATCCTGGACCGTCCGGATTCCGGAAGTCTCCAGCGCGGCGACGGCGACGGGATATCCGTGCCACCAGGCCATCGCGTAAACCACCGGAAGCCCCTGAGCCCGCGCCAGCAGCACTTGTTCCCCCGATGCCACCGAGAATGGAATCTCGCCGGCGCCCACCAAGGCCACGCCGTCGGTCTCGAATTTATAATCGAAGGTGATATCGATGCCCGCTTCCCGGAAGTAACCCTTCTCCAGCGCAACGTAGAACGGCGCGAATTGTACATTGGGGATGTAGCCCATCGGCAGGCGGATGGTGCGCAGGGAGGGCGTGCCGTTCGGGGCGTGCGTGCACGCCGCAAGGAGAGTGAAGTATGCAATTAATAAGAAAAAGCGTTTCATATTTATTCTCCTAGAAAAATTTCCCCATCCCGACCCAACCTCCACTCCCCCGTCCCCTCTCCCCCTTCCCTTAAGGGAAGGGGGAGAGGGGGTTAGGTTTCCCGCCAGCTGAGCCAGCGATGCTCCGCCCAGGCCACCAGGCCGTAGAGCGAGAGCGCCATCACCACCAGGGCAAACACTCCAACAAATACCAGCGCGGTGTCGTATTGTCCGCGGGCCACGCTGATGAGGTAGCCCAACCCCCGATCGGGCGCGAGGAACTCGCCCACCACGGCGCCGATCACCGAAAGCGTGGCGCCCACCTTCAACCCGCCGAGGAGAATGGGGAGCGCCGCCGGAAATTCGAGCAGCCGGAAATTCTGCCAACGCGTGGCGCCCAGCGAGCGCATCAGTTCGCGCAGATTGGCCGACACCGACCGCAACCCGACGATGGTGTTGATAAGCACCGGGAAAAAAACGATCAGGGCGCAGATGAGCACCTTGGAGGGAAGCCCGCTTCCCAGCCAGATGATCAGCAGCGGAGCGATGGCGACCACCGGGCNNCCTGGGTGGCGACGATGTACGGCGCAAGCACGCGTTCCACCAGCCGTGATTTACTCAGGACGTATCCCAGCGCGGCGGCGGTTCCCACGCCCAACGCCATTCCCGCGACGACTTCGATCAATGTGTACCCTGATTGGCGCAGTAGGCTGCCGTCGGCCAGCACTTCCACCAGACGATTCGCAACCAAAAGGGGTCTGGGCAGAATAAACGCCGGCAACCCGCTGAATATCGCGACCGCCTGCCAGGTGAATCCGCAAACCGCCATTGCCACGACGATCGGAATCATTCTTCGAGCGGAAGATCCTATTCCGCGCAGTACGGAGGTTTTGGAATTGGCGCGATCTGTCATAGAAGGTATCCGTCGTCTGGGTACAAATCCAACTCGGAGAACCGTGACTTTAATCTTTGCACGGAGGACACGGAGATAAATTCGTGTCCTTAGTGGCCTTCGTGGACCTTTTTTCCCTGTGTAATCCGTGTACTTTTCCGTGTATTCCGTGTTAAAAAAACCCCGAAACCAAGAGGCTTCGGGGTTGGAATCGTCCGCTGCGCGGAAGATGCTTCCTTCTTTCATCCCGACTATACGGTCGGCTCCGGATTCACACCGGATCCTGCCCTCGCAGAAATTTCCGCTCAGGCTCGCGGGCTCGCCCGCCTCAGCCACCGATTGGCTTCGGCCGGCTTACCGCCGATCGGGAATTGGACCAGCTTGCAGTCCTCACCCGGCCCCGAAGGATATTCGATTGAATTCTATTATACCATCCCGTTTTTTCGCTTCTCCCCCGATAGTCACCATCGGGTCAAATCTTATAAAACCCTGCAGTTCCGGAATTCGCGGGTTTTAATTTTTTTTGTTACCCGCCACAAACGCCAGCACGATGGCGAACATCAGGACGATTAACGCTTCGGTGAAGCCTTTGATGATCGCCAATTCGCTCGCCACTGCAGCGAGAATCGCGACGAGGTGAATCCATCGCTTTGTGGCCCACCACTGCCGAAGTTCATAGAACGCCAGAATCGATCCCGCTCCCAGCATGATGAATGCCGTAAAAATATCCCACATGGTTCGATTCTCCTTTGGGCGGCTTTCCGACTTCCGACGATCCTTGCCGGAGATTGTATCTCGAATCCCCGGCAGTCGCAGCGACCGTTATTTCCGGCTCGGGGAATTCCGCTTGTCTTCTTCCACTAGGTTCAGAATTTCTTCCGCCGATTCCCGCGTGGTTTCCGAAAGGGTTCCAAGCATGGCGGCGAGTTCGGAAACGCGCTCCCGGCCTTCCAGCTTATGGACGCGGGTTAGTGTGCGCTTCCCCTGGACCGTTTTTTCCACGTGCAGATGTTGATCGCCGTAGGCCGCGAGCTGCGGCAGGTGGGTGACGCACAGGACCTGATGGCGGGGCGTGAGGCGCCACAGTTTCCTCCCGACGGTCATGCCCACCCTTCCGCCGATGCCCTGATCGATCTCGTCGAAGATCAGCGTGGGCGTCCGATCGGCCCGCGCCAGAACGCTTTTCATCGCCAACATCAACCGCGAAGTCTCGCCCCCGGAAGCCACCTTAACCAGCGGTTTGAGTCCTTCTCCTGGATTCGGGGCTACGAGAAATTCGATGCCGTCGAGCCCGGTCGAATCGAACGCCACACGCCTCTCGCCGACAAAGGCTCCCTCCGGATCCTCCCTCCAGGTTTGATCAACCGAGAATTTCGCACCGGCCATCTTCAGGTCGGTTAACTCCGTCTCGATCCCGCGGGCGAGTTCATCTGCAGCGCTCCTGCGCGCGCGGGAAAGCTCCGCGCCCAAAACCCCCAGGTTGGTAAGCAGGATTTTCTCCTGCGCTTCGAGTTCCGCGCGTCGCTGATCGGCATGGGTGATCCCCTCCAACTCGGTCCGGGCTTGCTCGGCATGCCGCGCCACCGCCTCGAGCGTATCGCCGTATTTTCGTTTCAGGTTTCGAAGCAGTTCGACGCGTTCCTCCACCTGCTCCAGCCGGCGCGGGTTGAATTCGATGGACTCACGGTAGGCCCGCAGATCGCGGGCAAGTTCCGCGGCTTGATCGAGGAGAGCCTGCCCGCTTTCGCGGGCGGAATTTAATGACAGATCGATCTTGGATAAGGCGGCCAGGGACCGGGCGGCCTCCCCCAGCAAATCCGACGCTGGGCGATTCTCTTCGCCTTCCGAATCCAACGCTGCAATCGCCTGGTCGGCCAGCTGGGCCAATTGCTCGGCGTTGGCCAGGCGGGTCCTTTCCTCTAAAAGGGCCGTTTCCTCCCCGGGTTGAATTCGCGCGGCATCGATTTCGCCGATCTGGTATTGCAGCATGTCGGCGTGGCGGGCCGCCTCGCGTTCACCGGCCCGGATCCGCTCCAGTTCCCCGCGCACCCGCTGCAACTCCTCGGCCATGCCGGAAAATTTTCCGCGCTTTTCCTCTACGCCGGCAAAACGGTCGAGCAGGCGCAGATGCTCGCGAATCCGGAGCAGGGAAAGATGTTCGGATTGGCCGTGGACGTCCACCAGGATCTGGCCCACGTCGCGCAGAATCGCGAGGTTAACCGTCCGCCCGTTGACGCGGGCGATATTCCTTCCCTCGCGCCGCACTTCCCTCCCCAGGGTGAGGAGCGTCTCCCCGTCCCACAATCCTTCGCGTTCCAGGATGGGCCGCACCTCGGCGAGGGCGTCGTTTTCCAAAACGAAATCGCCTTCCACCGAAGCGGTTTCCTCCCCGCTGCGGATAACGTTTGAATCCGCGCGTCCCCCAAGCAGTAGTTCGATCGCGTCCACGATGATCGATTTCCCCGCCCCCGTTTCGCCGGTGAGGACGAACAGGCCCGGTCCGAAATCGAGGGCGACTTCTTCGATGATCGCGAAATTGCGGATGCGGAGTTCCTGCAGCATGTCGGATTCCCAATCGCCGGTAAGGGTTAACCTAAACTCTGGAGAACCCCGAACAGACCCACCAATACACCCAGGATTAGGAGGGCGATGCTCGTCCGATAATATTTGGCGGTGTTCCGGATTTCCAAATAGCATTCCCGGTAGTCTTCCGGATTGTAATAGACGGTCACCGTCGCGCCAGCCGGATAGCGGGAGGAAATATTATCCGCCTCCAGTTTTTTATAGAAATAACGCGGATACGACACCGATGAGCCGAAATGCAGCTGCCCGCCGGCCCGGAATTCATATTGAACCGATACGTCGAATTGGTCGGGGTCTTTCGATCCTTCCGCGGCGAGCGTCTGCGGCTGAACAACCTTGGATGAAGTGATCGTTCCTTTGGCTGTCGGCCAGGATTGCCGCATCTGATCGCGCTTGCGCGCGCTCCGCGCCGGGAAGAAAATTCCCGCTCCGATGATCACTAAGGCGAGTCCGATAAGAAGTAGATTAGATCCCACCGTTCCTCCTTTATGCGCCCGGAAAGCCGGATGGTTTAAATATTTGCAACCAGGAACCCCACGGCGATCACCAGATACGCCCCGGGCCAAAGCAGACTCATTCCAATCGCCAACAAATTCGAGGGACTATAGATCAGGAGAAGCAACACCGTCGGGACCATGATGGGAAGACAACCTAATACCCCGCCGATTGCCGCCGCCCATCGAAAATACCGGCTGCGGCGGGGGCGAACCACCCGCAGGACGGCCCGCGCTGCGATCGTTCCCACAAAAAAAGCTTCGAAGATCACAAAAAAACCCAGGACCGAAGTGAGCAGGGAACCCACGCCGCAAATCACTCCTGCCACGACGGGCACAGTGATAAAGTCATACCAGTTCGCGGTTTCGAAAACCTTCTGCTGCTCGCGGACGCAGACTTTGCAGCGGTACCCCACCGGCGTAAGAATCGCACAGGAGGTGCAGATCGGCCGGCCGCAGCGGTTACACCGCAGTGTCGTGGAACGATTGGGATGAAACGCGCAAACCATCGGTTGATCGGTCATCGTTGTACTGTCCGCATCGCTATCCTCCCGGCTGCGGGTTGCGATTCAAGCGGGTGGTAATGTTCCGGTAGAAATAACCGCGTCCCTGAACGCGCACGAAGCGCACCGACCGGTCGGAGGCCCGGATGCGTACGCGGTCCCCGTTCAACACCTCGGCATGATGTTGTCCGTCGCAGGAAATCACCGCCGGTGAATCGGTATGCACCCGGATGACAACCTCGGCGCCCTCGGGCAACACCACCGCCCGCTCGACCGAAAGGTGCGGAGCCACCGGCACGAGCAGGATGGCGCGTAGCTCCGGAGGCAGGATCGGACCACCGGCGGCCAGCGCGTACGCCGTGGAGCCCGTCGGTGTGGCGGCGATCAGGCCGTCGGCGGCATAGGTGGTCAATGGCTGCCCATCGATCCTGGTCTCCAGTTGAACCATCTTCATCCCGCCGCCGCGTGTGATGGCGCATTCATTTAATACGTTCCACTCCCCGAGGATCCGTTCCGCGCGTTCCTCCTGCACATGGAGCATCATTCGCTCCTCAAACCAATACTCTCCGCGGCACACTTTCTCCAGGCCCGGTTTCCAATCCGCACGCTGCAATTCAGCCAGGAAGCCCAGGCGGCCCAGATTGACCCCCAGCACGGGAATATTTTTTTGGGAACAGATATTGCTGACCCGTAGAATGGTGCCGTCGCCGCCCAGGGCAATCACCAGATCATAGCGTCCGAGATTTCCGGCGAAGGCGGAATCCTTCTGTGAAAAAAGATCGGCCTCCCGTCCATTGCCGCAGGAACGGACATAGGCCGCCATCGCCTGAGCGATGGACTCTGCGTCGGCGATACCGTCGTGGTAAACCAAAGCGACGTGATGCGGTGCGGGATGGGCGGGTGAAGTATCCATAAGGAATACCGATTATAGCAGTACAGAAAAAAATTATCCGTTCAAGCGTTGATACAGCACGTGATACAGGGCGATTGAACCTGCGACGGCCGCATTCAGCGACGCAATGTTCCCGCGCATGGGAAGGCTGTACAGCACGTCGCAGGATTTGCGGACCAGCGGCCGCAACCCCTCGCCTTCGCTCCCGATTACCCAGGCCGTGGGTCCGGTCAGATCGGTATCGAACAGTGGACGCGCATCGGGGCTGGCATCCAATCCCGCCACCCAAATCCCGCGTCGTTTCAACTCTTCAATCGCCTGGGCCAGATTGGATTGGGCGATCCGCAAATGTTCCACGGCCCCGGCCGATGCGTTGACCACTGCGGGCGTTATACCGGCTGCGCGCCGGAACGGCAGCACAACCCCCGTTACGGCTGCCGCCTCCGCAGTCCGCAACAGCGAAGCCAGATTCTGCGGATCCTGGATTTGATCCAAGATCAGGAGCAGTACGGCGGGACCTGCTTGCTCGCACTCCGCTAGGAGATCCGAGAATTCAACCAGCGGATATTCCCCGGCCTGGACGGCAACCCCCTGGTGATTTCCGCCGAGGCGATCCAGCCCATCGCGGGCTACAACTTCGACGCGCAATTCCTTGCGGCGCGCCAGAGTCATAATCTCGGCAAGCACACCGTGCTCCTGCGCACCCCTGGCAACCCGAAGCAGAAACACGGGCCGGCGTCCGGCCCGCAATACCTCGCGAACGGCCTGGCGCCCGTACAACCATTCCCGGTTCACGGCTTCTCCGGAATGCCAGCCGCATCGAGGAGAGCCCGGCGATGGCGCCGATAGAGAATAACCGGTCCGTCTCCCCCGACCAGATGCTCGCCGATGTGGAGATCCGACCGTTTGGGTTCCTGCGTCTCCACCACCGATTTATCTTGCCGGGCGATATACCAATTTCCGATCAGGGCGATTCCGTTGAACAGCTCGCGCAGAATGGGAAGACGGACCGTCCGTTGATACGTGCGCAAATAAAGCACAGTGCGTTTTTCGTCGACCGGGGCAAAGGCCGCTACAATCCGAAAATCCGGCGAGATATTGTTTTGCCAGATGTTGGGAAACCGAAAATATATTTGTGGCGCCCGGTGCGTGGGAGGAATTTCGTCGGGCCGCCGCGCCGGTGTGCCGTCGTCTTTCCGGTTGTAGACCCATAGACTGATTGTTTCATCTTCCAGGGAGGAAATTGGCCCGTCCACAATCGTCCGCCCTCCCCGTCCAATGGTGTTGTAATGCACAAAGGGAAGATGCATGACGTCCAGCTGGTTTTCGATGACGCGTGTGTAATGGGCATTCCAAGGATAAGGGAATGTGGCGTAGGAGAACAATCGGTCCAGATCGTCAAAATAGGGCACGGGTGGGAGATTGTCTATCGCCTCCCCCCAGAAAATCCAGATCCACCCGTGGGCTTCCCTAACTGGGTATGAGCGGGCGGCCAATACCTTCGGCGGAGGAGTAATCCTTCCCAGAGCGGGAACCAACCGGCACTTTCCGGAAGAATCGAATTGGAAACCGTGAAACGGACACTCTACATTCGATTCGCAAATTCTCCCAAGGCTCAAAGCCGCGCCGCGGTGCGGGCAAGTATCCCGCACGCAAGCCACTTTTCCTGGCCCGTCCCTCCAGAAGACCAATCGTTCGCCCATGCGCATGATGGACACCGGCCTACCGCTGGGAACATCATGCGAATCCAGAACCGCGTACCACTGGTTGGGAATCATGTTCGCCCTATTGGATTTTCCAGGTCGTCCCGTCCTTGCCGTCTTCCAGGACGATTCCGACCTTGGCCAACCGGTCGCGGATCGAATCGGAGAGCGCCCAATCCTTCCGCGCCCGGGCTTCGTTCCGCAAATCCATCAGCAACCGGATCAGGGGAGATTCCCTGTCTCCGGAAGCGGGCCCTTTCTTTGGCAGTACACCCAGCACGTCGCTGGCCAATTCCCGGTACAGGCGTGCGAACGCTTCCAGGTCCTCCCGGCCCGGGCCCTTCTCCATTCCCAGGCCGCTGTTGACCTCGCGGGTGAAATCAAAGAGCACCGCCAGGGCCGCCGGAGCGTTGAAATCCTCATCCATGGCCTCGCGGAACCGGCGCCGGACGTCCTCGACAAGCGTTGATGCAGCTGAGCTTATGTCTCCGCCCGCCACCGGCAACGCGGCCAAGCGCTGGACCAGACCCTCGTACGGCCCGACCAGATGTTCCCAGCCGCGGCTGGCGCCGACCAGGGCGTCCTCGGAATAGTCGAGCGGACTCCGGTAGTGCCCGGAGAGAATTAAAAATCGAATCGCCTCCGGGCGGTATTTCGCCAGGGCATCCCGGATGGTGACATAGTTTCCCAAACTCTTGCCCATCTTCACCCCCCCAACCGTCAACGATCCGGTCAGCAGCCAGTACTTGGCGAACAACTTTCCCGTCGCCGCCTCGGCTTGGGCGATCTCGCATTCGTTGTGCGGGAAGATGTTGTCGACCCCTCCGCCATGGATGTCGAACGGCTCGCCCAGATACTTCGTGCTCATCGCGGAGCATTCGATATGCCAGCCCGGCC
>PLND01000035.1 GCA_003141675.1 Anaerolineae bacterium
ATTAAATCCGGGTTGAATGCGGGGGACGTGGTGACTACCGGACTCACGGTGACGAAATGACGCCCGATCCGGCGATCGTCGCCACCTCCGATCTTTCCAAGGTTTACGGCATCGGGGATGTCAGCGTCGCGGCCCTGGACGGGGTCAGCATCCGGATCCAACCGGGTGAGTTCATCGCCATCATGGGTCCCTCGGGATCCGGCAAAAGCACCCTGATGTACCTTTTAGGGTGTCTGGCAACCCCCAGTTCCGGAACGTACATCCTCGACGGGGAGGACGTCAGCAACCTCAACCGGCAGCAGTTAGCTTTCATCCGCAGCCGGAAGATCGGCTTCATCTTTCAATCCTACAACCTGCTCGCTCGGACCACCGCGCTGCGCAACGTGACACTCCCGCTGCTATACAACCGTTCGTTGCGGCCGGGAGCCCGCGCCAGCGAAGAGAAGGCCAAGGAGCTCTTGGAACTGGTGGGCCTGGGCGACCGGCTCAACCACCAGCCGCATGAGCTTTCCGGCGGGCAGCAGCAGCGTGTGGCCATTGCCCGGGCGCTGATCAACGATCCGGTGATGATCATCGCCGACGAGCCCACGGGAAACCTCGACAGCCATTCCGGCGACGAAGTCATGCGCATCCTGCAGGACCTCCACCGCCGGGGAACCACGATCGTCATGGTTACGCACAACCCGCGAATCGCGCACGAGGCCACGCGGGAGATCCACCTCGCCGACGGCAAAGTGTCGAACGTCGTGGAAAACGGAAAACACCATCCCGAGGACGGGAAGGATTAACCCATGAACCCTCTCGAAATCCTGCGCGTCTCCTGGGAAGCCATTACCAGGAATAAAATCCGTTCGATTCTGACGATGCTGGGGATCATCATCGGCGTGGCCGCGGTGATCATGGTGGTGGCTTTCAGCGCCGGCACGGAAGCGACGATTCAGGAAAACATCACCGGCCTGGGCTCCAACCTGATCTTCGTCTCCGCGAACTTTACCCAGATCCGGGCCGGCGGTTTTACCGAAAGCGCCAGCTCCGGCACCGGGCTGATTTATGACGACGCCACGGCGATCGCCGACAGCGTATCCGGCGTGGACGCCGTGGTGGTGGAACAGGGCGCCACGGAAACCGTCAAATTCGGCAATACCGTGCTGGACAGCATTTCCTTGGACGGGACCTCGCCGGGATTTCCGACCGTCCGCGATATGAAAATCAGCTCGGGGCGGTATATCAGTCAGACGGACGTGGATCAGAAACAGAAAGTGGCGGTGCTGGGATACACCCTTGCCCAGCAACTCTTCCCCGATTCCGATCCGATCGGCCAGGTGATTTCGGTCGGAACCATCAAAATGACCGTCATCGGCGTCCTGGCCAAGAAGGGCACGGTCGGCGAAGTGGATTACGACTCGCGGCTGTATACCCCGATCACCGTCATCTTCAGCCATTTCACCGATTCGCGCTTCGCCAGGATCAACGGAGATCGCGTGCGGCTGATCTACGTCAAAATTAATAACGCCAAAAACATGGATTCCATCATCCTGCAGATAAAACTCCTTATGGCCAAGCTTCACAAAACCACCCTGGATAACCTCGACGTGACGATCACCACCCAGCAGGACGTCATTACGGCGCAGGAATCCACCAGCGCGGCCTTCCGGTCGCTGCTGACGTGGGTGGCGGCCGTATCCCTCCTGGTGGGCGGGATCGGGATCATGAACATCATGCTGGTGAGCGTGACGGAACGCACGCGTGAAATCGGAATCCGGCAGGCGGTGGGCGCCACCCCGGCGGACATTCTTTTGCAATTCCTCACCGAAGCGCTGCTCTTGAGCGCCACGGGAGGGGTCCTGGGCATGCTGAGCGGCTTCGCCGGCTCGTGGTTGTTCTCCACTTTCAGCAGCACGCGCACGGTTGTTCTGCCCTCGTCGATTCTGCTGGCGATCGGATCCGCCGCGGCGGTGGGTGTCTTCTTCGGGTTCTATCCGGCGAGCAAGGCGGCCCAGATGGATCCGATCGATGCCTTGAGGTACGAATAGCACCGGCAGCAATATCCGGACAATGAAAGGAAAGGTAAACGATGAACAAGATGCGCATATTCTCCCTGATAGGGGTTTTCATTCTGACGCTGGGGCTGGCCGGGTGCGGAACCAACAAGAACGTCTCCACCGGCACAAGCACCGACCGGCTGAACGGAACCTACCCAAACGCCTTGCCGGTGGAAACCCAGCTCGTGCTCGGAACGCTCAAGCTGGAAGGAACCCCGCAGGCCGTGGATTCGGCAACGGCCGCCAAGCTGGTCCCCTTGTACACCCTGCTCCAGCAGATGACGACCAGCGGCACGTCCGCACAGCCGGAAATTGACGCAGTGCTTGACCAGATCCAGGGGACCATGANNTTCGGCTCCTCGGGTCAGTTTTCAAGAACAGGGACGAGGACGCCGGGTGCCGGCTTTGGGGGCGGTGGCGGGGGCTTTCCAGCCGGCGGCGGGGGGGGTGACGCCGGAGGACCACCGGCCGGGTTCACCGGCGGTGGTGGCGGCGGTGGCGGTGGAACCGGCGGCAACGGCGGATCCAATTTAAACCAGAATCAAATCGCCACCTTGCGGGCGCAGAGGACAGGAACACCCGGATTTGGCGGAGGGACCGGCACTCCGGCATTCTTGATCAATCAATTGATCCAAGTTCTTCAGAAAAAAACGCAATCTTTAACACCCACGCAATAAGAAAAAACGCGCCGCCAGAAACTGACGGCGCGTTCATCGATAGCCATCCTTCCCATGGAATGGAAAAAAGGCATGTCCTCTTCATTTAAAATCATCCCAAGTAAAAGCAGGCGCTTTCCGAGGTTGATTTTTGTGGCCGCCCTGGTCATCATGCTTGTCGTCGGCGGAGGAACAGCCTATTTCTTCTTGAGGAACCGCACCACTTCCGCCGATACGCAAAGTTCCACCCTGCAAACCGCCGCGGTTACCAAAGGCAACATCAAACTCTTCGCCAGCGGAACGGGAACGCTCGTTTCCCCGGCTCAGGCCACCTTAGGCTTTTCGGCATCCGGACCGGTGACGGCAGTGTTTGCCAAAGTGGGAGATGTGGTCGAAGCCGGGCAGTTACTGGCCCGCCTGGATGATGGCTCGGCGCAACTTAAATATCAGCAGGCCCAGCACGCCCTCTCCGAGTTGACCTCGGCGTCGGCGATCGCATCGGCGGAGTTGGATTTAGCCACCTACGAAGTGGCCATTCCAGTCAAACGCAAGACCCTTTCGTTTCTGATCAGTGATGACGTGTTCTACTGGACGGAGCAGGTGAGACAGGACGAACAGGCGTTGCAGACGGCCAAGGACGATGCCGCCGCGCATCCTTCGGTGGATGCCGAGAAAAAAGTCCAGGACGCGGAACAGACCCTGGTAAATGCGAAGGCGGCCTTGTCGAAAGCCACGCTGGATTACTGGAACGATTACGTTCCGGCCAACTTCATGGTCATACTCCACAACCAAGGATTCCCCCCCACGGTTATAAAAAAGATCATCCCGCCGACCGATGCGGAAGTTGCCGCCGCCTGGGCCGATTACGACCTGGCGAACCGACAGCTGAAAGACGCCCAAGACTATCTCACCGCGCTGACCACCGGGACCAT
>PLND01000006.1 GCA_003141675.1 Anaerolineae bacterium
TGGCTATTAATCCATGCTGTATGAGAATTGGGTAACCGTTTTTATCGCCATATTCCGCATAGGAGAGTAAATTCCCATTTTTATACGGCGCAATATGTTTCATAATCCTCCACGATTATCTATCCATTCTATGCGAAAACGTTCTTCCAACGGACTTGGCGTATTCCGGCGCCGAGCGACGACATCGGAAATCCTCTGGATGATACAAGCGCCAATTCGCGGCGCAGCAAGGGAACAGATCCGGCGGCGTGGTTTTTACCGCGGATTGACGAACTTGAGCCAGCGCCCGGTTGAACCCAATTACAGACTTTTGGGAGCAATTATGACGCGTACCGAAAGTCCGTCCGCATCTCGACTCAGATCATTCTCAATTCCGCGCGGATCGGCAATTTGTCCTTCCGGATCATAGATGAAGCAAACCAGCGTCTGGCAATCGGGATGCTGTTTGTACTTCTGAATATCCTCCAATAATTGTTCCCCCAACTCCCTCGTTCCCAAGCCGCTCCGGGTCTTCTTTGCCTCGATGACTATTTGTTCTTTCTTGAGAAGGAAATCCAATCGAGAGCTTCCGCCCGCATAACCTGGCGTCCACGATTCGGTCCTGACATCGTCGTGCTCGAGGGTCAGCAAGGCGTGCAGCAGATCTTGGACGTCGTATTCATCTTCCACAAGGAGAGTATCTCTATCGCCGTGTCTTGTTCGCAATTGCATTGCCACGAGGTGAAACCGCAGGCAGAGGCGCTCAAGCATGAACATTTGGCGTACATGTTCCTGTAAAGCGCTTTTGGTTTGGAACTTTTCGCCCGGTATTCTTGAATTTTGACGATTGCTCATCATAGCCATCAGCTCCAATGTAAACAATCCAATGGCGTGCATAACCCGCTTGCTACGAGCGCAACGAAAGGCATGCCGGGTTCATAGCGTTGCTGGGAGGCTTGGCCATCCTTGACGCTTGTCCTCGCGCCTGCCCTCGCGAAGCGGGAGAACCGGGGGAAGCGCGGGAAATGGGAACCTGCCGTAGCCGTATGTTGGGCGCATTTTATTTATTTTGATATTATTCCAAGTTTAGAGAATTTGTTCTATTTCTTCAAAAGTCAGATGCACTTTTTCTTCAATGATCGGTTGCATTTCTCGCCACATTTCCATAAATACTCTCTTTCGCCTTTCGAGTTCCTCTATCGTGAATGCATAAAGTTTCATTGTCTCTTTGATCCGTTCTTGAAAATTGCCGGGTAAATGTTCTAATTGCTCGACACAATAATATCGCCACTTCATATCTGGAACCAACTCATCATTTAGGCCAAAAAGCATATCGAAGAAAAATATTATCCCTTGATCTACCATATGGTGAGCGCTGATGATATTGCCCCGCTCCACCCATAATTGGGTCAACCGATTGATATACCACTCAGAAAGGGTTAATCCAGACATCATCAGCAATTTCTTCTCCTCGGACTTCAGTGGAACTTTTTCTTTTAGCAAATGGGATATTTTATCTTGTGAATCAAAATATATCCGACACTGAGAATATGTCCAACGTTTTGCCATATCCCATGGAATGGTAAGTTCACTTTCATAGTCAGACAACCAAATCTGGACTTCCAAATCTTCAATCTTGTAAAACTTCTTTGTTAATGGAACATCGGAATTCTGTTTTTTGAAAACTGCAATATCAATATCAGCCAAATGATCAAAATATCCTCGGACAATTGCTCCCAAAAAGACAATTCCAATGACATTCTCATTAATATATTTCTGAATGAACTCCTCAGCTATCTTATTCGCTTTTTCTAAAAGAACGGGGTCCGAAGACGGGATCAGGAATTTTGTACTCATTTACCCCATTTATCCTTTCAACAACGGTTTTGAATACACCCAACATAGTGGTAGACGGAAACGGCATCGACCCATAAATGCAAGCAGCTATTACTATAATGCCTTTCCAATGCATTTATCACTAGATGCTTTGCCCGTCTCCGATACGATTCCCTAAGCCCAACTTGACGGCTTTATTGTATCGAATCCTCCATAACCGCGTCCGCGGTTCCCATCTTCCACCCGCTCGCTAGATCCGCCGGCGCAGCGGTCCTTCTTTAAATCGTATCCCCACTTCCGCCTGCCTCCCGTGTGTTGGACAAATCCCCGGCCGGGAAACGATGCCCCTTCGGGGCAAACCCAATCGTAATATGGCATACGCAGTATTCACCGGCAGGCTGTTGCTCGCAAAGGCATAATGCGCGTTTTTTACTTTCTATACCGGCTTACCGTAGAGCGCCGAAGGTTCGAAGAATCCAATATCCCGCAAGCGCGACCGCCACAACCCAGGTCATGACGTATAAAACAACCTTGGTTATCCCCTCTTGCGAAACCCATTGACCGGATACCCCGTCCACATCCAGCGGTTGACTCAGCGCAATGGCATCCCCTAGCGTGGATCGTTCGGGATTCGTCGGTAGATAGAGGGCCGGTTCGTTCTCCTCGTCGCCGATCCGCTCGCTGGGCAGGGCCTTCGCCGACCCGTTGAAAGTTTCCCCCGTCCCGGTGCGGATCTCGAAGGAGTATTCGATCACCGGCTGGCCGTTGACCTCCACGTTGGTCGGGTGCCGCGAGAGGATGCGCGCGTCCGCCACCTCTCCGAGTCGCAGGAGCTCCACCTGGCGCCAGCCGCCGATTGTGGCCCATCCGAACATCAACGCGCCGATAGCGGGGAATAGGAGCACGAAAAGGACCCATGGCATAAACATGGATAAGCGCGCTCCCTTAATCCGGGCGATGGCGGGTTCTTCCGGCACGTACTCGATCGTCACGGAGGAGTTCGCCCCCCACTGCTCCCCGGTGAAATAGCTTCGTCCGGTCAGCTCCTGCCCGCGGTTCGTGGTGAATGCGAATCCGTATTCATACACCGGCACATCGTTTTCCGTAGAATTTGTCTCGGAAACGCTCGTGATGATCCCCCGGGCAGTGGTTTGGGAGAGCGCCAGGCGCATTTCGTCGACCGGCCGATAGCCCTGAGTGAAGACAATCGTAAAAACGAGACCCATGATCAGAAAAACCGCTCCCAGCGAGCCGGTGACTCCGAACATGGCCGAGCAGACCACCGGGAGCGGAACCGTCCGGGGAGGCGGTGCAAGACGGTTGATTCGGTTCGATAGCATTCTATTCTCACTTAGGAAGTTGATGCCCGGGCAAATATGTTCACCACGATTGCGCTCAGGGGATCCGGAAATTCATTCCTGGCGCCCGCGATTCTACTCGAAATGCAGACGAACATTACTGCCCCATCCCTCGCCTCCGGCTTGCACTCGCGGAGCATCTTGGTTCCCTTGAATTTTGGGGAGCCGAAATGTCTGCGGAGTAGGAGGATTATTGATCGCCCGTGACAAGGATAAGCGCGAAACCATCGTAACCTTTGCTCCCCACAGTCTGAATCACTGCGGCGGTCACGCGCGGCTCGGCGGCGATCCGCTCCAAGAACCGGCGAACCCCCTGGACGTTGGGATCCGGGCTTGCCGGGTCGATCACCGCCCCGTTACGCACGACGTTATCCGCGACGATCAGCGTCCCGCGATGGGACAACCTGACCGCCCAGGTAAAATATTCCGGGTAGGTTGGTTTGTCGGCGTCGATGAATATCAAATCAAACGGTGCCCGGCCTTCCGCGGCAAGTGCGGGCAACGTATCCAACGCGCGGCCGATCCGCACCTCGACGAAGCCGGACAAACCCGCGAGCGCAATGTTGCTTTCGGCGACGGCTGCATTCTTGGGGTCCATTTCCAGCGTGATCAGGCGCCCGCCGGGAGGCAGCGCCCTCGCAAGCCAGATGGTGCTGTATCCGCCCAGCGTGCCGATTTCCAAAATGGAGCGCGCCTGGCGGATCTGCGCCAGCAGCATCAACAGCTTGCCTTGGGTAGCCGTCACGTTAATCGCCGGCAGGCCAGCGGCTTCGCTGGCCTGAAGCGCTCCATCCAAAGAGGAATCCGAAGGCGCGAAGAAAGTATTGATGTATCGATCGACTTCTTTCCATTTTTCCTGCATTGCAATACCTGCCTTTGTGGGTCAAGCCGACGAATTCAGGAAAATCGACAATTCTACCTTTGATACCGTCTCTTAACCTGCGGGAATCGCCTGAATGACCAGGTACACAACGAAGAGAATCGGGAAACTCAAGAATACAATATTTTTACCGCCCGTCGATGCCAACCTCGCGGGTATAAGTCCGGAATCCTTCCGTGCGAATCAGCGCTCCAAGGAATGGCGGATTGATCGCCGGTGAATGATCACCAATTGATTTGCCATCGAAAGGCTAAACCAAGCGTTCGAGTCGGATCATCGCCGCTTGCACTTCCTGGTTCAGCATTCGCATGGCCGCGGCGGCTTTCCTGTCTTCCTTGATATAGCCCAGAAACTTCAGAATGGAGTTGAAGCCTTCCGTTCCCGCGCTGACGATCAAGGCCGTCGTGACCGCATCCAAAAAATCCGCGGTCGTCACACCCAGCGGCCGCAGAACGCGCAGCCCTATCCCGAACGCCAGAATCAGGCCGATGATCAGGGAAATGAGCCCGAGAACGATTTTTTTATTCTCCTTAACAAAATTAATTTTATCCACCAAAGGATCGAGTATCTCCAGGAGCCGCTGAAGGGCGAACCCGGCGGCGAAGGCGGGCCCCAACGCCATGACGAGTTTATCCATGAAACACCTCCTTGACTATTGCTTATTCCCGGTTGTCGTTCCCAATCGAAAACGCGCCCATTCAAGTTCGTTTCGCAGGAATTTTCGCAAAGGTTTTTCTGCACCGCCGGGATAGCGGCGCATAATCGGGGAATCCGAAGTTATCACCGGACATCGATCTCGCAACGATCCGACATCTTTTCGTTTTTTGTCGCCGGTCCGTAATAATCCATACCGTCGAATACCTTCTTCTGGAACTCCAGCGAATATATGATCACATGCAAACCGGGTGTAGGAATACCGACCCCGGACATCCAGACCGCCCGGTAGATTTTGGCGGTCTCATCGTACGGAATATCCTTCTGCATCTGGCCGAGGAGTTCTTTTCCGTCGAAGGTGACCTTTGCGACCCCGGCGTCGATGTAACCCTGCATTTGATCCATCGTCGCCGCCGACCATCCCCACATTACGATCACCGGCCTGTCCCTGGGTACATCCGTTCGAGATTCCATCCCCATCAACGTACACAGGGCCGAGACGTAGACGGGCGAAACTTCGGAAGGAGTGGATGTAGGCACCCGAGTGGAGGACTCGGCTCTTTGGCACGCAGCGAGGAATAGGGAGAAAAAAAGGAAAGTAACTGGGATTCGCATCATAAAAAGCCGCGACTCCTCGTCCCGAACTGGGCTTGGAGTGATATATAAAGGTGAATCATCTATATACCAAACGGATGAAAAAAGCAAATTT
>PLND01000073.1 GCA_003141675.1 Anaerolineae bacterium
GGAAAATCCAGCACCCAGGCGAATGCGATCACATCCTTCGCCGCCAGGTTCAGCCGGTCGCGGAACAGCAGCCGTAACGCGCCGAGGGTTTGATTGGCGACCGTCTTTTTATCGGCCACCAGCAAGACCAGATCCCCCTCGGCGGCACCGGTGAGCTTGCGCAGCGCCTCGGCCTCGTCGGCGGAAACAAACTTGGAGACCGATCCTTTGACGCCTTCGCCGGTGTACGCCACCGTCGCCAGCCCCTTGGCCCCCTGCTCGCGGGCAGACGCCGTCAGGTCGTCCACGTCCTTGCGGCTGTAAGCCGCGCATCCGGGCGCCACGATGCATTTGATCACGCCGCCGCTCTTCAATGCATCCTGGAACACTTTAAACTCGCTCTTGGCAAATACGGCGCCGGCGTCTCGCAGTTCCATCCCGAAGCGCAGGTCGGGTTTATCCACCCCGTAACGCTCCATCGCCTCCGTCCAGGAAAGCCGCGGGAAGGGCTGTTTGAAGATTTTCTTCCACGGCGCGACAGCCGGGATCAGCTCGGTGAAGAGTCCCTCCACCGTGTCCAGCACGTCATCGCGGTGAATGAATGACATTTCCAAATCGAGCTGGGTGAATTCCGGCTGCCGGTCGCCGCGCTGGTCCTCGTCGCGGAAGCAGCGCGCGATCTGAAAATATCGTTCGACGCCCGCCACCATCAGCAATTGCTTGAGCTGCTGCGGGCTTTGCGGGAGAGCGTAGAAGCATCCGGGGTGAACGCGCGACGGCACCAGATAATCCCGCGCTCCCTCAGGCGTGGTTTTAAAAAGGATCGGCGTTTCCACCTCGATGAACCCGCGCGCGTCGAGGTAATCGCGCATGAATTTGGTGACTTTATGGCGCAGGATCAGATTGCGCTGCAGGCGCTGGCGCCGCAGGTCGAGGTAGCGGTATTTCAGGCGCACGTTCTCGTCGACGGGCGCATCCTCGTTGATATTGAAAGGCGGCGTGAGCGAGGGGTTGAGGATGACCACCTCGCGCGCCTCCACTTCCACCCCGCCGGTTGCTAGGTTCGGGTTTTCCATCCCTGCCGGTCGGCGGCGGACGAAGCCGCGGATCTGGATCACAAATTCGTTGCGCGCTTCCGAAGCGGCTTTGTGGGCCTGTGCCGACAGCGCCGGATTGGCCGTCACCTGGACAACTCCCCAGCGGTCGCGCACATCCAGAAAGATCACCCCGCCGTGATCGCGCCAACGGTCAACCCAACCCGCCAGGGTGACTTCCTTGCCGACATCTTCGGCGCGCACTTCGCCGCAACGAATCGTTTTATACATGGATGCCTCCGCAAAAAGCCGGCTCCCGGTCGTTCCGCGTTCTTCCGGGGTGAAATCGGATTATACCGGAACGAATCAATCTTTTCCTTCGCCGGTGCATTTTCAATGGGATCTCTTTTGGAGCACAACTCCCCGGCAGACAACGGCTGGGAGCACTGTTCCATTCTTCTTTTATCCCCGGTTTCCCGCCGGGGATATTCCAAATCCCCGGGCTATTGTACAATGCGCCCGAACGGCACCCTGCCGGAGGAAGAATGTATGAAACCATCCTACATGGAAGTCGCAAAGTTCGACGCCTGGGTCGAAGCGGATATTTTCCGCTGCCGCTTGGAGGCTCAAGGCATTTCCGCCGTACTGATCGGCCCCAACACCAGCAGCACGCTGGGAATGTACATGGGAGTTGCCAGCAAAGTCAGTGTCATGGTGCCGGAAACGTCGGTGGAGCGCGCGGGGAAAATTTTATTGGAAGAGGCATCTCCCCCTGCACCGGGCCGGGAAAAAAGATCCCGGTCCTCCGCGCCGCAAACTCCGGTCCGGCCGCCGTCCCAACGCCGTAAAAAAAATCATCCGGAAAAGTAATCCCTCGATCGCCAACTCGTCACTTTTCAATTATTTCTCATTGGGGTTTAAAAAAAGCGGGGGATTTTATCGTTCACAAGAGGAAGGATGAAGAAGAGAAATCCGGAGATCGACGAGCCGGATTTTACGGAAAAGTTTCCGCCAGCCATTGCAGCGGATTCACTTGCACACCGCCCACCCAGACTTCCCAATGCAGGTGCGGACCGTCCGCCCTTCCGGTATGGCCGACCAGCCCGATCACTTGGCCGGTCTGGACCATATCCCCAACCTGAACCTCGATCTTGCTCTGATGACAATACCGGGTGTAAATCCCCCAGCCNNTGGAACGTCGCATACGCCGCTCCGTTATATGTCCTCCAGTTCCCGAAATAGGAAGAAATGCCGTGTGCGATCGGAGGCAAAAACGGCCCTTCCCAATATCTCTCCTCGGTGAAGGGGGCGACGATGGATTTCATCTCGTCGCCTTCGGTTTGAATGGTCGCGGGATCAATCGTCTCGGGCGGAACTTTCAAATCGCCGGCTTCGGTTATATAGTCGCCGCTCGCCAGCAGGACGTCCTGTTGAAAATAGATAATCCGGCCGTCCGCCAGGGTTACTTTTAATACCAGAGGATAGGTTTTCGATTTGGCTTCAACATAGATCCCCTGCAATGCCGCCAGCCCGTCGTTCAAAGGGCGGAACATCAGCGTCCAATCACCGAAAGTCCCCTCCGCCAGAGAGTCCTGCGGCAAGCGAAGGGTGAGCTCTTCGGTCGTTCCCTGAACCAACGGCAGGGAGCGAAAGGAGACGTCGGTAAGCGGAGCGGGCCATGCGCGCAAAGGTGGAGCGCCGCCGAGGTCCAGCAACGTCTGTCCGGAGAATTGGTCGGCCGTCGAGGAAAGGCCGTTGGTAACGGTCAACTCCCAGGGATTTTTTCCTTCGGCGGCCGCCACCGCCAGGAGCGGCGTCCCGGCCGACAGCGAAAGGGTCTGGCCGGTTTCGCGCAACACCGGCCCGGTCGCGCCCACCTCCGGCTCGACGACGATCAGCGTCTCCCCCGCATAGAGCCGTTCCGGGTTGACCAGCCGGTTCAACCGCAGCAGGGTATCTTCCGGAATACCGAAACGCAACGCCAGGATAGGAAGCGTCTCGCCCAATTGCACCGTCCGGGTGGAGAGGATTCCCTGGATCCCATCGTATCCGGGGATGATCAACCGGTCTCCTGGATTAAGCACATGATTGGATTGAAATCCGTTGACCGCCAACAGATCATCCAGCGTCACCTTGAAAGTGTCCGCGATCGCCCAATAGGAATCCCCCGCCTGCACGACGTAGACCGGGCCGCCCGCCTGGGCGCGGGTAAGAGAGGCCATCGACAGCGCCAACAGCACAATCCAGCTAAGGGCGAGGATTCGTTTCATTAAACTCCACCCGATATCCAATCTGCAGGAGGTCAAGCGTCGCCGGATGCAATTCCAGAACGTAACAGGCGGGAACGGAAGAAGCATAATACGGGCGCCAGGGGAGCGCCCGCACCCGGTCGACAACCGTCCCTTGGGAATCCAGCCAGAACACGCCCAGCGGGAAAGGGACGAAGAACATGTGGATGGACGTCATGGTCCGGGAAGGCCGGGTGTAAATCAGCACCGCGCCTTCGTCCCGGGCAAGCTGCGACCGGAACATCAGACCGAGGAATTTTCCACCCTCTCCGCGGCAAATGCGGACGCGCCGGGCGAGCTCATCGCCCCCCGGAACAATCCGGACAGCGGCCATCCGCCGTAACGATTGGGTAAGTTCTGCTTCCGGCATGGATGATCAACCAAAGCGCGCCGTTTCCGGCGCGCTTAACTCCCTGCAGATCGGCCGTCAGATTACTTTGCGGTTTCGCCTCCGGCCGCCTTCCGAGCCAGCACCCGTTCCACGCTTTCGATCAAATCCTGCGGGGTGAACGGTTTGGAAATGTAATCGTTCACGCGGGCCACGTGCAGCCCCAGCACCCGGTCGATGCTTTGGGCCCGCGCCGTCACGACGATCACCGGAATCTCCGCCAGGGACTCGTCCGCGCGAATGCGGTGAAAGACTTCCCAACCGTCCATATCCGGCATCATCAGGTCCAACAGGACCAGATCGGGTTTCCAGGAGCGCGCCTTCGCCAGCCCTTCGTCGCCGCTGGTTGCCCCGGCCACCTCGTATCCTTTCCGGGCGAGAATGAGCCGGATCAGATCGATAATTTCCTTTTCGTCGTCGATGCACAAAATACGCGCTGGGGCCATCCATCCTCCCGAGACGGTCTCGGCGGAACTCAGGCAATTTTTAGAACTAGTCTACCACCGCGTCGTCAGAATGCAAGAAGGAATCACTCCCTCGATTCGATCGCTGGTCCCTCCCCGCGACGTTTCCAAAAAGCCCCGGTCCTTAATCGAACTTCGTCTCTGGGGACGCATCGATCAGGTATAATCCTTTTGCGTTTCTATTTTTCCTATGCTCCGAAACTCTCCCTCCAATTCCGATTTTTCCCTTCCCTCCGCGCGACCGTCCGCCCGGCTCTCTGCGGGTCGAATGCCCAGCCCGTCGCGGAAGGGCAATCGCCCCCGGTCCCGCTCGGCCGGAGCGGCGATCATCTGTCTTCTGATCCTGTGCACATCCTGCGGAAGCCGGCTCTCCCCCACGCCAACTCCAACACCGACCTTTTTCCACTCTTCTCCCATCGCCACCTCGACCTCCACTGTCACCGCAAGTCCAACCCCGTCCCCGGCGCCTTCCCCCACACCGGAGGTTTTCGCGGAAAAAATTCCCATCATCGAATACCATTACACGACTTATCATGACGGCGATGTCCAGATGACGACAGGGTGGTTCCAATCGCAGATTCGCTGGCTCGCGGAGAACGGGTATACAACCATCACGGCCGAGCAGCTCGCCGCGTTTCTTGACGGAAACAACATCCCCGCCAAATCCGTCGTCTTGACGTTCGACATCGGCACCGCTGAGGACCACGATTTTTCCAGCAACATCCTCCCCGCCTTGAAGCAATACCATTTTCATGCCCTGTTCTTCGTCGTCACCAACCTGATCAACGACGCCTGCGGGGTAGAGAACAAGGTTTGCTGGGATGAACTCAAGGATTGGTCGACCCAGGGGTTGATCTCCGTGGAAAGCCACGGGGTATACCATCCGGATTACACCACCATCACCGCCGTCCAGCAGCGCCAGGACGCCGGGACCGCCCGGCAAATCATCACCGAAAAGACGGGACGCACGCCGATCGGGTTCGCCTTCCCCTACGATTCCTTTAATACCGGCGCCGCCCAGGTCATTAAATCCATCGGATATCAGTTCGCCCTCGCAGGGAATACCCGCGCAGACCGTTCGGTTCACCTTGGCGACGCCGACCGGTATTATCTCCCGCGGGTCTATCCGTATTCCAATCCGAATATTTATCCGGTGATCTACGGGACGTCCGGAAAAACCTTCGATCAATTGATTTCGAGTGACAGCGCTGTCCAGTCCGCCGCTACTGCAATCCCCCGGGAAACCCCATCCGGAACCGTCACGCCGCAGGCATCCGCGACGGACACCCAAGCCTACATCCAATCCTGCACGAAGATCAATCAGATGGTGAATCCCCAGGACAGGCTTCACGCGCTGACCAATTTACCGCTTTCCACAGATATTAGCGCGCAGACGCAATCGAAACTTTCCAAGCGGGTTATTTTGACGCCTTCCTGCAACGTCATCACCGGGAACGTCCCGCGCGGAATCGTATTGCACGCCACACGCGGAACCCTCGTCGCGACAATCGGCGAATTCCAGCAACCGAATGCGACCAGTGCCCACTACATCATCGATCGCGACGGACAAATTTACCAGATGGTACCCGAGGGTCTGGGCGCCTTCCACGCCAGTTGCGGCGACAGCCGGTCAGTGTGCGTGCCTTCGTGCCCGCTTTGCGAAGGGCCGGACGGAAAATTCCTCCAACCCTACCTGCAATCGATCGGGATCGAATTGGTCAACGACGGCCAACTGGTCGATCCGTCGTCGTACAAGGGGTTGATTTACGAGGACTATCTCATGGCCTTCGGATACCGTTATTGGGAGGATTATCCCGATGCGCAGCTCCAGGCGCTCGTCCTACTGGTGAATGATATCCGCGCCCGCTGGGGAATTCCCCTCTCTCTCGTCGTGGGCCACTACCGAATCAACTATAAAACGGA
>PLND01000064.1 GCA_003141675.1 Anaerolineae bacterium
AGATTTTCATGCGATTGATCCAAAAGGACAATACCCCCGGGTTCGCTGACATCCGGTTCCGGAAGTGCCGCAGGCGTGGAAAGAGGCGGTTGCGGGATGGTGAATGAGTTGTATTCCGGGGTGGCAATCGATCCTCCCCGCCAATAGTAGCCTTGATAAAACCATACCGTCCGGATCAGGATGGGAAGCGCAATAAGGGCGGCGGCAAGCGGTATGCGTAAGCGGGTCATGACAGCCTCCCGTCGTCGGCGGGGATGTAAAGGAAATAGGTTCCGGCTTTCTTCGGGTACGATGTCAGTTCGCCGTTCTTGGTTTCGAAAAAGAAGGAATACGCGGAGTAAGCAGGCAGCCCAGACGGCTTACGTAAATCACGGATCGCGAAATTCCAAACGTGTGCCAACGATGCAGCCTTAACAATCGCATCCGACTGTGTCCCCAGGGAATCTGCAAGGCCGAGCCTCACCGCCTCTATGCCGATGTATATTTTTCCGCTCAGGACGTCTTCCGGTGTAGCTTTCAACGCCTTTCCCCGCCCCAGAACGACGGCCCGGTAAAAACCCTGTTTGAGCGGATCCAGGATCCGCAGGGTAGCGTCCCTTGAATCGCCGAAGAATTTATACGGACCGGTTGAGACTTCCTCCTCGAGCACAAGCGGAGCCATCGGCAGGGTGGTGCGCACCCCCACATTACCGACCTCCGATGACGGTTGGACCATGATGTAGTCGGTGCCCACCGCGAGATAATACGCGCCGCTGGCGGACATATTCTCCACGACCGTAACCACGGGTTTTTTCTGCCGCAGACGGATGAGCTCCCGATACGTCGATTCAGTATCGGCCACGGTTCCGCCGGGACTGTCCATGACCAACACTACGGCGTTGATTTCCGGATGATCGTATGCATAGCGGATTTGCGTGTCCAGGTCGCCCGCGGTGTTCGCGTCGATCGCATCGCGAAGATACACGACGCCGATCACTGGCCGCGGAACGAGCAAGGCCAGAAGGATGCCCACGACGAGTGGCAATGCCAGCCACAGAAGAACCTTGGCCAGCGGGTGGGACAGCCATTTTGTCTTGATCGCGTTCATTGCCGCTCCTTTCCAATCGATGAAATGGGGGATCGGGAGATGATGCAAACGCCGCGTGGATGATACCTCAAGCGCGAAAGACTCTTCAAGCATAATATGGATTGGCGGCGGACGCAAACCGCGCCTCCGGAAAAGGCGAATGTGGACCGGGATAGGTTGGATATTCTCCCGCCGCCGTTTTGCCTCAGGGGTTCAGTTCTCCCCGCACCGTCTCGTACAGGGATTCCGCCCGCAGATCGTGCAACGTATAGCAGGATGCGCCGAGATGGCGCGCGAGTTCCGATGCCAATCCCTGGTCGAACGCGGCGTGCTCCATGTTCACCACCACGCTGCGGATCCTTTGGCGGCAGATCTCGTCCGCCACCTGATACGACTCGGCCAGGGGCGGTTGCGAACCGATGGATACGTTTCCCGCTCCGTCGGTTAGCAGGATCATCAGAGGCAGGATTTCAGGATGTGTGATTTTTTCCGTGGACAGCGTTTTCAAAGCCAGGGATAAGCCCGCCGCCAGCGGTGTCTTGCCGCCGACGGGGATGTCGGCCAGCGCCTTGCGGGCCAGGCTCGTAGAGTGGGTCGGGGGGAGGACGAGGTGGGCCCGGTCCTTTTGAAAGACGATCAGCCCCACCCGGTCCCGGCGCTGGTACGCGTCGGTCAGCAGGGAAAGGATTGCGCCTTTGGTTGCCGTCATCCGTTCGGCGACGGCCATCGACCAGGACGCATCTACCACGAAAAGAATTAGATTCCCCGTCCGCCGGACCCGGACTTTGCTTTGAAAATCCGACCGGCGGATGGAGAACGCCACCTGTTCCCGTTCCGGGAGCCGTTGGTTTTGGAAGGGCGCCGCCGCCCGCACGGTGGCATCGAACGCCAAGTCTTCCGCGTTGCCAGGAGTGGGACGGGATTGGATGTACCGGCCGCGGTGCTCCTTGGTCCGCGAGCGCGATCGGCGTCCGCTGAGCTTGCGGGTGAGTTTGTCCAGCGGCGTAGAGAGCCGGCGGGCGGCAAACGGCGCTCCGGCCTTGGCTTTTTGTCCGCCCTCCCACCAGGGTGCATCTTTCGACTCCGAAGGCTCCGGAGCGCGGGGCAGGGCCGATCCTTCCGCGGGGGTTTCTTCCCCTTCCTGCGGCGTCAGGTTATCTTTTTTTTTTCGGAGCGGTTGGTCCGTTCCTGGGGAGCGGGTACGGCCGAATCTTCCTGGGGCGGCAGATTGGCCTGGATCTGCTCGATCTGTCCCTCCAGGTTGAGGAGGCTGGCTTCTGCCTGTTGCAGCGGGCCGTGTTTGAGCCGATGCGGAAGCGCCAATTCGGCCGCCAGGGCGATATCGAGATCGTTCAACGAAGAACGGCCTTCCAGCGCAGCCTGGGCCCGGGCGGCCTTGAGGATGACCAGATCGGCGCGATGGCCGTCCACCTTCAACGAGGTGGTCAACCCGGCGATCGTCAGTAGATCGCGCGGGGAATATTGCACGGTATCCACCAGATCCCTGGCGCTTTCGATCTCCTCCGAGAGTTCGAGTTCCTGGCCGTGCCATTGGGAGCAGAATGTTTCCGGGTCGGACTCAAACGCCAGGTTGCGCTCCATGATGGCCACGCGGTCGCTCAAATCGGAGATCCCGCGCACGTCGACGCACAGGGAGAACCGGTCCAGAAGCTGTGGACGCAGATCGCCTTCCTCCGGGTTCATCGTTCCCACCAGGATGAACCGGGCCGGATGGGCAAATGAGATTCCTTCGCGTTCGACGATATTCATCCCGCTGGCGGCCGAATCCAGAAGGATGTCCACGACGTGGTCGTCGAGCAGATTGACCTCGTCGATATAAAGCAGCCCGCGGTTGGCTGCGGCCAGGATTCCCGGCTCGAACCAGCGTTCCCCTTTTTGGATCGCCCGTTCGATGTCCATCGTTCCCACCACGCGGTCTTCCGTTGCCGAAACCGGCAGATCCACAAATGCGGTGCGCCGTTTCTCCACGGGTAGGGTTTCCCCGCCGGCCGAGCGCTCACGGCATTCCGTGCACCAGGAGGTGGGGCGGTCGGGGTCGCATCCGAAACGGCATCCGCCCACCGCCCGGACCTCGGGAAGTAGCGCGGCCAGCGCGCGGGCGGCAGTGGATTTGGCCGTTCCGCGTTCGCCGCGGATTAACACACCCCCGATCCGGGGGTTGACGGCATTGAGAAGCAGCGCCCGCTTCATTCGTTCCTGACCCGCGATGGCGGGAAAAGGGTAGATGTTCGGCATGGGAATCCCTGTCCGAAAATTATACCTCGCGCCAACCCGAAAAAAGGCGGCTCCGCTGGCAGTTGCCAAAATATCGCAATCCCCTTTATAATGTTTCAATTCATCCACCGGAGAAGAATCCATTGATGCAAAGAGCCAGCCCGCAATCCAACCAGGGGGAGGAGCCGAAACCCCAAAACGCCGATACCCCCATGAACGACCTATTGCAGGAAACACAGGGAGCCGACGTTCCAAAAAGGGGCGAGGTTCGTAAAGGGACGATCGCGCGCGTCACCCCCTCGGAAATTCTTGTTTCCATAGGCACCAAGTCGGAAGGAATCATTCCCGCCAAGGAATTGGAGCACCTCTCCGCCGAAGCCCGGGACCAGTTAAAAGAAGGACAGGAAATTAACGTATATGTGGTGGTTCCGGAGGACCATCAGGGAAACGTGGTGCTCTCACTGGCCAAGGCCCAGGAAGAAACCGACTGGCAGCAGGCAGAGGAGCTCCGCACCGGACAGGCCGTATATCAGGGCCGGGTGGACGGATTCAACAAGGGGGGGTTGATCGTCAAAGTGGGGAATCTGCGCGGTTTTGTTCCCGCGTCCCAGTTTAGCCTTTCGCGCCGCCATCGCAGCGAAGGGGAAACGGTCGACCAAAAATGGAGCCACATGGTGGGAGAGCCCATTTGCGTCAAGGTCATCGAAGTGGATCGCAGCCGCAACCGGTTGATATTATCGGAACGGGCCGCCGCCAAGGAATCCCGCGAGAGCCAGAAGGAACGCCTGCTCCAGGAATTGCAGGAGGGCGAAATCCGCACCGGGCATGTGATCAGCCTGGCGAATTTCGGCGCCTTTGTGGATCTCGGCGGAGCCGACGGTTTGGTGCACCTCTCGGAGATCACTTGGAAACGGATCAACCATCCTTCCGAGGTCCTGAAGGTCGGCCAGGAAGTAAAAGTCAAAGTCATCAGCATGGACCGGGAACGGAAACGCATCAGCCTTTCCATGAAATCCCTGGAGGAAGACCCGTTTTCCGTTGCCAGCAGTCATCTGCGCGAAGGCCAATTGGTGAGCGGAACGGTCACCAAGCTCACCAAGTTCGGCGCGTTCGCCCGGATCGAGGGCGTGGAAGATGTCGAAGGTTTGATCCACGTTACGGAGCTTTCGGAAAACCGCGTGGAGCATCCCAAGGAAGTCGTTCAGGTCGGCCAAAGCCTGACCTTGCGCGTGGTGAAAATCGACACCGAAGCGCGCCGGATCGGATTGAGCATTCGCCGGGTGGCTTCCAGCCAATACGCCGATCTGGATTGGGATACGGCGATGCGCGATATGAATTCAACCGACCCCGAAAATTAATCTTTTTTTGCTCCGGGAACAAGCGGGCGGCGCAGAGATCGATTGCGCCGCCCTTTGCAACCCATCCCGCGGGGGCACCGTATATCACCATAGAATACATCGAATCGCCGCCGGTTTTTAATTTCCGGCTTGTGCCATCGGGCGGTTTGAGGGTCCGGAGCGGCCGCTGAGGGACAATTTCACCGTGGTGGAAATCCAGAAGGAATGGCTGCTTTCGGCTCGTAAGGGGGATCCCGATGCATTTGGTCGGATCGTTGAGGCTTTCCAAAAACCGGTCTATAACCTTTGCTTCCGGATGCTCGGAAACTCGGAAGACGCCGAGGACGCCGCACAGGAAACCTTTTGGCGGGCCTTTCAGGGACTCTCCAGATATGATCCAAAGCGTTCCTTCGGGACGTGGTTGCTCTCCATCGCGGCCCATTATTGCATCGACCGCCTTCGAAAAAAACGCCTTAACCTCCTCTCGCTTGAATCCCTGCTTCCCGAAGACGACGCCCCCGATCCCGCTCCCGGCCCGGAAAATCAAACCGATCAAAAACAAGGTCAAGCCGCAGTCCAGGAGCTTTTGGCGAACCTGGGAAAGGAAGAACGAGCCATGATCGTGATGCGTTATTGGTACGACATGTCGTACGAGGAAATTGGCCGCGCCCTTTCCTGTTCCATCAGCGCGGTTAAGAGCCGCCTGCATCGCGCCCGGCAAACGCTGGCCCAGCGGTGGACGACGGTTCACGGCCCGGCGCCCGCTTGGGCAGGAGAACGCCATGAGTAGACATTTGCCGTTTGAGGATTGGATCTTCGCCGATGAAGCCCTCCCGGAAAACGACCTTCGGGAGTTGCAGCGCCATTTGCGGGATTGCGCCGAGTGCCGGTCGATCGACCAACGCTGGCAAGCCGCCCGCCAATCCTTACGGGAAGCGGGCATGCAGACGCCTGCGCCGGGATTTACCACCCGGTGGAAAGCTATGGCCACACGGCGTCTGAAAACACCCGGCCCGGCGCAAGCCTGGATCTTCCTCGCCGCCACCGGACTGGGGTCGTTGGTCATGGCCGCCCTGCTTGCGGTGCAAACTTCCGCGGAAGGTTTTTCTTTAACCGGAGTATTTTCCCGCAGTTCGACTGCGGTGGCTGGAACGCTCCGGGATTGGGCGAACGCTTCCAATGCATTGGGAATGGTATTCCGAATCGTTTCCCGTTCCATTCCCCCCGCTTGGTATCTGATTGCGGTGTTTTTCCTGAGCGTCCTGGGGATCCTCGGGTTGCTCTGGTTCGTCCGCAAGACCCGCGAGGGGAAAAAATGACGGTCAGACTTCGGACCGGTTTCTTGATCGCCATTTACGCGGCACTGCTCCTCCCGCAGATTGCTTGGGCGAGGGGGTCGGGAATCCACGATGTTGTGATCGGAAAACCGTTTACTCTCTCCGAGGGAGAGACTTTCTCCGGCAATTTGATCGCCCTGGGCAGCCCAGTGACAATGGAGAAAGGATCGACGTTTGAAGGGGATATCGTCCTGGTCGGCGGATCCTTGGAATCAGCCGGTAAAATCCTCGGCCAATTGGCATCGGTCGGCGGAACAGTGCACTTTGCATCCACGGCAACCGTCAGCGAAAATGTCGCCGTCATCGGTTCCGCTCCACAGGTGGATCACGGAGCGAAAATCAGCGGATCAATGAAAAGCATCGGAGAATTTCCACTGTCCGATTCCAGTTCGGGGAAGACGTCCTCCTTTGGAATCTTACCCGCGGACTTTCTGCTCGGCGGTCTCCTCCCGGGGAAAACCGATCTCTGGTATGAGGGAACGGCATTGCTGTTCAAAGTCCTGTTGCTCTCGGCCATCGCCATTCTCGTTGTCATGTTCCTGCCCGTACCTACCCGGCGTGTGGCCCGGACGATCGCCGGGCAACCCGCAGTTTCGTTTCTGATCGGCATGCTCACGCTGGTGGCCGCGACAGCACTTCTCTTGCTCCTGGCGTTTACCATCTGCCTTTCGCCGTTCAGTTTATTGGGAGCTTTTATCCTGGTGGCGGCGGTTCTGATGGGCTGGGTCGCGCTGGGTTCGAAGGTGGGTGAAGGGTTGAGGGCATTGCTGGGCGCGAACTGGCATCCCGCGGTTCAGGCCGGGGTGGGAACGATGATTCTCACACTCATCGCGAGCGGGGTAGCATATATCCCCTGCGCGGGATCATTATTGGATATTTTATTTTTATCCTTCGGTTTGGGTGCAGTGGTGTTAACTCGGTTCGGCGGACAGGAATATCGGACCGAGCGCAAAGAAGAATCTTCTGCAGCGGTTTGATCGACAGAGATTCATCACCGGGCGGACATCCGGGATTAATCCCTAATTGTGTTTATATTAAAAAAGGATGGCCTTCTCTCGGAGAAGACCATCCTTTTTTTAATGGAGTGTCTGGGGAGAGTAATCAAATGGGTCGCAGGATACGGTCTTCCCGCAACCGCTTGAACAGCAGCGTTGTGCCGGCCACTTCGGATTCCTCAGCGGCTTCTTGCCATGCTTTTACGCCCAGGTT
>PLND01000044.1 GCA_003141675.1 Anaerolineae bacterium
TATCCACGCCGTATTTCTTGGGGATCTCGATATCATATTTCCAGACATCCGTAGTGCCAGTCAGGATGGTGGTCAGTACCACATCGGCATCCCGGAGCGCCTCGACCCGGTCCAGGGTGGCGCTCACGCTGGCAGGGTAATTCCCGGCTTGGATGAGCTTCAGCACGGTCTTATGGGCATAGTCCAGCCGTTCGGCGTCGATGTCCATCAAGGCGAGATGGGCGTCTTCCAACAGCGGGAAGGTCAGGATGTCACGTACCAGACCGGCGGTAAAGCCCAGGCTGCCAGCGCCAATGAATGCGATCTTGGTCATGCAATCTCCTTGTTTTAAAAATGTGCAATATCCATCCGAAAATTATTGAAGAACTCCTCTAGAATTTTCCTGATAGCTATCTTTTCAATCCGCTCAGGGCAATCCCTTCGATGAACTGCTTTTGGGCAAAGAAGAATACAACCACCAGCGGCAGGATGCTGAGCAACGCACCCGCCATCAGCACGGTGAAACGCCCGCCGAGAGTCAGCTGCGTCTGGAAGAAGGCCAGCCCGACAGTGAGGGTGGTATTAGGAACGGTCGGCATGTACACCAATGGGTGCAATAGATCGTTCCAGGCGCCTTGAAAGGTGAAGATGGCCAATGCGGCCAGCGC
This sequence comes from Anaerolineae bacterium, assembly GCA_003141675.1. Lineage (GTDB taxonomy): Bacteria > Chloroflexota > Anaerolineae > Anaerolineales > RBG-16-64-43 > FEN-1073. The sequence continues at coordinate 648 of PLND01000044.1, forward strand.
CGGCTTTCCGAGCGGCAGGTAGATCCGCCAGAAAATTTGCCAGAGTGACGCACCGTCCACCCGGGCGGCGTCCACCAGCTCGCGCGGGATGGTCAGGAAATATTGGCGCAGCAAAAAAGTCCCAAAGGCGCCGCCCCAAAAGGCCGGCAGCCAGAGCGGCACGCTTGTTCCCACCAGGTGCAGCCATTTAAAAATGATGAAGTTGGGGATCAGTGTTACTTGTTCAGGGATCATCAGGGTGACCAGCAGGAGCGTGAAGAGCAATCCACGCCCGCGGAATTTCACCACGGCGAAGCAGAAGGCCGCCATGGCGCAGGTCAACATTTGGCCGATGACGGTGAGAAGCGAAATGATGGTGCTGTTCAGGAACAGTTTTGGGAAATTCAAGTCAAATGAGAACAGGTTTCGAAAGTTTTCCAATGTGGCCGGATTGGGGATCAATGTGTGGGTGAACTGGTCGGCTGGAAGTTTGAATGAGGTCGCCACCATCCACAGGAACGGTCCGAGCATCAAGACTCCTCCGGCGATCAGCAGCAGATAGGTTACCAGGTCAAGCAGGTTTTTCTGTTTCGTTCTATTCATGGCGTGCTCCTATTCGTACACCACGTAGCGCCGTTCGAGCCAGAAGTAGAAGCCCATCAAGAGTATGACCAGCACGGCCAGCTCGATGGCCTGGGCGCTGGCGCCGCCATAGTTAAAAAAGTTCCAGGCGTTACGGTAGATGGAGAAGACCACCACCGGCACCGAGCTGTCGCCCTGGCCCTGGCGGGTCATCATGTAGATGTAGTCGTAGGCCTGAAAGGCGTTGATGGTGGAAATCAGCGTCTGGAAGAATATGCTGGGCGTTACCAGCGGCAGGGTAATGCCGAAAAAAACTTGGAAAACGTTGGCCCCGTCGATGGAAGCAGCCTCGTAATATTCGCTCGGGATGGCGGTCAGTCCGGCCAGGAAGATGATCATGCCCTCACCGATCGCCCCCCAGATATTTACGATCACAACAGATACCATGGCATTTTTAGTGCAAAGCCAGCAGACCGTTTGAAAGCCCAGACTGGACAAGTAATAGTTCAAAATGCCAGTATCTTTCCCATAAATCATATTCCAGACCAGGGCGGTGGCAACCGCGGAAGTTACGGCCGGCAGGAAGTAGATCGTCCGGAAAATGGAGATGCCGCGAATCTTGCTATCCATCAGCACGGCCACGAACATCGAGACGATGACCACCCCGGGGACATACATGGCACTGAACTCGAAGGTATTGATCAGCGCCTTAAGGTAGGCTGGATTCGTAAAAAGGGCAACATAATTGCTAAAGCCGGCCGGAGTGATCGGCGTCAGCAGATCCCAATGCGTGAAGCTCAGGACGAGCGTGGCCAGGATGGAGCCAAGTGCGCCAAAAACCAGCCCGATCAGGGTGGGGCCCAGCATGACCCCCAACCAGAGTTTTTCGCGCCCAAGGGGCTTCAGCCCATAATCCACAGTTGCCTCCTAGTCCCCGTCCCGTCCCCTCTCCCTGGCCCATATGGAGTCTTTTCCCATCGGGGGTGGTGCCGCAAGGAGAGGGGGCAAGGAATGAGACGTGAGGGAAATCGGTTACTTATTCTTGGCCAGGACCGCATCGGCATCGACGACGATTTTGTCCAGGGTCGTAGTCAGGTCCGCCTCGCCGTTCCATACGGGGGTCAGCCCGTCGCCGACGACCGAAGCCCATTCATCGTAGCCTTTGAAGACCGGCTTCATGTGGGCATACGCCAGCGAGTCGATAAAGATCTGGTTATTGATCTGAGCCTTCTGTTGCAGGAAGGCCGGGCTGGCGGCCACGGATTTGAGCACCGGGCAGGCAAAACCCATCTGGGCCAGCCGGGTCTGTCCGGCCTGGCTGAGCACAAACTTGATGAAGGCAAAAGCCGCATCGGGGTGCGCGCTGTCCTTGCCGATCACGAACCCGGCGCTGTTGACGCTCGTGGCCTGTCCGGCCGGACCGGTCGGCATTGGAACGACATCCCATTTGAACGTCGCTTCGGAGTAGCTGGGCACGGCCCAGTGACCCATCGCCATCATGGCGGCATTACCCGAAAGGAACAGGTCGCCGCCGTATTGACTGGTCGTGTTGGGATCGGGAATGGATTTGTCCACGTGCATCATGTCGTATAGGAACTGCCAAGCCTGACGGGCTTTGGGTTCCCCGACCAAGGTCTTGGTGTGATCGGCGCTGATAATATCGCCGCCGTATGCCCAAACAATCTCGCTCCAGCCGGGCTCCATGTCCCAGGGATCGATGACATAGCCAAACTGGTCGATCGTGCCGTCGCCTTTGGTATCCTTGGTCAGGGCTTTGGCTGTGGCGCGCAAATCGTCGTACGTCCAGCCGGCTTTCGGGTAGGCGACCCCGGCTTTGTCGAACATGTCTTTATTGTAAAAGACGACGATGGTCTGGAAATCGCGCGGCAGGCCAAAGTAACCCTGCGGGGTTTTGTAGGCCTCCAGAGTAATCGGGAAAAGACCATCCAGCATTCCCGGATTCTTATCGATGTAGGGCTGCAGATTTAGCAACGAGCCGCGCGCCTGATAATCGAGATACAGTGGCGCATCCATGGCAAAGACATCCGGTGAAGAGTTGGCAGCCAGCAGTGTCTTGAGCTTGGTCCAGTATGAGTCCCAGTCGGAGACCTGGACATCGACCGTGATATTGGGGTTGGCCGCTTCGAAGTCGGAGACGATTGCTTTCCAGACGTCCAGCTCGGCTGGGTCGCCCCATTCCATATAGGTGATCTTCACCGGAGCCCCGCTGGTTCCGCCCGCAGCCTTTTGGCCGCCGCAGGCGGTCAGCAGAAGAAGTGCGACTATGACGAGAGAAAACGAGATCTTTTTCATTCCTGCCTCCTTATGAGAGTAAGACAACGGTATCCAGATTGGTTGGTCGATCTGGATTCAACCCTTTGGAAAGCGATCGCTCGAGGGCGATCAGCTGGCCGACCGGCAGGTAGAGCACGTCTCGAACAGCCTCATCCAGGCCCGAGCGGAAGGCGACCGCGCGGCCTCCGTCTGCCGACTCTTCCCCCATCGTCAGGATGCGCCCCCCCAGCGCCGTGACGTCCTTCAGCACCGCCGATTCCGGTCCGGCGTTGGCGGACGAGCGCAGCCCGACCGCCAGTGTCCTCGAAGTCACCATGGACTTCGGCCCGTGGCGGAACTCCAGGAAATGGAACGGCTCGCTGTGGCTGAGCGACATTTCCTTCATCTTCAGGCTGAGCTCGCAGGCCAGACCGAAGCGCGGCCCCGAGCCAAGGAAGTAAAACCGGTCGAGGCCCTCGTCGGCTCCTAGCTCAGCGGCGAGCGAGGCGTAGCCCTCCAGGATGCGCCTGCCGGCTTCCGGCAACCGGGAAAGCGAGTCGAAAAGGTCGTCGCGATGGGACCACAGGCAGGCCAGGGCGACAGTTCCCAGGAAGAGGCTCGAGAAGGCGCGCGTCTGCGCCACGGATTGTTCCTGCCCGGAAGGCAGTACCAGGTTGAACGTTCCCATCTTGGCCAGCGGAAGATCGGGGTAACAGCAAAGCGTGATCAGATCGCCGCGGCCCTCGGCGAGGAAGGCCTGGCAGGCGCGCAGCGTTTCAGTCGTCTCTCCCGAGCGGCTGACGGCAACCAGGAGGGTCCGGCCGGCAGTGTAGCAGGTCTGCGAGGAGAGCCATAACTCTGAGGCAGGGAAGGCGCGGCCCGGTTGGCCGGTCAGCGCCTGGGTCAGGGCGGCCGCGGAGAGGGCCAGGTAATAGGTCGAGCCACATCCGGTGAACAGGACTTGGGCGTAGCGGTCCGGGTTGAAGAACTGCAGGCCGACGCGCTGATCCTGCAGGATCTCCAGGGCGGCGACCCAGGCTTCCGGCTGTGAAAGGATTTCCTGTTGGGTATAGGTATCGATCGTCGTCATTCGTGTTCAACCCCGTGTTGCTGGTATCGCAAGTAAGCGTTCGGCATTTCGGAAATAAACCTTTTCGAGAACTTCGTCCGGCAGGTACAGGCCGTAGACATTCCAACGTCCCTGCATCGGCAGTGGATCGGCGTTGTAGTTGAAGTATTCGTCGTCGGTCTCCAGAAATCGGTAGATCACGCGGTACGCCTCGGGGATGGGGCCCATGTCCGATCCGAACAGGATGCGGTCGGCGTATTGCAGGAAGAAACGCCGGGCGGTATAGGGCTGGCGGCCAAGCTCGCCCAGGCGGGCGGAGATATCCACGTTGAAATTGGGACAGCGGTCGAGCAGCGCCCCGACCCAGCCAATGTTCTCGGCGTAGCAGCCGACGTGCGCGCCGATGAATGTCGTATGCGGGTGGCGGGCTACCAGTTCCGCCAATCCGCCCACGATGCTCAGGAAGGGCGGGAAGGGCGGACTGGGGAAGTGCCAGTCGGGGTGGATGTGCAGTTCCTCCCAGCGTTCGTTGGTCTCGTCCAGCGGGTCGAAGAAGGCGACGGGGTCGGCGATATGGATCATCACCGGCAGACCGAGCTCGCCGGCAGTTTCCCATACGGGCGCCAGGCGCGGGTCGTCGACCTTGACTAGTTGATCGTGATGGTCGCGGACGTTCAATCCGAAGCCCTTCCAGATCTTCAAACCCTGGGCGCCACGTCCTTTCTGCACCCGCAACCTGCCGGCGGCCCATTCGGGGAATTTGTCGCCCTTTTCCTTCCATCGGGACCAGTCCACGCCGCCAAAAATCTGGAAGCGCTCGGGTGCGGGAATTTTAAAATGCTCCAGGTGGGCGTTAAGCAGATCCTCTCCCCAGCCACCATCCAAATCCACGTACGTTCGGATGCCAGAGGCATCGAGCAGGCCAAGGAGCTCGGCCAGGGGACGCTGATCCCAGCCGCCGCCGAAGGCTTCACCCAAGTGGTTGTGGGCGTCGATGGTGGGGAAGCGCGGCCGCTCGACCAGGGTGGTCCTGGTCACCAGGGTAGAACGGGGATGGTAATTATTCAGTTCCATCATCTCAGGCTTGGATCAATTTGATGTTGCGCGCCTGGGCTTCCGAGACGAAATCAGCCGGGATCCGGGTGTCGGTCACGATGGTGTCAATGCTTTCGATCGGCGCCAGCAGGACGGTAGCGACGCGGCCGAACTTGGAGTTGTCGGTGACGACGATCACCTCACGGCCGGCTTTCAGAATGGCCCGGTCGGTCATAGTCTCCGGAAGGTAATCGTTGGTTAGTCCCTGCTCCAGGCTGATGGCACGCGTACCGATGACGATTTTATCGACCCGCACCTCGGCCAGGGCCTGTTCGGTGATGTGGCCGATGAACGAAAGCTCGCTTGGGCGCAGGATTCCGCCCAAGCACACCAGGGTGATATCCGGCAGGTCGGCCAGGGTGTTGACTACCGGCAGGGAATTGGTGATGACGGTCAGGCCGCGCCGGGAGCGTAAGGCACGGGCCACCTCCAGGACGGTCGTGCCGCTGCCCAGGAAGATAGTCTCGCCGTCATGGATGAGGGCCGCGGCTGCCTGGCCGATACGAAGCTTCTCGTCGGCTTGTTCACCCTGGCGTTGGAGCATGGGCAGTTCGGGGGGAGCTACCTGTAATACGATCGCCCCGCCGTGGACACGCTGGGCTTTGCCCTGCGCGGCCAGCGTCTCCAAGTCGCGGCGGGCGGTGGCTTCGCTGACATCGAAAGTCTCGCAAATCTTGGCTACGGTGATGCGTTGATTGCGTGCGATCAGCTGGACAATTTGGTTCTGGCGTTCAACACCGGAGAGGGAGGAATTGGAGTTCATAGGCTTTGTTCTAGATCCAATCATAATCAATCAAATTCTTTCATATTATTGCATAATTTATGATCGAATTCAAGTGGTAAATGTGGCCATTTTCAGCCGGTTCAAGAGTAAATGGGCACGCGGGTTTCGATTTGGAAAAGAGTGAGAACGCCTGTGCTGGCTTCTTTACTTATCCTTCTGAGGAAAAGGTTTGCATGGGATTTGAAACCCGGGAATAGCTGTGATGCAGTCCCTTAAAAAGCGGTGGATTGGTTTTTTCCGAATCCATTTATGGATTGCCTATCAACGAGTTTCGGGATGCGTTGTTGGATACCCTGATGGGGACGTTCCTTGTTGAAATACACTCAATATTCTTTGACCAATCGGCTCAAATGCTTTTGTTGAAAAATCAGTGAGTGATTTGAAGAAAAATTAATGAACTAAAGCTTGTCGGGTTATGAGTGCTAATCTCAAAACCCTTACCTTGTATCGTTTAGTCAACCGTCTGAGACCAGAGGTCAGTTTTCTATGTGATCTTTGAAAGCTTCTCATATATAATCAGGTGGGGAGCGTTTTCAACATCCCAAAAATATTTTCCTTTCTGATCATGACAAAGAATTCACATTTGGTTCAGATCAAATCGTTTGTGCTCTACCTGGTGAAAATCCTGGCCTTGGCCGTTATTTACCATCTGGCAGCCAACCTGGGGTTAAAAATGGCATACGTGCAAGCCAATACTTCCCCGGTCTGGCCGCCGATGGGAATCGCTCTGGCTGCGCTGCTCATCTTCGGGTATCAGCTGTGGCCGGGGATCAGCCTTGGAGTATTGATCGGCTCTCTGCTGACCGGGGCGCCTTTTTCCCTGGCCTTGGGGATAACGATAGGGAATACGCTGGAAGCGCTGGCAGCAGTTTACATCCTGAAAAATTTTGTCAGCTTTCACAATGCGATAGACCGTATTCAGGATGTCGTCGGCTTGGTGTTCGTCTCACTCGTATGTACGACCATCGGTGCCAGTATCGGTACAACAACCCTGATGCTCACGGGGAATGGGGCCTGGCAGAGCTTTTGGGTCATCTGGATTACCTGGTGGATCGGCGACTTGCTCGGAGCCCTGGTCGTTGCACCGATGTTGCTGACGTGGATACCACTCCCTTCGGCTCGTTTAAATAAGCGCACCACCATGGAAGCCGGCATTTTATTAATCCTCCTGGCGGTCGTCACCTGGTTCGTCTTCAGCAGTTTGCCGCTCAGCGGGGTCCTATACCAAGCGATGATCTACGTCATCTTCCCGTTCGTGATCTGGGCGGCATTGCGCTTCGGGCAGCGCGGCGCCACCGTCGCAATCTTTCTCGTATCCTGGATTGCTATTTGGGGAACTTCACAAGGCATAGGCCCGTTCTCGATTGAGTCGAAGAACGACAGCCTGGTACTCCTGCAGACTTTCCTGGCGGTCGTGGCTTTGACTGCCCTCATCCTGGCGGCAGCAACCCTCGAACGAAGAAAGGCCACCGACGCACTCCGGCAACGGGTGGAAGACCTGGACACGTTGAATGACTCCTCTAAAACTTTCCTGGACAATTTCGAGATCACCAGCATTTTTAACATCATTTGCCAGCTGGCCGTCACGCGCCTGGGTTTGGATGTGGCCTGGATCGAGACCATGGAGGAGGCCTCTTCGACACCGGCAACGGTATACGGGATCGCTCCAGGATCGCTCCAGGCTTTGAAGACGATGTGGCAAGGCCCCGCTTCCTTGGAGGAGCTGCTCCAACCGGTCGTGAAAACTTTGGACGATCTTCCCCCCTCCAAGGAGACGGCTGGTACACCATACCGATCCTATGCTGTTTTCCCCCTGCTCTTTAGCAACCGGTTGATCGGCACGCTGCGCTTGTTCAGTAAACGGAAGGATTTCTTCACGCAGGACAATCACGTGCTCATGCAATCCTACGCAAACCTGGCGGCGGTTGCGATCCAAAATTCTCTGCTCCTCGACGAGATCCGCAGGAGCAATCGCCAGCTGCACGGACTATCCCAGCATCTTATGAAGGCCCAGGAGGAGGAGCGTCTGAACCTTTCGCGCGAATTGCACGATGAATCCGGCCAATTGCTGACCGCCTTATCCGTTCAGCTCGGGCTCCTGGAGCACAGCGTGGATCAACCAGGTTCCCTCCGCCAAAGGATTGATGAATTGAAAAAGACCGCCGACACGATCCAGGACAACCTGCACAAACTCGCGGTCAATCTACGCCCTGCCAGCTTGGACCATCTTGGACTGGTGACCACATTGCAGCAATATATCGCTGAATTCAACCGGCAGTATGATCTCCCGGTGGATTTCGAAGCTGTTGGGATGGAAGGCCGGCGTCTGCCGATCGAAGTGGAAACGGCCTTGTTCCGCATCATCCAGGAATCCCTAACCAACGTCATTCTGCACGCCCAAGCCACGCAGGTTGACGTTTTACTCAGCCTTCATAACCAGCGCTTGGTGACCATCGTCGAGGATGACGGAATCGGCTTCCTGGATAGTTCTCCCGGCCAGGAGGATCATCTGGGGTTGTTCGGCATGCGCGAGCGAATCGAAATGTTGGGGGGAACCTTTACGATCGAGAGCTCTCCGGGGAAAGGCACGACGGTGAAGGCCGATGTACCCTGCTATGACTAGGGTGTTGATTGCCGACGATCACGCGATTGTCCGCGCGGGTCTGCGGGCGCTGCTCGTCGAGGCAGCCGCTTTCGATCTCGTCGGGGAAGCGGCCGGGGGATACGAAACCATCGAGCTGGTTGAGAAGACGAAGCCGGACGTCTTGATTCTCGACCTCAGCATGCCTGATCTGGACGGCATCTCCGTAACGCGCAAGGTCAAGCCCCAATTCCCGGACCTCAAGATCCTCATTCTGACGCTTCATGAAGATGAAGCTTTGTTGAAGGAAGCCATCAAGGCCGGGGCGGCCGGCTACATCCTCAAACGAGCCGCGGAGGCTGAGCTGATCTCGGCTATCCGGGTCATTTTGCGCGGCGATCTTTATATAGATCCATCCATGGTACGGGGTTTGATCGAGGAATCCCCGAAGTCGCAGGGAAAACAGGAAAATCAGAGCGAACCGCTGACGCCCCGCGAAACAAAAGTCCTGAAGCTGATTGTCGAGGGATATACCAACCGGCAAATCGGGCAGGAGCTGAATATCAGTATCCGAACGGTGGAAGGCCATCGTGCCAATATTTCAGACAAGCTGGGTTTGCACAGCCGGGTCGAGCTGGTGCGTTATGCCCGCCAGCACGGGCTGATCGAATGATCCCAAGCTGATCTTGCATTTTGTTAATCTGCCAATGGATAAAGTCTAGCTAGGATCCCGTAGAAAATACGGGGTCGCGCCGCGTATTTGTCCCCTGTCGATCGTCCAAGAAAAACCCCCACTTTCTACGCTTATTCAGACCCCCGGTCATTGATACATGATGGTAGATGGCCTGACGGATCTTCCCGACCCAGCGCCAGGGCTGACGCATCCTCTTCCGGCTCCAAAGGAGATTCATGCCCGCCACACCCACTTCCCACGCCCTCCCCGGACCGATGGTCTCGATGCGGGGGATCACGAAAGCCTTCCCGGGCGTGCTCGCCAATGATGGCATCGATCTGGATATCTACCCTTCCGATGTGCATGCTCTGCTCGGCGAGAACGGAGCCGGCAAGAGCACCCTGGTGAAGATCCTGTACGGCTTCTACCGCGCCGATTCAGGCAGTGTTTTGCTGAACGGCCAACCGGTCCGCATCCAATCTCCGGCGGATGCCCGCAAGTTCCAGATCGGCATGGTTTTCCAAGATTTCAATCTCATCCCCGCTTTCAGCGTAGCCGAAAACATCGCCCTTTTCCTACCTGATCTGAAACCGGTCATCCACCCGAAGGAGATCGATCACCGGATTGAAGAAATTTCCACGCGCTATGACCTGCAGGTAAACCCACACGCGCTCGTCTCCCAGTTGTCGATCGGGGAACAACAAAAAGTTGAGATTCTCAAATTGCTGCTGTCCAACGCCCGCCTCTTCATACTCGATGAGCCAACCCGGGTCCTCGCCCCCCATGAGATCAAAGCCCTTTTTGGCGTACTGGAAAATCTGCGAAAGGATGGGTATGCCATCCTTCTGATCACGCACAAGTTAAATGAAGTGCTCGAATGTGCGGATCGGATCAGCGTGCTGCGCACTGGAAGACTGGCCGGCACTCTTACTCGCCGCGAGGCCAGCGAGGAAAAGCTGATTGCCTTCATGTTCGAAAAAAGCCTGGCGGGACTGAACCGACATGCCCATGCAGCCGCAAGATCGGATCGACCGCCGATCCTGCGGTTGACAAACATCGCCACGCACTCCCTGGGCGCTCAGGTCGGCCTGGAGGACATCAACCTGGATATTTATCCCCACGAGATTGTCGGGGTAGCCGGTGTGTCGGGCAACGGGCAGAAGGAGCTGGGGGATGTGATCCTTGGACTTCAAAAATGTTCCCAAGGGCACAAGGAACTGTTCGGTCAGGAGGCGACCAGTTGGTCCATCGGCCGAGTGCGCCAAAGCGGGGTGGCCTTTGTCCCGGAAAACCCGCTCCAGATGGCTGTTACTCCCTACCTGTCGGTCCTCGAGAACATGGCGCTCACCCGCTCCCGGCTCTATGCCCGCCTGGGCGGCCTGCGGGTTGATTGGGGAGCCGTCCAAGCCGATGCCCGAGAATCGTTTGTCCGGTTTGGATTTTCGGTGCCCTCGCTTTTTGTTCCGGTCCGATCGCTATCCGGAGGCAACCTGCAACGCATGACGATCGCCCGCGAACTTGCCTTTGACCCGAAACTGATTGTGGGCTCTTACCTCACCCGCGGCCTGGATCTGCAAAGCACCCTCTCCGCCAGGCAAGCCTTGCTCGACGCACGCCAGGCAGGGGCCGGCATACTGCTTATCTCGGAAGACTTGGAGGAATTGTTTACGCTGAGTGATCGCTTGATCGTCCTCTCCCGCGGTCGGATCGTTGGATCGTTCCTGCCTACAGAAACAGATAACTACACCGTCGGTCGTCTGATGACAGGTGCAAAGGTTTAACATGGCACAAACAGCTGATCCTCCGAAAAATTCCGGCTTTTTCTACCAAAAATACTTGCAGGTCATCCTGCGCAATCTTGTGATGATCCTGATAGCTTTTCTGCTCTTTGGAATCATCCTGCTGCTTTCCGGAAAGAATCCGGTTTTATCTTTTCGGGACATTTTTCGATCTACCTTGGGCAGCGCGTATGGCTTTTCAGAAGTAATTGTCGCCATGACCCCCATGCTGATCACAGCGCTCGCGGTAGCCTTCCCTGCCCGCGTAGGTCTGATCAATGTCGGTGCGGAAGGTCAACTCTACATGGGAGCGCTCTTCGCCACCTGGGGAGCCCTCACGTTTTCCGGCTTGCCCGCCTGGGTGCTGCTGCCCGGGATGGCACTCCTGGGCATGCTCGGTGGCGGCTTATGGGCTTTCATCCCCGGGTATCTTAAATCGATCGGGCTGGTGAACGAAACGATTACCTCTTTATTATTGAATTCTGTAGCACCGTCGATTGTGTCCTTTTTTATCTTCGGGTACTGGCATGCTCCAAGGGATACCAGCACAACCTCCAATTTTGTTAAATCGGCCCGCCTTCCAACCTTGTTCGGCACCCGGATCGACCTCAGCTTCGTACTTGCGGTCGTATTATTAGTTCTCTTTTGGCTGTTTATGAAATACACGCGGTGGGGGCTGGAAATGCGTGCCATCGGTGGAAACTCCCAGTCAGCCCGTCGGAACGGCATTCCACTTAAAATTTATCTGGTGAGCATCATGTGCATCGGCGGAGCGATCGCCGGACTGGCGGGCATGGCGCAAGTCTCCGGTTATTACGGTCTGCTACTCGCCAATTTTTCTATCGGCTTGGGTTTCATGGGCTTCCTTATCAGTTGGATCGCGGGAGGGGAACCACTCGGCATCTTTTTGATCTCCTTCGTCGTAGCTGTCATCTTCACCGGCGGCAACCTGTTGCAGCTCACGCAGGGGCTGCCATACTCGGTCATTAACATCCTACTGGCCTTTACCTTGTTCATCGTTCTTGCTCGACCGACGTTCTTCTCAAAGAGGAGGAGATCATGAGCCTGCTCGCCGTCCTGGGAGTCATCTCGAGCGCCATTTATTCCGGCACATCCCTGCTCTACACCACTCTCGGCGAGGTGATCGATGAGCGAGCCGGCATTGTCAACCTCGGTCTGGAGGGAGTGCTGTTGGTAAGCGCCTCGCTCGGATTTGCCGTGACAAAAACGACCGGAAGTCCTTACCTGGGGATCCTCGCCGCGGTCCTGGCCGGTGGCCTCATGAATATGGTATTTGGATATCTGGTGATCACGCGGCAAGCGAACCAGCTGGCCAGCGGCTTAGCCGTGATGTTCTTCGGTTATGGGTTGAGCGCCCTGATCGGTAAATCCTTTGTGGGAGCAAAGATCAACCCCCTGCCCAGGTATGTGCTGCCCGGCCTTTCCAGATTGCCACTCGTATTTTCCTCTTTGTTCAAATTTGATTTCCTGATCTTCCTGGTCGTCCCGATGGCAGTTCTGATCTGGTGGCTGCTCTACCGCACCCGCTGGGGACTCGGACTGCGCGCGGTTGGGGAGAATGCCGACACAGCTTTCGCCTCCGGTCGCAATCCTAAGCGCATTCGCTATCAGGCGCTCCTCGTGGGCGGACTGCTGGCCGGTCTCGGCGCTGCCCACCTGACGATTGCCTACACCATGGCTTGGTCGGAATACATGACCGCCGGCCGGGGATTCATCGCGGTGGCATTGGTCATCTTTTCGAATTGGGATCCTTTGCGCGCCATCGCCGGCGCGCTCATCTTCAGCGCCGCCGTTGCCTTTCAACTTCTGCTGCAGTCCAGCGGCGCGCAGGTCTCTCCATTCTTGTTGAACACCATCCCGTATCTCCTGACCATCCTGGTCCTGATCGTGTGGGGCGGCAACCGGAAGCAATCGGCTCCGGCGAGTCTGGGGAGGATCTATCTAGGCAGCGAATGAAATATTCCTTGTTGGGAAAGGAGGTATTCTTCGACAGAATCGAACTTCCATTTCAGAAACCGAAACTATATCTCCAACCATAGATTAAGGAGAAGATGAAATGAAAAACAAGCGTTTCGTGATGGTTTCCATTGTTGTTTTCGCACTTGTCCTGCTTGCCGCGTGCGGGCCGGCGCCAACCGCAGCTCCGGCGTCTACTGCTATCCCTCCCGTGATCGCCACGGTAGCCCCCACAGTAGCCCCCACGGTAGCCCCTACCGTGGCACCGACAAAAATCCCCACCTGCTTGATCGTCGGCGCCCTGTACGGTGGGCCGATGAACGACGCCGGGTACAACCAGGCTATGCATGAAAGCATGGTTGCGATGGCCAAAAATATTCCCTGCGTCAAATTGATCGAAGCCGAAAATGTGCCCGACGAGGCCGGCGCCAAAACAACCATGGTAAACATGATCCAGCAGGGGGCCAAATTGATCTTTGCCACGGCTTCCAATCACCAGAACCCGGCGGTCGAATTGGCCGGGACCAATCCGGATGTCACCTTCGAGATTGCCGGTGGCTGGTTGATGGGCGCCAATTATGCGAATTACTATGCCGATGTTCCAGACTCCTGGTTCGCGATGGGGGTTGCGGCGGGGAGTATGACGAAATCCAATAAACTCGGCTTCGTTGGGGCCTTCCCCATGGGTTGGACATCGACCTTTATCAACTCCTTTGAACTGGGCGCCAAATCCGTCAACCCCAAGGCTCAAACCTTCGTCACCTATACCTTCGCCTGGGGTGATCATGCCAAGGAGGCCGACGCAACCAACTCCCTGATCAATCAGGGTGTGGATGTCATCACCATGCACGTCGATTCGCCATCCGCAGTTCTTTCAACAGCCGAGTCGCGGGGTGTTTATAGCATCGGCTTCCAGGACCTGGCAGCTCAACAGTTTGCCCCGAAGGGATGGATCACCGGAACCGGCTTCACGTTGGGTGGAACCGTAACTTTCCTGACCCAGTCGGTCATCGACAAGACCTGGAAACCCATCTTCCTTCGCTGCAAGATGAGCGATGGTTGCATGGCGCTCGCGCCTTTCGGACCAGCGGTTCCCCAGGCAGTGCAGGATAAGGTCAAGCAAACCCTGGCCGACCTTGATTCCGGCAAGATCGTTGTCTTCCAAGGGCCACTCACGGACCAGAATGGGAAAGTCAAGGTTGCCGCCGGCGCAACCTTATCCGAGAACGATATGGGTTCCCTGGATTGGTTTGTTCCGGGGGTGGTCGGACAGGCCAAATAGCATATTGATTCCACGTTTTACCAGAACCTCCGGCAGGCAGGTTTTCTGCCTGCCGGAGGATAAGGTTTTTATGTGAACAATTCACCGAAATCCTTCCCCCGCTTTTACCCTCGCCTAATCGGCTCCACTGCCTACGAGTGGCTCTCCTCCGCTCCCGAGCAAGGGAAGGTCCTCGCGGTTGTCACCAACTGCATTTATCTGGTCAATTCTGACGACAAACTCGTCTGGCTGGCAAATAAAAAAACGCCTCTGCATACTCGCTCGATCCAGCTTGCCGGCGCCCTACCCGGATTGGTTCCGAACGATCCGTTTCGGATCGAGGATCAGGAGTTAGTCTTTCCAAACGGCGTTGTGGTGAATCCCAAGAACGCAGAAGATTGGCGCCCCGCCGATTTTTCCAATGAACATCTGCTTGGTCTTCCCGAAATCTACCGGAAGAGCCGGGAAATATATTCTCATCTCGCCCAGTTGCAGCCTCCTGGTTTCGGCAGCTTTATCACCCCCATCCTTGCTTCTATCGAGGATGAAGGGATTTCATCCCAGCCACAATTTAACGACCCCGTCCTGCAATTCGCCTGGCCGGCAGTGCATTCGATCGCCCGAGCGGCCGCCGCACAGGACGTCCGAGGCATCTATGCCCGAGTTAATGAACTGGTCGGCTTGGGCAGTGGACTGACCCCATCCGGGGACGACTTCCTAGGCGGGTTGTTCTTTGGCCTGCATATTTTAAACCAGCGCTTCCCCTCCCAATTCCAATTGAATAAAACGGAGATCTCCAGGTTCCTGATGCAGATCCGGTCCTGCACAAACTTGATTAGCGGCACGTTACTGGGCGACCTGGCCGGAGGTTTGGGCCCGGCGCCGTTGCATGCCTTTATCCAAAATCTCCTTATACCGGAGAGCCAAGAGTCGCCTTTTGAACACGCTCTCGCACTTGCCTTCATTGGACATTCCACCGGTTGGGACATTCTTACCGGCCTTCTGTCTGGGCTGTTGTGGACCCGCCCCGAGGCGAATCGGGCAACCCACGGAAGGCTGCCGCAGCGGGTATTGGTCGAAACCGTGTCATGCTGAAAGGATTGGTCATGGATATTAAACAGAAGATCGAACAAGCGAACGAAGAAGCCTTCCGGCGATTATGCGCCGGTGATCCGGTGCTGGTCGATGTCGCCCCGGCCGGAGAGGTGCTCCCGGGTCTCAAAGGCAAGTGGATAACCCATTCGGGCCCCCCGATCGAATGGAAACGCATGTGCGGCGCCCAGAAAGGGGCGCTGATCGGACAGACTATTTACGAAGGCTGGGCGAAGACTCCGGACGAGGCTACCATCCTTCTGGAAAAAGGGGAGATCCACCTCGAACCCAACCATGCCCATCAGGCCGTCGGCCCCATGGCCGGCACCATTTCGCCCTCTGCGCCAGTGTGGGTGATAGAAAATCGTGCATTCGGCAACCGCGCCTTCTGCCGCCAGGTGGAAGGCAACCAGCAGTTTGGAGATTATAGTGATGAAGCCTTGAAAGGGCTGCGCCTGTGGCGTGATGTATGGGGACCCACCCTGCAAAAAGCCCTTCACACCATCGGCGGTCTGGAATTAAAACCGATCATTACCAGAGCCCTGCAGATGGGAGACGAGCTGCATAACCGCGCCATCGCCGCTTCCAGCCTGTTCGCCAATGAAATGGCCATGGCCATGGCGAAAACCGAACTGGCCAAAGAGGACCTGCTCAGCACCCTCGGCTATGTAACCCACCACGACTTGATCTTTCTCGGATTGTCCATGGCGTCCGGCAAGGCCATCGCCGATCCTGCCCGGGATATTGAATACAGCACCGTGGTCACGGCCATGTGCCGGAATGGGACCGAATTTGGCCTGAACGTAAGCGCATTGGGGAACGAGTGGTTCACTGCTCCTGCACCCAAGGTGGATGGCCTTTACCTGCCTGGTTACACCGCGGATGTGGCCGGTCTGGATATGGGCGATTCGGCCATTACCGAAACCGTGGGCTGGGGTGCTTTTACCATTGGCGGCGCGCCCGGGATCCTCAGCCTGGTCGGCGGTACTCCCGAAGAAGCCCTGGCGTATTCCAGGGAAATGAGAAAAATTACGGTTTCCACTCACCCGACCTACCGTTTACCCGCCCTCGGCTTTGCCGGGACCGCGATCGGGATCGACATCCGCAAAGTGGTACAGACCGGGATCGTACCGATCATCGATACCGCCATCGCACATAAAGATCCGGGCTATCCGAAGATTGGCGCCGGTCTGGTGCGCGCTCCGCTGGAATGCTTCAAGAAAGCCCTGATCGCATTCAGCAGAAAATACGATATCGGCAAATGATTCCAGAAAGAAGGGAGGAATATCAATGATATCCGGTTTCGTGATCCGTAAGAACCAATATTATGATTCGGTTTTCCTGATGAACGTCAGCCGGCGGATGTCGGAAGTCAAGGGCGTCCTGCAGACGGCTGTTTTGATGGGCAGCCCGGCAAATAAACAACTCTTACTGGATATCCATATCCAGGATGACCAGATCGAAAAAGCACAGCCCAACGATTTGATTGTGGCCGTCATCGCCGAATCCCCTGCCATCGTGGAAAATGTTCTGGGACGCCTGAATGAGTGGCTAGAGGCGATTCAGGAGAATGCTCCATCGCTGAGCGTTAAAACGCTCGAAGAAGGTTTGTCTCAAAAACCCAACGCCAACCTGGCAGTCATTTCCGTGCCCGGCGAGTACGCGGCCCGGGAAGCAAAAAAAGCGCTCGAAGCCGGCTTGAACGTCTTTCTATTCAGCGCTAATGTGTCCATCGAGGATGAATTGGCGCTGAAGCAGTTCGCCGCGGCGCAAGGATTGTTGGTGATGGGGCCGGACTGCGGTACCAGCCTGATCGGCGGGGCGGGGATTGGATTCGCCAATTCGGTGCGGCGGGGTCCGGTCGGAGTCATCGGGGCAGCCGGGACCGGGTTGCAGGAATTTACCAGCCAAGTCCATTTGGCTGGATCCGGAATTTCCCATGCCATCGGGACTGGCAGCCATGATCTTTCCGAGAAAATCAACGGGCTGACGACCCTGGCGGCTCTGGACGCTTTGGATGCGGACCAACAGACTCGCATCATTGCGATCGTATCCAAACCGCCGGCGGCCAGCACCCTGGCTGTTCTTTTCGAGCGAATTAAAACCTGTAAGAAACCGGTGGTGGGTTGTTTCCTGGGAGTCAATCCGGTATTACTAAACGGTAAGCCCAATTTTCAGCCGGCGGAAACCATCGATGAGGCTGTCCGGATTGCCGTTGCATCCGTAAATGGACAGCCGGCCATGCCAACGGTCGGCCTGACGGAGGAAGATTTGGCCGCAATCCGGATGGAGAAGAAGCGCTGGTTGCCTGAACAAAAATACCTGCGCGGTATCCTGGCGGGAGGAACATTCTGTTACCAGTCGCAGCAGATCCTGCGCAAGGCCGGTATAACCATTCACTCCAACAATCCCTTCGACCGAAAATATCTTCTGGCCGATCCGGACCGCAGCATTGAGAATACGATCGTGGATATGGGAGACGATTTTTACACGATCGGCAGACCGCATCCGATGATCGATGGAGCGATGCGCAAGCGCCGGATCCTGGCGGAGAGCCGCGATCCCCAAGTGGCAGTACTGTACCTGGATTTTATCCTTGGATATAACGCTTCCATGGATCCGGTCGGGGAAATGGTCGAAGCGATCCGGGAAGCCAAACGGAACTCCCGGCAGCGCGGCGGCACGCTAACCGTGGTGACCTCGGTCTGTGGGACAGAAGCCGATCCGCAGGATTTGAATCTCCAAATGAAAATGCTCCAAGAAGCCGGTGCATTGGTTTTCCGCAGCAATGCACTTGCGTCCGCCGCTCTTTGCGAACTTCTGGGACAGGAATAGAGGCTACGATGGAAACGTTGGTCAGCAAACTATTATCCGGTCCGGTCATTGCGATCAACCTGGGCTTGAAATCATTCGGCGCAAGCCTGGAACAGCAGGGAGTGGAAGTTGTCCAGGTTGAATGGGCTCCTCCAGCCGGGGGAGATCGGGAAATGATGGATTTGTTGGATGATTTATTGTAAGTTGGTGAAACCATGAATGTCGAATCGAAACGCAAACTGGCAGTCATCGCCGTCGGAGGGAATGCTCTTATCCGTGAAAAGGGGAAAGAATCGCTTCCCGATCAATACGCGGCCGCCTGCGACGCGATGCAGCATGTCGCCTCGATCATCCAGGCCGGCTGGGATGTGATCATTACGCACGGAAACGGTCCCCAGGTCGGATTTATCCTCAGACGCTCGGAATTAACCGATCACGAATTGTTTAACATCTCGTTGGACTTCTGCGGTTCGGACACACAAGGTTCCATCGGCTATATGTTTCAGATGGCGCTGATCAACGAGTTTGGCCGCCTCGGGATAAAAAAACAGGCTTTGACCATTGTCACTCAGACGGTGGTGGACAAAGAAGATCCGGCCTTCTCCCATCCATCCAAGCCGATCGGTTCCTTTATGGACGAAACGACCGCCGCAGTTCATCGGAACAAGGACGGCTGGACTGTCGTTGAAGATGCCGGGCGGGGCTGGCGGCGGGTGGTGCCTTCCCCGGCCCCAATTCGAATTGTGCAACAGGATGCCATTGTGACGCTGGCCCAGGCCGGTTTCACGGTCATCGGCGTCGGAGGAGGAGGGATTCCGGTCATTGAAAATGAGAGGGGGGAACTGGTCGGAGTGGACGCGGTTATCGACAAGGATCTGGCTTCAGCCCTGCTGGCGTATAGCATTCAAGCGGATCTATTCTTGATCTCCACAGAGGTCGAGAAAGTGGCTGTGAACTTCAACAAATCCAACGTTCAATGGCTGGATAGCCTGACCATGGCGGAGGTCAAAAAGTACATGGCCGAGGGACAGTTTGGCAAGGGCAGCATGGAGCCGAAAATCAAGGCGGTGCTGAACTACCTGGAACATGGAGGGAAGCGCGCTTTGATCACGAATACGGAAAACATGCTGCGCGCTCTGAACGGCGAAACGGGGACATGGATCATTTCCTAATGTTCCGACAATCGAACAGGGAGCGGTGATTAGCCGCTCCCTCTCACACCACCGGAAATGCGGGTCCGCATCCGGCGGTTCGTAGGGTTTTGCGGTCTGTGTCCCGCCCCGCATTCGCTATCATTGGAAAAAATCATTATAAGGAAATGATGACCAGCTACACGGCCAACATTTTAAAAATGGTTGGTTGCCAAACGCCGACTCTTTTCATAAACAAGGAAAGCTATTCTACATACCCGAAAAACTGCGTGTTGTTTTCGGAAAATCGTCAGTTTTGCTAGATCGTTAGGTCGACGAGCGCACGTTTTCCAACTCCCAAGTGACCTGCGCGGCGATTGCGGTCGTCATCCCGCTTTTCTCCGGGCAGGCAACTTAAAGCGGGAATTCACCAATCCTGCAGGTTGCACAAACTCTTATAGGTGTCAGCCATCATCCCCATGACAAGCAGCTTGGTACCCGTAGGCAATTTTGCGCGGGTAATATGCAGGGGACCATTGAGGGCATAACCGCTCCATTTGCCGGCCGCGTACTGGATGCCCTCCAAGGAGATATCGTAATTGGGGATGATGAGTTTGGGCTTGATCTGGTCCATCAGGTTGAAGCCGTTCTTGTTCTCCATGGTCATATCGCCATAGTGGCCAACCAGCACGGTGATCGCGATGTCGACGTTCTGCAGCGCTGCCAGTTGTTCGGGCGTAAATTGCGGCTGAGCAATGTCGCCAAAGTCCGCCACACGCAGCCCGCCGATATCAATAATGTAGATGGTGTTGCCGTCGGGAACCTGATCTTTGGGAGCGGAGAAAGCCCCGACACCCGCAGAGAGAATGGCTTTGATGCTGACGTCTTGTATATTGAGTTCACCCGTTTTAAGCACCATGGTCTGTCCGGGAAATGCCTCGGCAAAGCCCGGAACGTAGCGATCGTCGCGCTTATGCGAGCTGAGCAACACGTCATTCGCGGTAGGCGGGCTGGTAAGTTTGGAGGGGTCCAAGACATTAATCATCACCCGCACGCCTTGCGGGCTGATCAATTCAAATTGTGCGCTTCCCTCATAATACAGCGCGGGACCTTCCGGTGCCGACGTGGCAGTTGGCTCAGCCGGGGTAGAAGTCGACGGAATGGGCGTGGCCGGCGGCGGAGTGTTTGCCGGTGAGCATCCAGCGAGAAGGATTGGCGAGAGCAGCAACAGGCAAAGGCATTTTAAGTTTTTCATTGGTTTTTTCCTCCAGGATTGTTTTAGGGCGTGTCAAAGTCCTCTTCCGGCATCCGACCCGCATCTCCCATGCGCCGGACCAGCAACAACGGCAAACCCAAATCTCTGATGCGGGAAAGGATCCCATGCAACGCAGCCTGATCGGTGATGATTCCGGTTAGGGTTGTGACCGCCGGGTGATCCCCGCTTTTCTCGATACTAACGGTCATTGCATTGAACCAATCCGACCAGCTTCCGTCGAGTTGCTCCCGGATTTGGATCTGATATGCGGCTGGTTTTTCCATATCGTCTAGGATGAGTCCGGCTGATGGATCATCGGAGCTAGCTTAGCATGGGACATGCTCAGCCGCCTTCGCCAAAAGTAGTATTGGAGGGGTATTTTTGCGAGCCACAAACGAGTGCGGCCCGGACCCAATCCTGAAAGATTAGCGACTCGCGGCGGTTATCAAGAGTGGCGGTTTGGGCCGCGATCTGGCTCACCCCTACCATCCTCGGACGCGTTTTGAAGCGCGGTGGCTCGCGATGACATCGATGAGTATTTCCGCCGTCGATCAGGGGCTCGAAGCCGAATTCGTTGGGAAGCCCCCTTCTCCCGGGCATCGGACCAACAGCAAAGGCAGGCCCAGATCTCGAACGCGGGAAAGGATGTCGTTCAATGCGGCTTGATCGGTTGCGATGCCGGTCACAATGGTGACGGCCGGATGTATATCGCTATTCTCCACGTGAACGGCCCTGGCGTTGAACTCATCCAGCCAGCTCGGGTCAAGGCGCTCCTGGATGATTAATTGATAGGCTGCCGGTTTTTCCATATCATCCAGCCCGGGTGTCATTTTTTCAGTATGAAAACATCTTAGCGAAAGGATTGCCTATGCACATCCGTCAAAAGTGGTAGTAAAGGGGTATTTGGTGATGGGGATAAACAGAACGCAATCGGCGGCTCGTTCCCGCAGGAACGGCGACGGAAGTGGTTTATCAGGAGGGAAGGATTCCCAATCCCCTGGCTTTCGCGACGGCCTGGGTTCGTTTCTTGACGCCCAGTTTGCCATAAATATTCCGGGTATGCACCTTGACCGTGTCCGGTGAGATCACCAATCGCTGAGCGATTTCGCGGTTTGCGAGCCCTTCGGCGATCAGCCGGAGCACCTCGATCTCGCGCTGTGTCAGCGGTTCAATCAAATCCGCGCCGGATGTCCGGAGTTGGATTTGCCTGCCCGGCATCAACGCCGCGTCTGGAAAAGCCGCCAGGAGCCTGCCGACATAGTCCGGCGCGATCCCGCGGTCGGCGGCTTCGTAGAGCAACCGGGCCATCGCGGTCCCCTCTTCCAGAAACAAGAGGGTAAATCCTTCCGGTTCGGCCAATGTAAGCGCGCGCTCCAGCGGCGGAAGCGCCTGATC
The DNA here is from genome assembly GCA_003141675.1 of Anaerolineae bacterium. Lineage (GTDB taxonomy): Bacteria > Chloroflexota > Anaerolineae > Anaerolineales > RBG-16-64-43 > FEN-1073. The sequence goes on from PLND01000044.1 coordinate 22,387, forward strand.
GATCATCCCCAGCGCTTGAAAAGCCAGCGCCTGCAGCATCAGGAGTTCGATTTCCAGCCATCCTTGTCGTGTATCCTGGGCGAAGAGCAGGCATTTTTCCAATGGTGAAAGAAGCGGAGAGAGGTCAACCGGTTTTCGGCCGGAGGGCGGCATGCGCCGTTGGGCAATGAGCAGGCGGGCGAGTGTCAGGAATTCGACGGGATATTGTTTTCCGATGCCCAGGCGCACATCCAGCCCAGCCGCCCATGGAACGGCGGCCTTCAGCGCCCTGGGATCATGTTCGGCCTGCGCCAGCCAAAGGCGCGCGCGAAGCGCCCCGGCAAGCTTTTCTTCATACGGTTCCAGAAGCTCCATCCGTTCGATCACATCGGAGGCTCCCGCCCAATCGCCGCGGTATCGTTTCAACCGCACCTGCGATTCGCTCCACCATTGACGGGCGATGGGGCCGATGTTTCCCACCAGCGGGATTAAACCCGCTGCCTTGGCCAGCATCTTCTCTGCTTCCTCAAATTCGCCCCACTCCAACAGGATCGATCCCAGGACCGCGTATCCTCCGGCGGCGAGCGGCAGCGGATGGCCTTCCCGTTCGGAAGGTTCAACGATGGTGTGCAGGATTTCCCGGCAGATCGACGCCCCGCGCCGGAACTCTCCTGCGTAACACAAATAGGCCGCCTGCACGAAGGCCGCCAGCATCGCAAAATGGAGATTCCCGCCTGCTATTCCGGCCTCCCTTGCTTCGACGAGGCATTGGATGGCGGTCTGCTGTTCGCCGATGCTGGTTCCCAGAATGTACAGCAGGATGCTGCGCAATCCCGGGTCGTCGTCCGGGATGTATTCCAACGCCTGGCGGGCGGTCCGGATGATTTCTTCCGGAGGATCGCCGCGGCGCCACCAGGCGCGTGCCCGGACGGCAGCAACGTTGCCGGCGAAACGGGATTGGGCTTTGGGATCGGCGCTCCATGGCTGATTCGGGTCGCGGATCCGGGATTTCCATACCCGCTCGGCATTCCGCGCCCATTGCTCAGCGGTATCCGCGGAAACCTTGGTCGGACGCGAAGGTGCGTACAATTCGGACCAGGCTCGATGGAGACAAAGGAGCGGGCTGGAGCGGATGATATCTTCCGGCAATGCCCTCAGCCAGGCAAGCGTGAGGGCGGTCTCGCCGCGATAGATCAATCCCGGTGCTTGCCGCTCGCCGAGGGCGGCGGCATAGTTAAAATCGGAGGAGGCCAGTGCATGGGACACGGCCTCGGCGATGAAGCCCTCTTTTTCGTACCAGGCGCTCGCTCGCAGGTGCAGACGCGCGATCTCCGGCGCTTCCATGGATTGTCGCAGCCGCTTTTGCAATAGATCGGCGAAGAGATGATGATAACGGTACCAATGGCGCTCGTTATCGAGCGGAAAAATAAAAATGTTGGCCCGCTCCAGGTTGCTGAGGATCTCTTGCCCATTCTCGGGTCCCGCATCACCCAAGCAGACCGCGTCGCACAATGAACCACAGAGGCGTTCCAAGATCGAGGTTTGCAGCAGAAAGGTTTGGATGGGCATCGGCTGGCGATGGAGCACTTCCTCGGCCAGATAATCGCCGATATAGCGGTTGTCCCCGGCAAATGCGGCGATAAAGCTATGTTTATCGGGTTCAGTCTTGAGGGAGAGCGCGGCCATTTGCAGACCGACGATCCATCCGTCGGTCCGGCTCTCCAGCGCGGCGATGTCGTCGATCGAAAGGTCAAGCGCCCCGGCAGTGTTGATCAATTCCACGGTTTCCTCGGTCGTGAACCGCAGGTCGGAGTAACGAATCTCGTTCATTTCTACCCGGCTCCGGCGGCGCGGGAGGAGGAGCGGCGGATCAGCCCGCGTGGTGATGATTAAGTGCAAGCGGGATGGGAAATTATCGAGCAGATAGTTGAGGCTGGTGTGAACGGCTTGGGAGACAATAAGGTGATAATCGTCCAGAACGAGAACGATCGGCTGGGAGACGCCCGCCAAGTCGTTGATCAGCGACGCCACCACGGGCTCAAGCGGCGGAGGCTCAGGTGATTGCAGCGCCGCTTGAGCGGTTCGACCGAGCGAGTCGTCAACCGTCTGGAGCGCGGCAATGACATATTGCCAGAACCGAAGCGGGTCGTTATCACCTGAATCGAGTGAAAGCCAGGCGCCGCGTCTTCGGATGCCGGATGGCGGAGTGAGCCACTCGGCAACCAGCGTGGTCTTGCCAAAACCGGCGGGTGCGGAGATCAGGGTTAATTTGCGGTCAAGCCCGGCGTTCACATGCTCCAC
>PLND01000018.1:0-656 GCA_003141675.1 Anaerolineae bacterium
TTGGCCTGAATGGCCATGCGCATGCCCAATTGGCCGACGGTCAGGGAGAAGGAAGCTCCCATGATGAAAGCGATGGTGCGGCCGATCGCCACGATTAGGGTGATGGCGGAAGAATCGAGCCCTTTAAATTCATCCAACGCCTCCTTGGTCGGGGGAACGACATACACGCTCAGGAACACTACCACTGTCAGGCAAATGACCACCGGCAGGATAGTCCGGAGTTGCTGGCCCAGGTAGGAATTCGCCCCGACGCGAATCGCATTCCACACCTCTTGCATCTTCTTGGTACCCATATCCTCTTTGAGCACCTTGCCCCGCAGCAGCCAGGCGTACAACAAGGCGACCAGTGCGGTGAGCAGAACGCCCACGATGGCGAGCTGCTCAAAATTACTTAATCCGTGCCTACTTCCCATCCATAAAATATCCATGCGATCCTCCAATGGAGAATGAATTTCCATACACACGACAAGCCGCGCCAATGCGCGGCATGTTGACCTATACTATCGAACACTCTCAAGGGCGGTAGGATGCTTGCGGACCGGCCGTATGGAGCGTACGCATTTTAATTTGGGGGTAAAACATTGTCAAGCGCGGAGCGTTTTCCGACGGATAACCTAATTCGCCCGCTTCTTCCCAGCTAAAGGTTTGATGAGAAG
>PLND01000018.1:688-14181 GCA_003141675.1 Anaerolineae bacterium
CTGGGACCCAACGGCGCCGGAAAGACCACCACCATGCGCATCCTCACCGCCTACCAGCCCCCGAGTGAAGGGCGCGCAATCGTGGCAGGATTCGACGTCGTGGAAGAATCATTGGAAGTCCGGCGGCGTGTAGGCTACCTGCCGGAGACCGTTCCCCTGTACATGGATATGACAGTGCTGGAGTATCTCGATTTCATGGCGGCTTTGCGCCGCCTTCCGAACGCGGACCAGTGCGTCGACGAGGCCATCCAACGGGTTAATTTGGGGGACCGCGTGGAATCCTATATCGGCAACCTCTCGAAAGGAATGAAGCAGCGCGTGGGATTGGCGCAAGCCGTGCTCCACAAGCCGGAAGTCCTCATCCTGGACGAGCCGACCATCGGCTTGGACCCGGTGCAGGTGGTAGAGGTGCGCAATTTCATCCGCGAGCTGGGCCAGGACCACACCGTGCTTCTGTCCACCCACATCCTTTCCGAAGCGCAGCAACTATGCAACCGCGTGTTAATCATCAACAAGGGACACATTGTCGCCGAAGACCGGCCGGAGAATCTTCAGGCCAGGCTGGCGGGCGCTGAACGCATCACCATCGAACTGGCGGGAGATTCCGACGGAGCGGTGGACGTCATTTCCGGCGTGAAAGGCGTGCTGACGGTCGAACCCATAAGCGACGGGGTATTCGAAGTGGAAATCACTCCGGGACAGGAGATCCGTCCGGCCATCGTGCGCGCTCTAACCCGCGCCGGGCAGGATGTCGTCGAAGTGCACAGCCGGGGAGTGGACCTGGAACAGATCTTCCTGGAATTGACCCGCTCCGACAACAAAGCCAAGGGCAAGCATCAACTCCAAAAGAAGAAGAAGGAGTAGCCATCCATGCGCAACATTTGGACGATCGCCTGGAAGGAATTCAAACTCTATTTCAGCACGCCTATTTTCTACATCATCTCCGCGATGGTGTTCCTGTTCTTGGGGGTCATCTTTTATTCGAATATTGCCCAAATTATCAGCAGCGCCTCGTCCTCGAGCTCTTCGGGCGGGGCTACGGACTTGCCCGGGGCGGTGATGCTCGGACCGTTGCTCACGATACTGCTCTTCGCGACGCCGGCCATCACCATGCGGCTGGTGGCGGAGGAAAACAGCCTGGGAACGATAGAATTGATGCTCACGGCCCCAGTGCGTGATTCGGAACTCATCATCGGCAAATGGCTGGGCGCGAGCCTGTTCACTTCGGTACTCGTCGGGCTGACCTGGATTTATCCGATCTTCCTGCATGCGATCACCAAACCCAACGGCATCGATCAGGGGCCGCTGGTCAGTTCCTACCTGGTGCTGTTGCTGCTGGTATGGGCGCTTGTGGCGGTCGGCGTCTGCGTTTCCGCGCCGTTCAAGAACGTCACGGCGGCCTTCTTCGCCTCCCTGATGGTCAGCCTTGGGTTGTGGGTTTCCGGCCTAGGCGCCAGCGCCCTGAGTTATTCGGGCGGCACGGGGGGCACGTCGCTGTTGGGGACGATCCTGCAGTATCTCGATTTTACATCGCACTTTTACAACACGGCGTACAATGGCCGGCTGGATTTAACGGATATCGTTTTTTACGTCAGCATCATCGTACTCATGCTTTTCTTCGCCACGCGGATAATCGAATCCAGGCGTTGGCGGTAAAACCGGAGGAAAACGCGCCATGTCTTTCCAGAATTTCAAGGACTCCGCCCGCAATTTCGAATGGGCGTCGCTTGCTCCCTACCTTCTGATTATCGGCATCCTCAGCACATTCATCGCGCTGATTGCCTACCTGGTCCGGGGAAGCGTCGACGCCTACACGTACATTCCACTGCTGATCGGCATCGTGGGAATCCTGGGGTTTGCGTTACTGGACCCCGAACGGATCCAGCATTGGATGGGCAGCCGCCAGGCCCGCTATGGCACCAGCATGGTGATCGTAAGCGTGGCCCTGGTCGGGATCGTCGTTGCCGTCAACTACATTGTCTATCAGGAGGCCAACCGGACCACCCTGTGGGTCGACTTGACCGAGAATAAATCCAACACCCTGTCTCCGGAGACCCTCCGAACATTGCATACGCTCACCGATCCCATTAAAATCCGAGCGTATTTCTCCGCCGACAACACCACCTGGGCTTCCGTCCAAACAGTCCTGGACAAATACGTCGCGGAATCACGCGGCAAGATCTCCTATGAAAAGACCGATCCAAACGCGAATCCTGTTGCCGCACATAAAGACGGAGTCACGCGGGACGCAGTACTCGTGATGGCGGTTCAAACCCGAACCCAACTGGTTACCGACGGCACGTCCGAGCAGCAAATTACATCCGCCATCCTCCGGCTGATCAATCCGGGCGAACACAAAGTGCTGTTCCTGACCGGACACGGCGAAGCGACAACCACCGGAAGCGCGGATACGGACATTAGCAAGATCGTTTCCTCCCTGACCAATAAAGGCTACACCGTGGATTCGCTCGATCTGACGCAGCAAAAAACCGTACCGGACGGCACCGATGCAATCATCATCGCCGGCCCCAAGAAGCCGCTTCAGGATTTCGAACTGACCGCAATCCAGGATTATTTGACAAAGGGCGGCGGACTGGTCCTGACGGAGAATCCTTATTTCATTACCCAGATGGATCCCACGAAGGATATTCTGGCGCAATTCCTGCAGACGGAATACGGCATCACATTCCAGAACGACATCGTCATCGACCTGGCCGACCGGAATGTCATGTCTCCCTCTCCCACCGCCTATGGAACGAGCCCAATCACGACACTGATCCCGTCGTCGATGGGGTCGGTCTTTCCAACCGCCATCAGTTTGTTGATTGCCCAGCCGAGCGGGAAGGGCCTGACACAAACCGCGCTGGTGACCCTGGACGCCCCCAACAATCAGGTCTGGGGCGAAAACAATCTGTCGGAAGTGGGCAACGTCAACGTGATTGCGCAAAGCACGACCGCCAAATACGATAAAGACGCCGATTACGCCTCTCCCCTGAACATCGCGGTTACGGTCGAAAACACCGGCCTCTCCACCTCCACCCGGATTGTCGTCTTCGGCGACGAGGATTTTTCGGAGAATATCTACGCGGGGCAAGGCGCCAACAGCGATCTCATGCTCAACTCCGTTGATTGGGCCGCCCATCAGGATCAGCTCATCAACCTGACCCCGAAGGACTTATCCTTCCGCTTTATATCCGTTCCTACACAACCGTGGGTCATGAACGCGATCCTGCTGGCTTCCGTCCTCCTGCTCCCGGGAAGTTTCATCGTCCTGGGCTGGCTTGTTTGGTACAACCGGCGCAAGCACCGCTAAGCACGTTCCATCCGGAGAATCCCATCTCGGTACAAAGAGAATACTATGGATAGACGAATCCTTCTTGGTCTGGTAATAGCCTTCGTGGTTCTGGTCGGATTGGCTTGGTTGTTGGATGCCAACGCCTCGATGCCCTCGCCCACCGTGCGGCCGGGTTCGATCACGCCGACTGCAGCGCCACTCTTCTCGGTCGACAGCGCCAGCATTAACCTGATCCGCATCGAAGATGAGATCACGGGCGCGAAAGTGGAAATCCAGAAGAACCAAATGGGGACCTGGGTAATCATGGATTTGACACCGGTGGAAGCCAACCAGGATACCATCACCGCCCAATTGGCCAACCTCGCGGTCATTCCCGTGTTCCACGACTATGGCGAGAGTCTCGATCCGGCGGAATTCGGCTTGGACAAGCCCAGCTACTTGTTGACCGTCAAAACCGCCGATGGAAAATCCTTCGCCCTGGAAATCGGCGCCAAGAATCCGACGGCCACCGGGTATTACGTGCGCGTACCCGGCACGAAGCGAATCGTTACCGTAAGGGCCAATCTGCTCGACACCGTGATCGGCTTCCTGTCCAACCAGCCCCTACCGCCGACGATCACGCCCACGCCGACCCTGACGCCCACGATCACCAACACGGGAACGATCACCGTTACGGAGACGCCTACCTCTAGTCCGGTCACTCCGACCGTTTCCGGGACGCCCGCCACCGCCACGATCACTCCGACCGTCTCGGGAACACCTGGAACTGCCGTTCCAAGCGTAACGTTGACTACAACTTCCTGAAGTCCGGAACTCTCTACCCGAAAACCCCGCCAGTCCGTCTCCCGCAGAACACCGGAGACGGACTGGCATTTTTCCAAAAACATCGGGGTTTTCCGTAAAAAAGCATTCGGCTATTGCACCCCCCTATTTTCCGTTGTATGCTGGTGAAGTATGGCGACCAAGGTAAAACGAGCGCAACCAATGCGCTCTGCGGCAAAAAATTCCAGGAAACAAAATCAAAAACCGCCGGTTCCCCTCCGCTCGATAAAATCCAGCGGGGGCAAGCCATCGCTAAACCGGACGTTTTTGGCGCGCCCCGTCGCGAAGGGTGGGAAACCGTCCACCCTTCCCTCCGGGGGTAAGAAAAACGGAAAGGGGCAAGCGGCTCCTCCCGTGCAAGTCGTACCCATCGAAGATCTTCTCCCCATCGACGAAGAACATCCTTCCATCGCCGCACTCACCGAACAGGGGCGCGAAAAAGGGTTCGTCACCATCGACGACATCCTGCGGTATTTCCCCGAAGCGGAACGCGATATTGACCAGCTGGAAGAGGCCTATGCCGCTCTGCTGAGCGCCGGCGTGGAAATCTTCGATACCAGCGAATCCGCCGAACCGGAACCGGGCGACGAAGATTTGGCCGAAGTGGAGGAGGAGATTCCGCTGACGGGGGAACTCCTCGAAGATGATACATATCTGTCCGCAATCGACGCGGACGACACCATCGGTCTCTACCTGAAAGAAGTCGGGCGGGTCCCGCTCCTGACCGCGCAGGAGGAAGTGAGCCTAGCCAAGCGGATCGAACACGGCAAGCTGGCGCGCGAATCGCTCGCCCGCGGCGTGACCGATCTACACCGCCGGACCCATTTGCAGGGGGGAATCGAAGACGGTTGGTCGGCCCGCGAGCACCTCATCACCGCCAACTCCCGCCTGGTCATCAGCGTGGCCAAGAAATACATGGGCCGGGGTGTCCCTTTTTTGGATCTGATCCAAGAAGGCAACATCGGCTTGATCCGCGCCGCGAAGAAATTCGATTACCGCCGCGGCCACAAATTCAGCACCTATGCCACCTGGTGGATCCGCCAGGCGGTCACGCGGGCGATCGCCGACCAGGGCCGAACGATCCGGGTGCCGGTCCACATGGGCGACCAGATAAACAAACTGCTGCGGGTCTCGCACCAGTTGACGCAGGAACTCGGACGCGATCCCACCGCGGACGAGCTGGGAGAAGCGCTCGGCGTTACATCGAAAAAAGTGGAGAATATGATCCAGGTGGCCCGCCGTCCTCTCTCGCTCGAAACCCCGACCGACGAGGAAGAAGACTCGGTGCTGGGGGATTTCATCGAGGACGAGGAATCTCCCGCGCCGGCCGAGGCGGCCACCCGCAACCTCCTGCGCGAGCAACTGGAGGAAGTCCTCAGCACGCTGCCGCCCCGCGAAGTGCGCATACTACAATTGCGCTACGGCCTGCTGGACGGGCAATCCTACACGCTGGAGGAGGTGGGCCGGAAGATGGGCGTCACCCGCGAGCGGGTACGCCAGATCGAAGCCCAAGCTCTCAGCCGGCTGCGGCATCCCAGCCACCGCCGGAAACTGCGGGATTACATCAGCGAATAAAAAAATCGCTCCTACTTGAAGGAGCGATTTTTTTAACACGGAATTCACGGAACAGAACCGGATTTCACCGAAAAACCTTTTTAGGATTTCTTATCCGTGTAATCCGGCTCTTTTCGGTGTAATCCGTGTACCCAAAAGACCTTCCGATTATTTGTCCGATGTGCCGGATCGTGATTGCCGGATACGGCGGGATAAATCATTCACGATCGCCGCAACTGCCACCGCCGATAGCGCGGTGCAGATAGGGATGAGCGGAAGATAATACCGCTGCCACAGGATCGGAACTCCGATCACAATTCCCCCGAACACGGAGAGGAACCAGACGACTAAAATCCGCATCCGGCCGTCCCCTCCGCGCCGCGCGCCGCGTACAACGGCCAGCGTCAATCCGGAGAGAGAGAGGGTGCACCAAAGCAGCGAAAGTATCCCGCCGGAGGTGAGCGTGTTTAGCAAGTTGGACAGATAAGCATGTTCCGAGGCGGCGGTTATCTGTGCGTAATTCGGAATATCCCAAAACGCAATGGGAGCGAAGAACAATTGGTACGGCACGGCCAGCAGCCGTACCGGGAAAGAATCCATCACCAGACCCGGTGCGGCCAAGCGTAACGCGGCCACTTGTTCGCCAAGGAGACTCTGGCGCTCGGCGATCACAGCCGAGAGGGTTGATCCGGGATCGCACCAGTAGACCGGATTGAGCGCGAGGAACACCAGCAGAAAAACGACAAGCATCACCCCCGAACGCGCAAGCCCCCGCAGGAGGGCCCGCCGCAAGGAATCCTCCCGATAACCCAGGAACATTCCCGCCAAAGCGGGCGGCGCCATGAGCAAGCCGGAATATTTACCTAGGGCGGCAAGGGCCAGCGCGGCTCCCGCAAGCAACGGAAAAAAGAAGACGCGGAATAATTTCCCTGCGCTCTCTTTTCGTTCCAGGAGGATCGCGATCACCAGAACCATTCCGAACAGCAACCCGGCTTCGCTCATCGCTCGGCGCGCATGCAGCAACACCTGGGAATTGAGCGCCAACAGGACGGCGGCGGAAACGGCTCCCACCTCCCCGCCCAGTTGCCATCCGATCCGAGCCATCAGCACCACGGCGAGAAAAAGAAGCAGCGCTTGGGGGATGCGCGCCGCGAGCAGCAATCCGACGGATGGCACCGCCCCCTGCCCCAGGTTCTGCTCCCAGCCCGCGCTCCAATTCCAGTTCGATGGCGTAGCGGAGATTCCCGCGACGATCCGCGCCAACCCGATTGCGTATCGAGCGAGCGGGCTATCCCGCTCCCGTTCCACCTGCAGCGGATCGGATTCGTTTCCAGCCTTCCAACAGACTACGCATGGGCCGCCGGCGATGATCCGGTCCAGATCCCGGCTCATATAGATGTAGGTGGACTCATCCGGGTGGAATGGCACCGAGCTCAGCGTCATCAACAGAAAACCCAGGTAGAGAAATCCCGCCAAGCTGTAGACGACCAGTTTTATGGGAAAGGGATGGTGCACGGCGCCCGGAGATTTATTCACGGCAGATCCTTCCGGCAATAGACAAGCATGGATTGGCTGCCATAGATATCGGTGGGATACTCCGCGCAGATCCGGTATTGCGCCAGAAACCGCGAATCCCTCAGCAACCCGTTCCGGCCGTACACTTCCAGGAGGACCACATAGGCCGGCTGCTCGTCGAGGATGAGGTTTGGCGGCATGGCATAGACGATTACGTACATATCTTCAGGCAACGGATAATAGCGGACGGACTGAGCGGAGTTCAACCCGACCGTATCCAGGATCGGAGTGTCGAGGAAATATCCGAGTACACCGACATCGCCCGCGGCCACGGTCTGACCGGGCAGCAACTTTTTCTGTAAATCCCCGGCCACCCGGCGATACAACAGTTCCAGGCGGATATAGGCCATCTCCGGAGCCGGGCTCGTAGGACCATGATCGGGAGAAAGCGTCCATCCCCTCATATAGAGAAGCAGGCAACCCAAAACGATTGCGCCCAGCAGGATGGCGGGCTTCCGCGCCGTCCCTGCATCGGAGGTTTTTGCCAACCCCAGGAGCGCAGCCAGTCCGATAAACAAGGAGAGAAAAAGAAACGGCAGCGGGGGCGCGAGATACCAGCGGAAGATCAGCGGGTTGGCGATGGAGAAAACCAGAAAATAAATCCAAGGGAACACCAAACCGGCCGCGGCGCCATCTCCCGGCCGGAGCCTCTCCGCGGCGAGGATTCCGATCACGGAAAGAAACAGGTACACCGGTACTGTCAAAAGAATGATCCCGGTTCCAAAAGTGAGATCCTCAAAAAAAGGAGTGGCGTAATTTTGGATCATTCGGATTAACCCGTCTCTGGGATCCAACCGGTAGGCGACGGATTTGGCAAGCATCGAATGCGGCAGAAACGTACCGTAATAAGAATATGCAAACGCGAACCACGCAACGAGAATTGCCAGCAGCGGCAGGGAGACGAGAAGGATTTTTCCCAGTGCCGGGCGCAGCCCGTTGCGCTGCAGCAGGCGGATGAAAAGTTCGATCCAGAGCGGAACGATCAGGAGCAGCGCATCCGGCCGGCACAGAAAAGCCAGCCCCGAAAGGAAACTCATGGCGTAGAGTTTCCCCCGCACCCGGAAGTAAAATACCGAAACCAGGAGCAGAATATACACGCTGGTTTCCATTCCCCCGACGGCGAAGGTTACGCTCATGGGGGAAACCGCCCAAAGGAGTGCGGCCGCCCAGCCGGCGGCCGGAAAACGCAGGCTGCGGCCGACGGCGATCAGCAGCAGGCAGGTGAGCGCATCCGCCAGGGCGTTGATGACCAGCGCGATGACGGGAAACGGCGCATGCGCGCCGCCCAGCGGGAGGGAGACAATTGTCAGAAGACCCATGTACAATGGAGTGGTCGTTCCGAGCACACGCTCGCCGGGGTTGAACACCGGTCCGCTCCCTTCGAGCAGGTTGCGCGCGTAGCGGAAGGTGATGAAGGCGTCGTCGATGGTGCGCGGCCCGGGGATAAGGCGAAGTCCGAACGCCAGCGCGGCGACAAGCGCCATGAGGAGGATTTTCGTGCGGGGTGACATACTCGCGATTATACGGGAAACCGCCCGGCGGCACTGGGGGCTGGGCCTGGCCCTGCTCCTGGCTTTGGGCGGGAAGCTTGCGCTTCTGGGGGCGCAGGCGTTTCCTTTTAATGCCGACGAAGCGGTCGTGGCGCTCATGGCCCGGCATATCCTTCAAGGGGAACGTCCGCTGTTCTTCTACGGACAAGCCTACATGGGCAGCCTGGATGCGTTCCTCACCGCGGCTCTCTTCGCGCTATTTGGCCCGCAGGTATGGGTCGTCCGCGCGCTGGAGGCGTTGCTTTTTGCGGGCACGATCACCGTCTGGTATTTTTTCTGCGCAGAGGCGTTCGATTCCCTGACGGTGGCGCGGATCGCCGTCCTCCTGCTGGCCATCCCTCCGGTAATGGTCACGCTGTATACGACCGTTTCCATCGGCGGATACGGGGAAGCGCTGTTGCTGGGCAGTTTGAGCATGCTGCTCGCGCTGCAAATCCGGCGCGGGAAAACGCATCCCGCGCGCTGGCTTATCCTGGGGTTTACGGTGGGAATTGGATTCTGGTCGTTTCCGCTCTCGCTGGTTCTATCCTTCCCCGCCCTCCTTGCCGCCATCTGGAACAAACCTTCCGAGCAAAAATCCCAACCCATGAAATATTTCTGGACTCATATGGGAATTCTCTTCCTTGGATTAATCGCAGGGATATCGCCCTGGATCGCGGGATGGATTCAATTGGGAGCCTCAGCTTTTCGCGAACTTGGCGGCAGCGCGATCGCCGGCGCCATCCAGGGCGGTCCCGGAACGGTCTTGCTCCTCCGGCTGCTCGATCTGGGGGTGTTCGGGGTTACCGCCCTTTTCGGGCTGCGGCCCAGTTGGGAAATTCGCTGGCTTGCGCCTGTGGTTTTGCCGTTTGCACTGGCGATCGATCTGACCGCGATTGTCTATGCGGCCCGGAACCTCCGCCTACGGGACGCCGCCCAGCCTGCCCGATGGATGATGGCCGGGTCGATCGCTATTCTCATATTGGTGTATTTGTTCACCCCGTTCGGAAACGATCCCAGCGGCCGGTATTTTCTGCCGTTGGCTCTGGTCCTGGCGGCGTTCTGCGCCGAGCTCATCGCCCGCGCGGCTGCGCGCTTCGGCCGGGCCGCGTATTTGCTCCTTCCGGTGCTCATGCTATTTCAAGGCGCGGGGACTGTGGAATCCGCGCTGCGAATGCCGCCCGGGATCACCACGCAATTCGATCCGGTGGCGCAACTGGATCAGAGAGATCTTCCCCAAGTGATCGCCTTTTTACGCGCGCACGGGGAAACGCGCGGATACACCAATTATTGGGTCTCGTTTCCGCTGGCGTTTCAATCCGGCGAGGAGCTGATCTTCACCGCGCGGCTTCCGTACCACCAGGACCTGCGCTATACGCCGCGCGACGATCGCTACCCGCCCTACGACATCCTCGTGGAGGGATCCAACCGCGTTGCGGTAATCACGACCAAGAACCCTGCGTTGGATTCCCTGCTGGAAGCGGCGTTTGCCGCGCATGGAATCCTGTTCCAAATCGAACAGATCGGGGACTTCCGCGTTTACTACAATCTCTCCGCGCCGCTCCGGCCCGAGCAGCTATTTCAACTTCCTTTTATGGATTGATCAACCGTACAATGGGCAAACAAACTCCAAGCAAAATTTAAAAATAGGAACACGGATTTCACTGAAGAAAATACGGATTACACGGATAGAGGAATTATGTATACGTGTAATCCGTATTTCTATCCGGGAAATCCGTGGTAATAAAAAAGCCCCGGCAGTTCACTGCCGGGGCTTCGTCATGACAACCGGTTTAGTCAAAATCATAGATCCAGTTATCGGCAAAGGTGCAAACCGACGTACCGGTATCCTGCAGGGTCCCAAACCCGAATCCACCCTGTTCAATTTTCGTATTCCACCACACCGATACCTGTTTTCCATTAACATATACCGTAAACTGATTGGCGCGGGCGACAAGCAGTACGTCGTTCGTATCGCCGTTGCCAACCCGGATGTAGTTGCTGATAGATACATCACTTTCCCCGATAAACCTCCAATTCTGCATCACATCGAATAAAATGTGTCCGGCGCCGGAAATTCTACCCATGCGCATCATATACCAAGGATCCATGTTGATATCCCCGGGAATCCGGAACATCATAAGGCAATAGACAATTCCGACTTTTTGTTTCACTTCCCAAGTAATGCTGGAATGAAATGCGAAATCCGCTCCCTGGATACTGGAATCCAATTCCTGGTGGGTTATCATATTCGCTTTCGATGATTCCACCGGAATCGCATCCGGGTTCCAATAAACCACCGTCCCGGGTCCCATCGGCTCGCCGACCTGATCCAGACCATTTGAAACGGTCGTCAAAACCTCCCCGGCGAAATTCGTCGCCGCCGCAGCGGTACCTGCTTGCTGCGCCCGCTGGGTGGCTGCCTTATTTGCCGTAGCTTTCTTGGTAGGTTCGGGCTGAGAAGTTTGTGCGGCCAATGCAGTATTTGATGGAACAGAGGTATACGTACTTGTCGGAGGCGGCGTGTTGGTGGGGGCCGGGGCTCCCAGGGAGCACGAAAGTATGAGGACCATAACGACAGCCAACACTAGTCCAGATCTCCACCATTTCCTTCGGCTTGAGAATGCCAGATGTTCGTTCATTAACTCCTCCTAAAATAGAAATATGTGGATCAGAGCGCGGAATTCAGCTGCTGATGGCGTTCATTTCTTTTCAAGTATATGCGATTAGTTCAAAAACACAATCAACACGGAACTGAGCGGCCGGTCGCGACCGGCGGCTTTCCCCCGGTCACAGACCGGGGGCTACTGGATTCGAACGATGACTTTTCCGTCCTGCCACAATTCTTCCAAATCATAGTATTCCCTGCGCTGCGGCGTGAAAATATGGGCGATCACCGTGCCCAAATCCACGAGTACCCATCCGCTTTCCGGGCGCCCCTCCAGCCGGGCGGGAATCTTATGCTCTTTGTGCGCCGCCTCGACCACGGTTTCCTCCAAGGCACGCAGCATGCGTTCGGATGTACCGGAGCAAAGGACGAAGAAATCCGCAAAAGGGCATCGCCCTTGAACGTCCAATAAAACAATTTCCTCCGCTTTTCGTTCTTCCAGTGCCCGCACAAGGCTTCGGGCCAGCATCAGAGCGTCCAGAACGCACCTCCGTGAAAATCTATGCTATGCTTGAAACGGATTATACCCTTGCCGGAAAGGAAACATTCGTGAATCGGCTTACCCGTCGTGATTTCCTGCGGCTGGCCGCCGCCGGGGTGCCTTCCCTGGTGATTGCGCCGGGACTCCTCTCCAAACTCCCGGGGTTGCCTCTGGGCCGGGTGGCCATCAAGTCGGTGGACGTCCGCCTGGAACCGGATCCCGCCGCCCCGAGCCTGCTCCAGATCCCCAAGGATTCACTCGTACAGATCATCCGGTTCGTGGACGCCAAGGCGCCCAGCGGAAACCCGCGGTGGCTGCAGGTGGATGCGGGGTTCGTCCACAGCGGGGATATCCAACCTGTGGAATTTCATCCCCAGGCACCGTTCCACGCCGTTCCCCAAACCACGCCGGCCGAAGTCTGCGTGCCGATCACCCAATCCTATCGGAGCATTTCCCCCAAAGAGGAAATCCTCTACCGGCTGTATTACAAATCGGTCCATTGGGTGACCGGGACGAAAATCGGAGATCGCGGCAAAGTCTGGTACATCCTTCACGATCAGCAGTTGAACCTGGACGTATTCGCCCCCGGCGAGCATCTGCGCCTGCTGGGGCCGGAAAACTTTTCCCCTATCTCGACCGAAATCGACCAATGGAAAAAATGGATCGACGTCCACATAGCCGACCAGACCTTGACGGCCTATGAAGACGCGGCCGTCGTGCGCACGGCGAAATTTTCCTCCGGGATGGCGGGAAAGGACACCGCCACACCGACCGGCACCTTCAACGTCCAGATCAAGGTGGCCGGGGTCCACATGGGCGACGGCCGGATCACCACCGATCCACTCGCGTACGAACTGCCCGGCGTGCCCTGGGTGAGCTATTTCGAGATCGAACGAGGAGTGGCGTTGCACGGGACATACTGGCACAACGATTTCGGCCGCCGGCGCAGCCACGGCTGCATCAATCTGGCGCCCGAAGACGCGCTCTGGATTTACCGTTGGACAACGCCCCCCGCGGCTGCAGCGAAGATCAAGGGGGAGAGCGGGCTGGGGACGCGAGTCATCGTCCGTTAATTCCCTTGCGATAGAGAACGAAATACTCAGGGCCTTCCGGCCGCAGGACGCTGCGGAACAGGCAAAGCCCATCCACCGGCATCGCCGCGGTTGTTTCCGTCCGCATTCCCTCGACTCCTGAGCCTATTTTCCGCAATTGGATTTCACTCACGCCGTCCTTCACCCTTCCCAGGGTCAGGTGGGGCGAGAAGGCGCGCCGTTCCCGTTCAAAACCGGCGGCACTCAGATTGTCCTCCAGCCGTTGCTGGATATCCAAAAGCAGCGGCTCGCTCCGAACGCCCGCCCACACAACCCTCGGCCGGACGGTATTCGGAAAGCACCCCACCCCTTCGAAGGTCAATGAAAACGGCGTTCTCCCCGCCACCGATTGATCCATTGCGGAGCGGATGCTGTCGATCCGGCCGAGGGAAATCTCGCCGAAGAATTTCAAGGTGAGATGGATTCCATCCGGGTTGACCCACCGCACGGAACCGGAGGGCATCCCGGGTTCGAGAAC
>PLND01000084.1 GCA_003141675.1 Anaerolineae bacterium
GGCGGGATCCGGGATGAACTGGCCCTGCCCGATGAACTTGCCGGCGACCTTGTTATGGTAGATCGCCGCGCGGCCGCGCGCCAGGTAGCCTTTGTGGATCCAATCGAGGAGCTCCTCGAAGGTCTGGCCTTCCGCCTGCGGGGCCGCGCCGCCGCGGGGGGTCATAGACTTCTTTTCCACACTTCAAACGCCCTAGTATCAAAGCCTGGCGCACTATTTACCCCAAGGTCGACTTTGCGAATTTCACCGATGCTTCCTGATCCGGAAACCACTCTTTTCGGATTGGGTAATCGCCTTTTCGGTTCGACTGTAATTAATTTCTCCATTGCCTTCCGCGTCGCACCATGCCCGCAGGCAGGCGCTTGGCAGGTCAAAGTCTCGAGTGAGTTGACTGTTCCGCAATACTCACATTCCCAGAAGCGCTGACTACCTTCGTTAATTTCTTCAGGCCGCTTCAATTCTTCTCCGAGCTCTTGCAATTTCTTCCGAAACTCCTTTGTGTCTACCAACACCGCCACTCGAAAACAACCATCCGAAACCGAAATAGGTATCTCCCCGGGGTTGCCATTTGGAACGGTAATCCAAGGGCGTTCGGTCGGAGGAAGGTCTTTCGGATCGGGGCAATAAAACGTTTTGGTCATGATCGGAACAACTGCCGCAGCTGCACCATCATTTCATCCGCGGCCGGGCCCGGATCCACCTTCTGCGCCTCGACCTCGTCGTGGCCGGCCAGCACCAACTTCCGCGGCGCCGCGGCGATGAGCGCCGGCAGACATTGCTTCAGCGTTGCGATCTGCGCCTGTGGATAGGTGTGCCACCAGAGGAACCGGTTTTCCTTGCGGTGCTTGAGGAAGACGAATTCGCTGCGCGGCGCCGACTGGACGATGTTCGGCCAGAACCGGCGATAGAAGCGGTCCGTCTTCGGGTCGTACCAGGGNNTTGATCTTCTTTTCCCCGTCTTCGAAGCATCCGAGGTTTTCGGTTTCGAAGTTCCAGGAAACCGGATTCCATCCATCCGCCGCCCAGGCCCAATAATTCAACGGCACACATTGGTAGAGGGGGCCAGCGCGCATCGAGTAGAAATGCGCCGATCGGAAGGAGAGCGGATTGTCAAATCCATCCATCACGCCGGTCCCGAGCGCCGCGGCGAAATGAATGATGATCTTCTGCGGATTGAGGCGGATCCGGTCGAAGTTGCGGACCGGCCGCCAGATCGCCCCCTGCAGGCGATCGCCCACCACGCGGTAGATGGACGCCGGCGGCGGAACGATTACCACCGGCGGTATCGGCTCCGGAACCGGCGCAGGATCCGGCGCGGGCGTCGTCGACGGTTTCCACCCGAACCCCTGCAGGAACTCGGTGCCCTCCGGAAGGAAGGAGAGAACGTATTCGGTGTAATTCTGAACCCCGTGATCTGTCGTCCATTTTTCGTAGCTGGGCGAGCCGGGATAACCGGGCGGGCAGAAAGACGGACCGACGTAGCCGATGAAGTCCGCCGGCGAGGTCAGATGCTTGTCGACGTCGACGTAGTAGGGAAGGCGATGGATGAATTTCCAGTAGACGGCCACCGCCACTGCCTCGGAAGGCATATAGCAATAATCGTATCCGTCCGAGCAGCGGATCCACCCCACGCCCAGGCCGTCGCGATATTTCAGCGACCAGAAGTTTCGCGCCTTGATCGCCACCTCGCGCACGCCGCGGCCTGTCTCCGCGATCGACTGCGCGCAGACCACCGGCTGCAGATCAACGGGGATGTCCTTCGATACGACGAGTGCGGCTCCGAGCTTTTGCCAGGATGTGGCCATGATTACGCTCCCTCCGGTTTCGTGATCAGTTGCATTTGCAACTGTTCCTGCCCCCAGGTCTTCTCGCCGGCCTTGCCCAGGATGCTGTCCGTCTCGAGAAGATCCGTCGCGCGGGATCGGATCTCCCGCTCGCGATATTCATCGAGCTCGGCGCGATTCTCGGCCCGCCCTGCCCGGCCACATACGGCTTCAGCCCTTCCGGCATTACGATCCCCCGGCCGTCCGGGAAGTAATAGACGATTTTATTATCGGCGAGCGTTTTCAAAAGGGTGTCCCATGT
Organism: Anaerolineae bacterium; assembly: GCA_003141675.1. GTDB lineage: Bacteria > Chloroflexota > Anaerolineae > Anaerolineales > RBG-16-64-43 > FEN-1073. The sequence continues at coordinate 2,086 of PLND01000084.1, forward strand.
GGGTGTCATGGCGATCCTCCAGTGATCACTTGATATAGCGTTTGATATAGCAAATGATCAGAACGGTATTTCGTCTTCCGTCGGCTGAACCGGTCCGGCGCCGGCCTCACCCTCCGCGCCCCCCGGCTTCTGCCCGAGGAAGCGCACGGTCTCGGCGTTGATCTCGAAGGATGCGCCGATCTCGCCGTTCTGCCGTTTGAACGTGCGCGGCCCGCCGGTCTCCCGATCGGCCACCAGGCGCCCTTCGACCAGCACCTGGCGTCCCTTGGTCAGATATTGCTTGCATACCTCTCCCATTTTTCCCCAGGCATGAACTTGGACCCAGAGAACTTCTTCCACGGTCTGGCCATCGGAGCCGNNTTTGCGGTTGCTGGCCACCGAGAACGACGTCACTGGATGGCCGGCGGGGGTAAACCTTTGTTCTGGATCTCTACCCAGGTTACCCACCAGAATTATTTTATGAAACATATTCTTTGCCTCCATCAATTGGACTGAGAGTTCCACAAGCCTGGTATCGTTCGAGTAATAGGCGTTCCTTGGCGAGTTCGTCTTCGTAAATCTTTTTCGCCTCGCTCGTTTCGATTTTGTATTGTCTTTTTCCCCTGCACTCAGGG
>PLND01000001.1:0-4897 GCA_003141675.1 Anaerolineae bacterium
CGTTTCTCGCGCAGAACGACGGCGAAGGCTGGATGCTCCCAGAAGCGCTACGCCTCGCCGATTACGGCCTCGGACGCGATGAGCGCGCCAAGCAGCACCAACCCGTCGCTAGCCGCCTCGGCCCGCGCTTCTACGACTGGCAGCTCGCACAATCCGCCGAGGAATCCTGGCGTGAGTGTCACCTGCACGCGCGCAATCTGCTTGGCGAGGCTGGCTACAATCAATTGCTCGCTGATATCGAGGCGGAGAAACGTGGGGAGAAGCCACGGCGTCCCGCTACAGCCGAGGATGCAGCACCTCCAAAAGCAGGACCGGGCGGGCAGAGGCGTCTTCTATAATGTGTAAATGGTTATGGAGGAAATTGGGGATGGAAAAAGATATAAGGATTGCAATATTGGGTTTTGGTTCTCTTCTTTGGGATAAGCGGCCAGAATTTGATGATTTATGTGAAGGTTGGCAAGAAGAAGGGCCAACTCTACCCTTAGAATTTTCCCATATATCCAGGAAAACGCGTCTAGGAGCTCTTACTCTAGTAATAGATCCTAAACTAGGAACAAACGCAACAGTTAATTGGTGCTTTAGTAAACGAAAAAATGTCGACGATGCCTTTTGCGATCTTCGGTGTCGCGAGGGCACGAAAAATGAGTTTATTGGGAAAATGGTTGTTTCGGAAGGAGTATCACCGGAAGCGCCCGCATATGAAAAGGCAATCCACGATTGGGCCATAGCTAAAAGTTTGGATGCTATTGTTTGGACAAAACTGGAAAGCAGTTTTATAGATGAAGAAAATTATGATGCCTTCCTCAAGTCCGCTCTGAATCATATTCAGTTTCGGCTTACTCCCGAGGGAAAAGCCAAGGCCGCGGAATATGTTTGGCGCGCTCCTGATTTTGTTAAAACCCCACTTCGCAGCATATTACAAAGCGAGCCATGGTTTCCTAAGCCGAAGGACGTTGAAAAGACCGATTAACACTGATAGATTAGGTCTTATTCCAGTCTGCAATATATCTGACTTGACGTTTCGTGTCGGAAAAGGGGATAATATCCCCTATAGCGACACGGAGTATCAAGTGGATACAAGTGCCTTTTTCGCCAACCACGCTGTATTCTCCCTCGACCAGGCGGCAAAAGAACTCGCCCCACCCGGAGGCCGCCGGGGAACCATTGAACGGTTGAAACATTACCTGGAAAAAGGCCGGCTAAAGCTGGTCACGCGCGAGGTTTATGCCGTCGTTCCGGAGGGCGTCACGGCGAATCGATTCCAACCCGATCCATTTCTGGCTATTGCGGTTTTACGGGAAGATTGTGTTTTTTCCCATCACAGCGCTCTGCAATTATTGGGTGCTGCGCACGCGGCGTGGAAGAAGTATTCCGTATATACCGGCCATCGTCGGCGCGCTCTCTCGCTGAACGGCGCAACCATCCAATTCCTGGATCACCCCAGCCAATTTCAAAGTCAGGCCTACCGGCGGATCGGCACCCGCCGGGTGNNAAGGATTTCGCCGGCCGGCGCTGGCGGGAGGGCTGGAAGAACTGGTTCAATCGGCCGGCGGCTTTCCGGTTCTGGATCTTGATCTCCTTGATCAGATCCTGCGGAGATACGAAACCGCCACTCTCTGGGCGGCCGTGGGGTGGTTCCTGGAACGCTTCCAGAATAGTTTTCATGTTTCGGAGTCCATTCTCGAGGAGATGGAAAAACGCCGTCCGCGTGCCCCGCATTACCTATCACGCGGGCAGCGCGGCGGTTCACTGGCGTCCCGGTGGAATATCATTCTTCCGGCCAACCTTGCACAACGAGACGGCGTCAATGAACCCTAGCAGGGACTTTCTGGAACGCTGTTCCGCTGAAACTGGGTACCCGTCCGCCTCGCTGGAAAAAGTCGTCCGGCTGGGAGATATGGCAGGCGATATGGCGCGTCATCCGCTCCTTGGAGAAGCGCTCGCTCTCAAGGGGGGTACCGCGCTCAACCTTTGCTTCGCTGCGCCGAAGCGGTTGTCGGTGGATCTCGATTTCAACTATATCCACCAACTCAGCCGGGAAAAGATGCTGGAAGAAAAGCCGCAGATCGAAGTGACAGTCATCCGGCTGGCGGAACGCAAAGGCTATCGCATCCAACCCTCCGCGGATGCGTTCGCCGGCCGGAAGTATCACCTTCTCTATCGCTCCGCCTTTTCGCAGGAAGACCGGATCGAAATCGATCTCAATTATTTGTTCCGGATGCCGCTTTCTGGGACGGAGGAATGCGATTTGTGGCAGCCCGGCGGGCTCGACCGGCCGCGGTTGCGCGTGGTAAGCGCGATGGAAATTCTCATCGGCAAATTACTTGCCCTGCTCGACCGCGGCGCGCTCCGCGATCTGTGGGATGTTGCAAATCTTCCCGCGCCGGTTAAGGCCATTCTTGGAGATCCTCTTTTCCGTTCCCACCTTCTTGCATTGTCCGTGATTTTAGACCAGCCGATATCCTCCTATAGCCGTTCACGCCTGGAGCACCTCGCCGATGAACGGCATGTTGACGAGCAATTGGCCCCCCTGTTGATTGTTGGATCCGCGCCAGCGCCGTCGGTATTGGTGGAGCGGGCCTGGGAAGTGGTCGGCCAGTTTGTGGATTTGAAACCAAACGAGCAAAACTTTCTGGATGGCATACAGAAAGGCGAACTGCTTCTGGAATTCCTTTTTCCGGGTAATCCGGAAGAAGCGCGGCGGCTCGCCGATCACCCGGCTATTCTTTGGAAGATAGAGAACGTGCGAAAGCATCTGGCAGGGAAGAATCGCAAGAAGTAATTCCGAGGAAATAATATGTCGCTGAATCCCATTGTATTCACGGAAAAGGTTGTACGCAGTTTTCTGCGGTACCAGCTCACCAGCTATCCCTTTGCGGATGAGCGGTTGAACCGGCAGATGCGCGCACTCCTTTCGCTGGATCATACTCGGCAGTCGCCACTCCTAAAGGGACCGTATATAAGCCTTTCAAGGCCTTTCCGTTCTGGATCGGCCGTCCAGCATCTTGTGAAGGAAGGCGTTCTGCATCCGTTCCTGCAAAGCCGCATCCCTCCCGAGGTCACGCACCTTTACGGACACCAGGAAGAGGCTATCCGTGCAATCCGCAGCGGAAAAACCACGCTGATCTCCACCGGTACCGGCTCAGGGAAAACAGAGTGTTTCCTGTATCCCATCATTAGCAAGTGTCTTGATCTGAGAGATGCGCAATCCCCGGCCGGAATAAGCGCGGTGATCGTCTACCCGATGAACGCATTAGCAGAGGATCAGCTGATGCGGCTGCGTTCCCTGTTGGCGGGCACAGGGATTCCCTTCGGGATGTATATCGGGAAAACACCCGAACATGAGAATGAGGTTACGGGAGTACGTCTTCCAAAAGGTTCCTCGCACGCCGATTATGAATCCATGCTCGCGAAATATAGGGGCGAGAAGCGCGGCGATACCGTGTATCCCCCCGAAGAAGTCTGCTCGCGAGAAATTATGCGCACCGCCGGCCGGCAGCCGCGGATATTGCTAACAAACGTCAAGCAACTGGAACTCCTCCTCACTCGCCAAAAGGATGTGGAGCTTTTCCAGGAGGCTCGTCTTGATTTTCTGGTATTCGACGAAGCGCATACGTTTTCGGGAGCGATCGGCTCAGAAACCGCCTGCCTGATTCGGCGCTTGCGCGCTTTCTGCGGACGGGATCCCCGAGACACGGTTTGTGTCGCTACATCCGCAACCATTGTGGATCGGGATAATCCCGCCGCTGCGAAATCGTTCGCATCCCGGTTTTTCGGTATTCCGCCGGACGAGGTGGTCACAGTCGGAGAGGTGTATGAAAAGGAAACCTGGGCGGAAACGCGCTCTCTTCCCCCAGCGCCTTCCGGTGATCTGGCTGGGATCCTTGCTAAATGCGTTTCGGCGGTTGAAAGTGAAGCCGGGGAAGACGGTGCCATACGAGATGCCTACAAGCAACTGGCGGGCGAGGACCTGCCGCCTGGCGATTGGCCAGCTAGCTTGCACCAGGCGCTATCCCGGAACGAATTGGTGTTTCAGATCAACGACATTCTCGATCAGCCCCGGGCATTGAATGAACTCCCATCACAATTAGAGAAAAAAATCGGCCGGCTGGTTTCTGAGGAAGAGATCCTCGCTTGGCTTACATTGGGAGCCGCAGCGCGGCGGGAGAGCAGGCCACTTCTTCGTCCTGTTGTACACAATTTCATACGGGGCATCAGTGGAGCCGTGGTTAGCTTTCCTGAGAAAGACGATACTCCCCGGTTATGGCTTTCCGCTGAAGATGAAATGTCTTCCGTTCCTGAAGGTCAGCAAAATGCGCACTTTCCCTTGCTTACCTGTACTTCCTGCGGACAGCATTATTTCCTCTCTTTCCTGAAGGATTTCACATTTACTGGAAAAGTCCCGGAAGGAGGAGAATCTTCGGGGGAATCCTACTTCTGGGAACCGCTTGAGGCAGTTCAGGGTGGAAAACGGGTTGTTCTTCTGGACCGGCTAATCGGCAGCGATGAAGACGATGACGACCTTGAAGAGCATAAAAGACTGGAGCCGTTATTCTTCTGCCGGCGGTGCGGCACCGCTCACCCGATTCCGGAAGGGAACTGCCTGCATTGCGGAAGCGCGACTGGGAAGGTCCGCCTTTATGCCGTCCGGCAGAAAGAAGATAATCCCGGATACCTGACAAGCTGTCTCTCCTGCGGGGCGATAGGCCACCAGTATGGCGGTTTTTATCGTGAGCCAGCCCGCCAGGTTCGAGCGACGAACGTCGCGGACGTGCACATTCTGGCGCAGGATATGGTGCAACATTCCGAGCGGCCGCGCCTGTTGATTTTCTGCGACAACCGGCAGGATGCGGCGTTTCAGGCAGGATGGATGAAGGATCACGCTCGCCGGTTCCGG
>PLND01000001.1:4903-7166 GCA_003141675.1 Anaerolineae bacterium
GATGATGTTCTCCATCATGACGAATCGCTCTCGAGAGCCTTGATCCCCGAAGTTTGGCTTGTGGCTCGCAAAGAAGGCGGTGGCGGCCGTCACGAGCTGGAACGCCGCAAATTCCTCCGGTTCCAGGTGTTGCGGGAGGTCACAATCGCGCCTCGTCAGGCTATCGGCCTTGAGGCCTGGGGGCGCATGAAGGTGGAATACGACGGCTTGACTTCGGAAATGCCGTGGATTCAATCGCACGCAAAAGACCTTGAAATATCCCCTGATGATTTAAAGGAAGGTATCTCCGGTTTATTGGATTACCTTCGGCGGAAACGAATCCTCCATGATCCCGAAAACGAAATATTCACTAAGTATTGGGGTGATGGTGATTTGGAGATTCAACAAGGGTATCTTCCACAGGCGGGAACCCCTACTGGGACGAAGCTGCGGCGTTCACCGGATGAGAAGGCAGGTTTAGTCAGTCAATGGCTGAGCGATCATGGCTCGACTGTGATCCGGCAGATGGTCGAGAAATGGGGGGTTGCTGGAGAAGACGCAGAGTCATTTCTGACGAGTTTGTTTAATTTCCTTGTCGATAGCAAATTCCTTGTCCCCGTTCAATTGAAGGGAGAGAAAGGCAAACTCCTTCCGAATGTGAGCGGCGTCTACCAGGTTAACGCGGATTTACTTCGAATACATTCCAACCATGGTGTCTGGAGATGCCGCAGCTGCCGGAAGCGATCAACGCGCCGTCCCCCTCAGGAAAAATGCCCCGGATGGCGCTGCGAAGGAACGNNATCCGGATAACTATGATCTTCAATTACTCGATCAGGATTACGTCATGCTTCGCCCTGAAGAGCATACCGCAATGGTTCCGCATGCCGAACGCGAACGGCTGGAAAACCTATTCAAGGGCACATCGGATGCGGTCAATGCGTTTGTATGTACGCCAACCCTCGAATTAGGAGTGGATATTGGTCATCTGGATGCCATACTGATGCGCAATGTTCCTCCGCTTCCGGCAAACTATTGGCAGCGGGTGGGCCGCGCCGGGCGGCGGCATCGCATGGCGGTGGATATCACGTATTGCCGGCCGGTTTCCCATGACCGGGCGTATTTTGCCGCGCCGCAAAAAATCCTGGCCGGGCGCGTGGATCCGCCCGCGTTCAACCTGCGCAACGATCTGTTGATAAGCAAGCATGTCCATGCTTCTGTCATAACCAGACTGCATCAATACACACGAGATAACCGCCGGCCGGACCGGGAACGCAGGGAAATAGAGGAAATCCTTCATAATTGCATTCCCGATCGTATATCGGAATATCTCTTCGAAGAAGGAAAACTAAGGTTAACCGACTTTGACCTAAGTCCATTGCATGCACTTATAGAAAGGAATTTGGACGATCTCGTTCAGAATGTGGAAGGGGCTTTTCGCCAGGGATGGCCGGAAGCGGATTTGGACGTTACTCGGCCGGACGTGCTTCGCCAGCACATCATGGACCTGGTTCCGGAATTGAACAAAGTCATCCATCGGCAAAGAAGACGGTTGAAATGGGCAATGGATCAGATCGACCGGCTGAACGAACTGAGAAAAATAAATGCGACTCTTGATCCTATAGATGATGCCCTCTTCAAACGCTGTGATTTTCTAATTAAACGCTTAAAGGGCGTTGAACGGCGTAACCGCAGCGAAGCGGAAGGCTACGATGATATCAACACATTTGGAGTGCTCGCATCAGAAGGATTTCTACCCGGTTATGGGCTCGAAATCGGATCGATATTGGGATCCGCGCAGATACCTTTCTGGCGCGAAGGCGCTATGGATTTTGCTCTTCCCCGACCGCCGAGCGTCGCCATCCGCGAGTACGTGCCCGGAAACCTGATCTATGCCAACGGACATCAATTTGTTGCCCGCCGGTTCCATCGGGACGCAGACGAGCAAAGGGTGGAAATGCCGGTGTTTGAAGTCTCTTTTGACCGGTTGGCTGTAAAAGAAACGAGTCAAACGACTGCCCTTACCGCACTAGGATCTACTCTTCTAAAAACCATGCCCATTTGCGATGTGGATCTGGTGCATCAATCGCAAATATCCGATGAGGAAGATTTTCGCTTCCAAATGGGCGTGGCGGTTTTTGGATTGGAGCGGGGCCAACATTCCGGTGGGAAGGCGTATCACTGGGGAAAACAGATCCTCCAATACCGGCGGGGTGTGCGGTTACGGCTGGTTAATGTCGGCCCCACATGGACAATTCAAAGGCTTAACAGGTTTGGATATCCCATC
>PLND01000011.1 GCA_003141675.1 Anaerolineae bacterium
GGAATAGCATGTTTCGCCAAACATTTTGAAGCCCGTTGCATTTGCTCGATATTGTAATTGGAGACCCCAACGTTTCGGGCGAGACCGGTCTGAAAAACAAGGGCCAGGCCTTCCACATACGTTTCGATTGGAACTACCGGGCTGGGCCAATGCAACTGGTACAGGTCAACGCGTTCCAGCCCGAGGCGTACCAGGCTGCCACGCAAAGCGCGTACCACGCTTTTTCTTGTGAAACGGTAAGGGATTGGAAAAAACTTGGTTGCAACGATAACGGGCTGGGTGGTAGTTTTGATGAAATTCCCGAGCAGATGTTCGGAACGCCCTGCCCCGTACACCTCGGCGGTATCGACCAGGTTAATTCCAGCTGCCATTGATGTCCGGAAGGCCTCGGCTATATCGTCATCGGTGTAGCCATGCCCATATTGCCAGTAAATGCGATCTCCCCATGACCACGCTCCCAGCCCCATTTCAATATTATCCAGAAAGCGGGTTTCTGCGCCAGGCTTTTCGGGCATATTTTACTCCTTTGATTTATTCCAATAAGATTTTACCATACGGGTCTTATTGGCATTGCCGTTTGGGGAAAAGGATGAACCAATTATAACGCTGGTCAGTCAGGATAAATCGGGTTACAATCGGCCCAATATCGATTTTGGAACAAAGTGACCGCCAGCCGCCTGACCCTGTGAGGCGGCTGGCGCTCCCTGTGCTCCGGGAGGCTACCATGAACCACACCCCAAATGGGGAACGAGAAGAAACACCGGTTGCACTGATTCAGCGGCTGGATCTTCCCTTTACCAATTTACTACTGCTCACGCGCGCCCTGACCCACCGCTCCTATATCAATGAACATCCTGAAGCGCTGGAAGATAATGAGCGCCTAGAATTTTTAGGCGATGCCGTGCTTGACTTTGTAGCCGGCGCTTGGCTTTATAACCATTTCCCTGAGATGGCTGAAGGGGAATTAACAAGAATGCGTTCAGCATTGGTTTGCACCGAGCAACTGGCAGAATTTGCGCGCGCCCTCGACTTGGGGGCTGCCATGCGCCTTGGGCATGGTGAAGAGCAAGCAGGAGGCCGACAGCGGGATGTATTGTTATGCGCCACCTTCGAGGCTTTAATCGGTGCACTGTATTTACAGAGCGATATATTTATTGTAGAGCGCTTTTTCCATACCATGATTGAGAATGTTGGCGAGCAGTTTCTATTGCGATCCGATCTACAAGACCCAAAAAGCCGCTTACAGGAATGGTCGCAAGGACAAAAGCTTGGCATACCTCAGTATGTTATGCTGCAAGCCAGCGGCCCGGACCATGACCGGATGTTTGAAGTTGAAGTACGTATCAACGGCAAGATATATGGCCATGGCGCCGGACATAATAAACAAGCTGCAGCGCGCCTGGCTGCACAGAACACTTTAGAAATGATCGAGAAACCCGAAGGGTGATCCGGTAATATGCCATGCCATTAAGACTAAAATCTCTCGAACTCCACGGTTACAAAACCTTTGCTGCAAAAACAAATTTCGAATTTGCAGAAGGCATTACTGCCATTGTTGGGCCAAATGGCTCCGGCAAGTCTAATATAGCTGATTCGCTCCGCTGGGTGCTGGGTGAACAATCTTACAGCCTTTTAAGGGCCAAGAAAACCGAGGATATGATTTTCGCCGGCAGCGAAGAGCGGCCGCGGGCGGGGATGGCCTCGGCGCTGATCACCTTCGACAATTCCGACGGCGGACTGCCGATCGAATTTTCCGAAGTGTCGATCGGCCGCTCGGCCTACCGCGAAGGCGCCACCGAATACCTGCTCAACGACTCGCGCGTGCGGCTCAAGGACATCGACGAGCTGCTCGCCCGCTGCGGGCTTTCGGAGCGGACGTACACGATCATCGGCCAGGGGCTGGTGGATTCGGCGCTCTCGCTCAAGCCGGAGGAACGCCGGCGGCTGTTCGAGGAAGCGGCGGGGATCGGATTGTTCCGTTCGCGGCGCGAGGAATCGCTGCGCAGGCTGGAAGCCACCAAGCACAACCTCGAGCGCGTGCTCGACATTCTGGCCGAGCTGCAACCGCGCGTGGAAAGCCTGCGCCGCCAGGCCAAACGCGCCGGCGAATTCGAGACGGTGCGCAGCGAGCTGAAGGACGTCCTTCTGCAATGGCACGGTTATCACTGGAGGATCGCGCAGGAAGACGCAGGCGCCGCCCGCACCGCGGCGGATACCGCCGAGCACTCTCTCGCTGCGCTGCGCCAAACGCAGGAGCAAAGCGACGGGCGGTTCATCGATGTGCGCAATGCGCTCGGCGCGCTGCGGGCGCAATTGAACTCGTGGCACCGAGAGGCTTCCGAACTGCACCGCAACCGCGAATCCCTCAGCCGGGAACTGGCGGTGAACGAGGAACGGCTGCGCGCCCTTGAGCGATCGCAGGAGGAAGCCGCCGCCGCGCTGACCGCCTCCGAGGCTGAACAGGCCGCACTCGAGGAACGGTCGGCGGAAACCGGCCGCGAACTGGAGCGGTCGCTTGCGGAGCGGGGGGAAGTCGCCCGGCAGCTGCAAAGCGCCGAATCGGCGCGGGCAACGCGCGCGGCCGAACGGGCCGCGCTCGAGGAACGGCGCGAGACGCTTCGGTCGGCGCTGCGCGATTTGGAATCCGAACTGGTGCGCTGCGAGGCGCGCTCTTCGCAATCCGTCGAGCGCCGCACGGATCTTGCGGCACGCGAAGCCGCCTCGGCGGAGGTCTTTGGCAAGGCGCGCGCGGCCGCGGAAGCCCATGCGGTTGTTGCAGCCGATTGCGCCAAGGCGTGGGAGCAGGAAAAGGCGCGCCTGGAAAATGCGCTGGCGGAGCAGGTCCGCGCGGCCGAAGCCGTTTCCGAAGGGCAAGCCGCCGTCGAACACGCGCGGGAGGCGCTTTCCCGGAAGCGCGAGGAAGAAATCCGGCTGCAGACCCGCAGCGAATTGCTGGCGCAGGCGGAAAAAGAACTGCTCGGATACGGCGGCGGATTGCGCCACCTCATTGGTCGCTCGCAGCAGGGGTCGCTCGGCGGCGTGCTCGGCGCGCTGGCCGCGCAGTTGGAAGTAAAAGCCGAACACGAGGCGGCGATTGCCGCCGCCTTGGGCGAATTTCAGGATTCAGTCCTTCTGCAGGAATCGGATTCCTTGGAAGCGGCGCTGGAGGAGCTCTCAGGAACGGCGGCGGGCCGGACGGGCCTGCTCGCGCTTCCCGGCCTGACGCCGCCCGAGCCGATTTCCCTGCCCGCCGACAGCGACGTGATCGGCCGCGCCAGTGAACTGGTGCGCGCTCCGGCCGCGCTCCGGCCGGCATTGGATTCTCTTCTGGGAAGCACGGTGGTTGTTCGCACCCGATCGGCCGCGCGCCGTCTTGCCGCGCAATTGCCCGCCCACGCCAAGGCCGTGACGCTCTCGGGCGAAGTATTCCATCCCGCCGGGCCGGTGCTGGCCGGACGCGGGGAAGGATCCACGTCGCTTTCGCGCGCGCGCGAGATCCGCGAGATCGGGCAGGCGCTACCTGCGGCCCAAAACGCTTCCGCGGAAGCGGAGCGCCGATTGGCCGAGGCCGGGGAAGGGCACGCGCGCGCAGTCGAAAAGGCGGAGGCGGGCGCCGGAGTGGTTGCGGGGCTGCAGCAGACGGAACAGGAACGGCGGCAGGCAATGGAAGAAGCCCGCCGGGCGCAGGCGGCCAAAGAGGAAGAAACCCGCTGGCAGGTGGCGCGCCGCGCCGAATTGGAATCCGAACGTCAGGCAATCGCCTTGGAGGAAGAGCGTCTGGCGAAAGAGACGGAAGCGCTCTCCGAAAAGTTGAAACAAGCGCGCGAAAATCTGCGGCTATCCCTGGCGGAGACAGCGCAGGATCCGGCGGCCGATACGGGAGAGGACATCCCGCATTGGAAGACTCAGCTGGCGCTGGCCGAACAAGCCGTGCATACGCTGGAAGCACGACGGACCGACGCGGAAGCAGCCCTGACGCGCGCCCGCGCTGCGGTCGAGGAACGCCGGCACCGGGCGCAATCCCTCGAGGAGGAACAGGCGTCGATCGAAACCTCGCTGCACGCTTTGCGCGAGGACGAAGCGCGGCTTTCCGCCTCCATTCATGAAACCCAAGGCTTGATCGAGCCGGCCGAAAAGCAGCTGGCCCAGGCTGAAAGCGAGCAGGAGCTCCTGGAGGCGGGCGAAGCGGAGAACCGACTGCGGCTGCATTCGGCCGAGCGCCAATACACGCAGGCCCAGGTGGACCTGGCCCGGCGGCAGGAGGAACTGGAAGGACTGCGCCGCAGGATCGAGGATGATTTCGGCCTGGTGGAGTTCGAATACGCCAGCGACGTGACCGGTCCGAACCCGTTTCCGCTCGAGCATTTGGTGGAGCGGCTGCCGCATGTGGAATCTCTCACGCCGGAGGTGGAGGATTTGGTCAACCGGCGCCGGGCCCAACTCCGGCGGATGGGCGCGATCAACCCGGAGGCCACCAAGGAATACAACGAAGTGAAAGAGCGCTTCGACTTCCTTCACGCCCAAATAGCAGATCTGCAAAAAGCGGAAGCGCAACTGCGCGAGGTGATCGCCGAGCTGGACACCATGATGCGCGAAGCCTTCCAGCGCACTTTCCACGCCGTAGCCGAGGAATTCCCGAAAATTTTCATGCGCCTGTTCGGCGGTGGGAGCGCCAAGCTCGCCCTGGCCGACGGCGACGTGGAGGGGGAGGAGGGGATCGAGATCACCGCGCGTCTTCCCGGGCGACGGTCGCAGGGGCTGGCGCTGCTTTCCGGCGGCGAACGCAGCCTGACCGCGACGGCGTTGATCTTCTCGCTGCTCAAGGTTTCGCCCACGCCGTTCTGCGTACTGGACGAGGTGGACGCGATGCTCGACGAATCCAACGTCGGGCGGTTCCGCGACCTGCTCCTTGAGCTCAGCCGCGAGACGCAGTTCGTCGTCGTCACGCACAACCGAAACACGGTGCAGGCGGCGCAGGTGATCTACGGCGTCTCGATGGGATCCGACTCGGCCTCGCAGGTAATCAGCCTGCGGCTGGACGAGTTCGTCGGAAAACCCGCTTAGCCGTCCTCCTCCGATCGCTCGACGCAGAACAGGCGGACATGCTGGAGGCGAACTGGATGGATCGCATATTCTGCATGCCGCCGTTTCCCCTTGACACCGGAAAAGGCGAGTAGTATAAAACCGGCCATTCACAATTTAATATCATGCATGCTCTTATCCAGAGAGGCGGAGGGACCGGCCCGATGAAGCCTCGACAACCTGGCAGACGCCAAGGTGCCAAATCCGGCAGAATTTTCTGGAAGATGAGAGGACCAGTGATGTTTTTTTATTCACCCCTTCTCAACCGGAAGGGTTTTTTGTTTCTGCTAGACGGACGGATTGTTGGAAATCCAAAAAAATCAACCGCAGTAACGAATCGTCGATAGAACTTAATAGGCTGCGGAAAGCAAGATAGATGTCATTGGGAGCGACCGCCTGACCTCGTGTACTTCGGGGGAAGGGAGCGAAGCCCCGGCCTCGCCCCGGCAAATGTAACACTTGCAGAGAAAGGGCCGAGGCGGGGCAATCTGTTTTTCTAATCAGAAACACCAGATTGCTTCGCCCGTCCCGGTTGGGGTGGGCCGGGGCGGGGCTCGCAATGACAAAGTCTGGCATTTTTCGTAGCCTGTGAAGGAATATTGGAGGCGATATGCCCGTTCGAATCCCGGAAACCCTGCCCGCGCGCGTCATCCTGGAGAGCGAAAATATCTTCGTGATAGGCGAGAATCGCGCTCGCCACCAGGATATCCGCCCGCTGCGAGTCGCGCTCCTCAACCTGATGCCGACCAAGATCGTCACCGAGACCCAATTCCTGCGGCTGCTTGGGAATTCCCCGCTGCAGGTGGATGTGACCCTGCTCCACATGGCATCGCACCGTTCGAAGAACGTCTCCGAGGAGCACCTGATCAACCATTACAAATCCTTTGCCCAGGTGCGGCGCCAGAAGTTCGACGGTCTGATCATCACCGGCGCACCGGTGGAGGAGCTCCCGTTCGAGGACGTGGATTACTGGCCGGAGCTTGTGGAAATCATGGATTGGGCGGAAAGCAACGTGTTTGCCTCGCTGTTTATCTGCTGGGGAGCCCAGGCTGGGTTGTATCATTATTATGGTATCCCGAAGTATCCGCTGCCCGAGAAGATGTTCGGCGTTTTTCCACACCGAATTCTGGAGCCCTACCACGAGCTGCTCCGGGGATTTGACGATGTGTTCCTTGCCCCGCATTCGCGCTACACGGAAATCCGCCGCACAGACATCGAACGGGTCCCGCAACTGGCCATCCTGGCGGAATCGGAACAGGCTGGAATCCATATTGTCACCACGCGCGATGGGCAGAAGACTTTCGTCACCGGACATTCGGAATACGATGCGCTGACCTTGAAGGAAGAATACGACCGCGACTTGGGCAAGGAGCTGTCCATCCGCATTCCGGTCAATTATTTCCCGGACGACGACCCTTCCCGGACGCCCGTGGTTCGCTGGAAAGGCCACGCCACCCTTTTTTTCGCAAACTGGCTGAACTACCACGTCTATGAAAATACACCGTATGACCTTCGGCAGATACCCAGTCCATTAACCGGAAAGGCTGCCAGATAACCTTGATTGCCGAGCGGGACCTTGCCGGCGGATTCAGAAACTACCATCTCCCGATGGATTAGCTTGTGGTGGATTGAGACAACCCGGTACCGGCCGAGTGCGGGTTGGTTTTACGCGCCCACGAGTTATAGAATCCGGCGCGTGATGTCCCTTCGCTTCACCATCAAGACAATTTTCGAATTGATCATGCAATAAATAGAATCCGTTGCCCGATCCATAAACGCCGCGCCGCCATGAAGGCCGGCACTTCTGAACGAAGCCTGCTCCAAGGAAAGAAAACGTGAGTAGGTTTTTCTTCTTAATGACTGACCAAGAAAAGGAGGGTTTCCATTTGGAAAATAGGCTGAAATCCGCAGAAAAATGTAAATAATAGCATACAAAATGTAAAATTAAATACACATAATGACAAGTAAACTAGACATTTAGTAAATAAAGTGATATCTTGTTGGTGAAGAGTGGCGGATGAAGAAAATAATTCTCCGAAATCGTTTGAAAGTCGCTCGAGCCGAAAAGGACCTCTCCCAGGAGGAACTCGCGAAATTAGTGGGCGTCACCCGCCAAACGATCGGCTCGATCGAGAGCGGGGAGTATTGCCCGTCGGCGCTGCTGGCCTTCCTCCTGGCCAAGCGGCTGGAAAAAAAAGTGGAAGAACTCTTTTTCCTTGAGGGAGACGAACTATGAACAATCCGCCGATCATCAAAGATGAAAGAACTCGGTCGATTGAAGATGCGAGTTACAGGGTGGGGTTTAACATCATTTGCTTTGGGCTGCTGATTGATCTTGTCTTCCGAAGCGTGCTGTATCCGAACGAGAGTGTTTGGGATCTGATGGCCCTGGTCGTCATCAGCGGTTTTGCGTCGACGATCTACCAGGCGCGTCATAAAACCCTCCCGCCCAATTTTCTCCGTTCCATGCTCATTCTTAGTGTGGCGACCGCGCTGTTATCCGCTGCGCTGGTGTTGGTTATTCTCAAGTTCAGGAAAATTTGGTAGAGATTTCTGAGCCATAGAAGAAGATCATTCCTTGTTCTTTCGGTGTAATCCGTGTTTTGTTCCGTGTCCGCCCCATGGGTGCGGAGCACGAACGGGGTAATCCGTGGATCTTTAAAATTCGGCCGAGGAGTTACCGCCTTCCTTATTTTTCGGCAGAGTGAAATAAAACGTCGCGCCCTTGTCGACCGCGCCTTCCGCCCAGACTCTTCCGTCGTGGCGGTGGATGACGCGCTGGACGATCGCCAAGCCGACGCCGGTTCCTTCGAACTCCGCGGTGCTGTGCAGACGTTGGAACACGCCAAACAGTTTTCCCGCATATTGCATGTCGAATCCGGCCCCGTTGTCGCGGATCGAGAACACATCCTCCTCCGGCGAACTCTGACACCCGATCTCAATCTTCGGCCGGGTGCGTTTCGAGGAGAATTTGATCGCGTTGGAGATCAGATTCGTCCACACCTGCCGCAGAAGAATGGGATCGCCCGTTGCCCGGGGCAGGGGAGCCGCCCGGAATTCGATCCGATCGCGGGTTTCGGCGGTGGTCAGTTCCTGAAAAACGGATTCCACCATAGAGCGCATATCCATGGTCAGGAACTTCATCTCCGTGCGGCTTAACCGGGAGAGGGCCAGCAAGTCGTCGATGAGCTGGTTCATATGGCGCGTGTTTTGACGGACCACCCCGCATAACCGCCTGCCTTCTTCATCCAATAGCGGCCCGTAATCCTCTTCCAGGATGCGCGTGAATCCGTCGATGGCGCGCAGCGGCGCGCGCAGGTCGTGGGATACGGAGAAACTGAAGGCTTCCAATTCCTGGTTGGCCTCTTCCAACTGCCGGGTGCGCACGACCACCCGCTGCTCGAGGTCCGCATTCAATGAACGGATTTCCTCCTCGGCCTGCTTGCGTTCCGTAATATCCTCATAGGTCCCCAAAACCCCGCGGATGCGGCCTTCCGGATCGCGCAGGGGAATTTTGCTGGTGGAAACCCAGAAGTGTTTCCCCTCCGCGTTGATCGCGGATTCTTCGAAATTCATTTTCGCCTTTCCGGTTTCGATCACCGCCCGGTCGTCGGTCCGGTACTCTTCCATAAAGTCCGCCCAGCCGATCTGATAGTCGTCCTTGCCGATGATTTCCTTCGGCGAAGCAAATCCGGCATCCTGGGCGAAAGCCTGGTTGCAGCCCAGATATTTCGAATCGCGATCCTTCCAAAAAACGCGCGCCGGAATGGTATTCAGGACCGTCTCCAGCATCCGGCGGGATTCCCGCAGCTCGTCTTCCGTGCGTTTCCGGTCGGTGATATCCCGGGCCGCGGCATAAATGTGTTTTCCCCGCAGGAGGTATTTCCACTCCAGCCAGCGATAGGATCCATCCTTGCAGCGAACCCGAATGGTCAGGATCCGCACGCCCTTCTGCCGGTCGAATTCCCGGAAAGCCGCCAGCACTTCCGGTCGATCGTCGGGATGGACAAATTCAATAAAATCCTTCCCTTCCATCTCGGACAGCGGGTACCCAAGGGTCGTTTCCCATTCCGGATTGAGTTTTTGGAAAATTCCCTCCAGGCTCCCGATGCACAGCAGATCGATCGGGGAATCAAAATAGGGGCTCAGATCCTCCGGTTGAATGCTTTCCACCTTGCCGGGAGGCGGGGCAGGACGTTTGTTTTTTATGCGGATGGGGGAGGAATGTTTCCGGGGAGACGTTCTAATGTCTTTCATGGCAACCTCCACATGCGAAGGAAGCATTGCCGGTAGGGAGAAAGCCGTTCGCGATTTGATAATAGCATGATTGCCTTTGGCTCCGGCGGATTTCAAGGGAGTAGTTTTTTAGGCTGAGTCAACGATAAAAACACGTCTTCCAGCGTCGGCTCGGCCGGCTCGAGGCGGTCCACACGCGCGTTATCCTGCGCCAATTGCCTGCGAAGAGTCGTTTCGTCCGTTTCCATCGGCGTGATCGCGCGCAGGTGATCGCCGGCCAAGCCGGCCCGTAACACGCAGGAGCAGCCTTCCAGCGAAGCCAGCGCGGAGAGCAACGGTTGGGCGTAAACGTCCCAGGCGCGGCCCGGCAACGCATCCCGTTTCAGCGCGCTTGGAGAATCAAGCGCCAGGAGGCGCCCCGCGCTCATCACGCCCACGCGGCTGCAATACTCGGCTTCGTCCATGTAGTGGGTTGTGACCAGCGCGGTGGTGCCTTCCTCCACCAGGCGGTAGATCAGATCCCAGAAGGCGCGCCGCGCGGTCGGATCCACGCCCGACGTCGGCTCGTCGAGGAAGAAAAGTTTCGGCCGGTGTACGATCGCGCTGGCCAGCGCCAGCCGCTGCCTCCATCCGGTCGAGAGCCGACTCACCAGCTGACCGCGGAATTCCACCAGGCCCACCAGATCCAGCACCTCGCCGATCCGCTTCCGGTCGGTGACGCCGTAGACGCCCGCATAGAACTGTAGATTCTCACCGACAGTGAGATCGTAATACAGCGCGAACCGCTGGCTGACGTATCCCACCCGTTTGCGGATTTCCTCCGACTGGCGGGAGATATCGAACCCGAGCACCTCCGCCTCGCCGCTTGTCGGCAGCAGCAGCCCGAGCAGCATCCGGATGGTGGTGGTCTTGCCCGAACCGTTCGGCCCGAGCAATCCGATCACTTCGCCGGCGGAGATTTCGAATGAGACGCGGTCCACGGCGGTGAAATCTCCGAAGCGCTTGCTTAGGTCCCGGGTGCGGACGACGGTGGTCACGGCTGTTTCTCCAGGAGCGAAATGAACACGTCTTCGAGTCCGGCCGCGACCGGCCGGATGCGTTCCACCGTGAACCCGCTCCCTGCCTGCAGCCGCCGGATCCGGCCCTCCACCGCTTCGAGCGCGCCCGGGCTGACTCGCAGGTGAAGGCGATCGCCGAACATTTGCGCATCCTCGACGTCCGGGTCGGCGCGGAATGTTTGCCGCATGAGCGGAAGCGGGTGCCCGACCACTTCGAGGATCCGGTCCGCGAGCATGGCACGAAGTTGGCCGGGAGGACCTTCCACGACCAGCGCGCCGGCTTGCATGAACCCGACCTTGCTGCAGCGGCCGGCTTCATCCATATACGGCGTGCTCACTAGCACCGCGATGCCCTCCGCCGTCAGGAGGCGGATGATCAGTTGCCAGAAGGATTGGCGCGTGACCGGGTCCACGCCGGTGGTCGGTTCGTCCAGCAGCAGCACTTTGGGGCGGTGGACCAGCGCCGCGGCCAACCCGAGTTTCTGTTTCATCCCGCCGGAAAGCTGTCCGGCGCGGCGGTCGGCGTATTCCTCCAGCCCCACGAATTTCAGAATCTCAATACTCCGGGGCCGCCAGTCTTTTCCCGTCAGCCCGCGCACCTCGGCGAAGAAACGCAGATTCTCCATCACCGAGAGTTCTTCGTACAGCGAGAAGCGCTGCGGCAGATAACCGATGAACGACCGGGCCTGTTCGACCTTCCCCGGAACAGGGAAGCCCGCGATGCGGATCGTTCCGGAGGTGGGCTCGACCGCGCCGCACAGCAGGCGCATGGTCGTGGTTTTTCCGGCGCCGTCCGGACCGACCAGCCCGTAGATCTCGCCCGCCTCCACACGCAGCTCGAGACCGTCCACGGCGTGGACGGCGCCGAAATATTTCTGCAATGCGAAGGCTTCGATCATCGACATCTTGCCGTTTTCCTATCCATCGGAGGTTGAAATCCCTATTTCTGGAAGGTCACGTCCGCGGGCATGCCGGGTTTCAGATCCGCGGTCGGATGATCGACGGTGATCTCCACCGCAAACACTGTCGTGCTCCGGCCTTCGGCGGTTTGCACATTGCGGGGCGTGAATTCCGCCTGGGTCGCAATGCGGCTGACCGAACCGGAGAAGGTTTTGCCGGGGAAGGAATCGACGGTGAACTCGGCCTTCTGCCCGAGGCGGATGTCCCCGTAGCGGTCCTCCGGCACGTACACGGTAATGGTTAGTTTGTTCAAGTTGCCGATCAAGAGCGCGGTGGATCCGGCCAAGGCGATCTCGCCCGGTTCGATGTTGCGTTCGAGCACGGTTCCATCGATGGGCGCGTACACTGTCAGTTTGGCGATCTGCGCGTCGATCGAATCCAGTTGCGTCTCGGCCAGCGACACCGCCCGTTCGGCCTGCGCCACAACCGCTTCGGATTGATGCACGCCGGCGTCGGCGATCTTCACCGCATCGGAATCCTCCCCGGTGTGAAGCCGGGCGAAAAGATCCAGCGCGTCGTAATAGCGCGCCTCCGCGGCGCGGACCCGGCCGCGCGCCGTGAGCAGGGATTGCCCCTGGTCCGTCTTGAGCAGATCGGCGTAAGCCGTCTGGGCGTCTTTCAATTCCTGCTTGGCGGAATCGTATTGCGCCTGCGCCGCATCCCGGAGGCCGGCATCGGCTCCGGAGGCGGCCGCCTGATTGAGCGCGTCCTGCGCGGTTAAAAACGCGGCCCGCGCCTGCGCGACGCGCTGTTCAGCGGCAAGTATCCCCGCGTAGGCCGGATCATTCAACAGCGTTTGCAGCGCCTGCTGTTCTGTATCCAGCGCCTGGCGCGCGGCATCCACTTCGGCTTGCATCCCGGCGATCTGTTCCTGCTTGGAGAAGTACCAGCTGGGCAGATCGAATTGTGACGGCTGAGGGGACCCGAATGCGCCGGCCCGGGCGGGGGCATCCGCCAGGCGGGCCGCCTCGAGGATCTGCTGGTATTGCAGCTGGGCGGCGGCCAAACCGGCATTGGCGGTGTCCAACCCCGCCTTGGCGCTGATAATGGCGGCTTCGGCCAGTTTGCGCTGGGCTTGCAGCAGCGTATCGTCCAGTTTGAGTAGCGGCTGGCCGGCGGCGACGGCGTCGCCCCGGGCGACGAGCACCTCCGTCGCGCGTCCCGAAATTTCCGGCGAGACGATCACTTCCACCGCTTCGACCGTTCCGGAGGCGGTGATCGCGCCGCCGACTTTTGTCGCGGCCCGGCTGAAATAGTACCAGCCCAAGGCGGCGACGGCCAGAATTACAAGGATGACGATTGGAAGGAAACGGCGAAGTCTTGGGTTCATTGGTACCTCTCTTGAAAATGGTTTGCCCTGCTTGCCCCTCCCTCCCCTCGCTCTGCTCGGGGACAGGCAGAATGGGGAGGGGCAGGGGGAGGGGTTTTAGTCCAATCGTTTACGGAACCGGAAAGCCGCCAGGGTCATGATCACTACTCCGTATACGCACAAAGCGGCGATCTCGCTGGGGAACGCGGATACGCCCACGCCTTTGAGCATCAGCGATCGGATGATCACCAGGTAATAGCGCAGCGGGGTCAGGTAGGAAAAAACCTGCAGCACCGGCGGCATCGCCTCGAGCGGGAAGAAAAATCCCGAGAGGAAGATGCTCGGCAGCAGCGTCATCCACACGATCAGCATGGCTTCTTGTTGGGTGTTGGCGATGGTCGAGGCGAGGATGCCGATCCCGAGGCTCGAGATCAGGAACAGGCCGGACATCAGCGCGATCAGCGCCAGGTCGCCGCGCACCGGCACGCCGAACCACCAGTGCCCGAGCGCGATCACCTCGAACGCGTTGAAGAACGAGAGCAGGACGTAGGGCAGTATCTTGCCGATGATGAGTTCGAGCGGCCGGATCGGGGTGACGATCAGCTGCTCGATCGTCCCGCGTTCGCGTTCGCGCACGATGGCCGTGGCGGTGAGGATCGAAGTGAGCGCCTGCAGGATGACGCCGATCACGCCCGGGATCATGAACCAGGCACTGATCAAATCCGGGTTGTACCAGACTTGGGTGAGCACCGCGAGCGGCGGGAGGAGAGCCTGCGCGGCGCCGCGCCGCTCGAGCCGCTGGGCGAGAATGGTCGTGGAATACGATTGTCCGATCAGTTGCGCCGCCGACAGCGCGGTGGAAGCCACGGTCGGATCGGATCCATCGAGGATGAACAGGATTTGCGCGCTCCCGCCGCCGGCGATCTGCTTCCCGTAACCCTGCGGGATGATCACGCCGGCGCGGACTTTCCCGTCGTCGATCATCGCGCGCAATTCCTGCTCGGAGCCGGCTTCGGCCGTGACGCGGAAATAATCCGCGGCGCGGTAGGCGTCAAGCAGCGTGCGGGATTGCGGGCTGCGGTCGTTGTCCAGCACCGCCAGCGGCACGTTGCGAATGTCGTTGGTGGCGGAGTACCCCATCAGGAACATCTGCATGATCGGGATCACGAGCACCAGGACCAAAGTGCGCGGGTCGCGGCGGATCTGGAGGAATTCCTTGCGGATGAGGGCGAGGAGTCGCGAGAGGGACATGGTCACTTCGCTCCCGTCGGGGCCGGAGCGAGCACCCCGTGAAGGTAGATTTCGACGAAATCATCCAGGCAATCGGTCTGCATGGATTTGGGCAGATACTTCCAGACGAGGATTTCCGAAATGTAATAGGAAACAAACAGCCCGGTGAAGGACCGGACCAGGACGGGCAGGGGGAAAGGCCGCAACGATCCCTTACGCTTGGTCACCGATTGGGCGAATTCCAGGAGACTCGGGATAACCTCGGAGAATAAATCCGGCATGTGCCGGCTGTCGAATTCGACGATCTCGATCAGCATTAAGCGCAGAAAACCCGGCTTCTGACCCAGCACCTGGATCATCCGCCGCGCGCCTTGGCGCAGAAAATCCTCGACTGTATCGCCTTTCACGTCAGCCAGGGCGGGGAGGATGC
Source organism: Anaerolineae bacterium (assembly GCA_003141675.1). Classification (GTDB taxonomy): domain Bacteria; phylum Chloroflexota; class Anaerolineae; order Anaerolineales; family RBG-16-64-43; genus FEN-1073. The sequence goes on from PLND01000011.1 coordinate 14,306, forward strand.
GGGTGTAAGGATGGTACTGGCGCAGGACGGCGATGAAAAGTTCGTCTTTATTTTTAAAGTGGTTGTAAGCCGCGGCGACGCTCAGTGCGGCCCGGGCGGCGATCTCACGCATGCTCGTCCCGTGGTAACCGTGCTTGAGGAACAGCTCGTATGCAGCCTGAATCAGACGGGATTTCGTGTCGGAGGGTTTCTTCGCCGTGATTTTCTTCATATTATGCGAATGAACGTTCGTTTATATGATTATTATGAAATTGCAGTTTTTGTCAAGCGGATAATCGCCCAGTTTGCCAGGCACAAACGACGGAAATGATGATGGCTATTAGCATTGCATGAATCGGAAGATGCAATCTAGCCACCTTAGGTGTTGGGTTTATTTTTAAATGTAATGAGTTGCCGATCTCAAAAAGGACATATATGATCCGAATAAGATTTTGGGTATTGATAAAAGGAGAATAATGCAGGGCAGAAAGAGTTATACGGACTTTTTTCCGTCCAATACACAAATACGGGGGATGATACGGACGAAAAGAAACCTATTGGGTTTATAACCGGAAAAAGCCCCGGTTTAACCCTAATTGGGCGGTTAATTCATTTTCGATGACAGTAAATAACTTTCATCTAAAAGTAAATTTAATTCTCCAATTGCTTGTGCATGTGAAATTGACATGGAATATTGCCATTCATCTATAAGTTTAATAACTGCACCTTTATAAATTGAGGTTTCTGTTTCATTGAGCTTATTATTTTTCCGACAGAATGAGAGGTCGCGTATAAGACCGCAAATAGATTCGGTAGCGCCATTAGTCAGCATATTATGAATTTGGGTTTTCCGTTCATTGCGATTATCGGGAAACGGCAAATTATGGGATCGTAAAATGTCAAGTAGATTATTAAAATTGCTTTTAGAAGTTGGTAATCTGAGACTTTCTTTAGTTTGGCTTATCAAAGGAATCCAAAGTAATAAATTTCTTGTTTGCACAACATAATATTCGGAAGAAATACCTAATACTTCTTTCGACTCGACATTAATAATTTCAGCGAAGCCGTGGGTAGAATGAATAACTTTGTCACCGATATTAAACGACATGTTTGCCTCAGCCTTTCGGTAAACTGCCTAATTGTCGGAGGAACAAAAATACCAGTCAGAAAAGGACTGGTATAAATAATCTACGAATCCAATTTGCGCTTTAAATAGTATACCATGCATTAATTTCATCTTTAATAAGAGTATAAATACTCGAAAGTAACGATAAAACCGCTCAACCCGCGGCTGTAGGTGACCTCCCCCTTCGCAAAACATTGCCGCCCAAAGTGCGGGCGGCAATTGCTTCGGGGGACCGTCCCGCTTCCCCCGCTTCGCGAGGGTAGGCGCAACCAAAACTGCTCAAGGAACAAATGCGAGCAGTTTTGCTCCGCGAGGGGAAGCTTTGGCCAAGACTCAGCGAGAAAACACTGAATTGCCATCGTAGATTTCCTGCTAAAATGGTAGGTGAAATGCGGAAGCGGCCAACCGCGCCATTGCCCCCCGGAGCAATCACCACCCATTTTTTGGGTGGTGATGAATTGCGNNTCTTCGCATCGGAAGCCCCCGCTAAGCAACCATGCTTGACCCGAAAGAACACGGGAGGTCAAGCATGCTTCACGAGGGCGGGCTCACCGATGCTTATCGCTCCCCCGCTTCGCAAACATCACCACTCAAATAGCAAAACCGAGTGGTGATGCTTCGCGGGGACAGGCGGGGGGTGGGATGAGCCGCCAGCCTGCCCTCGCGCTTGCCCTCGCGAAGCGGGAGCCGTTGGGCGGCTTGTGTAGAGATGGTATTGAAAAAATGGTTTTTTGTTTTATATTTCGAAGAATGTCTATTTCAATGAGATGATGACTCAAACAATGAAATCGTTCTGGGCGGGAGTTCGCGCCGAATCCCCGCTGTTGATTGGAGTATTCCCTTTCGGCCTAATCTATGGCGCACTGGCGATCGGCGCCGGAATTTCACCGGCCGCGGCCCAGATGATGTCGTCCATTGTCTTCGCGGGATCGGCCCAATTCATCGCCGCGCAGTTGATTCATGATGCCGCGCCCGGCCTCGTCATTGTGCTGACGATTGCCGTCGTCAACTTGCGGCACATGCTGTATAGCGCTTCCATCGCACCGTACATTGAACATCTGCCGGCGCGTTGGAAAACATTATTAGCATATCTCCTGACCGATGAGGCGTATGCCGCAACCATCATTCACTACGAGGAAGAGGGATTCACCCCGACGGGTCATTGGTTCTTCTTCGGCGCGGGATTGGCTTTGTGGACAACCTGGCAGGTTAGCAGTGCACTGGGAATTTTCCTCGGTGCAGCGCTGCCATCTTCGTGGCCGCTTGATTTCGCGATACCGATAACGTTTATTGCGATGGTGATGCCAGTGCTTAAAGATAAACCGATAGTGGCCGCGGCGGTATCGGCTGGGACAGTTGCGTTATTGGCCTATAGTCTTCCGTTCAAATTAGGCCTCATCCTGGCGGCGTTGGTTGGGATCTTCACCGGCACATATTTGGAGAATCGCGAATGAATATCTGGCTGGTGGTGTTTTTGGGCGGCGCGCTGACCTTCGGGATGCGGATGTCGTTCATCTTTTTGTTCGGGCGCTTTGAAATTCCGGCGATGGTAAAGCGGGCTTTGAGATTCGTTCCGCCCGCGGTGTTATCCGCAATTATCGCGCCTGCGTTATTCATGCCCAATAATACGTTCGATTTCAGTTTGAACAATTATCGTTTGATGGCGGGCGTGGTTGCCATTCTCGTCGGATGGCGGACAAAGAATACGCTGTTGACGATTTTAGCAGGCATGGCCGCGTTGTTGATATTAATGTGGTTAGCCAAGAATGTATAATCATAAAATGCCGCTTGATCACGCGGCTGCAGCCCCCCTTCGCAAATACCTTTGCTCTTCAAAACCCGAAGGGCGACTTGCTCCAGGGGCGCCCCGGCCGGGGCGGATATGTTCCTAATCTATAGAACGTTGTGAAGGAAGCAATTTACCATCGCGAAAGGATTTACTAGGAAGCAATGGTCACACTGGCGCCGTTCACTAAAAAAGAGTTTGAGATATATCTCCAACAGGGGATCGCGCGATACGCCGAAGAGAACGTCCAGGCGGGTTATTGGAGCGCCTCCGAAGCAATGGAAAAATCCCGTTCGACGCATGCCAAACTGCTGCCGGAAGGCTTTACTACTCCGAACCAATATTTATTTTCCATCCGGGAGCCGGTGCGCGGAGAACAGGTCGGCACGATTTGGTTGTCCGCGGATACCGAATCCGCAACGCCCTCGGGGTTTGTATATGATTTATTCATTTACGAACCCTTTCGGCGAAAGGGGTTTGCGACCGGAGCCATGCTCGCGCTCGAAATCAAGGCCAGGGAACTTGGATTAACGGTCATCCGCCTGCATGTTTTTGCGCATAACCCGGCCGCCAAGAGCCTATATGATAAGCTGGGTTACGGAGCGATGAGTACCAACATGGCGAAATCGTTGACAACCCGCACGCCGGAATAAACAGGGAATCGGATTTTGGCAAACCTGGAGATCCAAACAGAACGGCTGATCCTGTCTCCGCTCGTCCGCGACGATGCCGCGGAGCTCTTCGGCTACCGGTCCGATCCCGAAGTTTGCCGCTATCAGACCTGGGCGCCGGGTTCATTGGACGATGCGCGGCGTTTCATCGACAACCTCCAATCCACTCCGTTGGACACACCGGGCACCTGGTTCCAATTCGGCATCCGCCTCCGCGCTCCCCGGCTGCTGGTCGGCGATATCGGCGTCCACTTTCTGCCGGATGAATCGTACCAGGCTGAAATTGGTTTCACACTGGCGCCCGGCCACCAGGGCCACGGGCTTGGGACGGAGGCGGTCAACGGATTACTCAACCATCTCTTCGTATCGCTTCGGAAACACAGGGTCTTTGCATCGGTCGATCCCAATAATTTGCGGTCGATAAAATTGCTCAAGCGGGTTGGGATGCGCCAGGAGGCGCACTTCCGGGAGAGCCTGTGGTTCAAGGGAAAATGGGTCGACGACATAGTGTTCGCAATATTAGAGTCGGATTGGAAAACACGGTAATCCGCCGGCCCAACAACCGAACGCGGCTGACAGCCTCGCTGCGCCGGGTTGGGAATATCGTCCGCTGAAGCCGGAGCCGGGGAAAGCGCGGGGCACACTCGTTTTATAGATAAGGCACTCCTGAATAATTCAAGCGTTATTATCGGCAGTTTGGCCCAAAAAATGCGCTCCGGGGGCCATGGACGATCGTCGGGTTTAATGGATTTTCATATTGATATAATCGGCGGGAACTCAAAAAGGATTGGAAATGAAGAAGCCATCAATTCTTGTAATCACAGGATTTCTTTTTGGCGTGGTTGCCGCTTGCACCGGCAGGGTGTCGGCGTCCTCGTCCACGGCCACAAAAATCGCGACCGAAATTGCAACCGTGACGGCTCCGGCCGGTATGCCAACCGAACCGTCTTCCGCAACCGGATTGTCTTCACCAAGCGTGCTCTCCGCCACGGTTACGTTTACGCCATCGGCCACGCCCACTTTGGCTCCGGACGCCTGGCAATCCATGCCGGTGATTCCCGCCGTCAGCGCCACCGCCCGCCGCATCTATCAAGCCGGGCTCCTGCTCGGGAACGACCCACACGCGTTTTCCATCCTGGGCGATTGCATCAGCCTGCCCAACAGCCTGTTTATCGATTACGGCAAAAGCCCCGACCATTACAATCTGGGACAGTTCACCAATCTGCAGCCCGTCATCGATTGGTTCCACGAGTCCTTCAACCGCCAGAGCATTTCGCTGGCAAACGGATTCACAAGCGCCGCCGAACTCTCACCGTTGCTGGCCGATCCGAAACAATGCAAACCCGACGAAAACCCGATGGCTTGCGAGTACCGCATACACCATCCCAGCTATGCGCTGATTGCTGTGGGAACCGACGACTATAAATCCACCCCCGACGCTTACGAGAAACGGATGCGCCAAATCGTCGAGTATACAATCTCAAAGGGCATCATCCCGATCCTGAGGACCAAGGCGGATAATCGCGAAGGGAACAACGCGTTCAATCAGATCCTCGCCCGCCTGGCGTATGAATACGACATTCCGCTGTGGAATTTCTGGGCGGCGGTTCAACCGTTGCCGTATGGCCTGGCGGATGATCAGGGCCACCTGCATTGGGCCGACCCCAGGCATTTTGAGTATGCCAATGCCATGAAGGTCGCGGTGCCCGTTTACAACCTCACCGCATTGGAAACGTTGGATGCCGTCTGGCAGGGTGTAACCGCGCCGTAATGCCGGCGATTCCATTCTCATGATTACCAATGAAGCGGACGCGGCCGATCCACTCATGCCCGCGCCCGCTTTTTTCCGGATGCCGCACAAAAGCGGCTCGGGGGATAGTCCATCCCATGCGATAAACTTTTTCTAAATATCTTTTATCAACCGGCTGAAGCGGCGGATCTATGGCAGATAACGCCGGGCGGTAATCCAATAGTAATTGGTAAAGAAGTCGGGGAAGGTACGGATGACGACGCCGCGAATGGTGACGGCGTCCAGGACCGTGCTATTCCCCCAATAAATGGACATGTGCGAGACGAAACCTCCGCTCTGTTCGGAAACAAAAATCAGATCCCCTTTTCGGATATCCTTCCGGGCGACGAATTCCCCGCCCAGCGCCTGATCGTCCGCGTCGCGGCTCAAAAGAATTCCATAAGCATGAAATACGCGGTAGGTAAAACCCGAACAGTCCAGGGAATCGGTCGTCGTTCCGCCCCATTGATACTTCACCCCGATCAGCGACTGCGCCAAAGCGAATAAACCGTCCGCCGGAACGGGCGATGAAAGATTGTCCGTCAGTCGCACGTCGCCGGAGGAAAGCCAGCCCGTTTTACCGTCCGGCAAGCGCACCTGAACCCAGTCCTCCTGCGTGGATTCAACCAGCAGGCGTGTATCGAGATAGAGGGACATCAACAGCGATCCGCCGGGTTCGTCCCGGAGAGGACCATGGGGCGCCATCACGACGGCATATTGCCGCGCGCTGGGCCAGCCGGCGGTGAGAAATTCCGATCGCACCCACCCGGGGTAGCCGAGCGGGTCTTTTTTCGAAGGCTGTTCCACCGCGGCGATCTTCGACCATTCCCCCTGGCGGTCGACGACAAGCACCTTCTCGCCAAGGATCAGCTGGGTTTGCAGATTCCAGTATGAATTCTCATTCGCCGGCGCGTCCCAGACGTCCGCCTTGAGCGTGGCGACGATATATTCGCGCGGGTCGGGAGTGGGCAGGGCGGGAGTTGGTTCGGGCGATTGGGATGGAATCGCCGTGGCTATTTCCAAAGCCGCCGGGGAAGAGGTTGCAGATGGAAGAAATTGTTCGGACGACGCGCCCGGCGACGGGAAGGATATACCGCTCGCCTGACAGCTTGCCAGCAAACACGAGACAAGAAAAACGAATGCCCGACGCATCAACCGGCCGATGATTTCCCGCGGGATGGGCGATTTTCGAAACGGCGTTGCGCATGATTCCAATAATTGTTGCGCCATGGAAAAGGATATCCCTGGACGACGCTTCTTCCTTTGGCGATTGCAAGCCGGACATTTCATTTCAACGTCCGGTGGTTCATGACGGGATTCGGAATGAACGGATATGGTCCTTGTGGGAGGAAATAAAACTCCGCGATTCTCCAAGCACAGTATATCAAAGGGATTCCTGCGGTCCAAGGACAACCTTGGAAATGAAAAATACTTCGCGCTTCCACAACGCCATTCAAGCGGCTTGGCTTTATCCGGCCAGACGCCTCGTTGCCGCGGGAATACAATATAATGGAAACCAGATTTACAATGGCGCACCCCCAAAAGGATAAAACATTCTCTAATGCGCACGCCCAATCTCTCTGATCCACGGATACCGGAATGACGCTGCTGACCCCGACCGCATGGCGCGATTACGAATTGATCGACACCGGCGACGGCGAGAAACTCGAGCGGTACGATAAATATATTCTCCGGCGCCCGGAACCGCAGGCAGTGTGGAAAAAAACGCTGCCCGCTCCGGAGTGGAACCGGCAGGCCAATGCAACCTTTAAACGGGAAGACGACCGGCAGAAAGGATCCGAGCGGGGCGAATGGATCTTGAAGCCGGGCATGCCCGAACAATGGTTCATCGATTATCATTGGAAAAATCTTTCGATCCGGATGCGCCTGGGGCTGACGGCTTTTAAGCAGATCGGGATTTTCCCCGAACAGGCGGAGAACTGGAATTTCATCTATCAGGCCGCCGGGGAGAGCGGCGTGAATATGCCCCGCGTGCTGAATTTATTCGCTTATACGGGGGGCGCGTCGCTCGCAGCCAAGGCGGCGGGCGCCGACGTCGTGCACGTGGATTCCGTGCGGCGGGTGATCCATTGGGCGGCGGAAAATCAGGAAGCCAGCGGATTAAACGGCATCCGTTGGGTGGTGGAAGACGTCGTGAAATTCATGCGCCGCGAGGTGAAGCGGAGCAGAATGTATCACGGCATCATCCTTGACCCTCCGGCGTATGGGCACGGACCGGCGGGCGAACGCTGGGTGCTCGAGGATGGCATCGGCGAATTAATTGAACTCTGCAGCAAGCTCCTGGAAAAAGAGCATTCGTTTCTGGTTCTCAACCTTTATTCGATGAGTTTCTCCGCCCTGATCGCCGAGAATCTGATTAAAACCCATTTCCCCGACGTCGATCAATCCGAATTTGGGGAGTTGTATCTTCCCGATCGTTCCGGTAAAAAATTGCCCTTAGGCGTTTTTCTTCGCTTTCGGCGTTGAGGAATTATTTATCGCCGGTCGCGGCAGCGGCCATCCCCGCCAATGCGCCGCTGCTGAACGCAAACTGCAGATTGTATCCACCGCAAGGCCCGACCACGTCCAGCGTTTCCCCCGTGAGATACAACCCTTTGACCTTCCGCGATTCCAGCGTGCGCGGATCGGCCTCGGTAACCGGCACACCGCCTGCGGAAAGTTGGCAGTATTCAAACTCACGAACGCCTTTTACACTCAGGCGCGTGTCTTTTAATGTATCGATCAAACCCTTGAGAGAACCCTCATCTATCTGGTTCAAGGGTGTGTTTCCGGAAATATTATTCATGGATGGGTAAAGCGAGGCGACCTTGGGCGGAAAAAAGGCGCCCAGAAAAACTTTGACCGGCAGCCTGGTTCCGCGTTTTTGTTGCAGGAGATCCTGGAACTCGGTTTCGAAGAAATGCAGCAGGTTCAGCGATACTTCGAGCGGCCGGCCCGGCAGCGCGGAAATATGATGGCTGATATCCATTACGGCCGGGCCGTTTAACCCCCATTCGGTGAAGATCAGGTTGCCTGCGGCGGAAGCCAGGCGTTTTTTGCCGTCCCATAATTCCACGCCGGCGTCCAGACGGATTCCCAGCAGGGCTTTCAGCGATTGCAGGTCGGCAAGTACCGGCGCCAGGGCCGGGCGCTTTGGCAGCAGCGTATGCCCCAGCCCTTCGAGGACGGGGAATAATTCCCCGCGCGAACCAAGCGCGGGATAGGCTCTTCCGCCCGCGGCCACGATCACTTTTTCAAAAGTCTCCCGGTGTTCCCTGCCATCACCGGCTAGTTGGATCATAAAACCATTCTCGCCGGCGGAGATCGAAGCCACCCGGCTCGACAAGCGGACGGAAACATCCGCCAGCGACAGCGCGGCGGCAAATGCATCCACGACCGTTTGCGCCGAGTTCGACAAAGGATAGTACCAGCCATCCGACGTTTTATAGACCAGGATCCCGATCCTCTGCAGCATTCCCCGCAGGGCTTGCACACCGAAACAGCCCAGCAGGACCGCCATCCACTCCGGGTCGGCGCAGGTGTATCTTTCAGCGCTTGCGCCGTCGTTGGTGATGTTGCAGCGCCCGCTGCCGGTCACCAGCAATTTGCGCCCGACAACCGCGTTGCGTTCAAAAACTGTCACCGATGCCCCACGCCAGGCCGCCTGAAGCGCCGCCGCCATGCCCGAAGCACCGCCGCCGATCACGGCAATTTGCATCTCCGGATTATACATTGCATCCCGCCATGGGAAGAAAATATCCGCAATCCCGCGACGACAATCGCGGCGAGTGGTACGGAATTCATGACTTCGATGAAACGCGGATATAATCGAAGATGTCCTGGCCCTCCCTGGGCCGGCCGCTTTGCCGCAAGCCGTTTGACGGGTTTGGCATCCCTTCCTTTAAAAGGACGAATTATCCATGGCTATCGACTCTACCGGAATTGAATTTACCGACGCCGATTGGAATGACTTGAAACTCGCCAAATCGAAACTTGAGAATCCAAGCCTGACGGCAAAAATCTCCGACCTGATTGGAAAGCCGATCGAGACCGGATTCAAGCTTCTTCCGCCAAGCTGGAATAAAAAAGTCGCAGAGATTACACGGATTGCGTTATTTAAAGGGTTGGAATTTGCCGTCTTGACGATGGGCAAAACCGGGACCAAAGGTTCCCGGAATAGACTGCATAAACTTTTGATTGCCGGGTCGGGTGCGGCGGGGGGCTTCGTGGGGCTGGCCTCTTTGCCCGTCGAATTGCCCCTTTCCACCACCCTCATCTTGCGGTCCATCGCGGATATTGCGCGCAGCGAAGGACACGACATTAACCTCCTGGAAGTAAAACTTTCCTGCCTCGAGGTGCTCGCGTTCGGAGGGAAAAGCGCGAAGGACGACGCGACCGAAAGCGGCTATTGGGTCGTCCGAGGAGCTTTGGCCAAGTCTGTTTCCGAGGCGGCGTCTTACATTGCGGAAAAGGGATTGGCGGAAGAAGGAGCGCCGCCTTTGGTACGGCTTATCACGGCGATTGCATCGCGATTCAGCGTCGTGGTAACGGAAGAAATAGCGGCAACGGCCGTTCCTTTACTCGGCGCGGTAGCCGGCGGATCGATCAATCTTCTTTTCATGCATCATTTTCAAGAGATCGCGAGGGGTCATTTCATCGTTAAACGGCTTGAGAAAAAGTACGGCCTTCAACGGGTAGAGAAAGCGTATCGGGAGTTGACAATCTAGACGCCCGCCGGGAGTGGGGGAATGCGGGCGTTGCACCGAGTCCAAGGATAAGCATCCGGTTTGGTTTTATTGGTAAAGACTATCAAACCACAGGAACCAATTTAAAAACCCAAAACAGTTCCGCAGCGATATCCCCTCGTTCCGGGAAACGGCAACTCCCATCGGGGAAACGTCGCGAAGGAAATCCCGCTACACCAACTTATTCTCGATCGCATAATGGGTCAGTTCGGCATTCGTCTTCATGTTCATCTTTTCCAACAGCCGCGTACGGTAGGTGCTGACCGTTTTGGCGCTGAGTGCGAGTTCGGTGGAAATTTCCTTGATTTCCTTGCCGGAAGCGATCAGGCACAACACCTGATACTCGCGATCCGACAGGCGTTTATGAGGCGGTTGATCGTCTTCATGCCGGGCGTGCAGCACCAGCTCATCGGCCACCGAAGGGCTGATATATTCCCCGCCCTGCATGACTTTGCGGATCGCCTGCACCAGTTCTTCCGGGGCGCTCTCCTTGTTCAGATAGCCCGCCGCCCCGGCCCGGATGGTCCGGACGGCATACTGATCCTCCGGAAACATGCTGAGGATCAACACCGGCAGCTGGGGATGATCATGCTTGATCTGTTTCAACGCTTCCAGGCCGTTGCCGCCGGGCATCGCCAGATCCAACACCACAATATCCCAGCGCTCGCAGGCGACCAATTCCAGCAGCTCATGCGTATTTTGGGCTTCGCCGAAAGCGGCCTGGGTAAACGCCTCGGCCAGAATTTGCTTGACGCCCTGGCGTACGACGGCGTGATCATCCGCTAATAGAATTCTGAGCATTATGTTCTCCCTTGCCGTTCCGGTAAAACACCGGGCTTGACGGGAATGGATACCGTGAGGGTGGTCCCGCCGCCCGGAGCGCCGCGCACGTCGAAGGTGCCGCCCAGCCGCTTTGCGCGCTCGCGCATCCCCAGCAGGCCCAGCGAGTGCGGGTTGGCGATTTCCTTGGTCTGAATTCCACGCCCGTCATCGTGAAGATGGAGCGTCAACGCCTCGGGCGTGGCGGACAGTTTGACCGAGATGTGTTTTGCGCCAGCGTGGATAGAGACGTTGGTCAACGCTTCCTGAAAAATCCGGTACAGTGCCACGGCGGCGTCGCCGGCCACGGGCAAGTCTTCCGCGGGCACGCTCACGGCGCAGGCAATCCCCGTGCGTTTTTCGAAATCGCGCGCTTGCCAATCGATTGAGGCTGCCAGCCCGAGATCGTCCAACATCGCCGGCCGTAATTCGGTCGCGATGCGCCGTACGGTTTTGATCATCGCATCCATCTGCGCCGTGACGGTTTTGGATTTTTGGGCGAGCGTTGGGTCCTTTGGTTCGAGCCGGTCGGTCAACCACGACAGATCGAATTTCATGGCCGTCAACGCCTGGCCCAATTGATCGTGCAGTTCGCGGGCGATGTGCGTCCGTTCCTCTTCGCGCGCCGATTCCAGATCGGCGGCCAGCGCCTGTAATTGCCAGGACGAGGTTTTAAGCTCGGCGACCGTCGCCAGGCGCTGCTGGTATGCCAGGCCGTTCTGGATGGCGATGGACGCGGACGGTGCCAGCGCCATGAGGAGATTCTGGTCGCTGATCGTGAATCCTTCGCTGTCCCGTTTGTTGCGGATGTCAAAAAACGCCAGCACTTCGCCGGCCGAATCAAGGATCGGCGTGCAGATAATCGAGCGCACGCCGGCATTGATGGCGAGCTCATGCAGGATCATCGGGTCGTCGGCGGCATCGCTTGTGCCATAGGGAACCTTGTATTGCAAAACCCAGCCGGGGATGCCTTGTCCGATCGGCCAGGTATGCTCAAAGGGGACGGCCACGCCCTGCCGAAAATACTTGCGGACGGTCATCCCGCCGGCGGTACGCAACCCGGCGAAGCCGCTCTCGCCGTTGACGATCCGGATGGCTTCCTGCGCCAGCTCGTCCAGGATGGTCTCCACATCGAGCGTCGCGTTCAATTTGTTGCTGATGCGGAACAAGGTTTGGATCATTTCTTCGGATTGTTTCAACTGCGTAACCGCCTTGCGCAATTCGGCGGTGCGTTCGCCGACATGCTGCTCGAGTTCCGCATTCACCTGCTGACTCTCGCGATACAGGCGGGCTTTGTCCAGATAGATGGCGATGTGGCGGGTGAGATTCTCGGCCAAGGCCAGGGTATTCACATCGAAGCGGCGGCCGGATTCCGCCGCCACAAAAGTGATCGTGCCGTATGTCTGCGGACGCGCGATCAGCGGAATAATCATGTACGATTTAACCGCCGCTGCGGCGGCCCGGAGTTCGGGAGCAACCACCGCAACCAGTTTCGGTTCGCCGCTGCGCAACACCGCCGGCAACCCATCCTGATCATCATGGGGCAGATCGTATTGCAGCCAGTCGGAAGCCGCCTGCCGGTTTGCCGTTTCGGCGGGCGCCAATGCCACCTGCTCGATCGAGCCGTCGGCTTTCAGCAGGTGAACGGCGCACCAGTCGGCGATTTGCGGTACGGCGAGTTGTGTCAGGGTGACGAGCGGCGCTTCGTAATCCACGGCATCCTTGAGCAGCGCACCGGCCTCCGCCAGCAGACGATTGGCCTGCTGGAGCTGCTGCTGCTCGGCGCTATTCAACGGAATGCCGACGATGCTGATCAAGGTACGCTGTTCGCTTTGAATGAGCGAGGTGCTGAGATGGGCCTGGAAGATTGTGCCATCCCGCCGCTGCACGGGAAATTCCCCCGACCAGCCCTCGCCCTGCCGCAGCTGCCCCAGGTTTGCGCGAGCCGAATCCATCAGCAGCGGGGCGGCCAAAACTTCGATGATATCGCGACCCTGAACATCCTCCGATTTCCAGCCGAAGAGTTTTTCGGCATAGAGATTCCAGAAGACGATCCGGCCCGTCAGGTCGACAACCGAAATGGACTGCTCCACCGCATTCAACAGCTGCGCTTGAAGATGAAGCTTCTCTCCAGCGGATAATGGCACCGGTTGAATCTGCATCGGACCATGCCACCTTTCTCCGGATAGTTCTCAACGAAGGGAACTGCTTTTAAAAAGGCGTACCGAAACGAATTATAGCCCCGGTTCGTCCGTCCGTCGCGATCCAAAGGGCTTTTACCGACAGTGTAGGACAAATACCGACAATCCGGTATGTTCAATGCTTACAATCTCTTCAGACGCTCGCTGATTGTCATCGCGGCGTGAAATTGTTATGTTGATGGCGTTGATCAGGATATCGATCGGATGACTTACCGCCGGCCGTAAAACCTGAGAGTAAACAGCAACACTGCGTCGATTAAGTTGCCGATCGATCGGATCAAGCCCGCGCTGATCCATTGCATGCAATCGCGATCCAAGCAATCCGGCGTTACGGGCGATGAGGGGATTTCCATGGTTGGCCAACGCATTGACTTTGTGACGGCCGGATGGCCGCCCACGGGGCCAGGGAGCCAGTATGCCGAACGCTTCAGATTCTGATCCGCGCTCTCGGACGGTGGAAATCAAGATCAAGCCGTCGCAGGTAGCTGTCGCAACGCTTACGCTGTTGGTCGTGTTGGGCGCAGCGCTTATCCTTGTGCGCCTGGTGGATGTATTGGTTCTGGCGTTCGTGGCTTTAGTGATTGCTACCACGATCCGGCCGATGGTGTCTACTTTGCAAAATCGGGGGATACCTAAAACTCTGGCCCTCCTGCTTATTTACCTGGGCATCCTGGGCGTGATCGTCGGGCTGTTCGTCCTGTTGATCCCGATCCTGGTCAACCAGGGTAATGCGCTTATCAGCGGCTTGCCACAGACGTACGCCGGCTTGGTCGCCTCGCTGAAGAATAATCCCAATGAGGCGATTCGCATCCTGCCACAGTTGCTGCCAACCGGTGACCAGTTAGCCAGCGAGTTGCAGGCCGTTAGCGGCGCGATTGTGACCGGGGCGCTGGGTGTTGGCTTGGGAGTAATCTCCTTCCTGGCCCAGATGCTCAGCGTTGTCGTCCTGAGCATCTACCTGACGCTCGACCAATCCCGGTTGGAGCGATTCTGGCTCTCGCTGGCGCCCGAAGCCCGGCGGCCGGAGCTGCTCGCCATCTGGCGTGAAATCGAGTCCCGGCTGGGCGGTTATGTGCGCGGGGAACTCCTGCTGATGATGTCCATCGGGGTGCTGGCCAGCCTGGGTTATCTGGTAATTGGCCTGCCCTACGCCCTAGTGCTCGGGGCCTTGGCCGGTCTGCTTGAGTTTATACCGTTGATCGGTCCGACACTTGGCTCGATTCCAGCCGTCATCGTCGCCTTGTCGATCTCCCCGCAGGTGGCGCTACTAGTCGTGGCGTATATGATCGTGATTCAGGTAACCGAGAACAACTTCCTGGTGCCGCGGCTGATGGGTCGTTCGGTCGGGGTGAGCCCGGTTATGGTGATCTTGGCCATCTTTGCCTTTGCCAGCCTGCTGGGGATCCCTGGAGCATTTCTGGCTATCCCCTTGGCAGCTATCCTCCAGGTCCTGATGGACCATCTGGTTGTGCATGAAGGCTTTCACAATGCCGAAGAACCAGGTGAAATCTCCCCGAACGTCATGTCGAAGATGCGGTCGCACATTCAACGATTGCGGGCCGAAGTGCTGCAACGGTTGCGAGCCGGATATGGCCGCATTAACCTGTCCGCGGGGGACCGCGACGACGTGGACAGCAATGTGGACCGCTTGTTGGTCAAAGCCGACCAGGCGCTTACCGATGCCGCGCAGACGGCGGGCACGGACACGGAGGAAGAACACACGGCGCACCTCGCCGATGTCGATCTGGCGATCAATCGAGCCGGCGAGATGGTCGAGGAGGCCAACGCCAAGGCGGCAACCGAACGTCAAACAGGGAAGGCTACAAAACGACCGGCATAAAGCGGAAGCTTGCCGGCAGCGTCCCGGGTGACACTTTTTCCAGCGGAATAAGCATAAAGCGATTCGATCGAACGCAGCCCGGACATATTTCGGGCGCCCGATGGAAGATCTCGTCATGTCCACCGATGGGTTGATGTTTGGAAGAGCAGCAACCGAAGACAACAATGTCCTACCGATCGGAGAAGCGATCGGGAGTTGCACCATACAATCAGCGGAGATCCGGTTCGAGAGCCCTAGCCACTTGTCCAGGGATGGTACTTTTGGATAGGTGTGTAGTCCAAACACTGACAACCCATCGAATCATTAACTTACATGCAAATCAGCCGCACGCTGATAGCCGGTGGGTGTGTGAAACGATATAGTAAATACAGCAATATAAGAATTTTCGATCTGCGGTTCATCAACAAAAGAAAATTACTGCACAGTTGATCAACCGGCAATGGGCGGATTATCTTACAGACAGAAAGGAGGGCCAAAAGGGTTGCCAAGGATCATCGGATCATCCTCNNGGAAGTGACGGAAGGTCCTGGAACTCTGACAGAACGAAGAAAAGCGGTCACTTTCTGTTTCAATTTGATCCGCTGTTTTTCAGGGGAATGGTTGAGCAATCCATTCCAAAAAGTGTAGTTCGTGTTTCCAAACCACATTCCGGAGGGAAAAAATGAATATCCTAATTTATCTCGTCGTTGCGGCAGTAATTGGTTGGGTGGCAAGTGAAATTATGCACGACCGGGCGAGCCTGTTGATCTACATCGTCGTGGCCGTCATTGGCGCGTTCTTGGCCGGTTATTTCCTGACCCCCATTTTGCATGTCGGAACGATCAACGATGCGATCAACGTTTCAACCATGCTGGTAACACTGCTGGGCGCCGTCATTGTGATAGCGATCGTCCACCTATTCCGGCGCAGGATATAACCAATCCAATCTCCCTCTCATAACGATCCGGCGAGCAGGGGTGCGTTACGGCACCCCTGCAAAGCCGATCGTCAGGGATCATGATCAAATCGGGTAAGCTGACTGATCGTAGAAAGGAATACCGCTATGCATATCACTAGAAACATCGGGATGCTCTTGCTGGCGATCTGGCTCATCCTGTGGGGGCTGATTGAAGTGCTTAGCCTGTCTTTTTCGGGTCTCTGGTTGCTCATGGGGCTGCTCGCCATCGCGGCCGGCATTTTCATTTTACTGGAACGGTAGTTCAACCATTGGAACAGCTGTCACCTGATCCATTGATCCGGCGGCTTCCGATGGATCATTCAAAAGGAGAAATCTCATGTTGTGGACAATCATCGTCATTCTCATCATTCTGTGGCTGCTTGGCTTTATCGGTCCGAGCGTAAGCCCGAGCTTCCCGCGCACTGGCGGATGGGTCCATACGCTGATCGTTCTTGCCGTCATTCTGATCATTTTGCACCTCCTTGGAGTTTTGTAGGCCCCAGCACTTCGGCGGTTTGACCGGGTCGATGGAAGCTGATGAAAGTATTCCTCCCGCCAGACCACAAAGCTATCCGCCACCCGGTCGAATGGCCGGGTGGCGGATAGCATCGGGGAAAATCTGATATGGACCCAACCAGAGATGTCTTACCCGGTAAATGGAATGACCTCCAGGGTCAGGTGCGACAGAAATGGGGCAAACTCACCACCGAGGATCTCACCCGGCTGAACGGCACAACCGGAGAACTAGCCGGTGCCTTGCAGCAACGGTATGGTTACAGCAAGCCCCAGGCGGAAATCGAAATTAACAACTGGCTGCGCGAACGGGATCCGCAGGGCAAGGCATAGCTTCGGACGGTTGCGGCGGACAGGCTTTCTATCCGCACACCAGAAGGTTTCACGAAAGGAATGGACACGGATGACCGACAAGACCAAACAGACCCCGCACAAACGATTATCCAAAAGCCAGCGCAAGCACGCGCGGCGCTTGAAGCAAGCGGGTCTCAAGCCAGCCCCCACTCCACGCTAGCCGATTCATGAGCGGCGTCCATACAGAGGGATCAACGCAACAAGAACCGGGTCAGGAGCAACGCATCGACATCCTCAGAATCATTCAACGGAGAGAAGCGTGAACCTATTTATCTATTTCATCGTCGCGGCAATCATCGGTTGGGTCGCGGCCGAATTTATACACGACCAGCTCGAATCTGATAATCCATATCATCCTGGCTGTCCGGTGTACGTTCCTTGCCGGTTGCCTCCTGAGCCCCATATTCCATTTCGGAATGATTCATGAGGCGCCCGCGGATCCAATCATGCGGGTAACACTTTAACTTGCCGTCCTCCGGTTGGCGTTTGTCAACCGTTTCCATTGAAGATAGATGCAGCAAGCATAGAAAGAGGCCAAAATGTCAGAAAATAAAGTTACAGAAGTTAAAACAACACAACGGGAACCGGGTCAGGATCGACGCGTCTTTACCTTCAAAGTCACTCAATTGATCTGGCTGGCTCTGGGTATCCTCGAAACGATGATCGCGCTGCGGTTTGTGCTGAAGCTGATCGCGGCCAATCCCGACAGCCCGATTGTCGGCTTTATTTACGGCTTCACCAACCTGTTTCTGTTCCCCTTTACCGGGATGACCGCACAACCGTCCGCGGGCGGAATGGTCCTGGAACTTTCTTCCCTGTTCGCCATGGTGATCTATGGCTTGATCGGCTGGGGCATTGAGCGGATCGTCTGGTTGATTTTCTATCGCCCGCAGGAAAAAACCGAATCCATTACGCAATCCTCAAGCAGCGATCACCGCACCCCATAAATCCATATGCGGCGGGACGATTTGTCAAATTCAAATCCTCCCAACGAAAGAGCGAGTAGGTTGACCGTAGAAGGTGACGGAACTTTAAAAAGGGAATTGCGCTGCAGGTTGTGGTAAACCGTAATGCATCATTATTCGCCGGCCACAACCAGGGGGAAGAGAATAATTCAAGGAGAATCCGCATGCTTGAGCTGATCATCGTCGTTCTTCTCATCTTATGGTTGCTGGGCTATTTTGGCCATGCTCGCCTTCCGCGTTTGGGACGTTTCAACTTAATTCATGTTTTGCTCATCATTGTGGTAATTCTGATTATCTTGAGTCTGCTGCATCTTCGCTAGCCGTCAGTCCTGTCGATGTAGCCGGCGGAAGGTATCCGGTCGGATGTGGGTTTCCCGTGCGGGAAATTTGTACGGGAAAATGTAAGGGTGGAATGATAAAAAACCTGTCTGTTCTGCCTGCCCGTGAACCCAGTGGTCACGGCGGGCTGATTGGCCTGCCGGGCTGTCATTTACTGCAACCCCGAAGTTGAGTATGGCAGGTTGGATTCCTTTTGGCTTTTCAGGAGTTGGCTCGGATCGGGTTCATCCGGATCTGCGGTGATCGTCGCCGTCCATGTTTTGGGATGAGGCGGCCGCGGGAGTTGGTATCAACGATCAGCCCTTCCAAATCGGTATGGGAGGGAGAAGGAACGATCCAAAATCAGGAGGTATTCGATGGCCAGTAAAAGAATGAACAAGTCGCAATTCGTGACCGTCTTATCAGAGAAGAGCGGGTTGAGCAAGAAGCAAGCCAAGGCGGCGATTGATTCGATCAACGCGATGGTGGCGCAGCAACTCGGCCAGAAGGGGCCCGGCGAGATCATCCTCCCGGGTCTGTTGAAACTGAGCATCGTCGTCAAGCCGGCCACCCACCAGCATGAAGGCATCAACCCCTTCACCAAGGAACCGATGACGTACAAAGCCAAGCCTGCGCGCAAGGTGGTCAGGGTGCGTCCTCTGAAAGCGCTCAAAGACGCAATATAAACACCTGACACATGACTGCGGACTTTTTTGTTTTCCAGTCGATGGAATTCGACCTGATCCCGTAGGCGCTGGAGCACATGCGCCGGGGATATGAGCTGGGATTGGAGAAATCCGATCCGAAGCGGGCATGGATTGGCGCCGCGAAGTTCGCGGTGGTTTACCTTTCCCGCGCCTTAAGGAGAAAACTATGTTACCCATCGGGGATGACAACAGCTCTGAAAGATCCATACCGATAGTTACATACATTCTGATAGCGCTCAACGTCCTCTTTTTCCTTGTGGAGCTCAGTGGAGGCGATGCTTTCATCGCGCGCTGGGCCTTTGTCCCCAGCCGCTTCCTGGCCAACCCCATCGCGGATTTCGCGACGCTGTTTACTTCGATGTTCATGCACGCCGGATGGGTCCACCTGGGCGGCAATATGCTCTACCTGTGGATTTTCGGCGATAATGTTGAGGATCGTTTTGGAAAGATCGGGTTCTTGATTTTCTATTTGATCTGCGGACTCGCGGCAACGGCGGCCCAATTGGCCTTCAGCCTTCACTCGGATATCCCAAACCTGGGTGCATCCGGAGCGATCGCGGGTGTGCTGGGCGCATACATCCTGTTGTTCCCACAATCGAAGGTGAGTGTCTTGCAAGGACAGACCGTGGTCCCCGTCCCGGCATTGGTGGTGATCGGGCTTTGGTTCGTTCTACAGCTCTTCAGCGGTGTAGGTTCCATCACCGCTGCGGCGGATACGGGCGGGACGGCTTACCTAGCGCACATCGGAGGGTTTGTCACCGGCTTTGTGCTGACCTTCTTGTTTAGAGGAAACCCAAGACCACAATCCACTGCATAAAATCCCGTACCCATATTGGGATATGGAGAAGATCTCTGGCGAGCGGCCGGTTCATAGTGCGCGGCTCGAAATTGGATTCTCCAAAACGCGGTGTCTATATGGAGCCTGTCCGCTCTGCGCCAACCGCCGGGAGCCATTCGATCATCATCGGCGGAAGAAAACCGACCGGAAATCCACCGTCGCGGAGATGGATTATCCCGCGCGATTGGCAGGACTGAAAATGCGGCGGTTCCTCCATGGTTGGGGGAACATTCTATATAAGTTCTAATAATAGGCTCTTTATCCAATGAATAACCGTGTGAATTGTAAAGTTCCACTGTTGAGATCGCCGATAGCCTTCCCATCCAGAATGCTTGTTACTTCCGGTTGTCCCGCCGCCGGTGCGATGGACCGCTTGTGTAGTCCAAACACTTACAGCCCATCGAATTATCGGCTTACGCGTAAATCAGCCTCGCGCTGATAGCAAGCGGCAGTCCAAGACGATATAGTAAAGACCAAGAAAGGAGAGTGCTTCCATGTTATGGACAATCGTTGTAATTCTCGTTGTGCTTTGGTTGTTGGGCCTTCTCGGACACATCGGTGGTGGGTTGATACACATTCTGTTGGTGTTGGCGCTGATTGTCATCGTGTATAACGTGTTGACCAGCCGCGGCGGAACAGACTGACGGAAACGATTGCCGCCGGTGTCTTCATTCTGACGGGTCGATAAGCGCACCGGTTTCACTCCCGGTCGATTAACTAAACGGCGCGAAAGAAGGCATCCGGAACGAGTGCCTGACAAGTTCAAGGAGATACAGATATGGATTCAACCCAGGACATCTTGCTTGGCAAGTGGCACGAACTCAAGGGTCAGGTTCGGCAACAGTGGGGCAAGCTCACCGACGATGATTTGACTCGGCTAAGTGGAAAAACCGAGGAACTCGCCGGCGTTTTGCAACAGCGTTACGGCTACAGCAAAGCCCAGGCGGAAATCGAAATAAACAAATGGCTGAGCGACAACGATTCGCGCGCCAAGACAAAGCCGCAGGCGACTTCAAAATCCAAATAGTTGAAGAAACTCAGGTGGGAAAAACCTTCCTGCCTTATTCAACAAAGAAAAGCATAAACCTTTTTTAGAAAGGAGAATGAAATGTCCAACGATAACCGAACGACGGAAGTGAAGTCCGTGCAAAAAGAGCCGGGGCGTGAACAACGGACTTTTACGTTTAAGGCCACCCAGCTGGTTTGGCTGCTTTTCGGAATATTGGAAACCTTAATCCTATTGCGTATCCTGCTCAAATTGCTCGCAGCCAATCCGGACAATCAGGTCGCGGCTTTCATCTATTCAATCACCAATGTATTCCTAGCTCCTTTTGCCGGGCTGACTGGAACACCCGCGGCCGGCGGCATGGTGTTGGAACTCTCTTCCCTCCTGGCCGTAGTGGTCTATGCGTTGATTGCATGGGTCATTGAACGAGTGGTCTGGTTGATCTTCTACCGCCCGCGTGGACCCGTTGAGGAAGTCACGCAAACCACGAGCAATGAACATCGCTCGTGAGCAGGGAGTATCTATCGGATCAATAGGCACCAAAATATGAATCGCTAAAAGGATAATCCCATGGATAACCAAGCGAAAGAACACAAATCAAATGGAATGCATCCGGCCGACTTTATCGCCGGACTGTTCATTGGGGGCCTGGCGGGTGCTGTAACGATGCTTTTAATTGCACCACAATCAGGCAAAGAAACCCGTCAATCCATCAAGCAGGGGGCCATCGAACTGCGTAATCAGACAACCGCCTCTATGGAAGGCGCCGTGGTGCAGGTCCGCACAAAGGCGAACCAGGTCGAGGCTGATGTAAAAGACAAGGCCATGGATTTAAAACACCAGGGCCAGGACATGCTCGTAACGCAACTCGACCGCGTGTCGGCTGCCGCTGCAGCCGGTAAAAAAGCCGTCCAGGGCACGCATAATTGATCCGGCCTATGGCCGTGTGTCATTGCGAAACGAATGAACAACTTTCAAAAGGATTAACGCTGAGTCCTTCGGCTCCGCGTGGGTTCTTATTGAAGAGATCTCGCAATGACACGTGGAATACTGGATACCCATACTATCGACATGATATATTCCTTCGAACGGGAGCGTGTTTATGCTGAAAACAATCATCATAATGGTGGAAGTCCTGTGGGTAGCGGGCTACCTCTATCGCGTTGTCATCCCGGCCATAGCGCAAAAAGCGGCCGTTGTATCCGCGTCCGATGATGACCGAAAGTGGAGAGAATAGCCGCTGGATGAAAGGAATCCCGTTTCTTTTCGGTCCGGCAGCCAATTCCGTCCATCGAAGGTGCCTGAGCGGTCCGATCCGGATCGTCTTCCGATGGTTGCCATCAACAAAAAAAGAAAGGAAATCCTCATGAAGAAATGCAGTGAAGTAATGACGAAAAACCCGGCTTGTTGTTTGCCCTCCGATGCGGTTAGCCAGGCTGCGCAATGGATGAAGCGGGAGAACGTTGGCTCCATCCCCGTCATCGAAAGCGAACAATCCAAAAAACTGATTGGCATCGTCACCGACCGCGACCTGGCTCTGAAGGTTGTGGCCGATGGACGCGACGCAAAAACCACGAAAGTTGCGGATGTCATGACCCGCACGATCATCACATGCCACGCCGACGACGACGTTCAGAAGGCGGTGGATGCGATGGCGAAGAATCAGTTGCGCCGAATTCCAGTGGTCGACAGCGAGTCCAAGATTGTCGGGATCATCGCTCAGGCAGACGTGGCGACACGCGTCGACCAACCGGAAGGAACCGCCAGAATGGTCAAGGATATTTCGCGGCCCACAACAAAGAATTTCAAAAACCTCTAACTTCGCCGGTCATACCCTGCGGATGCAGATAGACCGATTTGTTTTAACATGCTCCGAAACTTTTGGATGGAGATCTCTCTTGCAACGAAGCCGCCCAAACCGGGTGAAAATGGTGTATCCTGCCGCGGACAATCCGGTTGTGAAAGTACTGTTGGCGCGATGCATCATGCGGGACGCGATCGAAGGTTAATTTCAGAACAGGTAGGGAATCCACCATGCCGGAAAGGCCAGCCACTCACCGCCCGCTCCGGGCAAAACTCATCTTTAATGCGACCTCCGGCCGGACGGAGGAATCGCCGCAGCAGCTTACCGATATCCTTGCCGAGATGCAAAGCCGGGATATTTTAGCGGAAGTTTTTATCCTACGGCCCGATAGCAAGGTTGAAGACGTGGTACGCAGCGCAATTCGAGGGGGCATCAAACTGGTTGTTGTGGCGGGTGGTGACGGAACCATTGACGTCGTCGCGGGCGCCATGATCGGCAGCTCTGCCACTCTCGGTATCATTCCCACCGGCACGCGAAACAATGTGGCCTTCAACTTGGGGATTCCCGGCACGATTGCGGAGGCCGTTGCACTCCTGCGCGAAGGCCGCCGGCAAAAGATTGACGTCGGATATTTGCGCAGCGGTCGGGCCGGTCGCTGGTTCTTGGAAGCTGCGGCATTGGGCTTGCTTTCCGATCTCTACCCGGTCGCGGACGACATCCAGCACGGCGATCTGGCCCAGATTGGAAATTTATTGTCCACCTTCGTCTCTTCGACTCCCTCGCGCCTGCGTGCGACTCTGGACAGGCGTCATCGAATCGACACGAGTGCGCATATGGTCTTGATTTCCAATATGCCCTATCTCGGACCGCACTTTCGGATTTCCCCCGATGTATCCTGCAACGACAACCGTCTGGATGTTTTCGTTTTTTCGGATATGAGCAAACTGAACCTGATTTCCTACGCCATGCAGTCCACCGGCGGCGCAATAGAGGATGCCCGGGTTAAGCATTACCGCGTTAAGCGACTGAAGATCAAAACAGATCCGCAGATGCCGGTGCTTGCCGACGGCGTCCTGCTCGACCTGGGATCGATAACCGCTCTGGTTCACCATCGCGCACTCGCGGTCATGGTCGGCGCAACCGACTCCGCGCTGGAGAGGCAGCCCGTCACCACGCCGGTCGCTGACCGCGAGTTAGCGACCCATGGATAGCAACCGCCAAGAAGCGCCCTTGCCGCCTGAATCGAATATCGCTCGTCTTTGGTTTGCCTACCGGCGGCTCGCTTTCCTGATCAGCCTGGTGACAGGGTTAATCCTGTTTTTAATTTGGCTCCCGGACGGATCACGGGCGGCACTGTTCGTGGCGCTACTGGCGCAACGGATACTGCTCGGCATGGTTTTACTTTTTGCTCTGATTACATTATCCCTACTGTGGCCGGCCGGCCAGCGCCTGGATACCCGGTTTTTTCTGCTCCTCAACCTTCGGAGGAACCATCCCAAGTGGCTGGACCGCGTCATGTGGCTGGCGACACAAGCGGGCAATCTGTGGACCGCCTGTCTCTTGGCGGGATTGCTTTTCGTGCTGAATTACCGCAGCGTGTCCGCTGAGGTTATCCTCGGCGCGCTGGCTTTGTTTTTATTGGTGGAGACCATCAAGGCGCTGACGGATCGTGCCCGTCCATTCCTCGCCCTCGAGGGGACGCGAATCATCGGGTGGCGGGAACGGGATCGGTCTTTTCCCAGCGGTCACACCGCCCAGACATTTTTCCTGGCGACGTTGCTCAGCCACCGGTTCGCGCTTGGTATCGGGGGAACCGCCGCTCTGTACGCGATTGCCGTGATTGTCGGTTTCACCCGGATATACGTTGGGGTTCACTACCCGCGCGACGTCATTGGAGGCGCAGTCCTGGGTTGCATCTGGGGAGTTCTGGCGGCGCTCGTGGATCCCTATTGGCTCGGGATTCGGATCTGACGATCGCATGTAGAGCGATTCAACCAACCGTCATCATAGACATTGGTCTTTCGTCTAAACATTATGGACTCTGCCGAATTAATGTTGATCACGCATCTGAATTTTCAGAGGGTATTGCCCAAAAAGGCCATGGATCGGAAGTGAGAAGAGACCTCACAGGTTTTCGGACGGTATGCGGGTCGGGGGAAGGCGAAGGTTAATGATTAATGGGATAAATGCTTACCGATCCGAAAGTTATCGGTTTCCCGAACGCGGCCAGGTCTAAAATCCCTTTATAGGTTTCCTCGCGCGGCCCCAGCACGATGTACTCTACTCCGCGATCCATCAGCAGCTGCTTGGAGGCCTTTCCGGAAAAGTAATCTTCCACGGCAGCCTTGGCCTCGTTGGCATTCGGTGTTTCCATCGGGTGGCCGTAGACCACACGGACGCCCGCCATACCGGGAAGCCACAAACTCAATTCGGGCGATGCCAGCACCACCGATCCCCGCGCGTTGGCGTTCAACCAATCCACGGCGGCGGCTTCATCGCGGCTGAGGAATAAGGCAGGATTTTGCTGTAAAAGGACGAATAGAATGACGGCGAGAAAAATTAAATTCGTCAGAACAAGCGTTACAGCGGCGATCAACCCGCGGGCGATGGAAGCTGCAGGGCGAAACACCCACGCCTCGATTTTCGGCGCGGCCAGCGCCGAGAGCGGAATCCACATTCCCAGCATCAGTCTCCGCTGAAGGGAAAACGGCGCATAGAGCAGGACGAGGTTGATCGCCAACCACAATCCGAGCAGGAGCGTCTCCGAGGGGATCGATCGGATTTTTTCGCGAATGCTGCCACTCGCCAGCAGCCAGCAGCGGATGAAGGTTATTACCGCGATGAGCCCGGGCAATCCGAGGGAGAGCGCGACGTCCCACGCGGGCGGTGTGGGGGTCTGGTTTTGCGCGAACCACGAGGCGAAGTTGGGGAGAGTCCGGGTGATCCAGAAATCGTAGGCGACCCAGGGCAGCATGCCTGCGCCGGCGGCGATTAAACCCGCGACGGCTCCCTCCGGGAAGCGGCCGTCCGCCGCGCGTCGCCAGATAGTCCAGACCGCCAGGGCCAATCCTACAGGCAAAATCGCAAACGGCTGGAGAGCCCCCAGCATCGTCCCGATCACTGCCGTGATGAAAAGCGGTAGGGCGGTCGGCTTGCGCGCCGGCATCGCAATCTGCATTACGAGCAGCAGGAGCAGGGCGGTGACGAGCGGGAAGTGCGCGCTGGTGATCATCCCCAGGAAGGGGATGTATTCGGCCACCCATAGATCGCTGGTAAACGTGCCGGAGATGATCGCGGCGAATCCGAATCCCGACCCGAGCGCGGTGACGGCCCAGGCGATGGCTCGCGCGCGGGGCGTTAGTCTGAGGCGCCCGAAAAATTCCCAGGCGACGACGAGGAACACCGTCACCCCCGTCAGGCGCGCGATGTGCCAGACGACGATCAGCGGCAACCGGAAAACCCACGCCAGATGACCCAGCAGCACATACCAGGTAAACAGCAGCGCGCCCGGGCCGGGATCCCCGGTGAAGGCCAGGCGGTACAGCCATTGGCCGTCGTATCCCTGGCGCATCTTCGCCAGGTACGAAGCCGCGTCGAACGGATTGAATAGAAACCCCGTAAACCGGAATGCGCCGGCGCTGCCGTAGGCGGCGAGGTATGGGATTAGCGTAAGCAGGGCGAAGGCGATCGAAAGAACGAGGATGGTGACGCGCGAGCGCATGCGGGTTCGGGCTCCCTCAATCCGGAATGAGCCAGCGGCCGCGGCGGATGATCTCGCGGCCGAGCTCCGCCAGTTCGCGCGGGCGGAAACTCATGCGGAACAGGAGGCGGTAGGATTCGTCGCCGGTGAGCATGCCCCAGATCAGCCGGGCCAGAATCTTCTTCCCCTCCGGCCGGGTTTCATCCAAATGCAGGCTGTATAGGAAGGCGGCGGTCAGACGCGGATTGCGCAGAATGGCCGTGCTGATGGCGAAAAGAATATCGCCGTAACGGTTGTCGGCTGCGATGCGCCGGGCGGCGGGCTCGTAGCCGGCTTTGAAGGCTTCGGCGTCGATGCCCTGGTCGAGCGCGGTGCGCATCGCGGCTTCGGCGGTAACGAAGCTGGAATAGATGCCGTCCTTATACAGCCGCGCCACCGCTGCGTCGCCTATCGCCACCCATTGGTCGCCGTAATACCGCGGCGCGATGTGCAGCGGAACCCGCGGAGAACAGCCGCAGCAGTTTTCCAGCGGGGCGGAGAAATATTCCGCCATCGGTTCTTTTTGCGCCCGGAAGAATTCGCGGATCGGATCCGGTCCCATCTGATACCCCAGCAGCGACACGTTCAGGTATTCGCGTTTGGGAACCAGCGCTCCGAAGATCAGCCCCTTGGGCTCTCCGAAGAAGGCGATCACCGTGTGCGCGGGCCAGTCCGCCGGTTTGCGGATTTCGTCCTGGGCCATGATGCCCGTTTGGGGAGGCGTGTAGTTGAAGAAAAGCTCGGGGATTGGGCGGCTGTTGACCCCGGCGGCAAGCACTATAAGATCAGCGGCAAAGTTCGTCGATTCCGTGCGCACCAGCGGTCCGCGGTCCCAGCCCAGGCTGCGCACGCGCTCCGGAACGTAACCCGCGCCGCGCGCCACGGCTTCCGAGATCAGATAAGAGTCGAAGCTTTCGATCGGATCGCCCTGGTGGGTGCGTGGGCCGCGCCCGCGGTAAACACTCAGAATCTTCCGGCCCGGTCGTGGCTGAGGCAGGCGGATGGTCTGGCCGAGGATGTGAACCCGATATTCTTCGATGGTTTCCTGGATCACGCGCGGGGGAACGCTCAACCCGATGGATTCGATGGATTGCACAGCGTTGGCCGAGACGATCCCGGCGCATCCTTTGCAGGCGGCCACACCCCTTACGTCGGTGTCGAAGCGGGGATCGAAGATGCGCACGTCGAGCCGCAGCCCCTCTTCCCGGGCGCGGTTCAGTAGCTGGATGGCGGCGAAGCAACCGGCGGGTCCGCCGCCGATGATGCCCACGCGGCTTCCGTTTTCCAGACGCATCCTGCAACCTCCGCAAGGGATGATAGCATCCTCCGGGGGAAAACGGAACCCTTGGCCGCGTCCGGATTGCGCATCTTTGTCACCGAAATGGGACTATCGAAAACTGCGCATGGATGATGGAAATTTTGGGAAAAAAGGCGTAGCCGCACGCCCCAAAAGCTCGAATGTCAAATTCTTAATTTAAAAATAAAAATTCAACAATCTGGAATCGTACCCAGCGCCAGTCCCGGAGTGATTATGGGAGTCCATCCGGAAGGAGAATTTTGCGCGCCAAGATAAATCGGAATCCGGCAAGGCCGCCCGTTGCCAAAGGTGTAGGAACCGGTGAGGCCCTGATACACATCGCCCACCCGCAACTGATCCAGAACCCAGGATCGGGCGGCGGCGGGGCTTAGGTTGCCGGTGCCTTTCTTTAATAGAGGGGATACGCAAAAGGATGCGGCGTCGTAGCCGAGTTGGGCTATCGCGGGGGGATCCGCGCCGTACGCGGCTCGATAATTGTTCATCGTTGCTGGAACGACGGCGGCTCCCCCGGAATCCGCTGTCGCCGGAGAGAACATCAGCGTGACGGAATCCGAAGTGAAGTTTGAAGGTAACGGATCCTCCGGATTATCCTGGGCGAAGAAGAGCGAACCTGGAAAACCGGAAACGGCCATTCGATCCAGAAGGGAAAGGGCGAGTTGCGAAGACCCGGAGAAATACACCAAATCGGGACGAATGGATTGATAGGATGACGTCCAGTCGGCAAGATCCTGTTCTGAAATAATCTGAAAATTGTAAACCGTCAAACCGCCGGATTGCGCGCGATCGCGGAATCCGCCGGCAATGGAAAGCGCGTGGGCATCGGCGTCCGTGGTCAGGAGGATTCGAACGGCGGCGCGGGAGAGCGCTCCTTCGGCGTCGGACGCACCGTGCGAGCGGTCGTCGGGAGAGAGGAAGATCGTCTCCGGCTGGTAGGCGGGATCCGGAAGCGATGCGGTTTCAGCGGGAAGAATGTTTGCGAGCCCGGCGGGATGGAATATTTTGGCGAGAGCAAAGTTTCCGTCCGAATCGGTATGGACGACGGCGCAAAAAGTATCCGGATCGGAGGCGATGCCGCGGATGGTTGTATCCAGTTCCGGAGCGGAAACGCTGGCGTCGAAGGCCCGGAGTTCCACGTCCCATCCGGCCGCAAGCAGCGCGCCACGCCGTTCCTCGAGCGCGAGCGTCGCCGCATGCCGGATACCCTCGCCGTAGACGGCGCGCGGGCCGGTCAGATCGGTGAGCACGGCGATGCGAACCTTGCGCTCGACCCTTCCGCAAGCGGCGAGAATCCCCGCCGACAGGATGAGGAGTGCGGACGGGGCGCGTTTCATTCGCCGGCGGGTTCCTGGTTGATCTTGTCCAATTCTCTCAAGAGGGTTTCGTTCGGAGGAAAGTCGGGGGCCGACGATCCGTCGTATCGATACCGGATCCGCCCTTGGCGGTCCACGATGACGATGCTGGGAAGCCGGCCTTTGCCGAAGAGGTCGACTTTCTGTCCATACAACAAAGCCACCCGGTGATCGGAATCGGCAAATCCCGGGAACGGCGGATCCTCGTGCTCCCAATATGAACGCACCTGCTCGGGGCGGTCGGGTGTGATTGCCAGGATCACCGTCCGGCGCGATTCGAACGCGGGGGTATCCCACCGAAGTTGAGTCAGATACCGCCGGCAGAACGGGCATACCAGACCGCGATTGAACACGAGCAGGACGTTCAGTCGGTCGTGGAAGGTGGAGAGTGAAACCGTGTAGCCGTGCGCATCGGCCAGTTCGAATTCGGGTGCGGTGGGATTAGTTTCCGGCACGGGGAGATCCTCCGGATGGAAATCGTTCCTGTGGATTATAAAGTAATTCGCCCGCTTATGCGGAGGCAATCGCCGGGCGGCGGGAGCGGACGGAAGTGGATGCCTGCACAAAAACAAAACGCGCCGGAACGCATGATATAATTTTTTTTCCAAGGAGAAACGGATTTCATTGCATTGGAATTCCGTTCCGTTTTCATCTATGGGGGGTCGAACCGGGCAAGCGAAGGAGAGGATTGATGAAGAAGAGAGTAATTCTGCCGATCCTGGGCGCGTTTCTGACCGGATCCATGGCATGCTCGGCCATTCCGTTCCTGGCTCCCACGGCCACCCCAACGGTAACCCTTACCCCGACCATGACCCCGACCCTGACGTCCACCGCCACCCTGACCTCCACCCCGACCTCGACCCGCACGCTCACCCCGACGAAGATCACCGGCATCGAAGCGCCGGTCATGATCGGCGATGCGGAATTGCAGTTTCAAAAAGCCCTTCGGCGGAGCAACTTTGTCTGCGGTACCACAACTCAGCCGGTGGATAATCCGAATTCGGACGAATACCTTCTCGTTACTGCAAAGGTGTCCAGCGGACCGACCATCAACATCGGCAAGGACGGGGATGATTGGGTCAGTAGGAATGGTATTGATCGAATCGAAACAACCGACGCAGGCAATCATTTCTATGACATCACCGGGATATGCTATAACATGGATAACTCCAAAGTGTTAACTCAGGTGGCGCTTGCTTTTGTTATCCATAAGGATGCAGAATCCTTTGTGCTCATCCTGCCGGACGACACCCGTATTCCTTTGGATCCGATTCTCTAGCGGACGCCGCTTTTTCAGCCCGCAGACTATTTAGACGATTTTTACAGAAAGGCCGGCCGAAATTGAGGTAACCTATTACCAAAGGTTTCTACCAAGGAAAGACCGACAATCCTGCGATTGGAAATCCACGCCGGCAGCGCAATGCAATTGGTTTTCCGACCGGCACCGTAGGACTTCGCGAAGTTAAACTCATCCATCATCTCTTACGTCAAGGAGCTATCATGAAGAAACGATTTATTTGGATTGCCTGTGTCACTACACTGGTATTCTCCGCCCTCGCGTGCAACTCGATTCCATTCCTTGCTCCAACCCCGACGCCCACCGCCACGCCGACATCCACGCCGACTGCCACGCCGACCCTGACTCCCACACCGACCCAGACCCCGACGCCGACCGGAGTTTTTGGGATCACCTCGCCCGTCACGGTTGACGGAGTGGACCTGCAATTTGTCAGTGTGACAACGGCATCCCATTGGTTGGTCGGGTCGACCGACTATACTCCCACGTCCCCCAGCGATACCTTCCTAGTCGTGACGGCCAACGTGCTGACCGACAATACGGCGCACTCCCAGGTCGCCGGTTGGGATGTGACCGTGAACGGCGACGTCTCCTGGTCGTTCCTGCAATCGCATGGAAGTTCCAGCTCGATCAATTCCGTGCAATGGGTTTTCATCGTCGACCAAAGCCTGAACAGTTTCACCATCAATCTGCCGGGCGGAGTTGATGTGCCTTTGGATAGTCTCTATAGTGGATAATAATTCAGGTTGGGAGCTGGTCACTCCGATCTAAAAAAGACGCGCCGGGATTTTCCGGCGCGTCTTTTATTCTCCTCGGGAGAGCTGAAGCGGAATCAGGCGGCGCGTTGTCAGCGCGGGGATGAACCTTCGTCAAAACACGCGGGAAAGGTCCCCGCGCTGAGACATAATGGT
>PLND01000051.1 GCA_003141675.1 Anaerolineae bacterium
GTCTGCCGGTCGCCGATGATCAGCTCGCGCTGCCCGCGGCCGATCGGGATCATCGAATCGATCGCCTTCAGGCCGGTCTGCACGGGGGTGTCGACGTCCTGGCGTTCCACCACGTGCGGCGCGATGCGTTCGACGGGGAGGTAACGCTGCGAAAGGATCGGCCCTTTCCCGTCGAGGGGCTCGCCCAGCGCGTTCACCACGCGGCCGATCAATCCCGTGCCCACCGGGACGGATACAATGCGCCCGGTGGCGCGCACTTCCATGCCTTCTTCGATCCGGTCGTTTTCCCCCATGATGATCACGCCGATCGTTTCGGCTTCGAGGTTGAAGGCGATGCCCAGCGTTCCTTCGGCGAATTGGACCAGTTCCTGCGAGCGCACATGCGTTAGCCCGCGCACGCGCGCAATGCCGTCGCCGGTTTCGGCGACGAAACCGGCTTCGTGCGCAGTCACTTCCGGCTCGAAGAGGGCGATCTGTTTTTTTAGAATTTCGGAGATGCTTTTTGCGGATGGTTCCATGGTGGATCCTTATTCTGTCAGTCCGGTGACCGTCGCGGCATCCAGCTTGCGCAGGACCGCCACGATCAGTTTCAACGCCGCGTCGTAATCGTCGCGGTGAATGATCCCGCTGTGGGAGTGGATATGCCGCGCCGGGACGCCGATCACCACGGTCGGCACGCCGATTTTATACAGGTGGATCGCCGAACCGTCGGTCGCCCCGCCTTCCATGGCGGAAACCTGCCAGGGGAGTTTGAGGTCGCGGGCGGTGTCCATTACCAGATCACGCAGTTTCAGGTTGGGGATCATGCGCGCGTCGTACAGCAGCACCGAGGGTCCCTTGCCGAGCTTCACCGCGGACTGGTCCTCGGTGATCCCCGGCACGTCGCCGGCGATGTCGGATTCAAGCACGATGGCGACGTCCGGATTGACCGCTTCCACGCTGGTCGTGGCGCCACGCACCCCCACCTCTTCCATCACGGTCGCCACACCGCACACGGTGTTCGGATGTCCTTCGGCTTTCAGCGCCTCCAGGGCCTGGATCATCAGCGCCACGCCGACGCGGTCGTCGAACGCTTTGGAGAGATATGTTTTGCCGCCGGCAAGTGTGACGAAATCCGCCCGGGGAATGACCGGATCGCCCGGGCGCACGCCGATCTGCTCGACTTCCTCCTTGGAGGAGGCGCCGATGTCTATGTACATATCTTTCTTTTGGACGATCTTCTCCCGCTCATCCGCCGGGATCAGGTGCGGCGGTTTGGCGCCGATCACGCCCGGCACGTCGCCTTTGACCGTTTTGATAATCACGCGCTGCCCCAGCAGAACCTGGTCGAACCATCCGCCGAGAGGGACGAACTTTAGGAATCCCTCTTTGGAGATCAGCTTGACCATGAAGCCGACCTCGTCCATGTGGCCGGCGATCATTATGACCGGGGTTTTTGTCGAGCCCGTCTGCCGGCAGATGAGGCTGCCGATTTTATCCTTCTCGATCGATCCGAGCCCGGCCAGACGTTTTTCGACCAATGCGCGGATTTCCATTTCGTGTCCGGAAACGCCCGAGGCTTCGGTGAGCTCTTTCAGAAGAAGGGTTGTTGTATCCATGGGAGGAATCCTTTTGAGAGGGTTCGGGTATGATACCGAAAGGGGGGTGTTTTGTCTAGCAATCGGACCTCTTCCATTAAAACGGAAAACCCTCGATGGCCAAGGGTTTTAGGTTTTTACCATGCGCTTTCCATTCCAACCGATGGTCGGGGAAACGCCTATATCGTTTTTAGGAAGAGTTCGACAATTCGGGGATCAAAATACTTACCGGCCTGCTCGCGGATATAATCGTGGGCCTTCTCTTTGGACCAGGCTTTCCGATAGATGTGCTCGGAAGTCAGTGCGTCGTAAACGTCCACCACCGTAAATATTCTTGCCGCCAGAGGGATCTGTTCTTCCTTAAATTTGTAGGGGTATCCTGTTCCGTCCCACTTCTCGTGATGATAATGCGGGATATCGAGCGCCGGGAATAGAAAAGCGATGGGCGAGAGCAGGTCGTAGGCAATTTGCGGGTGCCGGCGGAGGAGTATCCAGTCTTGCTCATTGAGGGAGCTCGTCTTATGAAGGACGCTGTCCGGAATGCCAAGCTTGCCGATGTCGTGCAGCAAGGCGCCGCGTTGCATGTTCGTAATATCCGAGGTTTTAATGCCGAGCGCTTTGGCCAGAAGCATGGTTAATTCGACCACGCGCTGGGTATGCCCCGCCGGCTCTTTATCCCGTAAGTCGAGAGCCCGAGTCCAGGCCTCGATGGTGTAATCGTACGCAATATTAAGTTCCAAAATCGTGCGCTCCAGGTGCCGCACTTGCAGCGAACTGGTTTGTTTAGGCATTCGACATCTCCTAGAAATAAGTATACATTCAATTAATTAATCCGGTATCCGGCGCAGATTGGAACCTTGGGATTGAAAAAAGAAAAGCGTTATACCTCTCGTATGGTGGAGAGCGGCTCGGAGGTTGCGGCGGATTTCGAGCAGAGCGTAAAGTCGAGAGAATCCCCCTATTTTCCCATCGCTTGCAACGCCAATCGCAGCCGGGTTTCCGCGTCCGCCGGCGCGTCTGCCGGGATCCGTTGCAAGGCGGTTTGCGCTTCGACGATGGTGTAGCCCAGCGCGGTGAGCGCGGCGATCACTTCGGTGTCGCTTTCGCTCCAACCCGGCGCGCCGGTACCCGCCTCGCCGGCCAGCTTGTCCTTTAAATGGAAGACGATCTTCTCGGCGGTCTTCTTTCCCACGCCGGGAATTCCGGACAGGCGGTCCGGGGCGCCGCGCACGATGGCCTGGCGCAATACGTCGGTGGAAAAATGCGACAGCAGCGAGAGCGCCACCTTAGGGCCGATGCCGGTCACGCCCAGCAGCAGTTCGAAGAAGGCGAGTTGGTCGGGGGTTTCAAATCCAAAGAGGGCGAGTGCGTCCTCCCGCACCAACAGGTGGGTGAATAGCGCCAGGGTCTGTCCGGGGCGGGCGCGGGCGGCGATCGGAACCGGAACCGAAACCCGGATCCCCATTCCGCCCAGATCGATTACCACCCAGGCATCTCCCGTTTGCTGAACGTTGCCGCGAATGGATGAGATCACTTTGCCTCCGCCGCCAAATGCGCGATCTTGTAGGAATGCGCATGGCAAATCGCCACTGCCAGCGCGTCAGCCGCATCGTCCGGCTTGGGCGTTTCCGCAAGCTCCAGAATGGCGCGGACCATCGCCTGCACCTGCCGCTTTTCGGCCCCGCCGTATCCGGCTACGGCCTGCTTCACTTGCATTGGCGTATACTCGCTCACCGGCAAGCCGCCACGGGCCAGCGTCAGGAGGATCACCCCGCGCGCCTGGCCGACGGTGATGGCGGTGCGGACGTTCTTCTGGAAAAATAAACTCTCCACCGCCGCGGTATCCGGCGTGTGGAGAGCCAGCAGTTCGGTCAAGCGATTGTGCAAATCCAAAAGGCGGCGGGGCATCGGAAGTTCGGCGCCGGTGCACACCGTCCCGAATGCGATCAGCGTGAGCCGCCCGGCGGATTCCTCGATCACCCCGTATCCGGTCGTCGCGGTGCCGGGATCGATGCCCACGACGCGCATGGTTGCCGCGCCTACCCGGCGGCTTCCATTGCCGCCACCGCTTCGTCGGTAATCAGCAGATTGGTATAAACCATATTCACGTCATCCAGCTCTTCGAGCGATTCGATGACTTTCATCACCTGCACGGTTTGATCCGGTTCAAGCTCGGTTTGTTGGTTGGGTTCCATCCGCAGCGCGGATTCCTCGGGGGTGATCCCCGCCTTGCGCAACCTTTCGCTGACGGATTTGAAGGCTTCCACGGGGGCGTAGATTTCTATCGTTTCTTTGCCGATCTGCACGTCGTCGGCGCCGGCGTCCACCGCGAGTTCGAAGACCGCGTCGGGGTTATGTCCGGCGACAGGAACGGAAAAGTAAGTTTTACGGGCGAACTGCCAGGCGACCGATCCGCCTTCCCCCAGGCTCCCCCCCGCGCGGGTGAGGATCCGCCGGATCTCCGATACCGCACGGTTGCGGTTGTCGGTGACTACGTCGATTAACAGCGCGATCCCGTGCGGGGCATAGCCCTCGTAAGCCACCTGTTCGATCGTGCCAGCTTCTTTGTCCTCGCCCGTCCCGCGCTTAATGGCGCGCTCGACGCCCTCCTTGGGCATGTTGCTGGCTCGGGCTTTGTCCATTGCCAACCGCAGTTTGAAGTTGCTTTCCGGGTCGCCGCCACTCTCGCGGGCTGCCAGGGCGATCTCGCGCGCCAGGCGAGTGAAAAGTTGGCCGCGTTTGGCATCGGCGGTGCCTTTTTTGCGTTTTATGGTTGCCCACTTGGAATGGCCAGACATGGGAGTTTCTCCTGAAAAAAGCGCCAAAGCGCGAAGGATCGAGGGTTTTTGAACAGGCGGATTATACCATCAGGTGGATACCCTTAGGTCCGCGAATCGCATGAAGAAATCCGGATGGAGATAAAGGACTTCCATATTTTTTCTCCGTGTCCTTCGGGCCTTCTTCGTGTTCTTCGTGGATGAAAATCGGGTATCATTGCTGCTCAATGGAAGAGCAAACTCTACTCCAGGACGCGCGCCGCGGTAATTTGGAAGCTTTTAACCAATTGGTGCTTATCCATCAGAACCACGCCTATTCCTTCGCCTACCGGATGCTTGGCGAGGAGGAAGGCGCCGCCGACGCCGCGCAGCAGGCGTTTCTCTCCGCCTACCGGCATTTGAACGAGCTGCGCGGGGAATCTTTCCGTTCCTGGCTGCTGCGGATCGTGGCCAACGCCTGCCTGGACGAACTGCGCCGGCGCAAGCGCCGGCCGTCCGTCTCGTTGGATGATCTCGCTGCCGGGGAGGAGGACGACCGTAGCGACGAATCCCTATCGATCCTGGCGGACCCGACCGAGGGTCCGGAATCGGCCGCCGTCCGCTCGGATCTGCGCCGTTCGATCGAAGATTGCCTTTCGCTCCTGCCGCCCGACCAGCGCGCGACGGTGCTGCTGGTCGATGTGCATGCCCTGGAGTACGGCGAGGCGGCGCGCGCGCTGCGCGTCGCGCTGGGTACGGTCAAGAGCCGGGTGGCCCGCGCCCGGGCCGATTTACGGGATTGCCTCCGCGCCAAAGGGGAACTTCCCCCGCAAGCGCGCCGTCTGGAGAGTGAGGCACATGCATGAATCCGCCAGAGAGGCTTGACCCGCAACTGCTGGAGATGCTTTCGGCCTATCTCGACGGGGGGCTGGAAGGCGCGGAGAAGGCTGCCCTGGAAGCACGGCTTAATAAGGAAGAGAACCTGCGCTGGCAACTGGCGGAATTGCGTTCGGTGCGGGATTCGCTCCGGACGCTGCCGCTGCGTAAACCGCCGCGGTCGCTTGCGCTGACTACCGCTTTGGCCGGGAAGTCGGCGGGAAAGCCGGCTGTCTTTTCACCGCGCCGGATGGCGTTCGGTTCGGCACTTGCATCCCTGGCATTTGTCTGCGTGCTGTCGTTGGACGTTCTTTCCCGCGGCGCTTTCCTCCCGGCGGCGAGCGCGCCCCGGTCTTTGTCGGCAAACGAAGCATTCTCCGCGCCGCGGCAATCCTCGGATACGAGCGGCGCCGGGAAATCCGCTGCCACCGTGGCGCCCGCGAGCCTTCCGGCGACGGAGACTCCCTCGCCGGCCGCGACCCCGCGGATTGGGACAGGCTCGGATAATTCCATTCCAACCGAGACGCTGGCGGAAACGCCAACCACAAGCCCTATGTTGGGAGGCGGATGCGGGGATTGCGCTGCAACCGAGGAGCACGCGGTAAATCCGCCGCAGGTCGCCTCGCTTCCCTTCGTGGCGACACCTCAGCCGCAGGCGTTACCGGATTTTCAAACCGTCGCCCCATATCTGGAAGTGCTCTTTGCGCTGGCCGCCTTGCTGCTGGCCGCAGCCGCCGTTTTCGTCCGGCGCAGGCATTAATTCTGCAGCTTAAGGACCGAGATGCCAAATAATATTTTTATGGAAATCCGTCCCATGCTCCCCGGCGATTGGCCCGCCGTCAGAGCCATTTTCCAGGAAGGCATTGATACAGGCAACGCCACCTTCGAGGAAAAACCCCCGGACTGGGCAGAGTGGGATTCCGCCCACCTTCGCGACGGCAGGCTGGTTGCCGTGCTGGAAGGCCAAGTGGTCGCCTGGGCGTCGCTCACTTCCGTCTCCGGCCGGTGCGTGTACGCCGGGGTGGCGGAAGTCAGCATCTATATCGCCGCGGCGATGCGCGGAAAAGGAATCGGCGGCGAGTTGATGGAAGCGCTGATTAAAGAATCCGAGGAGAAAGGCTACTGGACGCTCCAAGCAGGCATCTTCCCTGAGAACGAAGCCTCGATGGCCCTGCATCAAAAAAACGGATTCCGGATCGTCGGAGTGCGCGAACGCCTCGGAAAAATGGACGAGCGCTGGCGGGATGTGGTGCTTTTGGATCGGCGCAGCACCGTTGTGGGAAAATAGCCCCACGCCGGACCGCGCATTTATTCATTCCCGCAAAAATCTCCCTCCCGGGTTTTTTCTCCCCGACGGATGAGATATAATCTTTCCGTTCGATCTCGGACGGGACTCATCTTATGAACTGGCTTCAACGATTATTCTCCCCGCCGGAAAAACAACCTCTGATCAAGGATAAAGCCCCACAGCCTGCGGCAGTCCCCGTCCCCGCAGCATCGAGCGCTCCCTCGTCTCCAGCCGATCCCCGCGAGGGGGCGGAAAGCCATTTGCGCGAAGTGCAGACCAAGACCAACAAACTGGCGGAAGACTTCGCCCGGGGGGAAATCAACCGCGACACCTTCGTCCACCTTTACGAACATTACCAGCAGCAGCGGCAGGACATCGAACGGCTGCTGGATATCTCGCCGGAAAACTGGCGCGAGGCCGTCAGTCAGGGAAAGAGCATCGCCATCCGCCGCGAGCATTTCGCCAAGGCGCTGGGTTTTTCCATCTACGAGAACGTTTCGGGCATGCCGCTCGCCACGCTGGGCAAATTCGACCTGGACTCGGCGCTGATGGTGCCGATGCTCTCTTCCTATCGCGAAGCCGCGCGCGAGATGTTCGGCTCACGGATACGCTCGACCCAGATCGAGAACGGACGCTGGGTGTGCTTCGTCTCGGGACAGTTCACCACGCTGATTGCGCTCTATAACACCGAACCTGCCGCGCGCCAGCTGCAGCAGATGGAGGAGCCCCACCTCTTTTTCGAGCGTGCCAACAAGCCCAGGTTGCAGCAATCGCCGATCAACTTGGACGGAATGGTCTTCCCCCACGAGTATTACCTGCAGTAACCGATCCCCGCGTTCCAAGGAGCCTGAAGATGTCGGACATCCCATTGTATAAAGTATCGATCGCGGGCGATGAAGCCGTCGGCAAAACCTCCCTGATCCGGCGGTATTGCGAGGGCAAGTTCGAGGAGTCGCGCGTCGCCACCATTGGCGTTGATTTCCAAACCAAGGTGGTCGATCGGCCCTTGGGCGCGGTCAAGCTTTCCATCTGGGATATGGCCGGGCAATCTCGGTTCGAGGTGGTGCGCACGGGAATGTACCGCGGCAGCCGCGCGACGGCGCTGGTGTTCGACCTCTCCAATCCCGCCACGCTCGAGCACCTTCCCGCCTGGTGCGGTGAAGTGCAGACCAACGCGAAAGGAACGAAGCTCCTGGTGGTCGGCAACAAGCTGGACCTGGCTTCGGAGCGCGGCGTAGGCAAAGCGTTCGCGGATTCGATTGGCGCGGCATACGTCGAAACCAGCGCGCAATCCGGCGAGGGCGTGACGGAAATGTTCGACGCGCTGGCCGAGCTGGCATCGGGCTGACCTAACCCCTCCTCCCCCTCAATCCACCTCCTTCCCTTAAGGGAAGGAGGTGGCAGGGGAAGAAGAGGTTAGGTCAGATAAAGCGGTACATCAGGGAAGGGGGATATTGTATGCCACGCAATATTACATCCGGACAGCGAATCCGCGAATCCAAATACTTAGAATCCAAGATTCTTCGCCGCACTATGACATTGGCGGAGAAACGGCTTTGGGTGCGATTGAGAAAAAATCAACTTGACGGGTTTCACTTTCGAAGGCAACAAATCATCGCCGGATTTATCGTGGATTTCTATTGCCATATAGCTTCTCTTATTGTTGAAGTAGATGGTTCGGTCCATAAAAAGAACAAAGAAGCTGATTTTCAAAGAGAAACCATTTTAAAGGAAATGGGAATTCGAATCATCCGATTTAAAAATGAAGAAGTGATAGATAACATTGAGAAGGTAGTATCAGAAATTGAAAGATGGTGTGGATCTGACCTGACCTGACCTGACCTAACCCTTCCTCCCCTTTGATTCCCCTCCTCNNCCCCTCCTCCCCTTCCCTTAAGGGAAGGGGTTAGGGGTGGAGAGGTTAGGTCAGGTAGGAAAAACTGTATAATCGAATGGAAGAGTTCCCATGACCCAAACCCCCGCTTTTTATTTCGATATTCTGGAAATTCTCTCCCGCGGCCGGTGCCCGGGGTGCGAGCTCACGCGGAGTAAGGCGATGCACTATATCGACCATGCCCTCTATGGGCTGGTGACCGATCCCCACGCGCAAAATCAGTTTGCCGACACCGGCGGGTACTGCAGGAAACACGGCGAGATGCTATTGAAAATTCCCTGGGGCTCGGCGCTCGGCGTGGCCATTCTCTACAATCGCCTGATCGAAGACGCGGTCGAGGAATTAAAAGCCGGCGGGGAAGAATTCGTTGCCGGGGAAAAGCGGGGCGCTCCCACGTTGGGTTTTTTCCCGGTCAAAGGGCGCAAAAGACCTCTCTCGCGGGGCGACAACCCGGATTGTCTGGCCTGCAAAGTGGAACACGAAACCGAGCAGGGCGTGCTGCACACGTTGACCGAATCTCTTCGCGCACTCGACCAGCGGATGCTCGAGGCAGTCAATGGGTCGGAGGGATTCTGCCTGTATCATCTGGATCTGGCGCTCTCGAATCCGCTTCCCGAAAAAGTGGAAACCGCGTTGCGGCTCCACGGTCTGCGCCGGGCCGAGCATCTTCTGGCCGAGTTGAAGGAATTCATGCGCAAGAGCGATTACCGGTTCACGGGGGAGCCGATGGGCCCGGAGGGTGACAGCTGGACGCGGGCGGTGGCGTGGGTGACGGGGGTGAGTCTGGAGAAGGAAGAAACGAACCCGCGGCCGGGGGATTTAAAAAGGAAGATGCGGGCCGAGCGATAACCGGATCCGGTATTCCATTCCAGCCACCTTCGAAAAAAAATAGAAATTATAAAAAAAAGTGCGCACACTACGGGGATATTCACGGTTTTGCGGATTGTATTGCTCGGAAGATAGGATGATAAATTTCCTCGGTGAAATCCGTTTATTCCGTGTAATCGGTGTACAGGTTGTTGCATTGGAAATCACAGCCGTTGAATCCCGGCAAGCTCGAATCGCTTGACGAAATTTCAGAAACGTCTATAATTCGCGCGGCATGATAAACCAGCGACCCGCGACAATGCCCGGCGCCCGGAAGGGGCTCAGCCCCCGCGCGGGCGTTTTGTTTATTTCAACCGTTCCAGAGAGCCGAAAGGCTCTCTTTTTTCATCTCCCGGGGGAGGTTGCATGCTGACCCTCCCGGGTTTGATCGATCCGCACGTGCACATGCGCGAGCCGGGGCAGACGCACAAAGAGGATTGGCGCAGCGGCACAGCCGCTGCGCTTGCCGGCGGGTTCACTTGCATTCTGGCGATGCCCAATACCGACCCGCCAGTGACGGATCCGGCGTCGCTGGAGAGTGCAGAAGAGAGTGCGAGGAAGAGGGCTCTGTGCGATTACGGCCTTTTCCTGGGCGCGGGGGAAGATAACGTGGAAACTGCGGCCGGCCTCGCGCCCAAGACCGTCGGGTTGAAGATGTACCTCGACCGGACGTTCGGTCCCTTGCGGCTCGGCGACCCCGGCGCAATAGCCGCCCACATGACCAACTGGCCCGCGCAGAAGCCGATCGTTGTGCACGCCGAGGGAAAGCGCATCGCGCTTGCCATCCAGCTGGCCGCCCGGCTCGGGCGGAGCGTGCATATCGCCCATGTCAGCCGCAAGAAGGAAATCCTCCTGATCAAATTGTCCAAGGAGAAAGGACTCGCAGTCACTTGCGAGGTGACCCCGCACCATTTGTTCCTCACTAAGGAAGACATCCCGCGCATTGGGGCAGGGCGCAGTGAGGTCCGCCCCAAACTCGCAACCAAGGCCGACCAGCAGGCGCTGTGGGAAAACCTGGCGGTGATCGATTGCTTCGCCACCGATCACGCGCCGCACACAATCGCCGAGAAGGATGGCGAGAATCCGCCACCCGGATTTCCCGGCCTCGAAACCGCGCTGGCGCTCCTGCTCGGCGCGGTGCGCGAAGGGCGCCTGACCATGGAGGATATTCTCAAACGCATGGTCGACAACCCGCGCCGGATCTTCCATTTGCCGGAACAGGTGGATACTTTCATCGATGTCGATTTCGATGCCCAATGGACGATTCGCGGGCATTACCTGCAATCGCGTTGCGAATGGACCCCGTTTGAAGGGATGCCCGTGCGGGGCAAAGTGGTGGAAGTGAACCTGCGCGGCAGGATCGTCTA
The DNA here is from genome assembly GCA_003141675.1 of Anaerolineae bacterium. Taxonomy (GTDB): domain Bacteria; phylum Chloroflexota; class Anaerolineae; order Anaerolineales; family RBG-16-64-43; genus FEN-1073. The sequence goes on from PLND01000051.1 coordinate 10,626, forward strand.
CCAGGCGCCGGATGTTCTTGTGCAACCGGGGTACGGAAGGGATCTGTTCGGCCCGGCGCTTCCGCCCGAGCCGATTAAACCCATCCCGATGTAAAAGGGGCGGGATGCCATCCGCCGCTGCCCGGAGGAAACGGGCGCGGCGGAAATAGAAAGGATGCCACCATGGCCATGTATGTTCCGCCGACGCAACGCCGCGAAAAGAGTCCGCACCTTCCCTTTGGTGATATGCGCCAGACGCCGTTCTATGGGAAAGATATTCTCTCCGTTTCGCAATTCGGTCGCGAAAATCTGGAATACGTTTTCGGCGTGGCCGAGGAGATGCGTTCGATGGTCGAACACGTCGGCACGTTTGACTTGCTCAAGGGGAAGATCCTCGCTAACTTGTTCTACGAGCCGTCCACCCGCACCTCGTCATCCTTTATGGCGGCGATGCAGCGGTTGGGGGGAAGCGTGATCCCGATCAACGAAGTGCGCTACTCCTCGGTGGCCAAGGGAGAATCCCTGCCCGATACGGTGCGCACGCTGGAATCCTACGCCGACGTGATCGTCATCCGCCACCCGGATGTGGGCTCCGCGGCGATCGCGGCGCTGTATGCGCGCAAACCGGTGATCAACGCCGGCGACGGCGTGGGGGAACATCCCACCCAGGCGCTGCTGGATCTGTTCACCATCCGGGAGGAGCTCGGCCGGACGGAGAATTTGACCGTGACGATGCTCGGCGACCTCAAGTACGGCCGCACGGTGCATTCGCTCTCTCGGCTCCTGGCGCAATTCCAGACGAAACTGCATTGCGTCTCGCCGGATATCCTGCGCATGCCGCCCGAGTTGGTGTCTGAGTTGAAAATCCAGGGGATGTCGATCCAAGAGCACACGACCCTGGACGAGGTCCTGCCGGATACCGACGTGCTCTACGTCACCCGCGTGCAGAAGGAGCGGTTCGAGGATCAGGCCGTGTATGAATCGGTCAAAGGCGCGTTCGTTGTCACGCCCGATACCCTGAAGCTTGCCAAGGATCAGATGATCGTGATGCACCCGCTCCCGCGGGTGGGTGAGATCGCGATGGATGTGGACACCGACCCGCGCGCGGCCTATTTCCGGCAAATGGAATACGGCCTCTACATCCGCATGGCGCTTCTGGCGATGGTGCTGGGGAAAGCTTAGGGGACCATGGACCGTGGATGATTGACCATGGTCGATGGTCCATCGTCGATGGTCTAGCATCCCACAGGAAAGGGATCACTCATATGACGAAATTCTCAAGCCTGCTGGATCAACGCGCCCATAAAGTTCAATCCCTGCTGTGTGTGGGCTTGGATCCGCATCCGGATCTGTTGGCTCAGCCGACGGCCGCAGCGGCGCTGGATTTCTGCCTGCGCATCATCCGGGAGACGTCGGATCTGGCCCTGGCGTTCAAACCCAACAGCGCGTTTTTCGAAGCGTTTGGCCCGGAGGGCACTCGCGCGCTGCAGGAAGTGATCGGCGCGTGCCGGAAACTGAGCGTGCCGGTGATCCTCGACGCCAAGCGCGGGGATATCGGCGATACGTCCAAGGCCTACGCCCGCGCGGCGTTCGAAACGCTCGGCGTCGACGCGCTGACGGTCAACCCGTATATGGGCGGCGATTCGATCGCGCCGTTTCTGGAGAAAGAAGAACGCGGCGCATTCGTGCTCTGCCGGACGTCCAACCCCGGCGCGGCCGATTTGCAGCTCCTGCGGGTGGACGGGGTGCCGCAGTATGAAAAGGTGGCGGCGCTCGCGCGCGAGTTGAACACGCGCGGCAACGTCGGGCTGGTGGTGGGTGCGACCGACCCCGCGGCGATCGCCCGCGTGCGCACGCTCGCCCCGGACCTGTGGCTACTCGTGCCGGGCGTGGGCGCGCAAGGCGGAGATCTGCGGGCCGCCGTGGATGCAGGAATGCGCGCGGATGGTCTGGGCTTGACGGTGAACGTCTCGAGGTCGCTGGCCCGTGCCGCGAGCCCGCGTGCCGAAGCCGAGAAAATAATCGCGGTCATGCGCGAGGCGATGCAGGCGACGCACCCGAAACCGTCGAGCGCTTCACCGGCGCAGCTTGAGGTGGCGGAAATCCTCAGCGCGTCGGGGTGCGTCAAGTTCGGAAATTTCACGCTCAAATCCGGGAAGCAATCGCCGATCTACCTGGACTTGCGCCAGTTGGTGTCGAACCCGGAGATGTTGGCCCGGGCGGCGGCCGCCTACGTTCCGCTCCTGCACATGCTGACGTTCGACCGCATCGCGGGACTCCCTTACGCCGCGCTGCCGATCGCCACCGCGATCAGTCTGCAGACGGGTTGGCCGATGATCTACCCGCGCAAGGAAGCCAAGGACTACGGGACCAAGGCACAAATCGAGGGCGCACATGCGCCGGGCGAGCGCGTGGCGATGATCGATGATGTAGTGACTACCGGCGGCGCCAAGCTGGAGGCGCTCGAAAAACTGCACAGTGCGGGTTTGGTGGTGGAGGATCTGGTGGTGCTGGTCGACCGCGAGAGCGGCGGCGCGGAGAGCCTGCGCGAAATGGGCGTGGCGTTGCACGCCGCGGCTCGTCTGCGCGACCTGCTCCCCATCTGGCAATCGCAGGGCAAATTGACCGCTGAGCAGGTGGGGCAGGTGATGAGCTCTTAGCCCAATCAATAATCGATACCGAAAATAATTCGCGCGGGGATGAATCCCCGCGCTGGTACACGATGCCCCTTCGGGGCAAAATCCATCGTGCGTTCTTAGCCCGCGTAGGCGGGCTTTGTGTTTCAGAGCGGCGAGCGGCCTGACCCGTTTATACGAAGGATCAATCGCGGCTACACCGCTTTCCCAATCAGCTCGCGGATCGATTTCGCACCATGTTTCTGTAGATATTGTTGCATCCCCTTTGCCACAGTCTCAAACACATTTGGTTCGCGGAACATGGCCGTCCCGATCCCCACGCAGGTCGCACCGGCCAAGATGAGTTCCAGCGCTTCGGCGGCGCTCGTCACACCACCCAGCCCGATGATGGGAATATTGTTTTTCTTGCAGCAGGTTGTGTAACACTTATACACCGCGTAGACCGCTACGGGATGGATTCCGATCCCGCTCAAGCCGCCGATCCGGTTGCCAAGCGCCGGTTTTTGCGTTTCCACGTCGATCGCCATGCCGCGCAGGGTGTTGATCACGCACAACGCGTTCGCCCCGCCGCGGATCGCCGCCTGGGCGATTGCAGCGATGTCGGTAACGTTGGGCGTCAGTTTCACGATCAGCGTCTTCCCCAGCGCGACCTTTCGCACGCGCACGACGAGATCTTCGAGTACCGACTCGTCGCAGCCGAACTCGATCCCGCCCTTCTCGACGTTCGGACACGAGACGTTGAGTTCGATCGCGTGAATTTCCTCACGGGTCGAGAGAATTTCCGCGCATTGGACGTACTCGTCGATCTCCTCTCCGGCGATGCTGGCGATCACGGGCACCTCGAGCGTTCGCAGTTTCGGAATTTCCTCCGCGACGAACACCGCGATCCCCGGGTTCTGCAAGCCGATCGCGTTTAGCATTCCCGCGCGGGTTTCCGCGATGCGCGGCTCCGGATTACCCTGACGCGGGTGCAAGGTGACGCTTTTGGTCACGGCCGCGCCCAAATAAGGCCGGCTGGAGATGATGGTTTCATAATCCAAGCCGTAGACGCCCGACGCCGAGAGCAGGGGGGTTTTCAGCCGCAACGATCCGAGTTGGGTTTCTAATCCTTCCATTGGATATCCCTCGCTGGGAAGACCGGCCCTTCGCGGCAAACCCGTTTGCGATAGACCTTGCCGTCCGGGCCGATCACCCGGGTGGTGCAGGAGTAGCAGGCGCCCACTCCGCACGCCATGCGTGTCTCCAGGGAAACCTGGCAGTCCAGGGAATTTCGCGCGGCAATTTCCGCAACCTTACGTAGCATCCCCTCTGGTCCGCAGGCGTACAGGCAGACGCTTTCGCGCGGAACGCAACCGTCCCGGAGGCCCTGCTCAAGCATTTCGGTGACCAGGCCCTTCTCGCCGAGCGATCCGTCGTCGGTGCAGACGGTCAGAACCCGGGCGCCGATCTCGTCGAATTCGGATTGGATCGCATCGTACAGTTCCTGATCTCCGCCGGAATTGTCGATATCCATTCCGCGGCCCGAAGCGCCGACGGCCAGGTTGAGCATTTCCTTTCTCACCGCGCCAAGATAGATCAGCACTTCTTTGCCGTGCTCTCGCAGCCGTTCAGCCAGTGCCGCGAGCGGTGCCACACCGATCCCGCCCGACACGATCACGGCCGTGTGCGAAGCGCACACGGAAAATCCATTTCCGCAGGGGCCGATCGCGCGCAGGACCGCGCCCTTGCGTGCACGGCTCAGGATGTCCGTGCCTTCGCCGACCACCCGGTAAAGAAAATCGACCCGCGCCGGATGGCGGACGATGGCTTGGCGCATTTCATCCGGCAATTCCTCGGCGTGAGCCAACGCCGCGCGATGAAAACGGGGGTACTCCGCGCGGTGAATACTGAGCGGCCGCCGTAGGGTCAGCGGGTATGCGCGCGGTTTCCCGGCATCCGGGTCGCACAGGAGGTGAAAAAACTGACCTGGAAGAAAATCCAGCTGAGCATTGGCTGGAAGTTCCAGTTCGATCAGGAAATGCCCTTCGCAGATTCTGCGGTTTTGCACGATCCTAAGTTCGAGATCCCGGAGACGCGACGATTTTTTCAAGGGGTCGGTCGTTTCCAGCTCGGGGAAATTATCGAAGGACGCCAGTTGCCCTTTGAGATCGGCTCCCGGCGCCGGGTGCTTATGGCGCCATTCGCAAAGGCAACGTTCCAGGTCAAGATAGGAAATATCGCCCCACTCGGAAGCGGTTCCATTTTCAAGATAACTTGCAATCCGAATTTCTTTTTTGCCGAGCGTGAAGCCGACACTCCGTTTTGCGGAAGTCTTCCAGGTAACTTCTGCGGGAGCGTTTTGCGAAAAGCGGGCGGAGTAGCCGAACGCTTTGCCCCAATCGCGAAGTAGTGCGGCGGTCCGTGTTCGCCGGTGACGCAGTATTTCAGCCGACCGCAGGTTTTGACCAATGGCATCTACGTCCTCCACCGTCAGGCCGTCACGGCCAAGACGTTGGGCCGCGAGCCGGCGGGCGGCGGCCGCGTCGCTCGGTCCTCCCGCCGAAAGCGATTCCGCATCGAGTACGATCCGACGCCAATTCAGCGGAATGTCTATTCTCCCCGCCACGACGCCTTTGCCTTTGCGGACGATAAGCCGGCCGTTCCGGTATTGCGCGAAGGAGGCGACCGCCTGAAGGAGTATTTCATCCATTGAGGATTTTTGAAGAGCGGCAATTTCCTGTTTATCCAAACGTTGATAAAAGGAACGCAGGATTTTGTCGGCGGTAATTTTCTTGCCGTAGATACCGAGCAGTTCGCGCGCCGTATTGGCCGCTTTTTTATGGAGGCTTGCCTTAGGAACCTCCATTGCCGTAATTGTTTGCTTTTTATTTACCGGCACGCGCACGAGGTAACCCCCGCCGGTTCGGGAACTTTTTCCTCCCGCCACTGGCTGGTAATGGATCTGCTCCGAGGGCAATCCGGCTGCCTCCAGAAGGCCCAGGAACTCCGGAAAAAACGTGGCGCCGGAGTTTGCACAGAACAGGTGCGCATAACTTCCTTCCTTCGCGACCCGGTGAAGTCCGTGAAGAACGACCAACATCCGCTCGCGGTACTGCTCGACGCTCCGGCCGTGCTCCGGGGCGATGACAATTTCCCGGTTGTGATCAAATTCCATCTTTAGCCAAGCGGCTTGAATGGCCGGCAGGAAAATGTCGTTTTCAAAAAACTCAAATGGCGGTTCCGTCAAAACGTAGTCGATGGAACTCTCGGGAAGTTCATAGATCAACGCATCCTCGGCGGATTTGCCCAGGATAACCACATTTGCCTGGTGTGATTCCAACTCGCCGTAACCGTAGCCGATCGTGGCGTTACGCAATATAGCATTGCTTTCTTTCTTGCCTTCGTAAACCCTCCGGAAGTTCTCGGAAAATGTATCCCAGGGATTTGACACAACGCATTTTTGCAACCCGCGTCGCCCGCCCAGCCTTTTTCCTTTTGAAAGAGATCCGCCGATTGCGGTTCCCGGAGGGGCGAGTGGACCCGGGCAATGACACGCGGCCAAGGCGGATGCAAAAGCCAGTTTCATCACATCGCGGACCGCGGGTTCGGTGATATTGTTGATGGAATTCAGGATGATGGATAGGGCGGCAACCGTCCGGCGGCGAAGAAAATCGGCCGGATAGTTTATGTTCGCCGCCAAATCTGCCGGCAGGGGCAGGCTCGCCGGATGCCAGAAGGGAATGTCCGCATCCGCGTTCTCCGCTTCCACGCGCCGGTCGCCTGCATCCGGTTTTTTCCGAAGCCGGCCCGGCGAGCAGGAGCAGGAATAATCCAACCGGACGAGTTTCCCGTTTTCCCGGTGAAGGAAATTCACGACGCCTTTCTTTCCGCATTTGGGGCAGGCGGTCGCGAATAGTTCGGAGATCACATCCTGGCACTGTTCGCGGAGATCCTGGAAAGCCCATTCCAGGCGCGGCAGGCTGGCGGGAGTGAAAACGACTTGTGTAAAAAAGGACGCCAGGGGATTTGGGTCCGTCGTTACCGCCCGGCGGCCGAGGCGCAAGGCTTCGATCGCCGTAGTTCCATTGCCGCCGAAGGGATCGAGGACGACGTCGCCCTCCTTGGTATACGCACGGATGAGTTCCGCGACGACCGCGGGTGCTAAGTTGCCGCCCCGGGGATGCATGGCGTGGATTGGACCGGCGCCGGCGTTCGGTGCGGTTGGAATTCCCGTATCGATATGCCGGACGTTTTGTCTCATAGCGTATGCCTTCCCGCTTCCTGGGCGCGATGCGCTATCTTCATCCTGCAGAAAAACGAAAGGAAGACGGTATTAAGTGAATCGGTAATCCATAGGATTGTTGTTTTGTATTGTGAGGGGGACATTCCGAGTTCGGACATGTCAGAGGTCAAAAATCCCAAATCGTATTTCCCGCACCGGCAAACCCAAACGGAATTTTATCTAAAATGATTATATCAGTTTAATCCACGGGGCCCCCGCGGGCTTGGCGGAGAACTTTTTTACAAACCTGCATGAATTTCTCCTTTGCCCAACACTGGATTGGGTCGGCAGGGGGCGAGGAAATCCATCATGTTAGCCCTGACGATAATGTTCGGATACCTTTCATCGGTCGGTTTTCTCAGAAGTCGCATCGAAAAAAGAACGGATCTCATCCATGATCGTCCGCTATCACCAGCCTTCGGATAAATAGCGAGACGATCGGATAGAGTCTATTGCCAATCCTTTTACAGCATCCGGTCTGTTCAAAACGCGAAGAACGTTAGCGGATACTGAGGATTGCTTTGTAAGGTCGAGCGCCGGAGTGAAAGAATTACAGCGATCCCACCCGCAGGATTTTATAAATGCATCCAGCCGGCTGATGGTGACCACAAACTGGAAAGATCCACCCAGTGGATGCTTTCTCCCCGTATCCTCCATGGACTTGGAGTGGTTAAAAAACCTTTAAAAGTGGCACAAACCTTGCCCCATTGACAAATAGAACGCATGTTCTATAATGCTGAAAACTGTGGAGGTAGAGAGATGCAAAACGCACAAACCCAAAAACCGTTTCAATTTTCAGTAGCTTCTCTGATCCCCAATATCCGGTTTCCGGAGCGCGGCGCTTCCTTTCTTGGACTGATCGTCGGTGCCACGGTTCTCTTTGAGGTCTTCAACTATAGCACCACCGAACACGCCCTCGGCGACGTAATGGGTGGGTTGCGGTTTTTGGAGATCCCCTGGGCGACCATACTCGCTCTGGCTTTCTGCGGCATCGATTTTGCCGGTATCGCGCGGCTGTTCTCTCCGGAGGAACGGGAGGGGAAGGAGCGCGTGGAAGGGATGTATCTTCTGGCGGCGTGGTTGCTGGCGGGTGTGATCAATGCGGCGATGACCTGGTGGGCGGTGACCGTGGCGCTTTTGGGACAGCCGAATATCGGCAACGAACTGGTTTCCCGTCAGGATCTTGTTCTTTATGTGCCCATTCTCGTGGCCGGCGCGGTCTGGCTGATCCGCATCCTGTTGATCGGGATGCTGACCATGTCGGGAGGAAAAATCGACCAACCGGGCAAGTCTCCGGCGATTAAACAACCTCTACCCGTGCAATCTGTTCCGGTCCGGCAGGTTCCATCTTCAACCATGGTACGGCCTTTTACCGGCGGCCGATCCTGATAAAATTCCCGCAGCCCGAATTCTCAACGCCTCCCCGCACACAGGAAACGCAATAGTGCGGGGAGGCGCTTGAAGACGAACCGGCGCTTGGAAGGTATTTTCTTTTTCGGCAGACCCATGAGCAAGCGACGCACTCGTTTGAACCCGTATGTGATGGCCAGAATGCTTCCCCTGATGGTCGGGATGATTATTGTGGCGGCCATCTGCACCGCGACATCCGCCGTTGGCATCGTCGGGTCGGCAGCCAAAATCTTCGTAGCCAAAGAACGGCCGGTGGCGGATCTCTTTACTCCGCAAGTCCTCGCTTGGAAGCCGCAAATAATTCGGTGGTCGGAGGCCTTCGGGCTGGATCCGAATCTGGTGGCGACGGTCATGCAGATTGAATCCTGCGGCAACCAGCACGCAGTCTCGCCCACCGGAGCGCAAGGCCTATTCCAGGTGATGCCGTTTCATTTCGCCGAAGGAGAGGAAATGCAGGATCCCGAGACCAACGCCCGGCGCGGCCTGGCTTACCTGGCGGAATCCCTTCTGCAATCGAAAGGCGACGTCCGCCGGGCGCTGGCTGGATACAATGGCGGACACGGCATGATCGGATTGGATCCCTCGCAATGGAGTTCCGAAACCCGCCGCTACGCTTATTGGGGCGACGGTATTTTTGCAGATGCCTCCGGCGGGCGGACGGAAAGTGCCCGGTTGGAAGAATGGCTGGCGGCGGGTGGAGAAAGTCTGTGCTCTCCTGGTGGATAAAATAAATACATGCGCAGCAGGGAAACGCAACCCTAGGAATTCACCAATGGAATTTCAACCCCCGATTGTCCCGCGATATGAGGAGATGCCATGGAAAAGGAAGAAGCAATTCGAAAATCTCTCGAACTGGTCGAGAACTCAAAAATCGCATTCCTGGGGACAAACGGCGACGCCGGCTATCCCCAGATCAAAGCCATGCTCGTCCCGGATCACGAAGGATTGAAACGCATCTGGTTCAGCACAAACACATCCTCCCGCCGGGTCGGCCAGATCCGGCGCGATCCAAAAGCATGCGTGTATTTTGTTGACTTGGCCGTATGGCAGGGGTTGATGCTGGTGGGGAAGATGGAATTCCTACAGGATCCGGAATCGCGGCGGCGGCTCTGGCATCCAGGCGATGAACAATATTATCCGCATGGCGTGGATGATCCGGATTATTCCGTTTTGCGTTTCAGCGCGGAGTGGGGGAATTATTATCATGCGCTGTCAAATGTGACGTTTCCCATTGTATGAAAGAGGCACAACGGATTTCACGGATAGAAAAAGCGATGAATTATGGATAGATCATTTTTTCAATAATACGGCAGCTAGTTAATTAATCGGTGTAATCCGGTTCTACTCCGAGTCATCCGTGGTAAGGATGTTCCCCGAAGATATTATTCCTTCTTCAGCGGAAGCCAAACGGAGAACGTGGTTCCCTTTCCGGGTTCCGATGCCACCTCGATCCGGCCGTCGTGGCTCTGGGCGATCCATTGCGCGATGGAAAGCCCCAATCCGGACCCGCCGAGTGCGCTCCGGCTGCGGGATTTTTCCACCCGATAGAATCGGTCGAAGATGTGCGGCAGTTCATCCGGCGGGATCCCCGGTCCATTATCGGAGATCGTGATGTGCACGCAATCGTCCACTACGCGCAGGGAAAGCAGAACGCGGCCTCCGGATTGAGTATATTGCAGCGCATTCACCACCAGGTTTAGCAGCAGCTGCTTCAGCCGGTCGCGGTCTCCGATGACAATCGCCTGCTCGAGGTTGCCAATGCTCACCTGCACCTTTCCCTGGGTCAGAACGATCGCCTGCTGCAGCACCTCCAGCAAGAGCGTGTCAATCACCACCGGAGTTTTGGAAAGCGGCAGATTGCCCGCCTCCGCCCGCGAGAGGAGTAATAGGTCGCCCACCAGACGGATCATCCGGTCCACTTCGGATTGCACGGCGTCGAGCGATTCCGAATCGGGGCCCATCCGGCGGATCAGATCAACATTTCCGCGGATGGAGGTGAGGGGCGTGCGCAATTCGTGGGAGACGTCGGCCAGGAACCGGGATTGGGCGGTGAAGAGCTTTTCCAGGCGCTCGAGGGTTTCGTTGAAAGCCTGGATCAATTTTCCCACCTCGCTCCCGGCGGGAACTTCGAGCGGAATGCGGCGGGAGAGATCGTCGGCCAGGGTGATCTGCAACGCGGTGGCGGTCACCGCATCGATCGGCTGCAACGCGCTGCGCACGATCCCGTTGCCGAGGAGGATGGACAACAGGACGGCCGATGCGCTTCCGATCAGAAGCACGAGCAGCAGGATGTATTGAGCTCGATCGACCACTATCAGCGGGGTACCTACTTCCAGCTGTCCGGCATACACGCTTCCAATTAAAATCGGTTTGGTCATCACGCGCAGATGAACGCCGCGGATGCGATTGTCGGTCAATTCTGGTTGCAGAATGGGAAGCGCTCGCGAGGCGAGCGGCTCGGTTACCCCCTGCAGATTGGGCGAGGAAACCAGCAGGGTGCCATAAGCGTCCCAGACCTGCACGTAAGCGTTGGAGGAGGAGAACGGGAGGGGCGCAAGGATCAGGAGTTGGAGATCTTCAACGTTTTGGATCGCTATGGAATTCCGAAGACTGTCGGCGGATTCCCCCAGCGCCTGATCGATTTGCTGGGTAAGTGTGTACTCGAGGATGAAATATATGCTGATGCCGAACAGCAGAAGCACCGTGATCAGAACGGTTGAATATCCAAGGATTAATCGCGCGCGGAGGGACATACGGATTAATTATTCCCGGAGGGTTCGCTCTCTTCTCGAAGAACGTATCCCACTCCCCGCACGGTGAAGAGCAGCCTGGATTTGCTTTCCGTCTCCAATTTCTGGCGCAAATAACGGATATAGACTTCGATGATATTGCTTTCCCCGCCGAAATCATAACCCCACACGCGGTCGTAGATGGTTTCGCGGGTGAGGACTTTCCGCGGATGGCGCAGGAAGAGTTCCAGCAGATCGAATTCTTTGCTTGTCAGCTCGATCATCTTCTCCGCTCGATGGACCTGCCGGGTTCCGGTGTCCAGTTTCAAGTCGCCGAACTGCAACAGCTCTGGCTCTCCCGGTCCGGCTCGCCGGAGCAGGGCGCGGACGCGGGCCAGCAGCTCAGCCAGGGCGAACGGTTTGACCATGTAATCATCGGCCCCGGCGTCCAGTCCCTGTACCCGGTCGGAAACAGAATCGCGCGCCGTCAGGACCAGGATCGGAAGCGAGGAGTTGGCCGTCCGCAGGCGCCGGCAAACCTCCAGCCCGTCCATGCCCGGAAGCATCAGATCGAGCACGACCAGATCCATCCGCGTTTCACGGGCCTTGGTGAGGGCGACGGCGCCGTCGGGGGCGACATCCACCTCGTATCCCTCATAGGCTAACCCGCGCCGAAGAAACGAGGCGATCTGTTCTTCGTCTTCCACTATCAAAATTTTCGGCGGCATATTTTTTGTCCCTGCGCCCTGAGTCTACGGATTTCCTTCTTCGAAAGGCCGTTCCCCGGCGGATCCTCTCGAAGCGGATCGCCGGTCGGATGAAATGAAAGGAAGGTTGCGCAATCTACCCCGCGGAAGGTTGTCGGGCATCCGGCAATGGAGATCCGACCCGGACCGGCAGCAAAATGAAAAAGGTGGTCCCGTGACCGAGTTGACTCTCCAGCCAAATGCGCCCTCCCATGGCTTCGGTGAGGGTGCGCGCCACCGCCATCCCCACGCCGGTGTCGCCCAGCCCTTCGATCAGGGGCCCTTCCGTCCGATAGAGCCGGGTGAAAACGCGGGGTTGATCCTCGGCGGCGATGCCGGGCCCGCTGTCCTTGACCGTAATTAGCATGGCCCGTTGATTTTGCACGCCCTGGGGGGAATGCGCGGTCAGGACGACTTCCTTTTCCGGCACCGTAATCAAAACCGCGTTTTGGATCAAATGGTTGAGGATTTGCTGCAGTGCATCGCGGTCGATCTCGACCGGGGGAAGATCGTCCGACACATCCAGGTGCAATACGAGATTCTTCTCGCGGACGATTTCGCTTACGCCGGTGATGGCGCTGTCGATAATGCCGGCCACGTCCACCGGTTGCATCGGCGGAGCGGCGATCTTTTCCGGCAGCAGAAGCAGTTGCAGCAGGTCCTCGAATAGCGATTCGGTCCGCGTGATGCTGGCGCGGATCCGGTCGAGGAATTTCCGTTGCATAGCGCCCAGTATCCCGGCGGATTCGGAGAGCAACAAATCGGTGTATCCCACCATGGAGGAGAACGGCTGGCGGATTTCCGAGATCAGGCTGGTGACCATTCCAATATCCGCTTCGAAGCCCGGTTTTTTCCCGGTTTCCGGGGGCAGGAGCGGTTGAAGCAAAGCCGATTGCAGGTGGGCGTATTCGCTCAGGGTCTTGCGTAATTCGTTCTGGATTTTGGAGATTTCCTGCTGATAGCGATTCTCGGTTTCCTCCAGAGCCGTTCGCAATCCGGCCGCTTCGGTTTCAGCGGAGGCTTGCGCCGGGGAGGCTGCCGTGCCCGCCGCCCGGAATTGATCGAGTGCGGACTGCAGGGCGCGGTTTTCATTCTCCAGAGCCGAAGCGGCTGCGACCGTCTCGGCAAAACGCGCCGAATCGCGGCGCGAGTTTTCCAATTCCTCCCGCGTGTCCCGCAATTCCTGCTCAAGCCGGATAATCGAAGGATCCCCCAACCGCTCTCCTCCGGCTTCTCCTTCGGGCGCCAGGGCGTCCTGTTCCTTCACCAGGGAAGCCAATCCTTCGGCGCGTTGGCGTTCTTCGCGCCACGCCTCCTCGGCCTGTTGAAGTTCCGTCTCCAGGCTCATCTTCTCCGCCTGTAGGCGTTCGCTTTCCTCGGTGGCTTGGGCCAAAGTTCGCCGGTTCTTTTCCAGTTCCAGGCTCAGAGTATTGCGGGCATGAATTTGCTGGAAGGCGGCGGCGCAAGCCTCGGCGAATAGGCGCGCGGTGGATTCGTCTTCAGCGCGCCATTCCTCGCCGGAATAGGAAGCCAGCAATAAAATGCCGACGGCGGGTTCCTCGGAAAGCGCGAGGGGAACGAACAACACCGGGCCGGCGTGGGCAAGCCCGGCCTTTTCGGCGACGGCTTGCAGGGTTGCGTCCCCCTCCGGCTTTTCCAGCCGCAGGATTTCCCGGCTACCGAGAGCGAAATGCAGTTGCGGAACGGCGTCGGATGTCAGTTGAAACGCGGGGAGCACGGCGGAACTGATCCGGTCGAAACCAGCGATGAAATCCACTCCATTCCCTTGCTCCGCGTTGGCTAGGAAGTAACTGGCTTCCACCCTCATCGCGCTGCAAATCCAGGCGGTCATCGCCTGTGGAAGATCAGGTTCCTCCAAGGTCAGGATGAGGTCCGAAAGCGGCGGAATGGATTCGGAGGCGGCTTGTCTGGCCTGCCGGGCCTGGCTGCCCCCGCCGGTCAGGGTGGCGCCGAAAGCGGTGGAGAGCGTAAGCCGCATCGCCACGAACGGAAAGGCAAACAGGTCGAACAAACGGACCAGGCCGGGAAGATTGGTGGTGCCGTCCCCCAGCATCACTTGCAGGCTGGTTCCGGCAAGAAGGAGCAGCAGCGCCAGAACGGAAAGGCCCCATCCACCGGGGCGGCGGATCAACAAAAGCACGACCGCCGCGACAAACACGATCCAGCGGGCGGAATCCCAGATCAGGGAAAGAATATTGGCGTTGAAGGCGGTCGTGGCCGGATTGAGGGAAAGGAAGACAAACGAGAGGGCGGCGCCGACCAGCGCCAGAAGGACCGCACCGATCATTACTCCGTCGCCGGTCTTGCTCCTGCGCGGAAAGAGGAAGAACCACGCCAGCGCGAGGGCGACCAGGATTTCCAGCGCGCGGTCGCCGTTGGCTTGGAGGATCGGCAGTGAGGCTGAGTTCGAAATTGAGGGGAGCAGATCACCCACCAGGCCGATCGTTTCCAGAAGGATGATCGAACCGGCCAGCAGCAGACCACGCTTCCATTCCCCACGGGGCTTTTTCGCCACGAGCAGGAACGCCGAAGCCAGCGCGGTGAGAAGGATCCAGGCGCGGAAAAAAATAAATCCGGGAACACCGAGTAAAAATACTTCGTAGGTGTGAAGTGACACGGCCATATTCAGCGCGCCTCCGCGCGGAATCCCGCGGCAGGAATTTTCCTATTCTTTCGGATTTTCAGCGTGCATCGTGCGCAACGCCCACAAGGCTTCGAACGCCGGGCTGCGCACGGAATTCTCGCTGTCGCTTAACCCCATGCATAAATCTTGAAGGAAACGATTCTCAGCCATGGCTCCGAGCGCTTCAATCGCGGCGGCCCGCTGGCGTGGCTCCCCCTCGCGGATGGCGCGCTCCAGCATGGCCAAGGTCGGCGCACCGGGCGCCAGTCCGGTTTTTCGTTGCGTGGCAAACGACACTAGCCAGGGCAAATTCGCGGGGGAAGGCATAAGAACAAGCGGAGATTCGGTTTCCCCATGCAGCCGTTCCACGGCTTGAGCCGCCGCCGACTTCACCGCCCATTGTCCGTCTTCCAGCTGCACCCGTTCGAGAATTTCCAGGGCCCAGGGTTGCCCGGTGCGCGCCAGGCCGAATACCGCTGCGCGGCGGACCAGGAGTTCTGCGTCTTGGATGGCTTCCCGCAGGATGCCGTGCCCTTCGACCGGATCGAGCGAAAGCCCCTCGGCGACGGCGCGGCGCAGGTCATCCTCGCCCTGAAGGAGAATCTGGCCCAGGACGTCGATGGCGGCGTGGGAAGCGATCCGGCCGAGGGCCAGCGCGCCGGCCCAACGCAACTCCCGCGAATCGGATTCCATCTGTTTGGAGAGGAGCTCCACCGCGCTCTGATCGCCCATCGCACCCAGGCCCAACGCCGCAAGGATCCGTGCTTCCAGGTCGGAATCCGGAGAGGATAGAAGTTGTCGAAAGAGGGTGGTTGCAGACGCGTCCCGGCTGTTGAGGAATGCGCAAAGCGCCCGGGCGCGGAGCGGGAACGGCTGGCTGGGGGTGCGCACCACTTTCATCAGCCGGCGGAAAACCTCCACCCGCCAGCCGGCGGTGGGCGGGGCATCCCGCAGCCAGGCGGCAACGTGGAGCAGCTTCCACCCGTCTTCCACCATCGGGGGCATTTGCGCCTCGCCGGTGCCGGCGTCTTCTTCTTTTATTACCGTTGGTGTGAGCCGGGCCGAGACGAGGGTTGAAACGTCGCCCTGCGCCGCCAGTGCGATGGCCGAAAGTTCCGCCAGCGGCGTGCGAGAATTGGAGAGAAAGGAGGACAGATTTTCCTCTTTGCCCAGTGCGAAGGAGGAGAGCCTCGCGGCGATGACCATATGGCCGAAGGTGACCCGCCCGGCGGGCCGTCTCCGCAGTATGCCATGCGCGACCATGTCATCGAAGAAATCTTCCACCGGCGGCAGCGATTTCTCCGAATGCGGCCAGGCCAGTGCCAGGGCGGTTTCCACCTGTTTGCGCGTGGGGGCGGAAACATTTTCCGCGATCATCTCCCGAACAACCTGGGCCAAGGCCTCTTCGGCAGCAGGAGGCAGATGGCGGGCAACATATGCTTGTTGGTCGGAAGCCGCCGTCGTACCCTGCAAATCTCCGCTGAAGGCCGCCCACGCCCGCAGGGTGATGTCGAGCGGTGAAAGGCCGAGCGTTTGCCGGGAGAGCCAGCCGATGAGTAATGCGGGATCCGCCTTTTCGGTTGTTTTCCGGTCCGATATTATGATTTCCTGCCAGCGCTTTCCCCATTGTTCCAGGAATGTCCGATGGTCTGCGGGAAGCCAGGGAGCCGGCGTCGCGGCGGCAAATCCCATCGGTCGCCAGTGATTGGTTTCCTCGGGATCGATCGTGACGATCAGCCGTGTTTTTGGATACTGGGCCATCAGCGTGCGCACCCAATTGCGGACTTCGTCCTGGGCGGGAAACGGGAGCTCGTCGACGGAATCCAAAAGCAGCAGCGAGCCTTCGCTCTTCAGGCTGCCTTTCAGGTAGGAGGGAATTTGCGCCGACGAAAGTGTTGAGGCGTAATGCGAGACGGCCGCCGCCAGCGGAACCAACGCATCCTTGGTGGAATTCGGGAGCGCCAGATCGTGGGCATTGACATAGAAAAGCGTCCGGGGGATTCCGGCGGCTGGGGGGTTCGTTTCCACCGACCGCCGCAGCCACTCAAGGGTCAACGCGGCCAGTACGGTCGACTTACCGCTTCCCGGCAGACCGGAAAGCAGCAGGTGCGTTTTCAGCGGGAGCAACTGCGGGATGGGGATGCCGCCCGTGCCGTAGGATTCCGCGAGTTGCGGCCAGTCGGGTGTGAAAGGAAAGAGAGTGGGCGCGTCGTATTCCGGGGGCTGGTCAGGATCCAATGGAGGCGGGGCGGCGAGCACGCGCGGCGGAAGCAGGATTTCCTCCAGCGCGAATAGATGCGTCACGATATGCGCCGACTGGGCCCACCGCATCAAATCGTTGCGGTACCCTTGGGCGGCGGTTGTGGTCAAGGCTTCCAGGGCGGTCCGGTAGGATTCGCCCATCGCTTCCCGGAATGAGGCGATCCGCGTGCGGAGCCGGAAGAGCACAAGCCCCAGCAGGGCGGCGAAGATAAATCCGATCCAGAAGGAAAGCGAGTCGAATTGCCAGTCGGTGAGGAATTTCATGCCTATCCCATGTAAAGGATCCGTCCGCAATTACCGCATTGGATGATTTCCTGCCCGGAACGCGCGGAGTCGATGCGGGCCGATGATGGAGCCACTCCGCAGGCGCCGCAGGCGCCGCTTTCAAACCGGACGACTGCCATTCCATGTTTGCTCCGCCGCAAGGCGGAATATTTTTCCAGATCTTCGGCGGTCACGGCCGAGACCGCCGCTTCCCGCTGGTATCCGATCGTCTCGAGCGTAGTTTGCAGGAGGGCTTGTTCCGCGAGGAGCTTCTCGTCCTGCGCCGCTCGTAGCCGCTCCCGCTCCTCGCGCGCCGCTTGCGCGGCGGCCACGGCTTTCTCGGATTCTTCGCTCCGGATCATCGACTGCAATTGCCGTTCTTCGAGGACGGAGAGGTATCGGCGCAGGGCGGCGGACTCATCTTGAAGGTCCTGCAATTCCTTGGGGTTGGAAACTCCGCCGCTATACAACGTTTTATCGGTTTCCGTAATCCGCTGCTGCTGCCCCCGGGTTTCCTCTTCGGCCCGGAGGAGATCCTTTTTAGCGTCCTCCAGCCGGGCGCGGGCGTTTTCCTCGTCCGCCCGGGCGCGATCCAGTTCCGGGTGATTCTTGAGGCCCGCTTCGATTTCCGACAGCCGAGCCTGATGGGAATCAATCTGACCGTCCAGGGTTTGCAGTCGGAAAAGGTTGGAAATACGCGTCACGGGTTGAATTATAGGGCAAATAGGAAGCAAGTCAACACGCGATCCCTTGGATTGACCTGACTTTTTCCGGGCGGTACAATCCGAACGGTTTTTCCTATCGGAGGCAAAGTATGAATCAACCCAAACAGTTTTTATTGCGCCGATGCGCCCCATTGTTCCTGCTCGTCCTTGCGCAAGCGTGCAATCTTGGAGTGCAGCGTCCTATGTCCACCTTGCTGCCCTTCCACGTAACGGAAACATCAGCCAAACTTGGGAACGTGACAGCAACGTCGGCGGCGGGTGCCACGGCAACCGGTACGCCGACCTCCATTCCACCCACTCCGACCAAGACGCCGATCCCTCTGGTGTATCCGGTCGGGCCTTCGGGGTTCCCTTCGAACGTCGATCCCCTCACCGGACTAGTGGTGAGCGACCCGACCCTCCTGGATCGCAGACCCCTGGCGATCAAAGTCTCCAATTTCCCGCGCACCGCCCGGCCGCAAGCCGGACTTTCGAAAGCGGATGTCCTCTGGGAGTTCTACACCGAGTTCGGCAACACGCGTTGGATTGCGATGTTCTACGGCCAGGATGCCGAGAAAGTGGGGCCGATCCGTTCGGCGCGCGTTCTGGATACGCGGATCGTGCCTTTGTATGACGCCATTCTGGTCCACGTCCAGGCCTATGAGACCGTCTGGACGGAAATCAGCAAATCCGGGATTGATACGATCAACGAATTCCCGGCCTCCTGTCCTGCTATCTGCCGCGATGCGAACGAACAGGTCGTGGAGAATAGCGCATTCGGAAATACCGTCGAACTGACCAAATACGCCAAACGGATCGGTTTGCTCTCCGGTGGGCGGCCCAACCTCGACGGGATGGTGTTTGATCCGGCGGCGCCGGCCGGAGCCAATCCCTCCACCGGCGTGTTTATATATTTTTCGTCCTCCGCGCAAGCGGAATGGAAATACGATCCCTCCAGCGGGCGCTATATCCGGCAGTCCGAAAAGGACATCACCGGCGCGATGATTCCGCTCACCGATAGGACAACTGGAGCGCAGCTCGCGGTGGACAACGTCCTTGTCCTGGACGTCGACATCTTCGGATATGCCGGGAAGACGGGCAGCGGGGAACAATTGGACATGGATCTGTCCACGTCCGGGACGGGATATTTCTACCGCGACGGGATTGTCGTGCAGGGAAAATGGAAGAGCGGAGGCCCCAACGCGCCGCTTCAATTCGTGGATCAAAACGGTCAGAACTACCCGCTGCACCCGGGTACGACGTATATCGCCATTCTTGGGAACGGTTCCACGGGCGGCCGCACGGCGTCGACGGAATATCGGTTCTTCAACGTGCCGTAACTGGTGCGCGGCCGGGATAAAAAGGACGTTATTTACGGATCCCCGATTCTGGTGGATGAAAACGATGCCGTCCCGGGACGTTTCTCCCTCCCCGTATTTCCGCGCCATGTAGTACAAAGAAGGACATCGACTGGATAAAAATGAACATCCGCAACGAGATCGCTCCGTTGCCATCGTGGAAGCGAGGGAAGGCCGGTTTTCCCGCGCCGTGGCAAAAAATTTTTGTGTGGGGAGCTATCGGTTTCTTTGGATTGGCCGGATGCAGTTCGCCCGCTCGCACATCCATCTCCGAACCTGTGCAATCGGTGACGGATCAAACCACCGCGGCCACGGCATTCTCACCCACGGATACGCCAACCCCTATCGACATCGCTACGCCAACCCAGACCAATATGCCCGCGATCATCAATCCCCTCACCGGGCTTCCGGTCTCCGATGCATCGCTCATCCAGCGGCGTCCGCTGGCCATCAAAATTTCGAATTATCCGCGCACGGCACGGCCCCAGGCCGGGCTTTCGTATGCGGACTTGCTGTTCGAGTTCTACCAGGAATATGGGTTGACCCGCTGGCAGGCGATTTATCTGAGCCGCGACGTGGACAAGGTCGGCCCGATCCGTTCCGGCCGGAGAATCGACGTGCCGCTGATGCGGGCGTACCAATCCATGCTGACCTTCTGCGCCGAGTTTGACACCACCTGGGATTACATGGATGAAGAGGGCGTTCGCAATCTGCTGTTGTATTACGGGCCGGTCGGCCCGCCGGCGATGTGGCGGGATAACGCCCAGATCCCGATCAACGGAATCTATGGGAATACCGCCGAGCTTCGCAAGGCGGCCAAATATCTGAAAATACCCGATATCGTTCCGGACCTCAATGGCATGGTGTTTTCCGAACCCCCGCCCGCGATGAGCTCCAAAGGCTCCTTGCTGAGGGTGAGATTTCCCTCCGACACCGCGATCGCCGAATGGCAATACAACCCTTCGGACGGGAAATACTACCGCTGGTCCGAAACCGACAAAGGCGGCATGGCGCCGCTCACGGACCGGCTGACCGGGGAGCAGCTTTCCGTTTCCAACCTGATCGTCGTCTACGTCAACTTCATCCAGCGCAACGGGGACCAGATATACGAGTTGGAACTTTTCGGCGAGGGGAAAGCGCTCTTTTTCCGGGACGGGATGGAGGAAAACGGAGGCTGGCGGCTTCCGAAAATCGACCGCCCGCTGCAGTTCTTCGGTCCGGACGGACCGTTTGATTTAAAACCGGGAGTATCCTGGATCGTTCTGGTGGAAGATTCCTCGACCGAAACCCAGACCGGGGACGCCTGGGAGGTTAAATTCGGCCAGCCCACCATGGGAACGTAATAAATCTACAATGTAATTCCTCAGCCACGCTTAGGTTGCTAAAAAAGATGTATGCGGATTCCGCAGATTCGAAAGAATACGCGGGTACTCCTTCGCTAAAAAAAAATCATATGATGTTTTTTTATTTTCCCTCCGCGGACCTGTTCTTCCTGTAAAGGGGGTTTAAAACATTTTCTAATATTCCAGAGTCAGATTTGTTGCCTTTGAATTACCCCGGCAGATAAATCGTCCCCTTTCCCTGAAAACTTAGGTAGGAATTTCCAGCGACGAATCGCCGATCGGCGGGAAGGGGTTGCGGATCGCCGGTAGGTATAAATCGCGCACGTATTCCTTGAGCATCCGCCGGGTGTTGAAGGTCGGTGCGATCGTGCGGATGGATTCCTTGATCCGCGCGATCCATTCCAAGGGGATGTTGTCGGCCGAGCGGTTCTCGTAATAGAGAGGAACGATTTCGTTTTCCAAGAGGGAGAAAAGCGATTCCGTATCCTGGGTGTCTTGCACTTCGGCCGTCTGGTCCTGGTTATCCTCCCCGATCGCCCAGCCGTTTCGTCCGTTATATCCCTCGCGCCACCAACCATCGAGCACGGATAAGTTCAGCGCCCCGTTCAAGGCGGCTTTTTGTCCGCTGGTGCCCGATGCTTCCAGCGGCCTCAGCGGCGTGTTGAGCCAGACGTCCACCCCTTGGACCAGATAGCGGGCCAGATCGAGATCGTAATCTTCCAGAAAAATAAAACGGCCGCCGGATTCAAACCGTTTGGCGAACTGATACACCTCCTGCAACAGACGCTTGGCCGGCTCGTCGGCCGGGTGCGCCTTCCCGGAAAAAATGATTTGCACCGGAAGGTTGGGGCGGTTCAGGAGCGCCAGCAGCCGCTCTGGCCGATGCAGCAGCAACCCGGCCCGTTTGTAGATGGTAAACCGGCGCGCAAAGCCGATGGTCAGCACGTTCGGATCCAGCAGGACTCCGGCGTTGACCACCTGGATCGGATGGAGTTTTCCCGACAACCATTGCTTGCGGGAGCGGTCGCGGATGTGGGCGGCCAGACGCCGTTTGAGATGGATGCGCGCCTCCCATAATTTCTCGTCGGGAATGTCGGAAATATGATCCCAGACAGCTTGCTCGTCCATCCGCTCGCGCCAACCCTCGCCCAGATATTTATCGAACAGGTAGCCCATCCGGCGCGCGAGCCAAGTTTCCGTGTGGATTCCGTTTGTGATATGGCGGATCGGCACCTTGTCTTCTGGGAGAGAGGGCCAGAGGTGGTTGTACATTTTACGCGATACCCGGCCGTGAATCTCGGAAACTCCGTTGGCATGGTTCGAAAGGTGCAGGGCCAGTACCGGCATGCTGAACGTTTCACCCCAGGATTGGTGATGGCATGCCAGGTTGAGAAACGCATCGCGCTCCAAACCCAGTTGGGGCCAGTACTGCGAGAAGAATTTGTCCATCAGCCAAAGCGGGAATTCATCCGCTCCGGCCGGTACGGGGGTGTGCGTGGTAAAGATCGTCGATTGCTTGACGATATCCATCGCCTCCGGAAAGCTCCGGCCGGCGGCGACATACTCGCGGGCGCGCTCGAGGAGCGCGAACGCCGAATGCCCTTCATTGAGATGCCAGGCGGTGGGGTTGTACCCGAGCGCGCGCAGCGCGCGCACGCCGCCGATCCCCAGGATGATCTCCTGCGATATTCTCTGTTCTAGTTCGGCGGTATATAAGCGCGCCGTGAGTTCGCGGTCCACGGGCGAGTTGCTCTCGACGTTGCTGTCGAGGAGGTAGAGCGGAACCCGCCCCACACGGACTTGCCATAATCTGGCGGCAAGGTCACGTCCTGGAAGGGAGACGCTGACGGTGAGCGGGTCGCCGTTGCGTCCCACAACCGGCCATACCGGAAGGTTGGCGAAGTCGAGGGGCTCATAGAGCGCTTCCTGCCAGCCGTCTTCGGTGATGGTTTGGCGGAAGTATCCGAGCGTATATAAAAAACCCAACCCCACCAACGGGATGCCCAAATCGCTGGCTTCCTTGATGTGATCTCCGGCCAGCACCCCCAGACCACCCGCGTACCCTTGAATTGATTCGTGCAATCCATATTCGGTGGAAATGTAAGCGATCGGCCGGTTAAGAAGGTCGGGATTTTCCCTCTGGTACCAGGTTTTGGAGGTGCTCAGGTAATGGTCGAAAAGCTCCATCACCCGGTCGTAGGTTTGAAGATAATCCACGTTGGAAATTGCGGCGTTCAATTGCGGGCGCTTGATCTGCCGAAGAAATTGGACCGGGTTGTGATGGACTTCCTCCCACAGTGAGTAGTCGATCCGGCTGAATAGGTTTTGGGCTTCCGGATGCCACGTCCAGCGCAGGTTGTAGGCCAGGTCCGGCAATCTGCCGATCCGTTTGGGCAGCGAGAGCTCCTTGGCGATGGGGGGTTCGATCGCGAGGAAATCTTCCAGCATTGGACGTCTCCAGTCCTATTCCCGGGGGAAATCCTTTTCCAAAGACTCGGGATAGGAGAATATATCACACGGGCGAGGATTCCGCAGCCGGGTGGATCATCCGGAGGGGAATTGCTTAAGGGCTTTCCAAAGGGCGATGAGCACCGTGTTGACTGATCCTTCGATGGCCGTCTCCTGCGGGAGAAGAAATCGTTGCCGAATTTGCTGCGCGGATTCGCCAATCAGCAGCACGCCATCCGATCGAAATCCGTCGGCATCCTGCTGAAGCGTTACACCGACGGCGTGTGTAACTTGCCGCTCGATCCGCCACTGCCCGACGACGGCGGGGAAATCCTCCCGCTCGGTCCCGGTCAACACCAGGCCGCCGCAAAAAGACTCAGAACCTTCCCTGCTTAGAACCCCGGCGAGCATTCCGCCCGTCCTGCATTCGACTGATGCCAGAGCCGCTCCGGCGGGCAAGCAGCGCAATACCTGCCCGGCGAGTGTTTCCCCGTCGATTCCCAGGATATGGCCTTCCAACGCGGATCGAATGTCCTGTTCCGCAGCGGCAATCGCGGCCCATGCGCCGGCTTCGTCCTCTCCGCGGCCGGTGAGGCGCACGTCCGTCATCCCGGCGTGCGCCGCCAGACCTGCGGCGGGATTTTCCGAGCGCTCCCAGCGGCCGATCCGGTCGTCGATTTGCGATTCACCCAAGCCCACAACGTGGATCGTCCGCGTGTGGATCACCTCCCCGCCGCCGCGCTTCGCAAGAAGGGGAAGTACCTGCTCACGGATCATCGCTTTCATCTCGCCCGGAACGCCGGGGACGGCGAAAAGAAGCGCTCGTCCGATCTCCATGGAGATTCCCGGCGCGGTTCCGTACGGGTTGGGAAGCGCCTCGGCGCCGGCGGGAAGAAATGCCTGCTGGCGGTTGTTTCCCGAAATGGGTCGGTTCAACCGGGCGAACCGGGCCCGGATCGCCTTCCATAATTCCGGGTGGAAAATTAATTCGACCCCGGCCGCGCGGGCGACCGCCTCGCGGGTGGGATCGTCCACCGTTGGCCCCAGCCCGCCGGTGGTGATAAGCACGTCCGCCCGGTCCGCGGCTTCGCGAACAACCGCGGTGATTTGTTCGAGGTTATCACCCACCACGGCAACCCGTTGCACTTCGAAACCGGAATCGCGAAGCATCCGGGCGATCGTTTGTGTATTTGTATCGACGATGGCTCCGGCGGTCAATTCGCTGCCGATGACGATGAGCTCTATGTTCATGGTTGTTATTCCTCGCATTCGATTATATTGCGGTAACGATGGCTGTCAAAGGAGTTCGGCCTGCCTGCGTATTGGCGGCGGGGAAGGACTGTTCGTCATACCCGCATATCGCCTGCGCGCAAGGAATGTTTGTCATGCCCGCGTGTTTTAGGCCTGCCCTCGGGAGTTCTTCCCGGGGGCGGGCATCCAGTAAAGGCCCCGCAATCCTGGATTCCCGCCAAGTACACGCGGGAATGACGGAAGTCTTCGAGTTCGTCACACACGCATGTCGCTGGTGGGGAGGTCATTAGTCAAAGCCGTGTGGAATTTCTCGGTTTCCCCCTGCGAAAAAAAGAAGGAGCGGCGGAAAGCCACTCCTTCGAATTGATTGTACGTTTGCGGATCCGGACCGTTGTTCCCGATTGCGCGGGCTTTTACTTTTTTCCGCCGGCGTATTCAATCACCTGCTGCATCTGTTCCAGAGTAAGCACCGGTTGCTTGGGCATACGCCGGATGTATTCTTTGAGCTTCGACGCATGCAGCACGGGCAGGGGGGCGGTGTCGCATTCGACGCGTGTTTTCTCGTAGACGAACACGACAACCGGTTGGACCGGCGGCACATCATCAACCGCAAGGATCTTTCGGAGTCTCTTGCGCAGGCTGTCGGCTTCGGCTTCGGCGTCCAGGGCGGGGTTGCCCAGCGCTTCGGTGCCAAATAATTTCTGCAGCGAGGAGACTCCCGTTTGGCGCCATTTCTTCCCGTCGTAAGTGACCAGCCCGCGCTCGTACTTTGCCAGAATGGCGACGATCCCGTTCGGAGTGAACAGGGCATGGTCCGCCCCGAGGCGGAAGTGGACGAGCGTGTAATGGTCATCCAAGCCTTTGAGCAGATCGTCCACCGCCTGGTCGGGGGGCGGGACCCGTCCCCAGCGGTTGTTGAACGACGCGCCGATGTTGACCAGAATGAAACCGGCGATCAGCGCGATGTAGGGAAGCTCCAGCCGGTTGGGTAGGAAGTAGGAGGATGCGAATCCGCCGACCAGGATGAGCATCCCGCCGATCTGGCTGTAATTGCCGATCTGCTGGTTGCGGCGGATTAACTTCGGATTGGAGATTTTTTTCAATGTTCCTCCCATTTGCGAAGGACCAGGCAGGCGTTCTGGCCGCCCAGGCCGAAAGAATTAGAAAGCGTGATGCGAACGTCGGAAGCCCGCTTAACATTCGGTACGTAATCCAGATCGCATGCCGGATCGGGGTCATCGGAGTTGATGGTCGGATGGATCATCCCGTGTTCCAGTGTGAGCGCGCAGACGACGGCTTCGACGGCGCCGGCTGCGCCCATGGGATGGCCGATCATCGATTTGGTGGAAGAGATGGGCACGCTTTGGGCGCGTGCGCCGAATACCTGTTTGATGGCGTTCGTTTCGGCCAGATCGTTGGCCGGCGTGGAAGTGCCATGGGCGTTGATGTAATCCACTTCGTCCGGCGCGATCCCGGCGTCTGCGATCGCCCAGCGCATGGCGCGGCTGGCTCCGGAGCCAGTGGGGTCCGGCGCGGCGACGTGATACGCATCGGACGACGAGGATTGGCCCAGGATCTCGGCGTGGATCCGTGCGCTGCGTTTGCGCGCGCTCTCCAAGCTTTCCACGACCAGGATCGCGCAGGCTTCGGAGAAAATGAACCCTTCGCGGTTTTTGGTGAACGGCCGGGAGGCGCGCTGCGGATCGGCGTTGAAATTCACCGGCAAAGCACGCATCGCGCAGAAGGAGCCGATCATGAAGTCTTTCACGACCGCTTCGACGCCGCCGGAGATCACCAGATCCGCGGATCCGCGGCGTATAAGTTCAGCGGCTTCCCCCAAGGCTTGGGTTCCTGCTGCGCAGGCGGTGACGACGGTGTTCAGCGGGCCTAGGGCGTGATATTTTTGGGAGAGGTGGTGGGCGGGCATGTTGGCGATTGCGGACGGCGGGAGAAAGGGGTTGATTCGGTCGAATCCCTGCGAGCGCAAAACGGTCACCCCTTCATCGAATCGTTCCAGTCCGCCGACCGCCGTGCCAAGCACAACCGCCGAGCGTTCCGGGTCCGGCAGGCCCTCCGAGAGGCCCGCGTCTTCGAAGGCTTCCTGGGCGGTTGCCAGGACAAACTGCGAGCAGCGCGCCATCCGGCGGGCTTCCTTTACATTAATGTAGCGGGTGGGATCGAACCCCTTGACTTCGCCGGCGATCCGGCAAGGCAGGGTGGACGCGTCGAATTGCGTAATCGGCCCTACGCCGGATTTACCGGCCAGCAATCCATCCCATAATTCGGCGGCGGTCAATCCAAGCGGAGTGATCGCACCCATCCCGGTAATAACCACGCGGGTTCGTTTGTCGCTCATTTCATCCTTTCCCTGAATTGGGATCACTGCCGGAACCGTGCCGCGCCACTTCTCTGCGGATGAGCTCCTGCATGCCCGCCCGGGCAGCTTGCGATGCAACGCGCACGGCGCTTTGAACAGCCTGCGCGTCGGACCGGCCGTGGCCGATGAACACCAATCCGTCCACTCCCAAAAGCGGCGCCGCGCCTTCCTCGCTTGGATTCATCAATTTGCGGACGTCGGCCATCGCTGGTTTGACCAGCAGCCCCCCGAGTTGCACCCACGGAGGTGCGGATAGAATCTTCTCTTTGATCGTGTCGGTGATCAGCTTGGCGACCGCTTCCGAGGATTTCAGGAAGATGTTTCCGGAAAAGCCGTCGGTCACTACCACATCGGCCGCTCCGGCGTAGACTTCCTTGGGTTCGACGTTGCCGATGAAGTTCAAGGAGCTGGCCTGGAGCAGCGGCGTGGCTTCGCGCACCAGGAAATTTCCCTTGCCGGTCTCTTCGCCGTTGGAAAGCAGCGCCACGCGTGGATGGCTTACGCCGCGGACTGATTCCGCGTACATACTGCCCATGAGCGCGAACTCCACTAGATTCTGCGGGCGGATATCCGGGTTGATCCCGATGTCCAAGACGACGCAAAACCCCTTGCGGGTGGGAAATACGGGAGCCAGCGCGGGGCGCTCGATGCCCTGCAGCATCCCCAGCCGGAAGAAGGCGATCGCGGCGGCCGCTCCGGTGTTGCCCATCGTTACGAACGCGTCCGCTTTTCCGTCCTTGACCAGGTCGACCCCGATCGCCATGGACGTTTTCGGTTCCTTTTGTTTGGCTTTGAGCGCGAGCGCCAGCCCCTTTTCCTCCATGCTCAGCATTTCAGGCGCATGGATGAGTCGAACGGGGAGGTTGCCGGGTTTTTGATCCTCAAGCACCGGGCCGACGATTTTCTCGTCCCCGATCAGAATCACTTCATCGCCGTATGCGCGCGCCGCGGCGACGGCGCCTTCCACGTCCGGATGGGGGAAGTTGTCGGATCCCATGGCGTCGAGAGCGATCTTCATGCCATCTTCCTTTCCTGATCGGAATGACCTTCCGGCAATTATATCCTTCCGACGGCTTGACACCGGGAGGAACCTCCGGTAAAATTCCGCCCAATTCCAATGAACGCCATTCTCTTGAAGCCTCGCGCTCGTCGTATCTTCTCACACCCGGACAACGGGAAGGTGGGCTAGTTTGGCTTGGGCCGAGCGCGGACAAGCTAATCCAGATGAAACCTTTAAGCCCTCCGATCCTGGAGGGCTTTTTTGCGCATATTCCCAGCGGTGATTCGAAGCAAGCAGAAGGAGACCAGTATGGAAAAGAAGAGTGTCAAGAAGGCGGTACTCGCTTATTCCGGGGGTTTGGATACATCCATCATCGTCACCTGGCTCAAGGAGAATTACGGCTGCGAAGTGATTTGTTTCACTGCCGACATCGGCCAGGGCGAGGAACTCTCCTCGCTTCCCAAGCGGGCCAAAGCCTCCGGCGCCAGCCGCCTGGTTACGAAGGATCTGCGCGAGGAGTTCGCCTGCGATTATTTATTCCCTCTGCTGCGCTCGGGCGCCATCTATGAAGGCAATTATCTGCTCGGAACTTCCGTCGCCCGGCCGTTGATCGCCAAATACCAGGTAAAGACCGCCGAGCAATTGGGAGCCGACGCGGTGGCCCATGGCTGCACCGGAAAGGGAAACGATCAGGTGCGCTTCGAGCTTACCTACATCGCGCTTAACCCGCGCCTGAAGATTATCGCCCCCTGGCGCGAATGGGACATCCGCTCGCGGGAAGACGCCGTGGCGTACGCGAAAGCCCGCGGGATCGCGCTTCCCTCCAGCACCGGCAAATCGCTCTACAGCCGGGACCGGAACCTGTGGCACCTTTCCCATGAGGGCGGACCGCTGGAAAATCTCGCCAATGCACCGGAGGACGATCTCTTCCAGTTAACCGTTTCCCCCGAGCAGGCGCCGGACGAACCGACGACGGTGGAGATCGGCTTCGAACGTGGCAATCCCGTTTCGGTAAACGGAAAAAAACTTTCTCCTGCCGCGCTGATTGAGCGGCTCAATACGATCGGCGGGAAAAACGCAATCGGCCGGGTCGACATGGTTGAAAACCGGCTGGTGGGGATGAAGTCGCGCGGCGTATATGAAACCCCCGGCGGAACGATCCTCGTGGCGGCGCATCACGATCTGGAAAGCATCACCCTGGACCGGGAGACGCAGCATTACAAGGAGCAGATCGCCCTGCGCTACGCGGAACTGGTTTACTTCGGCCAGTGGTTCACGCCCCTGCGCGAGGACCTGCAGGCTTTCATCGACCGGACGCAGGAAAAAGTGACCGGATCCATCCGGCTTAAACTATACAAGGGAAACATCATCCTGCAGAAGCGGTCGAGCCCCTACAGCCTGTATCGCGAGGATTACGCCACCTTCGGGCATTCGGCGGTATATGACCACAGCGATGCGGAAGGGTTTATCCATCTCTATGGATTGCCCTTGAAAGTGCGCGCGTTGATCGAACAGGGCGGTGAGGGCATTCCGCCGGTCAAGGTCGAGCAGGTTCAACGGGATTAACTCGGGCGAAACTTGACTCGCATCTGGAGGTTCATCCTATGCAGGCAATCGATCCTTCGCTTCGCTCGGGATGACCATCAAGGCAGTGGATGGAGATTATGGGAAAGGACGCATATTCGATGAAGCAGCTGTGGACGGGCCGGATCGAAGGTGCGATGGATGAAGGCGCGGCCGCGCTGAACGCGTCGCTGGCGTTCGACATGCGCCTGGCGCTGCAGGATCTGCGTGGATCGATCGTCTGGGCGCACGCGCTAGCCAAGATCGGTATCCTGACCACGGACGAGGCGAACCAGATCGGACGGGGCTTGGATAAAATCGGCAAAGAGATCGCTGGTGGAATCTTCGCGCTGGCCGCGACGGACGAGGACATTCACACGACCGTCGAACGGCGGCTGGGCGAGCTCATCGGAGAGGCGGCCGGAAAACTGCACACCGGCCGCAGCCGGAACGACCAGGTGACGACCGATTTCCGATTATGGCTAATGGAGGCGGACGACCGGCTTCATCACGCGATTCGCCGGCTGCAGGAATCGCTCGTGAACCGGTCGGAGCAGGATTTTGGAATCGCGATGCCGGGATACACCCACACGCAGCGGGCGCAGCCGGTTCTGCTTTCGCACTGGTGGCTTTCGCATTTCTGGGCGCTGGACCGGGACGCCGGCCGCTTGAGCCAGCTTCGCGCGCGGACGGCGGTATGCCCGCTCGGGAGCGGCGCGCTGGCGGGGACGGCCTTCCCGGTGGATCGTGAGGCGATCGCGAGGGAGCTCGGTTTTGCGCGGCCGTCGGACAACAGCATCGACGCCGTCTCCGATCGGGACTTTGCCGCGGAGTTTCTTTTTTTCACCGCGCTGCTTGGCGTGCACCTCAGCCGGCTGGCCGATGC
Source organism: Anaerolineae bacterium (assembly GCA_003141675.1). Lineage (GTDB taxonomy): Bacteria > Chloroflexota > Anaerolineae > Anaerolineales > RBG-16-64-43 > FEN-1073. Next base: position 40,487 of record PLND01000051.1, read on the forward strand.
GCTGATCCTGTTTTCCACTTCGGAGTTCGGCTTTGTCGAAATGGACGACGCCTTTTCCACCGGTTCGAGTTTAATGCCGCAGAAAAAGAACCCGGACGTGCTCGAACTGGTGCGGGGAAAAAGCGGGAAACTGATCGGCCTGCTGACCGGATTGCTCTCCACGCTCAAGGGTTTGCCTTCGGCGTATGATAAGGATCTGCAGGAAGACAAACAACCCGTTTTCGAGGCGGCCGACACTCTGGAGTCGATCCTTCCGGTCTTGGCGCGATTAATCGGGAGCCTCTCCATCCACAAAGAAAAGATAACGGCGGCGATCGACGACGGAATGCTCGCCACCGATCTTGCGGATTATCTGGTGCGGAAGGGAATTCCCTTCCGCGCGGCGCACACCGCAGCGGGCCGGGCCGTGCGCAGATCGATCGAACTCGGAATCCCGCTTACGCGGATGAAGCCGGAGGAATACCGGAAGATCGATCCCGGGTTTGGCGCGGATCTGGCGGAAGTATTCAACGTGGAAACTTCGATCGCGCGCCGCGGCGCAACCGGCGGTACGGCGCCGGAGTCGGTGAAGAAACAAATTCAGAAGGCCAGGGCGATACTTGCCGAGAATTAACCGGCTAGTCGCCTGCCAGATGGAAAAATCCAAACCATGGATTTCACGGATGGCAAAAAGAATTCCAAATCATGATCTATCCGTGAACTCTCTATATCATCTGTGTAATCCGTGGTAGAGGGTTTGTCGAAGACAGAAACGAGCTGTCACCGGGTTTCCCAAAAAGACCCGGGAACAATCATGGCACAATGCATGTGCCAAAAAATGAGCGGCGCGGTCTGATGCGCCCCAAAGGAGAAGAAGATGAAAGGCATGTGCCCGGAATGTGAAGGCGAAGTAACGATCCCGGAGGACGCGCAGAGCGGCGAGATCTTGGTTTGCCCGGATTGCGGCATTGAACTGGAATTAACCAGCCTCGATCCGATCCAATTGAGTCTGGCTCCGAAAGAAGCCGAAGACTGGGGCGAGTAAATGAAGGCGAAAGGGAAAACAACGGGAGGTTGCCGAAGATGAAAATTGGCGTTTTGATGACCCGCTTGCGCATCGAGGAGAAGTGGCTGTTCGAGGCGCTCGAAAAACGCGGAATGGCCTACGAAAAGATCGACGATCGCGAGGTGCAGTTCAATCTGGATCATCCCGGTGAATGGGATTCCTATTCGGTCGTCCTCGAGCGCAGCCTTTCCTACGGCCGCGGTTTGTACGCCTGCAAGATCCTGAACGGCTGGGGAATCCCGACGGTAAACACCTCGGCCGTAGAGGACACCTGCGGAGATAAATTGTGGACATCCGCAGCGCTGAAGTTTGCGGGGGTTCCGCAGCCGGAGGTGAGGGTGGCCTTCACGCCGGAAAGCGCGTTGGCGGCGATCGAGGCGATGGGCTATCCAGTGGTCCTCAAGCCGGTCATCGGTTCGTGGGGGCGGATGGTCTCGAAGATCAACGACCGCGACGCGGCCGAGGCGATCCTCGAACACCGCGAAGTGCTGGGGAACTACCAGCAGAACATCTTCTACATTCAGGAATACATCCAGAAGCCGGGCCGCGATATCCGCGCGTTCGTCGTCGGTGATAAAACCATCGCCGCCATCTACCGGACTTCGGAACACTGGATCACCAACACGGCCCGCGGCGGGCAGGGCTCGGCATGCGAGGTGACCCCGGAACTGGATAAGATCTGCGTCGATGCGGCGAGGGCCGTCGGCGGCGGAGTGCTGGCGGTGGACATCCTCGAGGATAAAAAACGCGGGTTACTGGTCAACGAGGTTAACCATACGATGGAGTTCCACACGTCGGTGCCCGTCACCGGAATCGACATTCCGGGATTCGTCATCGATTACACCATCGAGGTGGGAAAGAAGAAGGATGAATTCCGCGCGCAGTACCACCCGGTTCCGCACGCGTCGATCGTGGAGATATTGCGATGAGCGGCGAAGCGAAGGTATCCATCGTCGGCGCCTCCGGCTACACCGGCGGAGAGCTGCTGCGGGTGCTGCTGGGCCACCCGCGCGTGGAAGTGATCCAGGCTACGTCGGAGCATCACATCGGCGAATACGTTTATTCGATCCATCCGCAACTGCGGAAGCGGACGACGATGCAGTTTGTTTCGCGCCAGACGCTGCAACTGTGTGACGTGCTGTTCCTCGCGCTTCCCCACGGCGAGGCGCAGAAGGAAATCGATCATTACGCTTCCCTCGCGGGAAAGATCGTCGACCTCTCGGCGGATTTCCGCCTGAAGGATCTGGCGCTCTATAAAAAATGGTACGGGCATGACCACGAAGCGCCGGAATGGGTGGAAAAGTTCGTGTACGGTCTGCCGGAATTGCATCGCGCGGAAATGCGGACGGCTAGTTACATCAGCGGGGTGGGGTGTAACGCCACGGCGGCCAACCTGGCGCTTACTCCCCTAGTGAAAAACGGCCTGGTGGATACTTCCAAGCCCGTGATCGTCGAGGTGAAGGTCGGCTCTTCCGAGGCCGGCGCCAGTCCGAACCCCGGCTCGCACCATCCGGAACGGGCGGGAGTGATCCGCACCTACGCGCCGTCCGGGCATCGGCATACCGCCGAGGTGATCCAGGAAACGGGATTGACCGACGTGCATCTGACGATCACCTCCGTCGACCTGGTGCGCGGAGCGCTCGCCGCGGTCCACTCTTTTGCCAAACCCGGCGTGACCGAAAAAGATTTATGGCGGGCCTTCCGCGCCTTTGCCAAAGAAGAGCCGTTCATTCGCATCGTGAAAGAAAAGACCGGCGTGCACCGCGTACCGGACCCGAAAATTCTGGCCGGCAGCAATTACGCCGACGTGGGGTTCGAGCTCGACCCGGAAACGGGGCGGATCGTGGCCATGGCGGCGATCGATAATTTAATGAAGGGCGCCTCCGGCTCGGCCATTCAGTCGATGAACGTAATGCTCGGATGGGAAGAAACCACCGGGCTGGAGTTCGGCGGATTGCATCCGATTTAGTTTGATTACCTAACCCCTCTCCCCGCCCCTCAGTACCTTCGGGGCACCCCTCCCCCCTTCCCATTATGGGAAGGGGGGAGGGGACGGAGGATGGGAGGTTAGGTTGGTGAAAAGGAAATCATTCATGCTTGTCGTAAAAATCGGCGGCGCGGCCGGAAACAACATGGATACCGTGTGCGAGGATATTGCCGCGCTGATAAAGCAGGGGCAGAAGGTAATCCTTGTGCATGGCGGTTCCGACGAGACCAACGCCGTATCGGAAAAGCTCGGTCATCCGCCGAAGTTCGTCACATCCCCTTCGGGATTTTCCTCGCGCTACACCGACCGCGAGACGCTGGAAATTTTCGCCATGGTCACTTCCGGCAAGATCAACACTCTATTGGTTGAACGGTTGCAGAAGCTCGGCGTAAACGCCTTCGGACTTTCCGGAGTCGACGGCCGGCTCCTGGAAGCCAAGCGCAAGGAGGCGGTGCGCGCCGTGGAAAACGGGCGGGTGCGCATGCTGCACGACGATCACACCGGGACGATCCAGACGGTAAACGCGGCGTTGCTGCAAACGCTGATGGACGCCGGACTGACCCCGGTCGTCGCGCCCCTGGCAATTTCCCCGGAAGGAGTGGCGCTGAATGTGGACGCGGACCGCGCGGCGGCGATGATCGCCGGCGCGCTCAAAGCCGAAAGTCTGGTTATCCTCACCAACGTTCCCGGATTGATGCGCCACTTCCCCGACGAGAGCACGCTGATGCCGAACATCGAACGCGCCAAGCTCGGGGAGGCGCTGAAGTTCGCCGAGGGCCGGATGAAGAAGAAAGTGCTCGGTGCCAGCGAGGCGATCGATCAAGGAGTGCAGCGCGTGATCTTCGCCGACAGCCGGGTGCACTTTCCGGTGAGTTCCGCGCTTTCGGGGAAAGGAACGGTCATCGCGTGAGCCAGGGAACGCTCGTCCTCGAAGATGGAACCATTCTTTCGGGAACGGGTTTCGGCGCGGAAACCGACACCGTCTTCGAACTGGTGTTCAACACCAGCATGACCGGCTATCAGGAAATCCTCTCCGATCCCTCGTACCGGGGCCAGGGAGTGTTATTCACCTGTCCGCATATCGGCAACGTGGGCGTCAACCGCGAGGATTATGAATCCGAACGTCCGCAGATTTCCGCGGCGGTGGTGCGCGCGCTCAGCCCGGTCGTCTCCAACTGGCGCGCCGAGCAGCCGCTCGCGGATTGGTTGGCCGAGCACGACATCCCCGGGATCAGCGACGTGGATACGCGCTTCCTCACCCGCCGGTTACGCGATGGCGGGACTCAGAAGGCGGCGCTCTCCACGCAGGGGACCGATGCCGCCAAGCTTTTGGAGATGGCGCGAGCCTGGCCCGGGTTGGACGGGCGCGACACGGTCGGCGAAGTGGCCTGCTCGCGGAGCTACTCCTGGGAGGGCGATCCGGGCAGCCGCTGGGTGAAACGCAATCCCGGCGGTGCCATGAAGGGTAAGCACATCATCGCCTACGATTTCGGCATCAAGCGCAACATCCTGCGCCATCTGAGCGCCGAGGGCGCCAAGGTGACCGTGTTGCCGGCGTATGCACCCGCAAGCGAAGCCTTTGCTCTGAAGCCGGACGGCATTTTCCTTTCCAACGGGCCCGGTGATCCGCGCGGCCTGCCGAAAATCGTCGCTACGGTGCGCGCGATCCTCGAGTGCGGCATTCCCACGCTCGGCATCTGCCTCGGGCACCAGTTGGTCGGTCTTGCGCTCGGAGGACGGATCACCAAGCTTAAATTCGGTCATCACGGCGGGAACCATCCTGTGCGCGACGAGGAAAACGGCGCGGTATGGATCACCGCGCAAAACCATAATTACGTCGTTGAGAGCGACAGCCTGCCGAAGGGCGAAGCGGAAGTCACGCTGCTTTCGCTCAACGACGGTTCGGTGGAAGGGTTGCGGTTGAACAAGCGGCCGGTGTTCTGCGTGCAGTTCCATCCGGAGGCGTCGCCCGGGCCGCACGACGCGCAGGGCGTATTCGCGCAATTCTTCACGCTCATCCAGAAGGGCGGTGGATGACGTGCCCAAACGCACCGACATTCAATCGATCCTGGTAGTGGGTTCCGGGCCGATCGTCATCGGCCAGGCGGCCGAGTTCGATTATTCCGGCACGCAGGCGATCAAGGCTCTGCGCGCCGAAGGGTACCGCGTGGTCCTGGTCAATTCCAACCCGGCCACGATCATGACCGATCCGGACCTGGCGGACGCGACCTACATTGAACCGCTAACGCCGGAGGCGCTCGAAGCAATCATCGCCCAGGAGCGGCCCGACGCGCTGTTGCCCACCGTCGGCGGTCAGACCGGATTGAATATGGCGCTTGCGCTTTCCCAGCGCGGAACTTTGGAAAAGTACAACGTGCAACTGATCGGCGCCCAACTGCGCTCGATCGAGTTGGCCGAGGACCGATTGAAATTTAATCAGGCGATGCGCGCGCACGGGATTCCGGTGCCGGTCGGCGGACCGGCCCATAACCTGCAGGAAGCACAGGAGCTCACCAAGGATACCGGTTATCCGGTGCTTGTGCGCGCCTCCTTCGCGTTGGGGGGCACCGGCGCCTCGTGGGTGCATGCGCCCGATGAGCTTCCCGAGGCGGTGCGCAAGGCGATCGCCGTCTCGCCGATCGGCCAGGCCTGGCTTGAGCAGTCGGTGCTGGGCTGGAAGGAATTCGAGCTGGAGGTGATGCGCGACCGCGCCGACAACTTCGTCGTCGTATGCAGCATCGAGAACCTCGATCCAATGGGCGTGCACACCGGCGACAGCATCACCATCGCGCCGGCGCAAACGCTCACTGACCGCGAATATCAAATCCTGCGCGACATGGCTCGGAAAGTGATGAGCGCGGTGGAAATCGAAACCGGCGGATCCAACGTCCAGTTTGCGGTTAACCCCGCCGACGGGAGTACCCTCGTGATCGAGATGAACCCGCGCGTCTCGCGCTCATCGGCGCTGGCTTCCAAGGCTACCGGCTTCCCGATTGCCAAGGTGGCCGCGCTGGTGGCGGTGGGATACACGCTCGACGAGATTCCCAACGACATCACCGGACAAACCAAAGTAGGTTTCGAACCCTCGTTGGATTACGTCGTGGTGAAAATACCGCGCTGGGCGTTCGAGAAATTCCCGGGTGTGGATCCGACGCTCGGGGCGCAGATGAAATCGGTGGGCGAGGTGATGGCCCTCGGCCGGACGCTGCCCGAGGCGCTCTCCAAGGCGGTGCTCTCGCTGGAAAACGGGGTCGATGCGCTCGACGGTTCGGGTCCCAGCAAGCGATCTAAAAGCTTCGACCAGCCGCCCGCGGATATTGAGCTCCTCCGAGTTCCCGTTGCGGGAAGGCTCTTCGATGTATACCGGGCCATCCGGGCGGGCGTCGACCTTCATAAGCTGGCCGATCTGACCGGAATGGATTATTGGTTCCTCGATCAGATGCGGCTCCTGGCTGATCTGGAACGGGAGATTTCCGCTTATCCATTGGACACTCTGCCGGCGGAATTACTGCGCAAAGCGAAGCAATTCGGCCTGGCGGATTCACGCCTGGCTCGCCTGCTTTCCAAGCCGGGAAAGGAACCGGCGGTAAAGGAAATCCGCGCCCGAAGGCTGGCGCTGGGCATCCGGCCGGTGTTCCTGCGGGTGGACACCTGCGCGGCGGAATTCGAGGCCCAGACCCCCTATTTATATTCCTCGTATGAAACGGAAGACGAAGCGCGGGTCACGCCGAAGCAAAAGGTATTAATCCTGGGCAGCGGCCCCAACCGCATCGGGCAGGGGATCGAGTTCGACTATTGCTGCTGCCAGGCGGTGTTCGCGCTGCGTGAGATCGGATATGAGACGATCCTCCTCAACTGCAATCCGGAGACGGTTTCGACCGATTACGACACAGCCGACCGGCTGTATTTTGAACCGCTGACGCTAGAGCACGTGCTCAACGTGGTCGATTGCGAGAAGCCGGTCGGCGTGATCGTGCAATTCGGGGGCCAAACGCCGCTGAACCTCTCGGCGGACCTGGCCGAGGCGGGCGTTCCCATTTGGGGCACATCGCCCGAGGCGATCGCACTGGCGGAAGACCGGCAGCGTTTTGCCAAGGTATTGGACGAACTCGACATCCCGCAGCCGGAGCATGGCATCGCCTATTCGCTGGAAGAAGTGCGCGTGATCGCGGGCCGGATCGGTTATCCGCTGCTGGTGCGGCCGTCGTTCGTGCTGGGCGGGCGCGCGATGGCGATCGTCGGCAACGAAACGCAGCTGGAGGGGTTCGTCAATGAGGCGTTGGCCGCGGCGCCCGGGCAGCCGCTGCTGGTGGACCGATTCCTCGAAGATGCCTACGAGGCCGATGTGGACGCCCTCGCCGACGGGGAACGCACCGTAGTTGCCGCGATCATGCAGCACATCGAAGAAGCCGGCGTGCACTCGGGAGATTCGGCCTGCGTGCTTCCACCCTACAAGATCAGCGCGTTCCATCTCAACACAATGCGCGAATATGCCGAGAAGCTCGGCAAACGGCTCGACGTGCGCGGATTGATGAACGTGCAACTGGCAATTAAAGACGAGGTGGTATACGTGCTCGAGGTGAACCCGCGGGCATCGCGGACCGTTCCGTACGTGAGCAAATCGATCGGCATTCCGCTCGCGCGAAGGGCAGCCCAGATTATGGCCGGCCGTTCACTGCGCGACCTCGGAATTCTGAAGGAACCGGAAGTAGACGGGTTCTTCGTCAAGGAGGCGGTGCTGCCGTTCCAGAAACTACCGGGCGCCGACAGCCTGCTCGGGCCGGAGATGCGCTCGACCGGCGAAGTGATGGGGCACGCCAGCCACTTCGGCCACGCGTTTGCCAAGGCGGAGATGGCGGCGGGCTCGGCGCTGCCCGAGGAAGGCGCGGTCCTGTTCAGCGTGAACGATTTCGACAAGGGTGCGGCGCTCAAGGTGGCGCGCGATCTGCACCGGATGGGGTTCCGCCTGTTCGCCACCCCCGGCACGGCGGCATTTTTCCAGCACGCCGGACTCCCGGTCGAATTGTCCTTCAAGGTCGGCCAGGGAACTCCCAACGTGGTGGATCTGATCCGCGGCGGGGAAGTCCAGATGGTGCTCAATACGCCGCTCGGACCGAACGCGCACACCGATGGCAATCTCATCCGCTCGGCCGCGACGGTGATGAACGTGCCGCTCTTGACCACGCTTTCGGCGGCAGCCGCGGCGGTGGTGGGAATCCGCGCCATGCGCGAGAAGGCGCTGCGCTACCGCAGTCTGCAAACGCATTTTAAATTGCAGGAAAAAGAACGGACCTAACCCTCTCTCCCCGCCCCTCTCCCCCTTCCCTTAAGGGAAGGGGGAGAGGGTGGCCGGAGCCTCGGTGGTTTTCCGAGGCGAAGGCCGGGAGAGGAGGTTAGGTCAGTAGCGAGGACCGTATGACCAATACCATCGAACTCGAAAACAAATACACTTCGGGCCTGATCGTCAAACGGCCGATCGTGCTGACGCGCGGGCAGGGGGCGTTGGTCTGGGATGAGAACGGCCGCGAATATATCGACTGTGTGTGCGGCCAGGGCTCGGGAAATCTCGGTCATTGTCACCCGGCGGTGGTCAAGGCGATCACCGAGCAGGCGCAAACCCTGATGATCTGCACCGAGATGTTCTACTTCGCCAAACGCGCCGAACTGCAGGCGCGGTTGGTGGAAGCCGCCGGCGGCGGGATCAACCGCGTTTTCCTGTGCAACTCCGGAACCGAGGCGGTGGAGGGCGCGCTGAAACTCGCCCGCTATTCCACCGGCCGGACGGATTTCGTCGCCGCCATGCGCGGCTTTCACGGCCGGACGATGGGTGCGCTGTCCGCCACTTGGAATAAAAAGTACCGCGAGCCGTTTCTACCGCTGGTGCCCGGTTTTCACCACGTAGCCTACAACAATCTCGAGGCGCTGCGCGCGGCGGTTAATGAGACGACCGCCGGGGTGATCCTCGAGGTGGTGCAAGCCGAGGGCGGTGTATATCTGGGCACGCCGGAGTTTCTCCGCGGCGCGCAGGATGTCTGCCGGGAGAAGGGCGCGCTGCTTATTTTCGACGAGGTGCAAACCGGGTTCGGCCGGACGGGGAAGATGTTTGCCTACCAGCATTACGGCCTGCAACCCGATTTCGTCGCGCTGGCCAAATCGATCGGCGGCGGGATCCCGATGGGCGCGATCCTCATCGGCGAGCGCGTCCGGACGCTCGAGCCTGCCATCCACGCGAACACCTTCGGCGGAAACCCACTAACCAGCGCCGCGGCGGTGGCGGCCATGGACGTTTACGAAGAGGAGAAAATCCCCGAAAAGGCCGCCGAGCTCGGGAAGTACCTGATGGCGAAACTCCAGGCGCTTTCCTCGCCGCTCATCCGCGAAGTGCGGGGGCTGGGGCTGATTGCGGGAATCGAAATCAAACACAAGGTGGCGCCCTACATCGCCGCGCTGGCCGAGCACGGGGTGCTTGCTCTGCCCGCCGGGATCAACGTAATCCGGCTGCTTCCCCCGCTGGTGATTACTCCCGCGCAGCTTGACCGCGTAGTGGAACAGCTTTCGATCGTGCTCGCCAAACCGATTGTTGAGGAGGAGGCCTAGCCTCATGAACGCCGCGGAAAATCCAGACCGTTACCATCAATACCGCCCCCGTCCGCTCGAGGTGATCGACACCACGCTGCGCGAGGGCCAGCAGACTTCGCTCCTGCACGACCATCATAAATACTTCTTCACCGAACGCGACAAACTCGAATTGGTCCGCGCGCTGATCCTTTACGGGGTGAAGTTTATCGAGATGTTTTCGCCCAACGTCAGCCCGCAGGAACGGGAGGACCTGAAGGCGATCCAGCAGACGCGCGACGAACTGGTTATCCAGAAGGGATACACGTTCCTCCTGGCGCATGTGCGCTGCCATCCGGCGGATGTCGAGGCGGCGATTCACGCCGGGTTCGACGGGTTGAATATTTACATCGGCACGTCGCCGCAATCCCGCACATACAACACCGGCAAGGATCTGGTGGATATCACCCGCTCGGCGCGCACGTTGCTGGAGGATCTGCGCCGAAACCATCCCAACCTGATCCTGCGCTTCAGCGGCGAGGATACATTTCGCACGCGGATGGAGGATCAATTTCAGGTGTACGACCAAGTGGCGCCGCTGGTGGACCGGCTCGGGCTGCCCGACACTGTCGGGGTTGCTGTGCCGGCCACCGTCCGTGAGCGCATCCGCGCTCTGCGCGAGCGCTATCCCGTCACCGAATTCGAAGTCCACTTCCACGATGACCGTGGGTTCGCGTTGCCCAACACGCTGGAAGCGATCCGCGAAGGGGTGCGTTACGTCAACACCACGCTCTTGGGGATCGGTGAGCGGTCGGGCATTACTTCGATGACCGCGCTGATGTTCAACCTCTATCTCGATCAGAAATACGATCTGCTCGAAGGTTACCACCTGCGCGGTTCCTATCCAATCAACGTCTTGGCGGCCGACAAGCTGCGCATGCTGGTTCCTCCCAAGGAACCTATTTCCCTTACCAACCGGACACATACCGCCGGAGTACACCAAGGAGCGATCCTGAACGACGCAGCCACATACGAAGCCCATCCGCTGGACGTGTTTGGGGTAAGCGAAAGGGACATCCTGCTCGGACCGCTCTCCGGTTGGAACACCATCCACTACTTCCTCAAGGAAATCCATTACTTCCGACTGGACGAGGCCACATCCCGCGATATTACCGCGCGGTTCAAGGAACGGGTTTACCAGATCGACGCCGATCAATCGCCAGCGGAGCTGCTGCTGAGCATCGCCACTGAGGAATACCGGCTGCCCAAACTCCTGCTGCCGGAATCGGCGCGCAAGCAGATCGTCCAACGGCTTGACGAGGAAGCGCCTCCCAAGGAGCAGGTGAAGTGAACTCAGCGCGGACATTCGCCGAAAAGGCGCTGGCCCGCGCGGCGGGTGAACCGGATGCCCGCGCCGGACAGATCCTGACGGTCCGCCCGCAGCGGATTCTCTCCCACGACAACACCGCCGCCATCGCCCAGATCTTCCGGTGCGAGCTGGGCGCGGAAAAAGTGCAGGACCCCTCGCGGTTGATCGTCGTCCTGGACCACGCTTCTCCCCCGCCGACCGCAAAGCACGCGCAAAACCATGCCGAAGCGCGGGCCTTCGTCCGCGACCAGTCCATCCGCGATTTTTTCGACATCGGACGCGGGATCTGCCACCAGGTGGTCGGGGAGGAGGCGTTGCTGCTACCGGGCCAACTCATCCTTGGCGCGGATTCACACTCTACGCACCATGGCTGGATGGGCGCCTTCGGGGCCGGTGTGGGACGCAGCGAGGTGGCTGCGCTCTGGGCCACCGGCTCGCTCTGGCTGCGGGTGCCGCAAAGCGTGCGCATCACGCTCATCGGCTCCCTCCGGCCGGGCGTGACCAGCAAGGACCTGTGCCTGGCGCTGATCGGCGAACTCGGCGCCGACGGCGGGTTGTATCTCTCGGTTGAATTCGGCGGACCGGGCCTGCGGACGCTGTCGCTCGAGAGCCGGATGGTGATCCCTAACGTGATGGCCGAGTTCGGCGTGAAGAATGCGTTTCTCGCGCCGGACGATTCGGTTTTTGATTATCTCGCTTCGCGTCCGTCGCGACGGGCGAGCCGGAGCGACTGTTCCTCCTCGGCGCTGTTTCCCGATCCGGGAGCGGAATATTTGGCGGAATACGAATTGGATCTGGAGGCGGTCGATCCGCTCGTGGCGGCTCCGCACGAAGTGGATCAGCGGCGGACGCTGACGGAAGCGGCCGGCCGGCCGATCGACATGGCCTTCATCGGTACCTGCACCAACGGGCGCCTGGAGGACTTGCGCGCCGCGGCGTCCGTCCTGCAGGGTAAGAAAGTGGCGCGCAGCACGCGCTTGCTGGTCAACCCGGCCTCGGTCGAGGTGTACCGCGCGGCGGTGGAGGAGGGGATTCTTGGCACGCTGCTGGATGCGGGCGCGGTGATCGGAGTCCCGGGCTGTGGGCCGTGCATGGGGAATCATTTGGGAATTCCCGCCGCTGGAGAGGTCGTGTTCTCCACTGCGAACCGGAATTTCAAGGGTCGGATGGGCCAGCCGGAATCGGAAATCTATCTGGGATCGCCCGCACTAGTCGCGACGGGCGCGGTGCTCGGGCGGATTCCATCCCTGGTGGAATATGGTTTTCCCGCGGCGGGCGCGCGCGGTGGATTCCTTACTCTACAACGGGGGGAGGATCTGCGCACGCTGCGCGCCGGGAATCTTACAAGCTCAGCGGCTCAATCCACGGACGCGGGGAAAACCCGCTATACCGCCGACGGGAAGGCTTGGGTGTACGGCGACAATGTGAATACCGACCAGATCTTCCCGGGAAAATATACGTATACGTTGCGGGCGCCGGAGGAAATCGCGGCGCATGCCCTGGAGGACCTCGATCCGGAATTCGCGCGCACGTCCGAACCCGGCGACGTGATCCTTGCCGGTCGCAACATGGGTTGCGGCTCTTCCCGCGAACAGGCGGTGACTTGCCTCACCCGGCGCGGCGTGCGCGCGGTCGTGGCCTCTTCCTACGCCCGTATCTTTTACCGCAACGCGATCAACCAGGGTCTCCCGGCGATTGTTTGCCCGGAAGCCGTGGCGGCGGCCCGCAAAGGCGATCCGGTCAGGGTGAATCTGGAGCGCGGGGAAGTGCTGCTGCCGGCCGGAAGATTCACTTTTTCACCATTCCCGCCGAACGTGCGCGAGCTGCTCGCGGCGGGTGGATTGATTCCGTTTTTGATTGCCGGGATAAATCGGGATTGAGATTAATTATCGACTCCTCCCTCAGCCCCTCCTAGCAACGGATACCGGAAACGGAGAGTTTTAATCGGAGAATCGCATTGGAATGATGTCGACATATGAAACACTCACGGGGTTGGTCGAACGGTTCAGCCCCACCCATTACGAAGCGGAAGCGGTCGCTTGGCTGGTCGGGCGCATGCTCAGCCTCGGTTTTGCATCTGCGCGGACCGACGAGGCGGGCAACGCGGTCGGGACGATCGGCGAAGGTCCGAACCAGATCGTTCTGCTCGGTCACATCGACACGGTGCCGGGCAAAATCCCCGTCCGCGTGGAAAATGGAATCCTCCACGGCCGTGGGGCGGTGGATGCCAAAGGTCCGCTGGCTGCGTTTGTGGATGCGGCCGCGCAAACCGGCTTGGTCCCCGGTTGGCAGATTGTCGTGATCGGAGCGGTCGATGAGGAGGGTGATTCCGCCGGTGCCTGGCATGCCGCCGCGCGCTATCACCCGCGCTATGCGATCATCGGCGAGCCGAGCGGATGGAACCGAATCGCGCTGGGTTATCGGGGCATTGTGCGGTTCCGATTCCAAGCGCGGCAAACGATCGGACACTCGGCTGCGGGGCGGGACAGCGTTTGCGAGATGGCCGTGGATTTTTGGAACCGGCTGGTGGAATTTTGCGCGCGGGAAAATCGGGCCGCCGAGCGGAAGTTCGATCAACTGACCCCGGTGTTGCAGGAGATGCACTCCGCCGGCGACGGATTTGTCGAGAAGGGCGAAATGTCCGGGAATGTGCGCCTGCCGCAGCGGATTGCTCCGGAGCGGATAAAGGATGTGCTGCGGGAAGCGGCTGCGGGTATCGGGACGGTGGAAACCGAAGGCATCCCGCTGAACGCCTTCCGGGTGGAAAAAAGCACACCGGTCGTCGGGTCCCTGCTTTCAGGCATCCGATCGCTCGGTGGGGATCCATCGTTCAGCCTGAAACTGGGGACGTCCGATCTCAGCATCGTCGGTCCGGCATGGAACTGCCCCATGGCGGTTTACGGACCGGGCGATTCCACGTTCGATCACACGCCGGGGGAATGCATCTCACTGGAAGAATACGGGAAGGCTGCCGCCGTGCTGGTTGGCGTGTTGAAACGGCTGACCGCTGCGGTTCGATAGACACCGGAAACGCGCTCCCTGCGCTGCGGGTATAATTTCGACGGGAGATACCAATGGCCGGAGAAGATCTGAAAAATCGCGTCGACTGGTTGGATGAAGAGCGGCGGAAAGACAAGGCGCAGCTGGCCAAGCTGGAAGAACGCCTGGCCGGTATGACCGCCGCATCGGAATCGCACGGCAAACAGTTGCAGGAACTGGGGGCGCAACTGGCGAAGGTCGGCGCACGGGTGCAATTGCAGAAAGTGGACGAACTCCTGTCGAAGAATCGCGAGGAGACCGGACGCGCGCTGGAAGCGATGGAAAAAAGGCGTCTGGAGCTGGAGGACCAGGTTTCCAAATCCCGGATTCTGGAAAAAGACCGCGTCGAAAAGACGATGGGAGAGTTTAAAAAGCAGATGGATACGCTGGCCGACATGCGCGAAATGATGGAAGCGCGCAAAGCCGAGCAGGCCCGCCAGGCTGTTCTTCTTCAGGAAATGCGCAAGACCCTGGACGCGATCCAAAAGCGCGACGAAGAGCGCACGCGCATTGTCGCCACGGTCGAGGAAGGACGGCGGCAGGATATCCGCCGCATGGCCGACATCCAGGGCGAACATCAGACCATCCGGCAGAAAAGCGGCGAAATCGTTTCGAGGTTGGACGCCGTCGAGACTACTTCGACAAGGCTGGACGCCAAACTCCGCGAGGTCACGGCTCAGGAGCTCGAACGTCGGAATGCGATGGCCATCTGGCAGGAGCAGCAGCAGGCTTCCGCCACCGAGCGCGAACGCCAGTGGAAGATCTGGGAAAAGCAAAGCGCAGAATCGATCGCCCACATGAACGAATTCCTCGGGCAGATCGACACGTACCGGGAGCTCGAGCGCTCGATGGGCCAGGCGATCAAGGAATTCCACGAGATCGCGGAGCGTTCAGAACAGAAGCTGAAGGAGATGGCGGAAATTCAGCGCATCCAGGAAGACCGTCTGCGGCAGGATTGGAATGCCTTCCAGGCCGACGACCAGAAGCGGTGGACGGCCCAAAACCTCACCTGGGAAGATGAATGGCGCGAACGCGACCGCAAGTTCACCAAGGTGACCGATAGGCTGGCGCGCCTGGAGGAACAGTCCGAGGAATTCGCGGACGCTCTGCGCTCCACGCAAGAGGGAGACCGGGCCCGTCTGGAAACCTTGGCCAACACCGTCCGCGAGTGGCTGGCGCGGATCGCCCCGAAGTAAATCCCCACCCCCGCATGCGCGTACTGGCCACCGCAGGACACGTAGACCACGGAAAATCCACTCTGGTGGAAGCCCTCACCGGCACGCACCCCGACCGGTTAAAGGAAGAACGCGAACGGGAGATGACCATCGATCTCGGTTTCGGGTATTTCACGCTGCCCGACGGGACGCTGACCGGCATCGTTGACGTCCCGGGACACCGCGATTTCATCGACAACATGCTCGCGGGCGTGGGCAGCGTGGACGCCGCGCTGTTTGTCATTGCCGCCGACGAAGGACCGATGCCCCAAACCCGGGAACACCTTGCCATTCTTGATTTGCTCGGAGTGCGAGCGGGCATCGTCGCCTTGACCAAGATCGATCTGGTCCAAGACGCGGATTGGCTCGCTTTAATGCGCAAGGATGTCGAGAATTTACTGCAGCCCACTTCGCTTCGCGGCGTGGAAATCCTTCCCGTATCCGCGCGCACCGGGGAAGGGATGCCGGAATTAAAACAGGCGCTTGCCCGCTTATTAAAGGAATCCCCGACGCGTCCGGATCTCGGACGGCCGCGCCTGCCGATAGACCGTTCGTTTTCACTGACGGGTTTTGGCACTGTTGTGACCGGGACCCTGTTGGACGGATCCCTTTCAATCGGAGCGGAAGTGGAAATCCTTCCCGGCGGGAAGCACGCGCGCATCCGCGGGCTTCAGACTCACGATCAAAAGATCGAACGCGCCGATCCGGGCGGACGCGTCGCCGTCAATCTTAGCGGAGTGGAGCCGGGAGAAATCCTGCGCGGCCAAGTGGTTGTTCTCCCCGGAACGTATGCTCCCAGCCGGAGAATGGATCTGCGTGTTCGGATGCTTCCGGATGCGGCGATGGCCTTAAGGCACGACAGCGAGGTGAAGTTATACCTGGGGGCGGCGGAAACGATGGCCCGGGCGCGCATCCTGGGCGCGGATGCGATCGCTCCCGGAGATTCCGGTTGGGTGCAATTTATCCTGGCGGAGGAGATGGTCGCGGCGCACGGGGACCGGGCGATCCTGCGCCGCCCGTCGCCGGGCTCAACCATCGGCGGCGGGACGGTGATCGAGCCGCATCCGGAAAAACTGCACCGCCGCTTCGACGCCGCCGTCACGGCCCGATTGGAAGCGCTGGACAGTGGCGGGACGGCGGAGCGAATTCTGCAAACGCTCGCCGGTGCCGCGGTGACGGTATTGGAGGACGCGCTGCAATCGGCCGGCATGGGTCCGGAGGCGCAGCCGGCGGTTGCGCAATTGATCGAGCGCGGCGAGCTGTTGATTCTTTCTGGCGATCCCTCCGAGCCGCGCGACGCGCTGGTTTGCTCGCGTGCTGCGTGGGAGCGCCTGACGGGCAAGATGGAAGCACTCCTCGGACAGTATCATCGCGAGCATCCCTTGCGGGCCGGGATGCCGCGTGAGGCGCTGCGCGCCCGCGCAGGGATCCCGCCCAAAGCGGCCGGGCCGGTGCTGGCGCGCGCGGCCGCCGAAGGGATGCTGGTGGAATCCGCGCACAGTGTTCGGCTGGCTGGATTCGAGAGGGTATTCACCCCGGCTCAGCGACAGATTGCGGACGCGCTGCTCGCGCACTTTGCGCAAAACCCCTTCCAACCGCCCTCCGTTAAGGATTGCCTGTCGGAGGCGGGCGAAGAGGTTTATACCGCGCTGGTGGAAGGCGGCAAAATAAAACCGCTTTCGGAGGAAGTTGTTTTTCTGCAATCCACATACGAGGAGATGACCGAACGACTCCGCGATGCACTCCGCACCCGTGAAAAAATCACCGTCGCCGAGGTGCGCGATTTATTTGGCTCCTCACGGAAATATATCCTGGCTTTCCTGGAATACCTCGACGCGCAGGGCGTCACCCGCCGCGAAGGGGATTACCGCAAATTGAAATAAAAAAACTCCCGCGTTCTTTTCCGCGGGAGTTTTTTTATCCCCGAAGGAAAGGGTTACTTCCCTTTTAGAATTTGATTCGCGATCGCATCCAGTTCTTCATCGGAATAATAATAGAGCAACACCAAACCGCCGCGCTTGCCGCGCTTGATGGTCACGCGCGTCCCCAGGGCCTCTTCGAATCGTTTCTCGAGCGCGCGTAGGTCCGGCGGAAGGCGCGGCGGCGCCGGCCTCGGCGTGCGCTTGCCCGTCATCTTGCGTGCGAGTTCCTCCGTCTGGCGCACGCTCAGGCTGCGCTTGAGGACCGTATCCACAGCCGCCAGTTGTGCCTGCACCGTCGGCAGCGCGAGGATGGCGCGCGCGTGCCCCTCGGTAATCTGGCCGCTCCCCAGCGCCTGGCGCACGCGCTCAGGCAGTTTGAGCAGGCGCAGCGTGTTGGTCACCGACACGCGGCTCTTCCCCACGCGGCGGGAAACGTCCTCGTGCGAAAGGCCGAACTCCTCATGCAGATGCCGGTACGCTTCGGCGGTGTCAAGCGGCGAGAGATCCTCGCGCTGCAGGTTTTCGATCAGCGCCAGCTCCAACCGCTGCTGGTCGGAGGCATCGCGCACCAGCACCGGCACGCGCTCGAGACCGGCGAGCTTGGACGCCTCCAGGCGGCGTTCGCCGGCGATCAAGGTATAGTATTCGGATTCCGGCCCGCGGGTGACGATCAGCGGCTGCAGCACGCCGTGCTCGCGGATCGAAGCGGCGAGCTCCTCGAGTTCCCCGCTTTCGATCGTCGCGCGCGGCTGGCGCGGGTTGCGCCGGATCTTCCCAACCGGTACCAGCATTGAATCGGCGGAAGTGGTTTCCGCCGGAAGCAATGCATCCAATCCGCGCCCCAGTCCGTGCTTTTTTGTGCTCATCGTTTCACCCTTTTGCCCGGATGCGGACTCCGTCGGATCGCAGGATCTCCTCCGCAAGTTCACGGTATGCCAGTGCCCCCATCGAAGAGGGGGCGTACGTGGAAATCGGAATCCCGTGCGAGGGCGCTTCCGCCAGGCGGATGCTGCGCGGGATTACGCTGGAGAACATTTTTCCGGGGAAGTGCCGGCGCACTTCCTCGATCACCTGGGTCGAAAGATTCGCGCGCCCGTCGAACATCGTCATCACCACGCCGCGGATTTCCAGCTTCGGGTTGAAGGAGGAACGCACGCGGCCGACGGTTTGCGTCAGCTGGCTAAGGCCCTCCAGCGCCAGATACTCGCACTGCACCGGGATGATCGCACCGCCGTCGGCCGCCACCAGCGCGTTGAGCGTGAGAATTCCCAGCGACGGCGGAGAATCCACCAGGATGTAATCGTATGAGGGGAGGATTTCCCCCAGCGCGTTGCGCAGCCGGAATTCGCGGCCCTCCTCGTCGATCAGTTCCACCTCCGCGCCGGTGAGGTTCGGCGAAGAAGGCAGCAGGCTGAGTCCGAGTTGCTCGTTTTGAAGGATGGCGGCCATGGGGGTGGAGGAACCAATCAGCACCTCGTAGGCGCCGCGGTGAACCTCGCGTTTGTCCACCCCCAAGCAGGAGGTGGCGTTGGCCTGTGGATCGAGGTCGACCATCAACACGCGCTGGCCCATGTCCGCAAAGTTGGCCGCCAGGCTGATGGTGGTTGTGGTCTTCCCCACCCCGCCTTTCTGGTTGACGAACGCATACACTCTGGTCACGGAGATTTCTCCGCGCGTTTACAGTCCAGGATTTCCTCGCGCGTCGGCACGCCCGAGAGCCCCAACCGGGTGACCGAACGCGAAGCCAGAACGGTGGCCATGCGCGCCGCTTCCCAGGCGTTGCCGGTTTCTTTCAGGCGCAGGAAAAACACAGCCGCGAAAATATCGCCCGCGCCGGTCGGGTCGATCTCCGGCTGCGGCGGCGCCCGGAAGGCCTGCACCTCGCCTTTCCAAAAAACGCGGCAGCCCTGCGCCCCGTCGGTAACGGCGCAGGCTGGGCACATTCGCGCCAATCGTTCGGCTGCCGTCACGTCACCGTCGATGTCATCCACGCTGAATACCGCCGCATCCGCCCCGCGCGCCGCAAGTTCCGCTTCCGGCTTAACGGCGTGGCGCACTTTTCCGTCGGCATCCAATGCGCGCATCCATCCCTGCAGCGTCACGCAGCGCAGCGAATGCTGGAACAGATCGAGCAGTCCGGGTTTGACCTCGCCGGCGACGGGCGCCAAGTGGATGATGAAGGACGTTAACCAAGCTTTGGGGATGTGCACCGGGCTGAGGCTTTCCGCCACCGAACGGATCCATTGTTCCCGTACTCCGTCTTGGTAGCGGTTTTCGAAAATCGTCTCGCGGCCGGAGAGCACCTTCTGGATCTGTATTCCGTCGAGCGAGGAGAGGTCGCATCCCGGCGAACAGGAAGTCACCAGCGCCGTACTCGCCCCCCAGGCGAGCGCAGTGAGGCCGGCGTAAGCGGCCGTTCCGCCCGGCCGCTCGCCGCCAGGGACGATATCTTTGGTGACGTGGCCGATGATCAAGTATTCGGGCGCGCGGTCCTCGGTGGTGGATGGCACGGATGGAATTATACTATCCGCCTCGACCCTCTACCCAAATCCCCATCCCGATTTTCCCGGTGAGGCTGGGGAGAGGAGCGGGGAGAGGGGTCATGCCTGAATTACCTGAAGTAGAGACTATTGCGCGCAAGCTGCGCGAGGGATGCGGCGCGGACCCCTCGATTCTCCGACGCGAGATTCTCTCGGTGGAGATTCGCCATCCCAAGCCGGTTGCATTCCCCGCTGTGGAGGTTGCGCGCGAGCGGATGCGCAGCCTCGTGTTCGAGGAAATTTCCCGTCGGGGAAAATTTCTCGTCTGCCGGCTCTCGCACGGATATTTGCTCATCCACCTGCGCATGAGCGGGGATTTGCAGGTGCTTCCCGCCGGGCAACCGCCGCGAAAGCACGATCACGTGATCTGGCATCTTTCCGGCGATGCGGACCTGCGTTTCCACGATCCGCGCCGGTTCGGCCGGATCTGGCTGGTGGAATCTCCGCAGGATGTACTCGGGCCGCTCGGGCCGGAGCCGCTCGGGCCGGATTTTACCGAAGCGCGGCTGGGGGAAATGCTGCGCGCCCGTAAGCGGCTGATCAAGCCGTTGCTCCTGGATCAAACTTTTTTAGCCGGGCTTGGAAATATCTACACCGACGAAGCGCTGCATCGCGCGCGGCTGCATCCGCTCCGCCGCAGCGACACGCTACACAAGGATGAGGTGGCGCGGTTATGGCACGGGATCCGCACCGCGCTGCGGGTCGGGATCGCACAGGATGGAGCCAGCATCGACTGGGTCTACCGCGGCGGAAATTTCCAGAATCACTTCCGGGTCTACGGGCGCGAAGGCGAACGCTGTAAAAAGTGCGGCGCAAAGATACGCCGGATCATCGTGGGACAGCGGTCGACGTACTTCTGCCCTCGGTGCCAGAGAGCAGGGAGAAAAAGCAAAGGTAAATAAATGGCTTGTAGAATAAGTTACTTCATCCGTGGAATTTTCTTTTTATGCCGTATTCGCTTCAGGAATTATCCACCACCCGAATGTAGTAAACTGAAATGCGAATGGGCGGTATTCCATTGTCGATCGGAATGAGAGATGCTTTCTAAATTGATTCGCCGATCAATCGTCTCTGCATTTATTTTGCTGATGATTGGTTGCTTGCGTTCCAACTCGGACTCGTCCGCATCGCCAACCGGCGCACCAACCGCATCTGCATCCGCAACGCCGCCCGCAGGTTCTGTACTCACGACCTCACCATCTCCAACTTTGGAAAACGTCACTCTGACATCAACAATATCTTCCCTGTCGCAAGCCGGCCATGGTGTCGGTCAACTGGCGATGGACGATAATTACATCTACTGGACCGCCGATGGAGGCGGGGATATATTCCGTTATCCCTTTCACTCTTCCGGGGCCGCGCACAGCGAAATATTTGCCTTGACCCAATTCAATCAAGGCAAGATCTATATGTCTCCGTCGGATAATCTCATCCGATCCGGAAATTGGCTGGTTTTCGCCGATAACCAAATCCGCGAACGTCGATGGGAGCTGCGTGCGATCAACATGGCGGATGGAACGGAGCGGAGGATCGCGGAAGGCGCCTTTCCGCAAGTTCTGCTCTCTTTCTCTTCGGATGGAATCTGGGTGGCTTGGGCGACGGAAGATGAACAAATTATTCAAAACCCGCAGACGGGTCTGACGATATACAATTTTATTACAGAGCAGAAAACGCAATTGGAACATCCCGCATCCATGCAAAATGCCTGGTATGAAACCCGCGTTGCTTCGGGGCGATTGGCGGCGGACCGACAAACGCCGGGCGGATCGGAGGTAGACCTGTTTGATTTGATATCCGGCCTGAGCCGGCCGATTGCATTGGATCGAACTGGAACGATGCACGGGTTGGCTTTCGACGGTCATTGGATCGCTTGGATTCCGGGTGCGGCGGATACCGGGCCGACAATGTTATATGATCTGCAAACGGGCCTTTCCGAGATTGTGCCTCATTCGGATGAAAACAATAGCGGAACTTCTCCATTGCTTGCTGGCCATTGGCTTACCTGGAACTTTTCCCCCGGCCAGCCGCTGATCGTCTACGACCTGGATACAAGGGAATATCTCACGATCGCAGAACCGCAAGCGGGCGACGAATTGACGAGCCCCGCCATCCATGGCAACGAAATTGTCTGGTGCCGATTGCGCGCGTATCATCCCACTCCTGCGGCGACCGAGTGGAGCTTTGACAGCACTATAGAGTGGCGCGCCTTGCCAGGGTGATAAATCTTTTTAGCGCGAAGTTTCCGCCCGAAGAATGGAAAATAGTTTGAAACGATTTTTATTGCTGATTGGACTTCCGTTCTTTTTGATCGCTTGCTCCACAAAGCCGCGCTGCAGCGATCATCCTTCCGAGAAATGTACGCGCATACTATTTATCGGCAATAGTTATACCTTCGCGAATGACCTGCCCGGAATGTTCACCGAGTTGGCAAGCTCCGGCAAGCATCTGGCCGAAACGCAATCGTTGGCCCAGGGCGGGTGGACACTCACGGATCATATGAACGATAAAAACACGCAACCGACAATCCAATCCAAAAAATGGGATTTTGTCGTACTTCAGGAACAAAGCGAAATTCCCGCCTTCGAACAGTCCCGCGCGGTGAGCATGTATCCGGCGGCGAGAACTTTGGTTCGGATGATCGAAGAAAACGAATCGGAACCAATATTCTTCATGACCTGGGGATACCGGGACGGGGACAAGCAATACGGATATAACGATTACGACACCATGCAGAATCAACTTGTCGTCGGCTATCTGACCATCGCACGCGAGCTGGGTGTTCCGGTGGCGCCCGCGGGATACGCCTGGTGGCGTACTAGGAAACAGAATCCGAAAATTGAACTCTGGCAGTCGGATGGAAGCCACCCCAACGAAAACGGCACCTATCTGGCAGCCTGCGTATTCTATGCTGCGATATTCCGGGAAAGCCCGGAAGGCCTTACGTATACCGCGCAAATACCCGGAAAAACAGCGCAGGCATTGCAATCCATCGCCGCGGGGGCGGTGTTGGATGAACCGGAAAAGTGGAATCTTCGATAAGGGAATTATAGGGATTAATTATCAGACCAGCCCCTCCGAATTTCCCGGATGGTTCTATTTCGTTCCATCGATAAAAAAAGATTTATCCATCCTGCTTTGAGTCACCGAATGAGAGGTCCATTCCCTCCATCGCTTTCATAATAAATAAATTCACAGAGACCATGGTCTTCGGACCGGGATGGTCGAACCGTCCATTGATCCTCATCTCCGGTTAATTGGAAACAGTGCTAGTCTTCTATTACGTTCCTCTTATAGATAGGCTCTAGACTGTAAATAGAAGGCACGTGGCAGAAGGTTCACATTTGCCGGGAAAGGTTAAAATTTCAGAAAGAATGGTTGCGAGAGGAGGATCCGATGAAAACAAGTAGATTACTTCCAGTCTCTTTGACGGCGCTTACCTTTATCCTTGTTAGTTGCAGCGCGGCAACAACTTCCATTTCCACGCAAACTCCCGTTCCACCTACTCCGTCCATTACACCGCTCCCAGAGGTAACCGTCACACCCACGCCCTTGCCTCCGTCAGGCACTACCGATACCTTGTCGCCGGCGGCTACCAACACTCCTGCGCCGGGGGTGGCGGGTACAGTGGATGTCAAGATTGCGGGCTTTGCCTTTGATCCCGCGAGCGTTACGGTTAAAGTGGGCACGCCCGTGCGATGGACGAACCAGGACAGCGCCACTCATAGCGTCACCAGCGATACCGGAGTCTGGGATTCGGGCAGTATTGCCAAGGGAGAAACGTATACCCGGGTGTTT
This sequence comes from Anaerolineae bacterium, assembly GCA_003141675.1. Taxonomy (GTDB): domain Bacteria; phylum Chloroflexota; class Anaerolineae; order Anaerolineales; family RBG-16-64-43; genus FEN-1073. The sequence continues at coordinate 63,953 of PLND01000051.1, forward strand.
GATACGGTTGGAACTTTTGCCTACCATTGCGGTGTCCATCCGTCGATGAAAGGAACGATTACCGTCACTTCCTAAATCCCAATTATTTGCGATGAAGCCGGTCAGGCTCCGTCGATGGTGTTAATCGCTTCAAGATATCAGAATAATAATCGGCGGGAAGGAATATTCTTTCCGCCGATTATTTTTACAGTTGACACCGGGATTCCACCGGGCGAATAATATTATTTCGATGTCTTCCGTGGTTTTTTCCGTGTAATCTATATTCAGCAAGTCCGGTCTGGATAAAAAAGGCGATACGAGGAGTGAATCCGATTTCCAACGATTGCACGGCTTCACAGGGTTGATCACTTTCGCCGCTATAGTCTTTTGGATCTTCTTTCAAATCAACAAGGGCGGCCCGTTTCCCGAGATTAATCCCTTCGGCGTGGATCCGTATGACGCCGTCGGATCGTTCGACTGGACCTTGGTCCGTGTGCCTGCCCAAAAAGTGGGCAATCTCCTGCCGCGACGTTTCGTCGATTGGGCTGACCGGTTCCGGATCGACATGCTGTTTACAAGAGTACGCTGGGTTCACCCGCGTTTCCATCCGTGGCGGTTTGCCGCCGCGCTCGGCCTGCTGGCCGGGATTGCCCTCATCATCCCGCAATTGCAAGAGGGGCTTCCGCCCAGCCTGGCTACTGGACTTCTTGCGACAGGAATCTTTATTTCCGCAGAATTTTCCGCGACCCTTGTTGGATTTGCCGTGTTCGGAGGGTTCCTAGGATTGCAACCGCCGCTGAAAATCCCTTGATCGGAAAAATCCGGTATCATTGAAAATCTATCCAATGAAAAAAGTATTCGGGAAAAAAAGAAAATAGATTTGTTGATGTTATAATCTTCAGGCCACTTTCCGCATTTTTCTTCCATGGACGGTTCCGATATGAAAAGGGCAATCCCGCGCCTGGTAAAAAGCCTGTCGATATTATTCCTGGTCCTCCTGGCGATGTGCATCGGCGGGTACATCGCGATCGACCTCCGGCCATCGCTTGGAGCCCAGGGAGCCGACGTGCTACGAAAGGTGGTCGGCGATCAGTCGGTCGCTTGGCTGGAAGGCGCGGTTTTTCAGGCGCAGGATAAGGTCCACCAATGGGAATATAGTCTGGGCATGCGGCCTGCCGCGCCTTGGAACGCAGCGCCTTCAAATATCCCTTCGCCGTCCGACAGCCTTACTCCCGCAATCCCGACCGCCGCATCCATCGCTCCCTCCACAACGCCGGAAATCACAACGCCCGAACCGACCGTCGAACCTTCACCCACGCTCACCTCCACTCCTATCCGCTGGCCCCCGGCGTCCATCCCGGCCGTTGGCACGCTGCCGGGCGAGGGCCAGTGGGCTCCGTATTTCACCGATTCGTATGGGCATCAGGTCGCTTACCGGACATTCGTGCAACCGGACCCCACCCGAGCCTATACAGTCGCAGCGATTGTGGCGGTTGATCTCACACAAACGCGGCTGCATTACATGCTCGGATTTACCGAGCCCACGTCCGGAGTGACCGTGCCCCGGACGGGAATCATTCCGGGGGAGGATAAAAAGCCTGGGATTTTGCTGGCCGTGTTCAACGGCGGCTTCCAAACCGTCCATGGCGCTTATGGGGTCATGGTGGATGGAAAAACGTTGCTGCCGATGCGCAATGGTTTCGGGACGCTGGCTATTTTTCAGGACGGCCGGGTGCAGATCGGCGCCTGGGGAACCGATTTCACTTCGTACGATGGCATTGCCGCGCTACGGCAGAACGGGCCGATGATTATCGAAGATGGAACGATTAACCCGCAGACCGGCAAGGATCTGCCGGAATACTGGGGCTACACCTTGCACGGCGAGGTGGCCACTTGGCGCTCCGCGGTCGGACTCAGTGCCGACGGAAAGACGCTTTACTATGCCGTTGGATCCAGTATGACCATCTTCGCGCTGGCCGAGGCGCTGAAAGCGACGGGCGTGGATGCGGCTATTCAATTGGATATCAATTATTATTGGACTCTTTTTTGCGCGGTCCGTTTTGAGAATAACATCCCCACCTCGCTGCCGTTGCTAGCCGAAATGAAAGACAATGTCAACCGGTATCTCCACGCTTCGGCCCGCGATTATTTCTATCTAACCACGGCCGCGGGGTAGGGCTCGGTCCGCGAATAATTTCCGAATCCGATTCATTCCATCTGCTATTTTTCCCCGCAATCATACAATCGGGTACCCGCGCCCGATCCACCGGAACCGGAAAGGTCCGCGGCATCCACCAGTGTGCAATTCTGCTGCACCCAGGCCGATATTTCCTGATGCCGTTGATTCTCCTGCCCAAAAAGGACAAAGCGCAGAAGCCCGTTTTTCACAAGCATCGCAAGTTGCGTCACCGACACTTCATCGTATTCCGCTAGAAATCCGCCGAAGGTTAATACCGGCCTGCCGGTTGCGAGGATATAGGGAGCGGAATCGCTGGCGCGCTCCGTGGCCAACAGGTACGTGTCGGGCGAAGTATACGCAACCAAATACGCAAGCAGGGGCACGCCGTTCCCGTATCCGCCATTTTGTCCGGCTCCTCCCGGCATTTCTTCACGCTGGGAAGGACCGGCATAGGGGAGGCCGCCGTTCGGATTGGAATTGAAGGTCGTCAATGTCGACCAGAGCGCCGGGGCAACGAGCATCGCAGCGAGTAAAGCGGTCAGTGCCGCGGATTGAAAGGCCCCACGCGACCTGCCAAGCAATGCAAAAACAATTCCCAGCAAAAGCATCAATCCGGAAAGCACGAGTGCTCCGGATGCCGCCGTTGTCTTCCCCCATAAGAGATTCACCTGAAAAATCAATGTAACGGCGGTCAACACAAACGCGAGGATCCATCCCGCGCGAGCATGTGCACGAATAATTTGCCACAATGACCAGATGGTCGTCGCCGTCAGCGCCGCGATTGGTGGTCCCATCATGATCAGATAATATGCATGCATTAACCCCTGGCTATAAGTGAAGTATACGGCCTCCGGGAGGAGCCAGAGTGCAAAGAAAATCAGGGAGATGTGCTGCGTGCCGAAGGGCCTTCTCCAAAGGACGGCGGCTGATAGGGCGAATCCGCCGATGACCAGCGGCAGCAGCCAGGATACCTCGCTGGCGAGTGGTTCGGTAAAAAGGCGCGTGGTTCCGGCGGTACCGAAATCCATGCTGCCCGGTTGATTGTTCGGGCGGATGCCGTTGCCCGAACCTTGGATGATTCCGGTCCCGATCGGCGGTTGGGGAAGAGTCCGTCCAGCCGGCGGTTGCGGGGGATTTCCGTCAGGGGGGAAGCCTTGAGGCCTGATGGATCTATCTCCGGATGGGATCGGAAAACCGTCCGCTCTATCATCCAATCCAACGGCTTGCCGTAGATTGATCAGCCGCTCGATTCCATTGTGACCGAAAATCAATTCCAGGACGGAATTTTCCGCGGTGCTGTCCACATAAGGCCGGTCGGAAGCGGGAACGAGGTCTACAACTACCGCCCAGGATAGAGAGACTGCGAAGAGAATAATCGTCGCAGCGACTAAGTGGAACATCTTTTTCCACCAGATCTTTTTTACCCCGAAGAAATACACTGCGTAGAATGCCGGCAGGGGCAGAAAGGCTTCCAGCATTTTGATATTAAACCCGACCCCCACCAACAGGGTTCCCACCAGGAGCCAGCGGATGCGGCCTGTGTACGCCGCTTGCAGAAAGGCCCAAGCCGCAAGCAGAAGCACCATCACCAGCAGCCCGTCGATGGTATTGTTGCGTTCGGTGGAAATGGCGACCGGCATGAGAGCCAAAGCGAGGGCCGCGATCAGGCCGGCCCAGGTTCCGAAGGGGCGGCGGATGAGAAGATATACCATCAGCATTGAGATGATCCCGGCGATCGCGTTCGGCAATGCTATAGCAAACCCGTTCAACCCGAAGATGCGCGCAGAAATCGCCTGGAACCAGAATCCAACCGGCGGTTTATCCACACTGAGTGAACCCCCCGGATCGAAGGCGGCAAAGAAGAAGTTCTTCCAGGACATCAGCATGCTCTTTACGGTTGCCGCATAGTAGGTATTTCCGACGCCTGCTTCCCCGAGGTGATAGAAGCGCAGGAACCCGCCGAGAAGCAGGATCGCCAGCAGCAATGCGGCCGTTGCGATCGAGCGGCGGTCCCGAAAGAAGGAATGGATTTTTCCGGAAAGGATGGATGCCTTCACAAGTCACCTCTTTGAGTTTATTTTAATGAAGGGTATCTGACAATTGTTTAGATCCTGTTTAGAGAATTACGGTAAGCGATGAAGATTCCGATTCCAATGTATTATTTTGAGTATTGACGGAGGGCAAAACATTAAATCGAATTCGGAGAAAAATAATCCGATAATCAATNNAATCTTTAATAGAAGAAAAGGGACCTATGGTGAAAATAATTTCGTTCGGGAGCGCATCCGAATTCCTCCAGTCGGTGCAAGCGGAGCTGGAATTCCACGAGGCGGCGAACAACCTGCTGCTCGGAATCTGCGGGAAGTTGGTGAGCCATCCGGAGAGATTCCAATCCGCGCTGGTATTTAGGGCCGTTGAGGAGAACGGCAAGTGGGTTCTCACAGCGGTCATGACTCCGCCCCATCGTCTGATCGTTTCAGCCGGACGCATGGCGGCGTCGGACGAAGGGGTGAAACAATTTGCAGAAGTCCTTTTTCGGGAGGGGCTAAAATTGCCGGGGGTGTTGGGTCCGGTGAATTTGGCTGGAAAATTCGCTGCGGATTGGGAGAAAGTCTCCGGAACGCAGCCCCGGATGGCGGAACAATTAATACTGTACGAATTGAAACAGATGGCAATTCCAGCGCCGGATCGGCGGAGGTTGCGAGCTGCCGCAGAGGAAGATCTCGAACTGGTCGCCGGGTGGTGGTACGCGGCACGGATGGAAATGTTCGGAAAGGCGGACGCGGAAGAAGACCGTCAGACGGCGAAAGACAAGATTGGCGACGGCGATGTGTTTTTATGGGAGGACGGACGCCCGGTTTCCATGGCGTGCAAAACCCGCCCGACCCGGCATGGAATTAGCGTAGGTATGGTCTACACGCCGCCGGAAGCACGTTGCCGGGGATATGCGACTGCTTGCGTCGGAGTATTAAGCCGAACACTGCTCCAAACCGGCCTGGATTTTTGTTCATTGTATGCAGACGCCCTGAACCCTGTATCCAACAGTATTTACCAAAAAATCGGATACCGACCGATTGGGAATATCATGGAATATGCCTTCCTCGATAAGGAATGAAATAATCCGATTTGACTCGCGGGCTTTCCGGATCAGACACGAAGATCATTATTAAAAAGAAGGCCAGGGGACGATCCGCCACTGGGTGTAGCCGTGCTTCTCGACGGTATACACCCTTCCGGAAGAAGGTTGCGAACAACCGGGTTCGTCCTGGAAAATCAAGCCGGGGTTGGCGATGTTTACTCCGGTATAGCTGACCGGCGCAAAATATATCTGGCCGGCATGGCAGATCCAGGCCTCGACGAGATATCCGCGGTAGTCATCCTCCGTCATCCAGACTGAACTCCATATCACCGTCACCTCGTTCCCATTCCGCCAGGCGTCGACGGCTTTCGGCGGTTCATAGAGTTGGGAATAGGGGAGGCGCGAGGTGTACTGCGGTGTGTCGTTGATATTTCCGTGAACCACCTGAACCAGCGAGGAAAGAATCCAACATGGATTTGTCCCCCCGATGGCTTGTATGTATAACCATACCGAGGGTTCCCAAACCCCGGGCTTGTTCTGGCTGAGGATCTCCTGCCAGCCGAGAACCTCCATCAGAGTGCCGGTGAATAAATCATATTTATAAAGATAGGCGACCCCCGGTCCATTGAGGCATGCGGAGTGCATGAGGACCCTAACCATGGGTGCGGAATACGTCGGGGTTCTGGTTAGTGTCGAAGTTAGGGAAGGCGTCGGAGTCTCGGTGGCGGTTGAAGTGAAAGTTAGGCTGTAGTCGGGGGTGGGCGTGGGTGTAACCGTCACGGGCACTTCGATGATCCGCGTGACTTCGAGGGTTTGCAAAACCGTCTGGACGACGGTGACTTCCCGGACCGCCGGTTGTGAATTACAGGCTGTGCCCGCGAAAAGGAGTAGAAGGAGCCCTGCCAGAGGGGCTCCGAGACGGGGAAATTTTTTTTTCATCGGGAATCATTCTAACATCCGGAAAGTAATTTGCTTAGATTAAGAAATCGAGGCGGTCTCCAAGACCGCCTCGATATAAATTATCGATTGAACATCCCCGCAAGATAAATTTCCACAGGTTTGCCGTGAATCGAGGGCGACGCGTCGCGCAGCGCCACCGGGGCGTAATATCCCCAGGGGAAGAACCCGGAAATCCAATCGCGTTCAGACGCCGCCAGAAGCAGCGCCTGGTAGGCGCGGGTTTGTGCATCGAAATCCGGCGTCAACGTAAGTGCTAGTCCCGGGCCGGGGAAGATGGATTGGAGAGGCAGGCAGGAACCGAGCGAGTCGCGCGGGCAGCCGGCATCCGCGCCGTTGAGTGAGGCGTACGCCGGAGCCAGGAAGATCGGTTTTCCAAGCGCTCGGAGGTCGGCCAGTTTGTCGTCGAGGAGAGCTCCGGCGGCGGTTTTCATCTCGTCGGGAGAATTCGTTCCGGATGTGACCGGGCCGCTGACGCGCACGATGAACTCATCTACTTCATCAAAGAATTGCGGTATTGAGGGGAACGCATCGGTGAGCGGAAGCTCCACCGCGAGCTTCCCGGCATAGTGCAGGCGTACATTGCGGATGAGCACCCGCCAGCGGGTTTCGATGTCCGCAGGTGTTTGCGGATTACCAGGCAGGGCGGGAAAAACCTCCGACCGGGCGATTACCAACTCTTCCACGCCGCTTTGCTGGGCAATGTCGGCATAGGTATATAGGAGGTTGGAGTACGCGTTGAAGAACGCGTCCCACCAGGCATCATCCCGAGGGGCGGTATCCCACCAATCCGACGTGGTTCCGGAAAGCGCGCTGACGGTCGGCGCCAGCGCCGGTTGCATTCCGGCGGCTCGCAGACTCGCCAATTGGTAGACTATATCCGATCGAAGCGGGGATTCCAGTTCGGGCAGATAACGGATTTCCGGGACGGGGGCGTTCGCGCCCAGGTACCATTGCGGGCTGAGGAAAATCGTTCCGGCGCGCAAACCTGCCAGATCGGCAAGCGTCGAATCGTATGGCGGCGACCAACCTGCGGGGGAGAACATCACGCCGAAACGAAGGCTGGAACGGATAGCCGCCGATGGTGCGGGGACGACGGCGGAGGAAATATCCGGCCAGGCGGTCCATCCAAGCACCGTATCGACGATCGTCTGCGGAGAATTGCTTACCTGGAACTGCCGTCCCGTCGCCTGATTGCCGGCTGTGGCCAAATCGTCCGCCAGGCCGCACATCCCGTTGCGGCAATATCGGTACGCCACCGGCCCCGGCCATTCGAGCGGACTCTCGAGCGTATAGGTCCATTGCTGTGGGCCGATCATCCACATCGGAATCGGACGCATCCAGATTCCCTGGAACGGACTGAATTGAATGTAAACCTTTTCGCTGGACGGGGAGCCGGGAGGAATGACGGCGTTGAAAGTGACCGGCCCCTGCTTGCTCGAGCGCCAGGTCCGCACGCCGTTCTCGATGATCGTATCGTGCTCGGGGACGATCAGATCGTGCAGGAGCAATCTTCCCTGCGAATCCCGCTCGGCGTTCCAGAACCCGTCGCCGAGGGTGAATTTATAGCGAACGTAGGTTCCCACCGGAAGCGAAAGCGATGCGACATACGTGCCGTCGCCGAGTGCGGTCATGAGCGGCGCGCGAGCGGGTTCGACCATGGTCGACGCCGCGCCCGGTTGAAACGTATTTCCCAGCGAGAGCAGATTGCCCACCATCCGGATTTGCGCCCCGGGCGGGGTTTCCGATTGCGGAACATAGAGGTGGAATGAAATCGTCACGTGCGGCGCGGGAGAGAGCAGCAGATTGGCGGGTGTATCCTGTCCATCGGCGACGATCGCTTCCTGGACGAATGGACGATAATCCCCGTCCAGATCGAACGCGACCAACGTCTGTTTGCCGGTAGGAACGCCGGTGAGAAGGTAGGATCCGTCGGCATTGGTTTGCGTTCGCATTCCGCCCGCGCCGACCAGCAAACCCGGAACCGCCAACCCGGTCACGCCGTCGCGTACCAGGCCGCGGATCCGGCCGGTGGTTCCGTGAAAATCCGTCCCCAGCCAGTGGGCGACCGAGTCCTCCACCTGGTTGTTTCCCGAAGCGTAATACGTCCGGTAATCCACCATGGCCGGCCCGGAAGCCGCTTCGATCTCGCCGCTGGAAAGGCTGTAACGGTAATTAACCAGTGCGTTCCGAGGAAAATCCAACGCCACCTGCCACAGACCGGTGTCAACCTGTTTCATTTCGTAACTGGTCGGATTAAGTGTCAGACCGGTGACTTCGTCGAGGATATCGAGGATGACAGTGTCTCCCGAGGGAGTATCACCAGGAGTGTGCACCAGGAATGTGATGTTGAAGGTGGGCAGCGGAAGCGGGGTGGGAATCGGATAGGGATTGGAACTTCCCGTCCCGCAACCGGCCAAAATGACCCCGGCCAGCAGCGCGGCGGCCACCGACCGGATCAGGAGATATCGAAACCTCATAGGCCTCCAGGAAGTAAACAGAGTCTTCGAAAAAAGCCGGGATATTCTGCACGGATCATACGGTTACATGATACTCGAGAACGCCAAATCCGGCAGTCGGCCCATGGCGGCTGGAATTCCTATAGTGAGGCCGGTTGTCGGCTGATATTTTCATCCGGAAGGCCCTCTCCGGTAAATAGGAAGAAAGGAGGCGCGCCGGATCAACCCTTCGCCGCAGGAGATTTGCCCCGCCATGCGATCCACCCCGGAATCTTCGTGGCGGCGAACCACGTCAGCAGGCAGGTGGCGAGCATTCCGACCACCGCCGTGGCGAATCCATCCTGCCAAAATGTCTCCGGAAACAACCGGATCAGTGTGTCGGAATACGGGAACATCCAGGTGCCGCCGTTGAAGAACACTTCATGGAAGGTGACGAAGGCCCAGTTCCATGCCAGGGCGACCACGATCAACACCGTCAAAAGCAGCGCAAAGCCCGCCATGCCCGCCGTGGAGAGGGTTTTCCATAGCGACGCGCGGTCTTTCCAAAAAAGAAACGCGCCTCCGAGCAGGTAGATGGCCGCGATGATTACAAGCAGCAGCATTCCCTTTTGAACAAGATCGTGCACATCGGCCATATGCTTCATTTCGCGCTCGTTGTACAGCGGCGAACCGCCGGGCAGGGTGAATTGCGAAAAATAATTGGGCCCTTCCCCGGATAGCAAATAATTTGCGGAAATCTCCGCCCAATGAATCCGTTCCTGCGTGGTGAACCCGAACTCATCCGGCGGGAAACCCGGCCGCTGGTATTCCACCTGGACGAAGATCGGGAACAGCATGATCCGGACCCAGACCAACAGAACAAGAAAGGGGAACAGAATGATCAGGGTGGTGCGGACAAATAGTTTCACGGCGCCTCCGTTCTTATTGAGGAGCCAGTTCGCTGAGCTGGCCGGAGAGAACGAACTGGATCACCATGGCGTTGGTAAGCTGTTCGATCGGCGCGCGGTCGTCGGTGAAGACCATCCCCCCGGTGGGGGTGGACTGCAAGTTCTGGATGGTCCATTCCAGGACGGTCAGGAGATCCTGTGGGACGCTCCCGGCTGTTTTTACCGCGCGGTAATTTTCGAGTAGGTTCTGCAAAGGGCAGGCTTGAACGGTGGCATAGAGAATGCTGTTCATGCTGTAGGGAACATCGACGACGAACACGCTCGGGAAGACCGCCTCAAGCGTGGCCGCCAGGCCATCGATCAGGCGCCGGTCGTCCGGCAGTCGGGCGACGTTTATCGTCACCACGCCGTCGGGAGTCAGGTGCGAACGCACGGTGCGGAAGAATTCGACGGTCGTCAAATGCGGCGGAATGTAGGGCGGCCGATAGGCGTCGATGGCGATCACCGAAAACGTGTTCCGGCTGTGCGCGAGCCCCCATCGTCCGTCGACCGCGAGTGCAGCCAGGTTCGGTTCGGTCATCCCGAAATATTTCCGTCCGATCTCGATGATGGCGGGATCGATTTCGTACCCCTCGATCGGGATCGGACCGTAGATTTTCGTGAACTGGTTGGCGCTGGTGCCGGCGGCCAGCCCGACGATGGCGAGCGATTTCACCTGCGCGGCGGTGCGCGGGGGTGCGTTGAAGAAGGGCGCCGCGAGGAAATAATCCCACGTTCCTCCCGCCAGGGTGACCGTGGGGGAATAGACGGAATGGATTCCCTCTCCTTCGTTCAGCCGAAGGTAGCGTATTCCGTCCCGCTCGATCACTTGAATATAGTTATAGGCGGATTCTTTTTCGAGGATCATCCCGGTGGTGTCTTTGATCGGCACTCCGGTGCCAAGCCAATACAGAGCGGCGAGCGCCAGGGGCATCCACAAATGCCATAGCGCCATCCGCCGGTCCGATAGCCATAGGCCGATCAACCCGACCAGCAGGAGCAGCGCGGAAAAAGTGAAGAACGTGCGCGCGGTGCCGATGGTTGGAATCAGCCATAGCACCGGCAGGAACGTCCCGACGATCGACCCGAGCGTGGAAATAGCATACAGCCGGCCGGATACGTTGCCGGCTGCCTGCACATCGCGGATCGCCAGCCGGATGGCGAAAGGCGAAACGCAGCCCATCAAGGTGACCGGAACGGAGAAGAGGATGAGCACCGCCCCGAACGAGCCGATCACCACCGATGCGTTCAGCTTCTCCACGGCGGAGGCGGCTGCGATCAGCACGGGATGGCTGATCACCGGAACCACCGCCGTGGTCAACGCCGCCCAGGCCATGATCCGGTAAAACACGGTCGGGTCCGGGTTGCGGTCGGCCCAGCGTCCGCCGATAAAATATCCGGCGGTCAGGTAGACCAGGATCAGGCCGATGATGTTGGCCCAGACCAGGTTGCTTGTGCCGAACACATTGCCCAGCAGACGCGAGGCGGCCAATTCCACCGCCAGCGCCGTCATGCCGGATACAAAAACCGCCAATTGGAGGAAACGCGGGATTCCTTTCACGGAGACTCCAGGTTGAGGAATGGCTGATTATACCCGGAGCGGAGGTTGGGGTTGTTCGGCACCGATGAAATGTGGGATGTGTCCTGCGTGTGGTGATTAGGCAAATCTACCTGCCCATCCCTCCGCCCCCGTCCCCTCCTCCCTTCCCGTGATACGGGAAGGGAGGAGGGGAAAGCCTTCACGATGCGTGTGGAAACTATCTAGGGGAGGAAGGATGGGATGGCTGCAAGCCCGGCCCCGAATTGCTGGTCTCGCTTTCGGCGGGCTCATTCCCGCGAGGCTATCTCTGCTCCGAAGGGGCATCGTATTCCAGCGCGGGGATTCATCCCCGCCTAAACGGTTGTTGCGGGATACGGTGCGCAATTCACCGTTCCATTCCTGGGCCGCTATCCGCCGCGCCGCCATTAATGGCGGCGCGGCGGATACCAAGCCCGCCGGAGGCGGGTTTGGTTCTTGCAAAGGTTCTTTGCCCCGCAGGGGGATCGTATCCCGGCGCGGGGATTAATCCCCATGCCGAAAATCGCCGGCACAGCACTCCATATACTTCCGCTATAATCCGCGCGATGGCCATCTCCACGTTTTCTCCGCGCGACCACCGGCGCAACCGCCTCGGGTTTGTCATGGACTATGTCTTCTTCAGCGTCGGTCTGACGTTCGCGGGAATCAATACCACTTTGCCGGCCTTCGCCGCACGGCTGACGGTGGACCCCTTGTTGATCGGCCTTGTGGGGGCGGTATGGAATTGCGGCTGGCTGCTGCCGCAAACGTTCGCGGCCCGCTACCTCTCAACCGCCCCGCGCAAGATGCCCATCATCCTTTTCTTCTCTTGGATCGGCCGGCCGGTGTTTCTGTTGTTCGCGCTGTACCTTTTCCTCAGCGGGGCGGTCTGGCCGGCGGCGACGCTCCTCCTGCTGTATCTGGCCAGCTTCTATTTCAGCTTCACAGATTCCATAACCGGTGTGGCATGGTTCGACCTGCTCGGGAAAGCGCTCTCCAACCGCGAACGCGGCCGGTTCATTGGAATGGGGCAGGCGGCCGCGGGGATCCTTTCCATCGGGGCGGGGGTAATCATCCGCTGGGTGTTGGAATCTTCCGGCCTCGGCTTTCCCAATAATTACGCGGTTATTCTGGTCTTTGCGGATGTGTGCTTTCTGCTTTCGCTGGCCGCCATCTATCTCGTTCGCGAGCCGCTCGAAAAGGTGGCGTCGGAACGGCAGAATATGTCCGATTACCTTCCAGGGCTGGTGCAACTTATCCGGCGAGATAGGATGTTCCTACGGGTGAACGTCGCCCGGGTGCTGATCGGACTGTGCGGACTGGCATCCCCGTTTTTCGCGGTGTACGCGATCCGCGTTTTGAACCTGCCGGAGGGCGACGTGGGATGGTTTGCCATCGCCCAAACGATCGGTCTGGCTATCGCGGGCTTGGTACTGGGCAGTTTGGCCGAACGCAGAGGCTCGGTCAGCGTGGTCCGGATCGTCGGCGGGATCTACCTGACGGCCCCGATTTTCGTTCTGGCCGCCGGCGCCCTGGGGTCGAATCAAATGCTCTCAACCCTCCTGATGGCGGCGGCTTTCCTGATGCTCGGAATGGGCGACGGTTCGATCATGCTCGGTTTCTTAAATTACATTCTGGATATCGCACCGCCGGACAAGCGTCCGATATACGTCGGGTTGACCAATACGCTCGCCGGAGCCACGGTGCTGTTTCCGTTCCTCGGCGGCTTATTGGTGGATGGAGTTGGGTATGGGATTGTCTTCGTCCTGGCCGCCGTCGGGGTTGCCGCCGGATGGGCGGTGGGCGCCTCCTTGCCCAATCTAGCGGTATCGCCCGCCGGCAGTGATCAATCACAGGCGGGGATTTCCGGTCCGTAGGCCTTTTCATTCACCGGAATGCTCTCCCCCGGCGAATGCATCATTCCGGAGGCCCGGCCGGGGTTCTGTAAAGAAGGAGAAGGACCCTTCTTCGGCGGGAAGATGGGACGGAAGAAGTTGAGCAATATCGGTTTTTCCTTCTATAGTACAATCGTGATGATTGCCTCTCCGGGAGGCACGACACGATAATTTTGGGATCCGCGGAGTAACCGATCCGCATGCCAGCGTCGCAAACATCACAGGTAGGATCGCGTCAAGGCCTTCCGCGGGTGCTCGTTCTCGCGGATATGCCCGAATCCGGCGAGTGGCTCGTCCGCGAAGTTCTGCTTCCTCGGGGATTTGCCGCCGAGGTCGCCCGCCCGGATTCTCCTCCGGCCGACGTGGTGGCCATCGACCTCACCCAGTTGCAGGGGTTGCAGGTAACCGGAATGCGCCAGCGCCGGGAGCAGGGGGATACCGCGCCGGCTATCGTCATGGCCAGCCGGATCAACCCGGAACTGGCGCGCGAGCTCTTCCACCTCGGCATCAGGGATTTCCTCCTCAAACCCTGCAAGCCCGACGATATCGTCCAATCCATCATGAATGTGTACCGCCAGTTTTCCGTCCAACAGGGCGAACGGCAGAACATCGACGAGCTGCGCACCAATCTCGAGCAGTTGCGCCGCCGCAACGAGGAACTCCGCTCGTTGCTCGACATCGGCCGCGCGGTCACCCAAACCCGCCAGGTGGACCTGCTGTTGCGGCAGATTGTGGAAGCCGCCGCCTACCTCACCGGCGCCGAGGACGCGGGAATTTACATGCTTGAGGAAACCTCCGGCGATATCATCCTCCGGGCGAGCAAGGAAGCCCAGGGCGGCCGGGCGATGACCAACCGCATCCCCGTCTCAGATGAGTTCGTCAACCAAGTGGTGAAATCCGGGCAGACGATCGTCCGCCAGAAGGACGGCCAGGTAAATCTGAAAGTAAAAACGGGATATATGGTGCAGACGCTCGCCAACGTGCCGATCTGGATTGAGGGGCGGATTGGAGGCGTGCTGGGGGTATACAGCCGTACGGCCCAGGTGAACTTCGGCGAACACCACGTGCAACTCCTGCGTGGCTTGGCGGCCTGGGCCGGGGTGGCGCTGGAACGTCTGCAACGGCCGGCCGCCTCCGGGGAATCCACTTCGATCACGACCGGATCGCTGCCTGGAAGTATCCCGCCTGCGGAATTCCGCCAGGTGATGACGACCTTCATCGCCGAAGTGGCCAAGGTGGTCGGTACCAATCCGAACCTGCCGAACCGCGCCAACCTCTGGAAGCTGCGCGCGCAGGTCGAGGAGTGGCTCAGACGCATGCCCGTCGAAACCAAGCCCGCCCCCGTCGCCGCACCAACCGGGACGGAAATATTTCCCTTCCGCAAGGCGATCGGCGACGCGCTGCAGGCGGTGCGCCAGGCGGCGGAAATGAAGAAGGTGGCCATCCTCACGCAACTGGCCGGAGATTTTCCAAACGTCCTGGGCAACGCTCAGGCGGCGCAATCCGGCCTGCAAACATTATTTGGTTGGTCGATCGCCCGCAGCAACCGCACCTCGATCGACATCGTGCTGTTCCGCCTCAAGGGCGGCGAGCCGAGCGGACCGTTCGCGATCACCCATGCCGACAAACTGCCGCTCGGCGAATGGGTGGTGCTCTCAATTGTGGATTCCGGTCCGCCGCTTGCGCCGCAGGAGCTGGCAGAGATCCGCCGCCAAACGCAACAAGTTCAGGCCGTCTCGCCGCTTGGAGTGGCGTACCGGCAGATCCGCGCGGGGCAAGGACTACTTTGGGTGGAGGAGAGTGCCGAGCCGGTGACCATTTACGTCGGATTCCGGGCGGCAGCATGAACGCCGCGGAGGAATAAGCATGGATTCGAGACTACCCCGCGATCGCGTATCCTGCGCGCTCTTTACGCAGAACTACCGCGTTAACGGAATGATCGCGGTGACCGGCGCGGGGTTGGTGGGCGTGGTCAACGACCCAACCGATTCGTTCATCGAACTGGAAGACGCCTCATTGGTGCGGTTGCACCGGCCGCAGGAGATCGTGGCGCAATTCACCGTCTGGAGCATGGTCAAGGCACGGATCATCGCACTGCTGTGCGAAAAAACCTCGGACCTTGGACGCATCACCGTCGTCCGCGCAGGGTTCACACGGCAAATTTCCTACCGCATCTGGGCCAGCCTATTGGGATTCGAAATGTTCGGTGTGCTGGAATCGCCCGGCAAGTTCGATTTTTCCTCGCAAATGTTCCAGGGTACGCGCCAGTTCACCCCCCTGTTCAACGCCACGCTCATCCCGGTTTTCTTCCCGCAACTGGTCACCCGCTCGCCGGCGATCTTGTTTAACCGGCAGATGATCGAGGGCATCGGTGTGATCTCGGAAGTGGAGGAACCGGCCGTCGAAGAACGCAAGACCAGTGGAACGGGCGGTCTGCCGCGCAGCAGCACCGGAAACCTGCCACAAGGGGGAACGGAACCCACACCCCGCGGCGGAACCGGAAATATACCGCGGGGCGGCACAGGAAATATACCGCGGGGCGGGACCGGGCCGGTCAACCGCGGGGGAACGTAGCTTGGCGTACGAGAACAATAAATTTACTCAAAGGGAGTATTCGGAAATTAAAAAGAACATGTATAAAAGGTGAAGCGAAAATCATCGATCAATTATAACCATTGGACGAACACCATTTTTTCAACCGGCACGAAGCGCGAAAGTGCCTCGTGTTTTTTACCTCTTCTCCGTCTTCGTTAATGTTGTCATCCCTTTCTATTATGTCAGTGTATTTTTGAATCCGCCCTTCCATTTCGTGCCGAGAGAAGAAAGGCAAACGGCAAAGTCTGTATCCGTATCTCGGGGGTTGTTTACAACGGGCGCAGATGGTGAGGGGGAACCTTAATAATTTATATAAAAAACAGAGGAAGAAAGCCGACCGGCGGAAATATGCAAAGTGCACTGATATCAGGCATAATTAGTATATGGACCGGAGATTGGCTTTTTCGCGCCGTTTGATCACCGCAATCATGCTTCCTTTTCTTTTATCTGCCTGCTCCTTGGGTAATGAAGGGGCAAATCCTGCGGTCTTCCTCCAAGGCATGGACCTGGCTCTTTCGGGCACACCGTCGGATATCGGAACAGCAACTTCGACCGTGGCGGTAAGTCCGACCCTGACCTCGACCGTCGTCCCTCCGGTGGACACACCACTGCCGTCCGATACCCCATCGCCGACGATCACGCCCACCGATACGATCACCCCCACGCCGACACAGAAACCCTTCTCCTATGTGTTCCCGGTCCAGCCGCCGGGGGTGGTCGATTTTACCGAAGGTGGACATCCCTATCCGGCCACCGACATCTTCGCGCCGGTCGGAACAAATTACGTCGCCGTAACGGACGGTGTTGTGGATTTTGTTTCTTATCGGGATGTGTGGGATCCCGCCACGAACGATCAGGCCGTCGCCGGAGGGTTGTGCGTAGCGATCATCGGCGACGACGGCGTCCGCTATTACGGTTCGCACCTCTCGGCGATTGCCAGAGGTGTTGCACCCGGAGTGCATGTGAAAGCAGGTCAACTCCTCGGGCTCTCGGGCAAGACCGGCAACGCCGCCAACACCACGCCGCACGTCCATTTCGGCATCTCGCGTCCAACCTATCCGGAAGACTGGGCCGCCCGGCGCGGGCAGCTCGATCCGTCGGCCTATCTGATCGCTTGGCTGCACGGTGAAAATATCACACCGCAATTTCCCGCGGCGACCCTCATCCCCGACCCTTCTCCCGACTGAGTTTGAGAGAAGGGTGCAGGGTTCCATCTCCTAGTATTAGTTGGGGGAGGGGGCAGGGGGTGAGGGTGAGAGGCCGGGGGTGATAGCCCAAGCCGCGTAATCCGCCAGCCTTCCGCCCTCGCCGTCGGATTCAAAGCACTCCGTTTCCTTGAACCCCGCCTGCGCCGCGAGGCGCAACCGTTCTTTTCCGTCGATGATGTGCACATAACGTAGACCGCGGCCTCCTTGTCGCCAATCCAGAATGTAGTCGCCTGGATCGGCGTCGGATTCCGAGAGCCCAATCTCAGACCATGGAACAATCCGGCTGCGTAGCTTTTCGCTGCGAAGAAATTGCCAGTTGGAAAGAAAGAGGGTTGCCCCGGGGATCAGCAGACGGCGGCAGGCGGCAAGAAACGCAGCGCGCCCAGGCTCACCCGGGATATGATGAAGCACGGCGAACGCCAGAGCGAAATCAAATGACTCCTCAGGCAAGGTGCGGTTCCAGCCTTCGGTCAGGAAATCGACGGAATGGAACTCGGCCGGAAAAGGAAATTCCCTGGCGAGGGCGATCGAAAGCAGGGCCGGGCTGAGATCGAGCCCCAGATACCGCCCGCAACAGCCATGCGATCCCAGCCAGCGGGCGGCGTTCCCGTCACCGCAGCCCAGGTCGGCTACGGCGGATTGAGGCCCAACCCGCCCGAGCAGGGTGCGCGCGCCGGGCTGGACGCGGATGCGCGTGGCGGCGAAGGGGGCGGCGAAGGTTTGATAGAATGCCCGATTGAGATCGACGAGGCGGCGGACGATGTCGGAGTTCACATCCGGAGATTATACAGAAGAAGAAGGCCGGCGGCTGGAAGCCTGGAAACGCGCGCGGGATTATTCCGACCCGGAGCGCAAGGCGGCTGCCTGCGCAATCCTGCTCGAGGTGGCGGGCGGGGACGATCTACGCGCGGCGCTCCACCGCCACCCGGCGCGCGGAACCTACTTGAGCAAGGATTTTCTCATCGCAGCCTACCGCGAGATGGTCGCCAGCGGGCAGCTGCGCGAAGATCCGGCGATGGCCGAGCGGTTGCGCATGAAGCCGGTGCGCACGCTTTCCGGCGTGGCGACGGTGAGCGTGCTCACGCGTCCCTATCCCTGTCCGGGGACGTGCATTTTCTGCCCCGATGATTCGCGCATGCCCAAAAGCTACCTCGCCGACGAGCCCGGCGCACTGCGCGCCTCCCAGAATGCGTTCGACCCGCACCGGCAGGTTACCAGCCGGCTGGCCTCGCTGGAATCGGTCGGGCATCCGACGGACAAAGTGGAACTGCTGATCCTGGGCGGAACGTGGAGCGCTTACCCAAAGGATTACCGCGATGAGTTTGTGCGGCGTTGTTTGGATGCGCTCAACGGGGAAGAATCCGCCACCCTCGTGGAGGCGCAGCGGAAGAACGAACAGGCAGCGCGCCGAAACGTCGGGTTGGTTGTGGAAACCCGGCCGGATTACATCCGGCCGGAGGAGCTGTTCCACATGCGCAAGCTGGGCGTGACCAAGGTGCAGGTTGGAGTGCAAAGCCTCGACGACCGGATTCTGGCTCTCAATTGCCGCGGCCATAGCGTGGCGGAAACCCGGCGCGCGTTCCGCCTGATGCGCGCGGCCGGTTTTAAAATCCAGGCACATTGGATGCCCAACCTTCTAGGGGCCACTCCGGAAAGCGATCGCGAGGACTTCGCCAGGATGTTTGACGATCCCGACCTGCGGCCGGATGAGCTTAAGATTTATCCGACGATCCTCGTCGAAAACAGCGCGCTGTATTCCTATTTCGAGCGCGGAGAATACCGCCCATATCCATATGAAGAATTGCTCGAATTGATTGCCGCGATTAAGCCGGCCATCCCGCCGTACTGCCGGGTGAACCGGCTGGCGCGGGATTTCCCGGTGGTCCACGTTGTCGCCGGGAACAAACGATCCAACCTGCGCGAAGACGTCCAGCGACTGATGGCGGCCCGCGGCGAGCATTGCGTCTGCATCCGCTGCCGTGAAGTTCGGGGATTGCATGTATCCCGCGGCGACCTGCACCTCGAAGACATGGCCTACGAGGCCTGCGGGGGTGAGGAACGGTTTCTATCGTTTGTCACTACCGACAACCGTCTGGCGGGCTATCTACGGCTCTGGCTCCCTGGAACGCGAAGCCTGGACCTGCAATGGCTCGATCTGGAACGGGCGGCGATCGTCCGCGACGTGCACATATACGGCCAGACTCTTCCGCTCGGAGGCAACCAGGAAGGTGCGGCACAGCATCTCGGACTTGGCACAGAACTGCTCTCGAGCGCCGAACAAATCGCGCGCGGGGCTGGATTCTCCAACCTGGCGGTGATCTCCGCCATCGGCACGCGCAATTATTATCGAAACCGGGGATTTGAAGACGGGGAGTTGTATTTGGTGAAGAAGCTGGATTGATAGTTTTTTTTATTCCATCCCATTCACCCCCCTTTGCCCCTCCCTCCTTCCCGGACAACGGGAAGGAGGGAAGGGATTGAAAGGTCGGGATATTGGAAGGAAGAGATAAGGGGTGGAAGGATGAGATGGTTTTGGCACGGAGCTACACAATCGAGAACGATAGAAGATTGTCCTCGAGCGAAGCGAGGGGAAGCAAGTGGGGTGGAGAAACCCTTGCCGGCCTTGCCTAATCTCCTCTTTTCTTGATATACTACGGCCCGTTGCCGCGGGACAAGGTCCCGCATTTCCGCTCCCCAACCGGATTCCCGTCCGGCCAAGAGGGGCAATCCCAAGGAAAGGAGGTAGACCTCATGCGCAACTATGAAGTCGGTTTGATCGTTCATCCGGAAACCAATCAAGAAGTCCTCAACGAGTTGCTCGCAAAAGTTAAAGGTTGGATTACCGAGGCGGGCGGATCCGTCGCCAAGGTGGATCTGTGGGGCAAACGGCGGATGGCGTACGCGATCCGCAAACAACACGACGGTTTGTACGCCTTCGTGTATGCGGAAATGCCGACTGCCGTTATTTCCACGCTCGAACGGAATCTGCGGCTGACGGAATCAATCCTGCGATTCGCCATCGTTCGGACGGAGGGATAACCACGGTAGCGTGGGATCCGGCAGGCCCGTTCCCCGCCGGACCCAGGAGTGGGAAGATGTCTCGCAGTTTAAATAAAGTGATGATTATCGGTTACCTGGGCCGGGATCCGGAGATGCGCTATACGTCGTCCGGGAAACCGGTCACCACGTTCAGCGTGGCCACGAACCGCACCTGGAGCAGCTCGAGCGGCGAACGCCACGAGGAGACCGAGTGGTTCACCGTGGTGGCTTGGGGAACCCTGGCCGAGATTTGCAANNCGGTGGGAAGACACCGAAGGGAAGAAACACGCCGCGGTCGAGATCGTTGCCAACGAGATGATTCAACTGGGAGAGAAGAAGGAATTCACCGCACCGGTGAACTACCCGACGGTGGAAGAGGAATATCCCTTCTAATCCCCTGGTCGTCCGGGATGGCGCCGCGAGATGCGGGCTCACCGGGATAACCACAATGGACGATAGAACCGTCCTGGAGGACATCATGGACATTTCCGAAGAAATACCCGGTGCGGAAGAAGAATCCTCACCGGAAGGATACCGGGGCAGAGGCGGATACGTCCGCAAGCCCCGCGTTTGCCAGTTCTGCGTAGAAAAAATCGAGGTCATCGATTACAAGCAGGCGGACATGCTGCGCAAGTTCGTCATGGAGCGCGGAAAGATCCGGCCGCGCCGCCAGACCGGCACGTGCGCTTTGCATCAACGCGCGCTGGCGGTGGCCATCAAGCGGGCTCGTCACATGGCGTTGCTTCCATTCGCCGACGAATGATTTCATCACGTCTTTTTAATGCTCCGCACGGATAGCCGGATAGGATAAATCCGGCGGAAAGCCGGAGAGGTTTTTTTGGAGGAAGATATGCCATCGAAAGTTATTAAAAATCCCGAACCCCTCACCCGAAAGCAACGCCACCACATCCGGCGCGACCAGGTTCAGACCCGATGGGTGTGGGTGATCGCCGCGATCATCCTGGTTCTGGTGTTGGGGGTGATCGGCTTCGGGTATTACAGCACTTACTTCCTGCAGGTGAATAATCCTGCCGCATTTGTTTATGGCGAGAAGATCACCATCGCGCAGGCGCAGGCGGAAGTCCGTTGGGAACGGATGCAGTTGATCGCCACCTACAGCCGGCTCGAACTGGCCGGCACCGATCCACAGGATCCCCAAGCGCAGGTATATCTCGCCCAGGCCACCCAGATAAAAAACTCTTTGGGTAATCCAACGGCGATCGGCGACAACGCGCTGCAGTTCCTGATTGAGGCAAAAATCGCGCGCCACGAGGCTGAGGCGCGCGGCATCGTGGTGACCGACGCGGAGGTGCAGGCCAAAGTCGATGATATGCTCGGATACATTCCCGAAGCCACGCTGACCGCCATGCCTTCGCCCACCAATACCGTTCCCTTCACCCCGACGCCGACCTGGACGATCACTCCCAGCCCCACGCCGGGTGGGCCCACGTTCACGCCCACGTCGACGATCACCCTAACGCCCACGGTCACCCCCACTTTCGTGATCACCGGAACGGTGACGCCCAGCCTGACGCCGACTATCACGTCCACGCCAACTATAGTTCCCACGGCAACCCCGTTCACACAATCGGAATTCCTAAAGTATTACACCCTTTATCTCTCCAATGTCCGCCGTCTGACGAGGATGACGGAAACGGATTTCCGCGAACGGGTCCGGTCCGAACTGCTTATCGAAAAAGTGAAGACCGCGGTGATGGCGGGTCTTCCCAAAAACGAGGATCAAGTCTATCTGGCCGAGATCGTCGTGGCCGATGAAGCGACGGCAAAAAGCGTCCGGGCCCAGATCGTCGCCGGTGCATCGTTCTTCGCCGTGGCGAAACAAGTATCGCTGGATGCCGCCAGCAAGGCCAATGGCGGCGTTATCGGATGGATCGCGGAAGGCACACCTCCGTCGGAAATGGAAAAGGCCGCCTTTGCCATGAAATCCGGGGAAATCAGCCAGCCGATACAAACCAGCCTGACCACGTGGGTTATCATCCTGCTCATGGACAAGGGTTCCCAGCCGATAGCCGCCGATAAATACGCCAGTCAGCAGCAGGCGTATTATCAGCAATGGTTGCAGAATGCCCAGAACACGCCGGGGATCTTGGATAAAAAAGGAATCCCATCCGATTTAATTCCCGCCGATCCGTCGGCTTAATCGCCTCTATTGTGTCTCTCAATAAAAACGAACCGCCCGGAGAATTTCCGGGCGGTTCGTTTCCGGGATAGCTGTATTGCAAACGGGATCGTCGTGTTGCAACCGGGATCGACGATCCCGGCTACAGTTCCTGCTGTTCAAAAACGCCGATTGATAAAACCAGCGAGAGGACGATCACGACGACCGCTGAGGCCAGTGCGGCGCCGTTGACTGGGAGTTGCGCGATCGACGCCGCAACGAGGTTGGCTGCCGCCGGTTGGATTCCGGCCGCCGCCTGGCCGGCCTGGGTTGCCCATCCCAGCAAACCGCCGGGCAGAAGCGCCCCATACTGGGGAATGGATCCGGCCAGCGACAATCCGATGCAAAGGCCGACCGCGATTCCACCGGCGCTGGCGGTGCTTTTCCCCAACACGCTTCCCAGGAGGCTCAAGCCGACGAATGGCAGGGTCCACATATAGAGCAGGCCGTTCATCAGAATGAACTTTCCGGGGTCGAGCGGGCCGAAAAGGATCCAGGTGTAGTAATACGCGCCGATCCCCGAGAGGACAAACGCCCCGAGATACATCACGCCCTGGGCTGCGAATTTGCCGGCGATAAACGCCCAGCGCGGCATCGGCTTGCTGAGGATCATCGGCGCCACGCGGGTTTCCTTTTCACCCACCACCGCGCCCATAGCCAGGAGCATGGCCAGCAGGAACCCGAACTGATATAGATTCTTTATATACTGGTTCAACGCTTCCGCCGCGCTGGGCTGCGGCATCAGCTGGGCAATCAGTTCTCCGCCCTGCATGGAATGAAGCAGTTCCGGCGTGAGTTTCGTAATCAGCGGAGATCCCATTCCAAAAAACAGGAACACGGCGCCCAGCACCAGCATCCGCCGCGTTCTCCATTGTTGGCGGATTTCTTTTTGGACCGCGGCGCCCAAGACCGCCAGTTCGCTGCGGAGCGAGCTGTTGGGAATTCGGGAAGGCGCCCCGTCCGCCTTCGCATACCCGCGAATTTGAAGGTAGGTCCAGAGATAACCCGGGATCATGATGCCAAGAAAAATAATTTCTATCAGAAGGGGTTTATCCGCCAGGTAATGCATCCCGTATACCGCGGAGAAATCCACTGCAGCATGATAGAGGACGGCCAGGGGAAGATAGAGCCATCGCAACGATCCGCGCCCGGAAAACGCCTTCCACACCATCAGGGAAAAGATGATATGGGCGGAGATGGCGATGATCCGCTCCACGAGCGGCAATACACCGATCCAGGGGGTAGAGATGAGGACATTTAACTGCTGGCGGAGGGCGGCCACTTGATCCGGTTTTAATCCCAGAGTGTTGAGGTCGACCCCGATTAGGGGCAGGAGGGCGCCGACGGTGGCGGCGGTGAGCACACCCCCGAAGACCATCGATTCGATCCCGCCATGCCCCAAGCCCAGCATGACGGCGTCGGGCAGCCGCATCCAACCGGGTTTAATTTTGCGGATGACGGCGTAACCGGCGGCGCGCAATAATTCCTCGCACAGCCCGGCCGACAAGCCGATGATGAGCGCCGTCTGCAATAGCGGCGGAGATGCATTCGCCGTCCCGGGAAGCACGCCAATGGAAGCGAGCCAATTATTCAGCGGAAGATGGACGACCTGCGAGAGGGTGAACGTCAGACAACCGACGCCGAAAAGAATCCAGGCGGGTTGAGCGATCCGGCGCAGCCCGGCGGCCAGAATCACCGGAAGGAGAATCATCAGGAGAATGGATAATCCATAGATCCACGCCGTCATTTCGCTCCTCCTCTATTCCTCGGAGCTCAGCTGGAGAAAGATATCTTCCAGCGAAGGCCGGACCCACTCATAGCGGTCGACCTCCAACCCGTGCTGCACGATCATCGGCAGGAGTTCCTTTTTCGCCAGCGGGACGTTGTGCGCCATGATGCGCAGCACGGATCCCTCCCGTTTGATGTTCGCCACCCAGGCCAGCTGTTTTAGGGCGTCCAGAAACGTTGCGAGCGGATCCCCGGCGGATCCTTGGCCCGCTGCGCTCAGTTCCAGCTCGGCGGCATTGACCGCGTATTTTTCCAGCAGTTCCTCGCGGCCGGAAACCAGGATAAGCCGGCCTTTGTGGAGCACGGCCACTGTATCGCAGACCCGCTCGATGTCGTTGAGAATATGGCTGGAAAAAAACACGGTTGCGTTTCCGCGGATCTTGGAGATCATCTCCAGCACTTCGTGCCGTCCGGCGGGATCGAGTGAGCTGGTCGGCTCGTCCAAGAGCAGCACGGGTGGATGGCCCATCAATGCCTGGGCGATTCCCAGGCGCTGGACCATCCCGCCGGAGTAACCGCCGATCCGGCGCCGGGAAGCTTCCTGCAAATCCGAAAGCTCCAACATCTCGCCGATCTGCCTCTTGCGTTCCATCCCCGACAAACCCTGGATCCGTCCGATGTAATCGAGGTATTCGCGGGCCGACATCCAGGAATAAAACGCCGGGTCCTGGGGCAGATACCCGAAGCGGGTGCGGGCCAGCCGGTTGACTCCGGTCGTTTCCCAGCCGCCGACCCAGGCATGTCCGGCGGAGGGGTGGGCCAGCCCGGCGAGCAGTCTCATTGTGGTCGTTTTTCCCGCGCCGTTGCGGCCGAGGAAACCAAATACCGAGCCGTAAGGAACCGAAAGCTCAAGCTCGGCGAGTGCCTGGATATTACCGTATGTTTTGGAAAGACCCTGGCAGAGAATCGCCGAGGTCTCCGGCGACCCGCGAACCGGCGCAGCACCGGATGTTGGTATTGCAATCGCGGCGTTCATGGGTTTACGACTCTTCCCGGCCGACCACGAAATACAGGATCGGCCCGATCATCTCGCCAAAGACGACGATGAGGACCCACAGCCATTTCGGGCCGCGGGTTTTCTCCCGCTTTAAAATGTCCACCAGCGCGACGATCATCAACGCCAACTGGATGACGATCAGTGGAATCAGCAGGGGAAGATATTTTTGAACAATATCCATGAGATGGCTCCTTTCCAATAGACAAAAACCGCTTCAAAGTAACAAATGTATTATTGAACTAATTGTATCATCGACCGAATTTTTGTCAAGATGACGGAAAAATCCCGATCCTCCAGGGAAAAATCAATACACGGATTACACGGAATGAAACGGATTACACGGAAAAGAACTAAAGAGTATAAAAACCCTACCTGATGCATTTTCTGATTTCCTTCGGTGAAATCCGTGATCTCTACTGTGTATTCCGTGTACTAATAAATCATACGTAATTTTCGTTCCGCGCCGACCGTTGTCTTTCCACCGTGTCCGGGGAAGATCTCCGTCGTGTCCGGCAGGTGCAGGACCGTATCGACGCTCGCTGCGAGGATGGATTCGTCCCCGCCCATGAGATCCGACCGGCCGACGCCGCCATCGGCGAAGATCACGTCGCCGGAGAACAACCAACCCTGCTGCTTAAGATAGAACCCGACATGGCCGGGCGAGTGGCCGGGGAGATACAGAACCTCGATTCGCAGATCGCCGACGGGGATGGTTTCATCCGCAACCAGCGGATGTTGGGGGACGGGAAGTTCGGGAATCTTGATCCCCATCTGGTCCGCTACGCCGTGCATCCACCATAGGGGGAGATCCGCCGGATGCAGCGCAATCGGACAACCGGCGCCATCGGCGAGCTGTCCGCAGGCGGCAATGTGATCAAAATGCGCATGGGTTACAAGCACCCAGGCCAGAGTCCATTCGTGCATCGCGAGCGAATGCTGGATACGCCAGGTTTCGTCTCCCGGATCGATTGCCGCCGCCTTTCCGGAGAGGACGTCCGCAACCAGATAGCAATTGGTCTCGAGCGGCCCGACGCTCAATCGCACTATTTCAGCCCGTGTTGGTTCCGGTGCGGATTTTCCGCCCATGATCAGTCGTTGATCTTTCCACTCGCTGAAGGCCGCCCACGGCGGGAATTCCCTCCCAGCGAGTTCATCAATAGGAATCCCAAACCGAAAAGGATTCCAAACGTTGAAAGATAAAGAATGGGAACCCGCATCCCCCCCGGTCCGGTGAAGGTATTAAAAGGAAAGGAGCGCGCCCACAGCGGCTGTTGGAGGAAAACCCCGTTGGCTTGCTCGGCTCCCTCTTTGAAAAGGAACAAATTGATATGCCCTTCGCCCGGACCTTGCGAGAAAGCATTCCACGACATATGCAACGTTCTCCCGGCGGTAAGGGCGGTGAGGATTTGGCCGGAGGGGTCGACGGCCAGCGTGGGGGATTGCACCTCGGCCACCAGTCCGGGGCTTGAACCCTGGGACGAATCTATGGCAGGTGCGGGGCCGACCGGCTTCAAGGTTAGCTTTAGGATAACCTTGTCGCCCGACGGGCCCAGCGCCGGGTATTGCACTTCCAATTGATATTCCTGCGGCAGAAGGTCCGAACGCAGCGGAAAAGTTTCCGTACGGTAAATGGTGGGCCAAATCGCAAACCCTGCGAAGAGAATGGAAACACTAAAAAGGATCGCGCCGATGATTCGGTTTCGTCTTCGGGATCGTTGCCGAATTTCCATGCCGGGATTATACGCCAGCCGAATGGATATGGAACAGGCTGATATAATCGTCGGATGGACGAGGAACGGCTGGTCTCCCCGCAACGGCGCGGTGATGAATCCTTCGATCCCGCATTGCGGCCAACGACCTTGGCCGAGATCATCGGGCAGAACCGGATCAAGGAAAATCTGGCCGTGCAAATCGGCGCCGCCCGCGAACGGGGCGAGCCGCTCGACCATACCCTCTTCTACGGTCCCCCGGGATTGGGAAAAACCACCTTTGCCCATGTGCTTGCCCACGAAATGGGCGTCTCCATAAAAATCACCTCCGGCCCGGCCATCGAACGCGCCGGCGACCTAGCGGCCATTCTGACCAATCTACAGGAGGGGGATATCCTGTTCATCGACGAGGTCCACCGGCTGGGTCGTCCGATCGAGGAAGTCCTGTATCCCGCAATGGAAGATTTCTCCCTGGATATCATCATCGGCAAGGGACCCAGCGCGCGCTCGATTCGGCTGCACATGCCGCCCTTTACCGTCGTCGGCGCCACCACGCGCCTCGCGATGGTAAGCTCTCCGCTGCGCGCGCGGTTCGGCGCAGTCTACCGGCTGGATTTCTACGATCCGGAATCGATCGCCGAGATCGTCCGCCGCGGCGCCTGGTTGCTCGGGGTGGAGATTGACGAGAGCGGGGTGCGCGAGATCGCCCGCAGAGCGCGCGGAACGCCGCGCGTGGCGCTGCGGCTCCTGCGCCGCGTGCGGGATTACGCCCAGGTGCGAGCCGGCGGCGCCATTAACCTCGAGGTCGCCCGCGCCGGATTGGACTTGCTCAATGTGGATCCGCTGGGATTGGACGAGATCGATCTGCGCGTGCTGCGCACCATCGTCGAGAAGTACGACGGCGGGCCGGTGGGGCTGGCGACGATCGCCGCCTCGATCAGCGAGGAGCCGGACACGATCATGGATGTCTACGAGCCCTACCTGCTGCAGCTGGGCTTTCTGGACCGCACCGCGCAAGGGCGGATCGCCACCCGCCGCGCCTACGAGCACCTCGGACTCGAATACCATCACCCCCAGCAGCCGGAGCTATTTGATGACGGGGAGAAGTGATCTGGGGAATGGAATATCGATGGAAAACACAATGGCGCGGAAAGAATATCCCACTATTTATTAATCAAAAATATTGACATTGTGATTACGAGCACCGGGCAAAATCATACAGGATGATATCGATTGAAGGAGTGTTGACGTATTCTCCGGAAGGGGCAGCAGCCTGCAATGGAATTATATGACCGGTGCTTTCTATTGGATCGAGCCCACATCAGAAAAAAATATTTTCTTCCAAAGAGAATAGCTTAATGGAAGCGAGCTCGCATTGTTGAAAGCGACTGGTGGAGGGGTATCAGACTCCGGATTCAAATAGCGGAGAGGACTGGGTAGCAGAAGTGTTTTTGTCTCTTCGAGCTTGTAGACAACAAACGGTCCAAATACCGCAACGGGAGCAAATCCCTCCCACGGTGAAGGAGTAAGAATGGACGGCGTCTCCACTTCAAGGATGCGCCACGTGTCCCCGGTTTCAATTCCGGTGGGGTTTTGATTTACGTTGCGAATTCCCCATCGAGTTTCCAATAACAGATCGAACCATGAACCGTTTCTCATCCTGTTATCCACCGGCTGAGGCTGAAGCAGGCTGTATCCTATCGAGACGGTTCCTTTGCCTTCTGCTGTGACCTGTTGATGAATAAAATCCACGACCTGGACTTGCGGATTGTCGGCTCCGCTGTATCCATTGTCTATCCATCCGCGAATGGCTGGAAGATAGAACGAAAGCGGAAAGACCAGAAGGGCCAAGGCAAGCACGGCAACTCGTTTCCACCACACGTTTTTTGAAATCGCATCAAGAATCTGAAAAACGGCGAATACGAGAACGGCGACTTGTAAAGACCAAATCCAGAAAAATCGTTCGGACCGCGTGCGTTCCGCGATGAATACCAATAATAACCAGGGAATCCAGACGACCAGCAAGGGAGCAACGTCCGGTAAGTCATGTTTCGGAGCACGCAGGCCGAGAGAAAGCCCCAGAATACACGCTGAGAAGATCAACGGAAAATAATACTGGAGTTGTTCGACGACTAGGCGCGTTTCGGTATGCAATTCTCCGCCCGCGGAAAATCTTGTTAAAAGGCCAGGGTTGAAGATCCCATAGAGCGCGAGGGAACCGACCACGCAAAAGCCGAGAATTATTTTCGGATCTATCGTTCGCAATCTAGCCAGCAGGACGATTTTTCTTTCCCAGTGGATCAGCGCCATGCCGATGGAAAGAAACATTCCCATGAGGAACAGGAACCAGAGCGCGGCGGCGATTATGGGGTTCGTGGAAAGAAAATATCCGTCGTCGAAGTTGCGGTCCAGATTGGTCAGAAACACGCAAAGCGCGTGGTATTTTTCAAAACCCGGTTCGGAAAAAACCACCCGGTCCATCGATCCGGGCGTTCCTAAAAAGGGAATATAGACCTCGTTGACGCTATCCATCTCTCCCGGAAGGGAGGCATAGCAATAGGTAGGGGTTGCTTCTCCCGTTCCGGGAACAGGTTTTAAAAATAGAATGGACTTAAAATCTAAAAAGCCATTGGTGGATTCATAATGAAGATAGGGAGCCCAAATCAAAAGACCGATCGCGCAAGCCAGAAGGATGGGGATGGGACGTAAGGGAGGTCGGAAGAGGATCCAAAGGGCGGGAAAGACAAATAGAAATGGAAGAATCGCCAAGTCTACATATAAACCAAATGCCCCGATGACCAAAGCGCCAAACAGCCACCAGGGCGATCGTTTTCGCACCCATTGCATCAGGAACCATAACATACCAAGCACATAGACCGGATGTCCGATCGGCCAAACTCCCATGAATACCAATCGGGAACATCCAAAAACAATACAAATGGCCAGTGCCAAACCCCGGCCAAAACCCTGCCGGAAAATTAAATATAAAAAAACCATGGCGGATATATTGATCAGAAGATCGCCCGGGAGGCTGAAAAGGCTCGGGTCCTTTAACAGCACGGCCGCCGGCAAAACCAGATATTCCGCTCCCGGCGGTTGATACGAACGATAACTCGATTGATCCCCTTTCTCCATCAGCCCGCCGCCATGAATCGTTGACTCCGCGCCCAGGTAATACACCAACATATCCATGTTGGCCAAAGGGTCGCTTCGCCAGCCCCGATAACGCATGAGGAAGGAAAATAAAACCAGAATGAGTAGAATGGGAAGGACCAGAAATATCTCTTTCCGGTTTGCTCGTATGGCCTCTTTCCAATTTTGGCGGATGTTCATTTTTTCCTCAAGGAGGTTAAACGCAGTCATTTGAGGGGAATAGAAAGCAATTATATCAGGGGTTACCCATGCAAGTTTTTTAATGAAAAGTTCCGATTGCGGATTGCGGGGTTATTTTTCACCGATGGTCAAAACCAAATGATTGACGGTTAATTTTTCCGGGTTGGTGTGGTATGTTATACAAAAAATTGGATATCGATCCCTATGCTTCGATTAAGTGATTTCGATTACCCGCTTCCACCACATCTAATTGCCCAAGAGCCGGCAGAGCCGCGGGATTCCTCGCGCTTGCTGGTGCTTGACCGGAAGAACGGTGAGATCCGGCACGCCTTCTTCCGTGAAATCGGCGAGTTCCTCACGCCGGGCGATCTGCTGGTATTCAACGATACGCGCGTCATCCCCGCCAGGTTGAGCGCACACAAGCGCGGAACGGGCGGTAAGGTGGAGATACTGCTCCTGCGGCGGTTGGAACCGCAGGTGTGGGAGGCGCTCATCGGCGGCAAACACGTGCGGCCGGGCGTGCACTTCGAGGTATCGCCCGCCGCAGGGAAAACTGGGCCGTCCTCACCGGTACTGGCCGAAGTGATCAGCGATCTCGGTGGATCGCGAAGAGTGCTGCGTTTTTCCCAGCCCCTTACCCCGCAATTGGCAGCACTCGGTTCCACCCCGCTGCCGCCGTACATCCATGCCAAATTGCGCGATCCCGAGCGGTACCAGACAGTATACGCGCGCGACCCCGGCTCGGCCGCAGCGCCCACCGCCGGATTGCATTTCACGCCCGGGCTGATCGCCGCGCTCCGTGACCTCGGAGTCCGCACGGCGTTTGTCACCCTGCATATCGGGCTGGATACTTTCGCGCCAATCACCGAGGAGGATGTGGAAGCGCACCAGATCCATGCGGAGTGGATCTCCGTCCCGGAGGAAACGGAGCGGGCCGCGCGCGAAGTCCGCACGCAAGGACGCCGCGTGATCGCGGTCGGAACCACTTCCGTGCGCGCGCTGGAGACTGCCTCCGGAACTACGGGCCGGGTGGCAGC
>PLND01000082.1 GCA_003141675.1 Anaerolineae bacterium
CGCCTGGTGGATGTGGCGCAAGACCTGATCATCATGGACGCCGACTGCGGGACGGAAGAGGGCATCCACATCCGCCGCAGGGACGACGTAGCGGGACAGACGTTCGACTCGCGCCTCTTCGGGCGCGTAGCGGCGCAGAAAGTGGTGGATCCGCATACCGGCGAGCTGATCGTCGGGCAAACCGAAATCATCACCATGGAAGAGGCCAAGCGCATCACGGCCTCCGGATTGGAAGAAGTTGTCGTCCGTTCCCCGCTGACGTGCGATCTGCGCCACGGGCTGTGCCAGACGTGCTATGGGCTGGATCTAGGCCGCGGCAACATGGTCGAGATGGGTGTTGCGGTGGGTATTGTCGCCGCGCAGTCCATCGGCGAGCCGGGCACCCAGCTCACACTGCGCACCTTCCATACCGGCGGCGTGGCTGCTGGCGGAGATATCACCTCGGGCCTCCCGCGCGTCGAGGAACTCTTCGAGGCGCGAAAGAAACCCAAAGGCGAAGCGATTGTCACCGAAATCGGCGGCCTAGTGGAAATCCACCGCTCGGAAACCGGGCACCGCACGATCAAAATCGTTTCCAGCGAAATTCTCCGCGACGAATATCAAATACCGGGGAACTGGTCCCTGAAAATCGAGGACAACATCACCGTGGAAGCCGGGGTGGTGCTGGCCACGCGCGGAGACGCCGAGATCGTCGCCGAACATGCCGGTAAAGCCCGCGTGCGGGAACATAAGGTGGTGGTCACCTACGAGCATCGCGAAGAGGCGGAATACGAAATCCCGAGCGGCGCCCGGCTAATCATCGCCGAGGGTTCGCGCGTGGAAGCCGGCCAGAATCTCACCGAAGGCTCCCTCAACCCGCACCGGATTTTACGGATCCAGGGCCGGGAAGCCTGCCAACTGTATTTGCTCACCGAAATTCAGAAGGTGTACCGGGCCCAGGGGCAGAACATCAACGATAAGCACTTCGAAGTTGTTCTGCGCAAGATGCTGGCCAAGGTGCAGGTGGTCCGCACCGGCGACACGGATTTCCTGCCGGGTGAACTGGTGGAACGGTTCCGCCTGCAAGACATCAACGAGAAACTGCTTTCCGACGGGAAGCAGCCGGCCACGGCGGCTCCGGTGTTGCTTGGCGTCACCAAGGCTTCCTTGAGCACCGACTCCTTCCTTTCGGCTTCCTCCTTCCAGCACACCATCAAGGTGCTGGCGGGCGCGGCCATCGAAGGCCGGCTCGATCCGCTGCTGGGCTTGAAAGAGAACGTGATCATCGGTAAACTTATCCCTGCCGGGACAGGTTACCGGTTGATGGAGGAAGCGGCCGCAGAAGTGGTCGCTCCCAATACGGTCACCGAATGAAAAAAGCCGGGGGAAACCCCGGCTTTTTATTATCGGAACCGTAGAAGAGAGGTGGAAACGGGGCAATGTAGTTTGAGTTTCTAAGCCGACAATCCACATGGGAAAGGAATCTGGGAACCGAAAAGGATTTCCCAAGCGAGGTGAACCATGAAAGCCAAGAAGATCATCCGGACGCGTCGAAACCGGGCGCCCTACCGGGCAAAGGCGCAGAGCAACAATTCGACCGGGATCAACGGGGTCAGCGTGACCTATACCAAGGGCAACAAAGGTCGAACCCTTATGCCGGTTGTGAGCGTGTACTACAAACTCAAAGGGAAAGTGCACAACAAGCGGTTCTACATCCATCTCTTTAAGTCAAAGAGGGCAGCCATCGAGACGGCGGCGAAGTTCCGCCGCAAGATGGAAAAAGAAATGCTCCGCGAGCGCAAGGCCAAGGCGGGCAAGAAAAGCAAGCGTTAGGTTTATCCCTGGGGAATACACAAGAGCGGCCGTTCGGGCCGCTTTTGTTTTAATCCGGGCGTTGGAAACCTAATAACACGGCGGTAAAAAAACTGCTCAGCGTCCTCTTCTCGGATCCTTTTCCGTTGCTATGCGGAGGGAAGGTTGCAAGGGGGTGAGGCTCTGCCCCGCAGGGGCATTGTGTTGCAGGGCGGGGATTCATCCCCGCGCGATGACCGAACCGCGATTTGCCGTGCCGGGCCGGGGATGGGAAGAAGGCAACGTTCTTGGGAAATTAATATCTTTGCGCCCTTTGCGCCCCGCGGCCCGATCTCCGAGGGCGGCCTTTGCGGTGAGAGGTGATTTTGTGGAAGATTAGTCATTACCTAGGGACGGATTGCAGCCGGAGAAACCCGCGACGGAGGAGCGTGGAGCGGATATCTACAGAGTAGCCGCAATCGGAGAGGAGAAGGCGGGCGGCGAGCGAGAATTGGAGCCGCCGGTCTTCCGCGCCCCGGCCGCGGGTGCGCTGCCAGCACTTCTCCCAATCGCCGAAGAAAGCGTCGAGCCCGCTGCCGGGCCGGGCATGATGGATGTAATTTTTTGGAAGCACCGCCTGCAAAGACCGCGGCTGGAAGGGATGGCGCAAGCGTGCGAAGAAAATCAGCCCGTCGAGGGCAAGGGTCTCCCCCTCGCGTCGATACAGGTTGAACGCCATTAACCGGCCCGGCGGATCGCTGGTACCTTCAAGCAGCAGTCCGTCTTCGGTCAGGGATCGCGCGAGCACTGCGATCGATGCGGCATATTCGCTTTCCGGATATTGCCTGAGCACATTCATTGCGCGAATTACCGCCGCAGACTCCGCTTCGCCCAGCGGCAGGTTAAAACCCCCGAGGCGAAAATCCAATCCCGGACCGGACCAGGGTTGGGCGGAGGCGACCCGCTCCGGATCGATCTCCACGCCGACGAGCCTCAAGCTCGGATTCAGATGGCGTAACCTGCAGGCCGTCTCGACGGTTGTGGATGGAGATTGGCCGAAACCCAAATCGACGTAGATCCCTGGAAGCGACCGGATGAAATCAGGGTAACAGAGCGCCAAATATATATCGGTCGGGCGCAGCCGGTTGGGCGCCGTCTTTCCGCGGGTGGGAAGGCCGAGCGGTTTTTTCGAACGCGGGGTGAAGCGCCGATCGGCGGCCAGTCCGATTGGCGACCGGCCGGTGTTCGCGGATCGATCCGGCGAATCGGGGGGCATGCGTTTGACGGGATTTTTCTTTCGGACCATGAGTCGATTACCTGCCTGATCCTGCCTGCCGCTTGAATCACGCGCCGGGCAGCTTGACCCCGGGAGAAACCGACGTCTTTGGCTAACTTTCCATCAGGCCGGAATTTTTCAAGCAGTGTTCCAGGAATTTTTCTTCGGAAAAATTTTCCAGCCGAAGTTCCGCTGGATCGATCCCGCGTATGGCGTCGCGCGGCATCAACCCGATCAATTCCGAACGGTCGACTTGAACCCCGAGTACTTCTGCTTCGGCGCGGACCGCCTCGAACGCCGCCTTCAGCGAAGTGCGGGTGTAATCGGTCAGGTTCATGGAAACCTGAGCCTGTCCGCCAACCGGCAAACCGAGCGCTTTCAGTTCCGGGAGCCCGCCGGAGGAAGTGCGAATGCGGCGGGCGACCTTGCGGGCGATTTCCACATCAGCGGTATCGAGATAGACGTTAAAGGCGATGAGCGGGCCGCGCGCTCCGAGGACGACGGCGCCCGCCGGCCCGATCCGCGCCGGTCCAAAATCCGGCGCCCGGGCGGGATCCTTGCCGATCGTAGCAGCCAACTCCTCGAACTGACCTTTGCGGATCACCGTAAGGTCTTTGCGCTCGGGGCGTGTTGCGGCTTGCCCGTATAGATAAACCGGCAAACCGAGCTCGTCCCCGATTCGACGGCCGAGCCGCCGGGCCAGCGCGACGCAATCTTCCATCGAGAAATCCTCCAGGGGGATAAACGGCACCACGTCGGTCGCACCGATCCGCGCGTGCACGCCCCGCTGTATCCGCAGGTCGATCCGGGATGCGGCGCAGGCGACGGCGGAATAGACGGCCTCCGCAATTGCGTTCGGGCTTCCGGCCAGCGTGACCACGGTGCGGTTGTGGTCGGGATCGCTGCTCCAATCCAGCACAATGGCGCCGGCGATCCGGCGGATGGAATCAAGAATTGCGTCCACCACCTCCGCCCGGCGGCCATCCGAAAAATTCGGTACGCATTCGACCAGCGGACCCATCATGGAACAACCTCGGAGAAAGAAAAAGCACCGCGTTCCGCGGTGCCGGTGGCGGAGAGGGTGGGATTTGAACCCACGGAGCCTTGCGGCTCACGCGCTCTCCAAGCGCGCGCATTAGACCGGACTATGCAACCTCTCCGTGAAATGCGCCGGTGTTCCTCCCGGCGCGCGAGGATTATACCCCAGGCGGACGCGGCGGTGAAGACAGAGGGATTCCCCCCGTCCCCCGGGCATGTCCGGATTTCATCGCATTTTATCCACGAAGGACATGACGGACATGAAGAACGCGATGAAAAAACCAGATTTATTTTCGTGCGCCTCTGTGTCCTTAGTGGAATAATCCGCTTCTTCAATTTCGGATATTGACGACAACGATCGTAGAAGAGTCTGCCGCTATGGTACTCTGGATAAAATACAGGCTTTTATTTTGCCAGCATCTTCTTGAGCGATTCGATCACCACCACGGGGGTCGGGTCTGTTCCATAGGCCATCGCCAGATAGAAGGCGAAGTAATCGCCGAAGTGCAGGCAGGTGTACATTTGCGCAAGCATCGAGCCGCCGGCGGCCTTCACTTCCTCAGTCTGCCATCCCTGGCGCGTGAACAGCTTGCGCGTGAAGTTGACCCGCAGATTGTTGCGCGGGTGGTTGAACTTCGAGCGCAAGAAGATTACCATCGAGCGCTCAATCACCTCTTTGGGTTGCACCGTTCCGGCGACGGTATTGTGATCCAGCTCGGGGAGCTCCTCGAACTGAGCCCAGGCTTTGGCGACCTCCGAGATCTGCCCCTTCCAGCGGCGGGCGATCGGCGTAAGGCAATCGGCACCGAACACGGCCACCGATTTCCCCGCGCATTTCCCGGCCAGGCGCTTGGCCGCATTCTTCGCGGTGGAAACGCCGGCATCGATCTCCTTTTGCTGGCGGCGCATCGCCGCCGCGGCGCCGGCCACGTCCTTGGCCGGATCGGGCAGCAGCCCCAACCGGGCGGCGGCGGCACACGGCAGGGCGAAGGTGTATCCCACCGCACTGCGGGGTTGGGCGGCATAGTTGAACTTCCACAACGCAATTCCGTCCTTCTCCGCATCCGCAGCCAGCTTTCCACCGGTGGTCATGGCCAGGATGGAGCATTTATTTTTTTTCGCAAGCTGATAGGCCGAGAGGGTTTCTTCGGTGTTTCCGGATTTGGATGACGCGATCACCAGTGTTTCCGGCCCCTTGGCCCACGCCGGCAGAAGATAATCGCGCCAGACGATGATCGGCGCGTCCGAGAGGGGAGCTGCATACGCCGAGAGGATCGCCCCGCCGATGGCCGAGCCGCCCATGCCGGCGATAATGACCCGCCGTATTCTCGGGAGGGTAGGTGGCAGTGGAAAGGCTTGCCCCGCTTTCCAGGCATCCTCCAGTTGATCCGGGAGCCGATCGATAAGTCCGAGCATATCCTGCGGATCGAGCGTTTGCATCTGATGCATGTCATCCAAATTCATATGTCCTCGTATGGAAAGAAGATTGAACTGACCTATCCTCTTATCCCCCTTACCCCCTCTTCTCCTTCCCGTAAAGGAAAGAGAAGAGGGGACTGGGGGGTGATGAGGTTAGGTTCGTTTCTCGTGTATCAATTTATACACGTCGCGTTTGTTCCATCCGCTGCGGGCGGCGATTTCCTCGGCGATCTGCGCGGCCGGGAGATTGCGTTTCGCCTCGCGTTTCACGGCCGCTCGAACCTTGGCCCCGATCCATTTTTTGGATTCCTCCGCGCCGCCGACGACCAGCGTGATTTCCCCCAGCGGCGGATGAATCCGGAAGTGTTCCTGCGCCTGCCGGATGGTGCCGCGCACGAATTCTTCATGGACCTTGGTCAGTTCCCTGGCCACAGCCAGTTTGCGATCCCCTAATGCGGAGAGAAGATCCGCCAGCGATTCCAGAAGCCGGTGCGGAGTTTCGAGCGCGATCAGCGTGCGCCGCTCGTCCTTCCACGGAGCCAGAAACTTTTTACGTGCGGCGGACCGGCGCGGGAGGTATCCCAGATAGACGAACGAATCGGTGGGCAATCCAGATGCGGTGAGCGCGGCGATCGGCGCGCACGGACCGGGAATGGGAACCACGTCGTACCCGGCCGCGAGCGCAGCACCGACGAGTTCGTAACCCGGGTCGTTCAACCCAGGCGTTCCGGCGTCGCTCACCAGCGCCACGTCACCCGTCGCGAGCCTGTCCAGAACGGCGTCCATCCGCGTCAGTTTGTTATGCTCATGGTACGGGATCATCGGCGTGCGGATTTCGAAGTGCCCGAGCAGTATCCCGGTTTGGCGCGTATCCTCCGCGGCGACGCAAACCACTTCCCGGAGAATCCGCAATGCGCGGGCTGAAATATCCTCGAGGTTGCCGATCGGCGTCGCCACCAAGTAGAGCTTGCCCATGTCGGCGCGATTTTAGCACATCTTGCGGCGTTTATTCGTCGTATCCTTCCGCTGCATGCGGAGATCGGCGTTCCCCGGTGGAATCGGATTTCCTCGATGGTAGATGTTCGCCGCGATAAGGGAAAAAAGAACGCGTCGGCCTTAAGACCGACGCGGTTTATTATTATTCAATCCGTCTTCGGCCCCGGTTGCGAGAGCACCCGGGCGACCTCGCGCAAATCCATCCACCACTGTTCCTTCGG
Organism: Anaerolineae bacterium; assembly: GCA_003141675.1. GTDB lineage: Bacteria > Chloroflexota > Anaerolineae > Anaerolineales > RBG-16-64-43 > FEN-1073. Next base: position 6,721 of record PLND01000082.1, read on the forward strand.
GCGCGAAAAGGTCATGTCCGCCATACGCGGAATATCCCGGATATCGAAGAACTGCATCTGCCCGCCCTGCATGCCGATGAACATCACCGGCGGATTCTCCTTGGGGGATTCTTCGATGAGGTGTTCGATGCAACGCGAGGCCAGCCGCGTGGCCTGGATCCGGTCGAAGGGCGAGGGGTTCCCGCCCTGCTGCAGGTGGCCGAGAATCGCCTGGCGGACGTCGAACAGCTGCTTCCCCTCTTCCTCGAACAGCGCGTACATAAACGCCGTGGTGTAGAGCGGGTTGGCGTTCTCGTTGCGGATCATCAAGCTGATACGCTTGCCGGCTTCGAAACCGCGCTTCAGATCGGCCAGGTCCTGCTCGAGATCCTTGAGGGTGACGCCCTCCTCGTGCATGTAGATTCGTTCGGCGCCGGTGGCCAGACCGCTCATGAGCGCCAGGTATCCGCAGTAGCGGCCCATCACCTCCACAACGAAGCAACGGTGCAGCGAGCCGCTGGATTGCTTGATCTTATCCACCGCTTCGACGATGTTATTGACCGCGGTATCCGCCCCGATCGAGAGCTCCGAGCCGGGCATGTTGTTGTTGATCGTCGCCGGGAGGCAGACGATGGGGATATTGAAGGCGGGAAAATTTTCGCGCTCCTTGCACAGCCGGTAGGCGGCTTCATACCCCGACCAGCCGCCGATGATCAGCAGCCCGTGGATATCGAGTTCCTCGATGTTCCGCGCGATGGCGTAGAGTTCTTTTCCGGAGGGGATTTTGCGGCCGGCGCCGAGTTCCGATCCCCCGCGCGGCGCCCACCCGGTGACGCTCATCCAGTTCATCTCGCGAATATCGCCTTCGATCAGCCCGCGGATCCCTCCGCGCACGCCGAGCATCGTGTGGCCTTTGTCGATCCCGAGCCGGACCGCGGCGCGCACTGCGGTGTTGATCCCCGGAGCGGGGGCGCCGGCGTTAAGCACGGCCAGGCGCAGGCGTCGGTGTCCGGGCTGGGGCGCGTGCGGGAGGGAGCGGACCATCGTCCGCAGGGTCCGGAAGGCATCCTTGAACGAACTCCCACGCAAGGCCATCGCCTGCTCGTAATCCTTCGCGGCGATCACTTCCCCCACCATTTGCGTTTTTTCCACGCATTCCATCAGCGGTGTATGCGTAATCTGGTTGCCGCACCATCCCACCACCGTGGGTTCGGAATGCTCGGTGCTGTTTTCGATTTGCTCGACGGCGGCGTGGCCCATCATCGTCCCCAGGTTGCGGTCGAATGCGCTGGGCGAGCCCCCACGTTGTACGTGGCCGAGGATGGTCACGCGGCAATCCTCGCCAAGCTTTTCCTCAAGCACTTGCTTGACATAGGCGCTGCTAATCGGGTTTCCGTCGCGGTCGGTGGCGCCCTCGGCGACGATGACGGTGCTGTCGCGCCGGCCGGCCGCCCGGCCCGCCTTGAGCACCTCGCACATCACATCTTCCCAGTGTTCCACGTCCGGCGGGCTCTCGGGGATCAGAACCCAGTCGGCGCCGGTGGCGAGTGCGCTCATCAGTGCCAGGTATCCGCAATGGCGTCCCATCACCTCCACGACAAACGTGCGCTGGTGGCTGGTGGCGGTGGAGGAAATAGCGTCGACCGCCTCGACGATGCGGTGCAGGGCGGTATCTGCGCCGATGGTCATATCGGTTCCATAGAAATCGTTGTCGATCGAACCGACCAGGCCGGTGATGGTTAGAAACGGATGCTGTTTGGGGATCTCCTTGCCGATCTTGCCCGTGCGGGCGAGTTCCTCCAGGAGCGAGGGCCATTCCTGGCGGAAGAGATTCGCGCCGGTCAGGCTGCCGTCCCCTCCGATGACCACCAGCGCGTCGATCCCGCTCGAGAGCAGGTTTGCGGCGGCTTGGAGCCGGCCGGCGCGGGTGCGAAACTCGGCGCAGCGCGCGGTGCCGATGATCGTTCCGCCGCGTTGCAGGACGCCGCCGACAGAATTCCAGGTCATCGGGCGGATCGCCTCCCCGCCGTCGACCATGCCCTGATACCCCTCGGTGATGGCGAACACTTCCATGCCGTGGTCGAGGGCGGTGCGAACTACTGCGCGGATGGCGGCATTCATCCCCGGAGAATCTCCGCCGCTGGTGAGCACGGCCAATTTTCGTTTCTGTAGTGCGGTCATTCCATTCCCTTTAATGCTTCCGGCGCGGCGGACCGAAACCGGGCGCAACGCAATCGGAGCCGCTCGGAAAATGTTTCCGAAAGATTTTCCCTGCCGGAGATTAAGTATACTCCCGGCACCTTTTCGCGAGCCGCAGAGCATGCGCCGGAGGTCTCTATAGAATGAAGGAAGGCCGCGACCGCCATGAGCTGCCAGGCATCCCGGCCTTCCTTCAATGCGTTTTGGTGCCCCCACAGAGATTCGGACTCTGGTTTAGGCCTTGAAAGGGCCGCGTCCTGGTCCACTAGACGATGGGGGCGAGCTTTCGGTAGAGCGGGCGGCATTGTACCATGAGGCGCGGGCGGGACTCAAGCGGTTTCCTAGTCGAAGGCCGGACGCGGAAAGTTATGGAAGTCGAAGCCGATGCCTTTTTGATACAATCCATGCGCCGAAGAAGAAAAACGGATTGGAGGCGACCAGCCTATGGAATTCAAAGTATCCACCGTTATCAAAGCGCCGGCCGGAAAGATCTACGCTGCATGGCTTAATTCCAAAGGGCACGCGGCCATGACGGGAGGCACCGCGAAAATCACTCCAATGGTGGGAGCGGAATTTGAAGCATGGGACGGGTATATCCGCGGGAAAAACCTGATTCTGGAACCCGGCAAGCGGATCGTGCAGTCGTGGAGGACGACGGAATTTGCCAAAGAGGAAAAAGATTCGCAGATCGAGGTGACGTTCGAAAAAACGGCCGCGGGGACGAAGGTCACCCTCCATCACACCGGCCTCTCACCGCATGCGACGGAATACAAACAAGGCTGGGTGGACAATTATTTTGTGCCGATGAAGAAGTACTTCGAGGGTTAGGCAACCCCGGGCGTTCCCCGCGAACCACCGCCCGCCTTGGAGAGCAGGAATCCGATCTCCTCCGCAAGCTGGTCGCTCATCCTGACTTCCTGACCTCCGGCGCGGAAACAGCCGCCTTCCTCCGCAAGAAGCTCCTTGTCGGACGCGAGGGTGAACTCGCCGTCCTCCGTGGCAATCGGATGAATGATGCAATGGAACGGTTTCCATCGCCAAGGGTGTTCCCCTTCGGCGGCGGCCGCCACCTGCAGCGCGCAAAGCCAATCCGGCCGAAGGAAAACGCACTCCGTCCCGCCATAGTGAGTGGGGTTGGGGATCACGCCGGAAGGGACGACGTACCCCGAGGGGAAGTCGGAATCCCTTTCTTCGATGGTACCAAACCAACTGTTTGGATCCCTTCTTCCTTCCGCCATGTGGGGGAGAATGGTGTCGGCAAAGCGCAGGACATCCTCCTTTTCCAACGGGTCCACCCACACACCATGCAAACAGCAGGCCGCATGGCATTCCTCCAGACGGCATCGTCGCAGCCTGGTGGTTCGAAATAAAGTTCCCGAGAGAATAAAGGGATGCTGGAAACGCAGAATGGTCATCGAGCGGTCCGGGCCCTTGTTTTCCCCATTTTCTTTTTGTCAGCAGGATGATGTGTGTCCAGGTTCTTTTTTAGAAAGTTCCCGGTGTAGGAATTTTTTATTTCCGCCACCTGTTCCGGCGTACCTTGGGCGACGATCCGTCCGCCACCGTCGCCGCCTTCGGGTCCCAGGTCGATCAGATAGTCGGCCGCCAGGAGAACGTCCGGGTTATGTTCGATCACACAGACGGTATGCCCCTCGGCCACCAGTCGTTCGAGCACCGCGATCAAACCCGCCACGTCGGCGGCGTGCAGTCCGACGGACGGCTCGTCGAGGATGTAGAGCGTATGCCCCGCGCTCCGGCGCGAGAGTTCCCGCGCCAGTTTGATGCGCTGCGCCTCCCCGCCCGAAAGCGTGGTGGCCGGCTGGCCGATGCGGATGTACCCCAGCCCGACGTCGTGGAGTGTGTCGAGACGGCGGGCAATCGAGGGGATGGCGGCGAATAATTCGCGCGCCTCGTCGACGGTTGCGTCGAGTATTTCGGCGATCGTCCGGTCCTTGAAACGCACCTGCAGCGTTTCGCGGTTGAAACGCGCCCCGCCGCACACGTCGCAGGGGATGAACACGTCCGGCAGGAATTGCATCGACACTTCCACCTGCCCCTGGCCTTGACAGGCTTCGCAGCGCCCGCCCCTCGAGTTGAAGGAAAAACGTCCGGGCTTATAGCCGCGCACTTTGGATTCCGGGAGCGCAGCGAACAGCTCGCGGACGTCCACATACATGCCGACGTAGCTGGCGGGATTGGAGCGGGGGGTGCGGCCGATGGGTGAAGGATCGATGGGGATCACTTTATCGATGAATTCCCGGCCCTCGATTCCTTCCCATGGACCCCCCTCGCCCGCGTCCCCCAGGAGCGACCGGAGCACCACATCGAAGAGCAATGAGGATTTTCCCGAGCCGGAAACACCCGTTATGCAAACGAGCATTCCGAGCGGGATGCGGGCGGTGACGTTTTGCAGATTATTGGCATGCGCGCCAAGCACGGTCAGGAATCGGCCGTTGCCGGGCCGCCGGCGCTTGGGCGGTTCATACCGGAATGCCCCGGCCAAAAAGCGGCCGGTGAGCGAACGCCGGTCGGCTTCCATCGCTTGCGGCGTGCCTTCGGCGGTGAGGAAACCTCCTTGCGGCCCGGCGCCCGGGCCCAGCTCGACGATCCAATCCGCCGCGCGCACGATCTCCTCGTCGTGTTCGACCACGAGCACCGTATTGCCCAGGTCGCGCAACCGCAGCAGGCTTCCGAGCAGCTGGTGCACGTCGTGCGGGTGCAGGCCGACCGTCGGTTCGTCCAGGACGTAGAGCACGCCGCTGAGGCGCGAGCCGATCTGGGTGGCCATGCGCACGCGCTGGCCTTCCCCTCCGGAAAGCGTGGAGGCTGGGCGCGAGAGGGCGATGTAACCGACGCCGACCTCCTCCAAATATTCGAGCCGGTGGCCCACTTCGGCCAGGATCGGTTCCGCAACGGCGCGGGCGCGCGCCGCGTCGGTTGCGCTTCCCGCCGCCAGCCGATCCCGCAAATCGACCATCCACTTGCGCACTCGGGAAACCGTCGCCTCGCTCACTTCGATGATGTTCTTGCCGTCGACCGTCACGGCGAGCGATTCCTTGCGCAGCCGCTTTCCGCCGCATTCCTCGCAGACCCGCTCGCTCATCAGGCTCTCCACCCGGCCGCGGAACACCTCGCTGCCGCTTTCGGCGTAACGCCGCTGAAGATACGGGATCAATCCTTCATAGGGAGATTCGAAAAAGGCGCGCTTCCCTTCGCGTCCGGTAAATTCCACGCGGATTTTCTCGTCGCCGCTTCCGTATAGGATCGGCCGAATCTCCGCGGGGGAAATTTGTCCGACGGCCATCTCCGGATTGAAACCGAAATGCGCCGCGAGGGATTCAAGCCACAGTGACTGGGAGCGCTGGCTCTCCTCGCCCTCCAGCGCCAGCAGCGAAAGCAGCGCCTCGTCGAGCGGCTGGGAGGGATCCGGGAAGATGCGCGCCGGGTCAATCTCGAGCCGTGCCCCCAGGCCTTGGCAAGTGGGGCAGGCGCCGTGGGGCGAGTTAAACGAAAAAGAATTCGGCTGGATGTCCGGCAGGCTGATCCCGTCCACCGGGCACGCAAACCGCTCGGAGAAGAGGATGTCGGCGGGCGGCGTTGCGGAGAGGTTTTGCGCGATCAGGAACCCGTCACCTGTGCGCAACGCCGTTTCGACCGAATCGGTCAGGCGACTGAGGAACTCCTCCGTTGGCTTCTCGGGGACGATCAGCCGGTCGATCACCGCTTCGATATCATGGGCAGCGTGAGGATCGAGGGAGAGGTCGGCATCGGTCTCGTACATCCGTCCGTCGACGCGCATGCGCACGAATCCCGACTGGCGCATTCCTTCGACGGCGGCCTGGTGGATTCCCTTGCGCGCCCGCACCACCGGTGAGAGCAGCGTCCACTTTGTTCCGGCCGGATAGGCGGCGATGGCGGCGGCGATTTCCTGCGCGGATTGTTTCTGCACCTCACGCCCGCAGATCGGGCAGTGCGGAATTCCCGCGCGCGCGAACAATAACCGCAGGTAGTCGTAAATTTCCGTGATCGTGCCCACCGTCGAGCGCGGGTTCGAACTGAGGCCGCGCTGGTCGATGGCCACCGCCGGGGAGAGCCCGTCGATCAGATCGACATCGGGATGCCGCAACTGACCGAGGAACTGGCGCGCGTAGGCCGAGAGGGATTCCACATAGCGGCGCTGGCCTTCGGCAAATAGCGTATCGAAGGCCAGCGAGGATTTTCCCGAGCCGGAAATCCCGGTGACCACCACCAGCTTGTTCTTGGGGATCGTCACCGAGAGGTTTTTGAGATTGTGCTCCCGTGCTCCGGAGATGCGCAGAACGTCGCCGGTCATCGATCCGATTCCTTCTCCGGATGCGGATCCGTTTCCGCATCGCCGTACTCGATCATCGACGAAGTGACGTGGATCCCGCATTCGCCGCCCGCCTTGGAGGTGCCCGCCCAACGCCCGGCGCGTTCGAACCGGCCCCAGGTTCCGGCGAGCGTGCACGGCCGGCATCCGAGACTGACGAAGCCGTTGTCGTAAAGAGGATTATAGGGAACGCGGTTTTCGCGGAGGTAATGCCAGATGTCGTCGGCGGTCCAGGCGGCAAGCGGATTGACCTTCATCAGATTATTGGCAACTTCCACCACGTGAATCCCACGGCGGTGCTCGGTTTCGTCGCGCCGCAAACCGGTGATCCAGACGTCGTAATTGCGCAAGGCGCGGGCCATCGGTTCCACCTTGCGGATTCCGCAGCAGCGGTCGGGATCGATATGGAACAAGTCTGCCCCCAGCGTGCGCTCCTGTTCCTCCACACTGATCCGCGGAGAGAATTCGATCACGTGCAAACCCCAATCCTTTTCCATGCGGTGGATATACTCGACCGTCTCGGGGAAATCGTACCCCGTGTTGAGATACACCACGTCGATATCCGGGCGGATGTCGCGCACCATGTGGAGCAGGGTGACACTATCCTTGCCGAACGATGCCGCTAGACAGATGCAGCGGAACTCCGAACATGCCCAGCGTAATATTTCCTGCGGGGTGGAATGTTCCAAGACTTCAATTTTTTCGGATGTAATCTCGGCGATCTTGGCCATGGTTTCCCAGTTTTCCGTGTCGGAAGATTTCCCAGATTATCAGTGAAAAATATATCATGGTTCTGGATATATATCCTCGCCGATCATATGTCCAAAAAGTCATGGCCTTGATCTACGCACCGTAAGCGGGCCGGGCCCGGAGGGGAAGAGTTGGCCGCGCTTGTCGAGCGGATGGGCGACCCGCGCCAGGTGGCGGCGGAGTTTATGCAGGAGGTTCCGCGTAACGCGTTTATTTTTCTTCCTTTGCCGGCGGCGGGGGAGTGGGTTGGACAGCCCCTTCCTCCGGCATGCGGATTGTTCCTTTTAGGAAGCCGCCTTCCTCGGTGGAGAGATTTGACGTGGTCACGTCGCCGTACAGCCGTCCGGTCCGCGTCACTTGGACCTTGTCGGCGATCACATTGGCTTGAACCGTCCCGCCGGCCACCACGGAGGGAGCTTTAATCTCTTCCGAGATTACCTTTCCCTGTTCGCCGACCACCAGCGGCCCTTCGATGTCGATCTTGCCCTCGAAGACGCCCTCGATCCGGACTCCGCCCTTGCCGCTGAGAAACCCCTTGATCGAAATCCCCGGTCCCAGCACCGTTTCGATCTTGCCGGTGGTGCGTAGGATTTCGGGAAGTGCGGGTGATTCTTTTTTCTGGAACATAGGACTCCTTAATTGAACGGGCAGAAGAATTATCCACGGAGATCACGGAGGACACGGAGCAGAAGAATTGGTATTAATTTTCCCCGTGTTCTCCGTGGATTTTAATCCTTACAGCACATCTCCCTTTCGAAACTCGTTTGCCGCGGGCAAACCGCCGGCGGCGCTCGCGGCGAGAATGGCTTTTACTATTGCGCGCGAAAACGTTTCTGCCGCGCACGCCCCTACCAGACTGACATCGGCGGTCCGGGTACCGGTGGAGAGCGCGAAGATTGTATCCCCATCGAGCATGGTATGCGCCGGGCGGATCGCGCGGGCCAGGCCGTCCTGCGCCATTTGCGCCATCTTGCATGCCTGTTCTTTCGTCAGCCGGGCGTTGGTAGCCACCACGCCGATCACGGTATTTCCACCGGTTGCCAGCCGAAGCACCAGCCGGCCGGGAAGGCTGCGCATCACGGCAAGCGTATCCGCAAACGGTCCATTCCTGCCCAGGCGGAACGGTCCCGTCCGCAGCGGACGCGCGCCGGCCAGGATCGCACCGCCGGCTGGATCCATCACGTCCCCGAAGGCGTTGACCGCGACGATCGCGCCCACCAGGACGCCGCCTCCGCAGTTCATGCTCGCCGTGCCGATCCCGGATTTCATCGCGCCGGCCGCGCCGAAGATTTTACCCACCGAGCATCCGGTTCCCGCGCCGACGTTCCCTTCCGCCGGAGGGTCGGCCGAAGCCAGGTCGCAGGCGTGATATCCCATTTCGGCATCCGGCCGCACCTTGGAAGATCCGATGGCGAGGTCGAAGAGAATCGCGGACGCCACGATCGGCACTTTCACCACGCCGGTCGGGAAGCCGATTTTGTGTTCTTCGAGGTAGCGCATCGCGCCGGAGGCGGCGTCGAGCCCGAAGGCCGAACCGCCTGCGAGCATCACGGCGTGCGCCTTCTGGACCAAATGCATCGGCCGGAGCGCGTCAGTTTCGCGCGTACCCGGCGCGCCGCCGCGCTGGTCCACGCCGGCCACCGCGCCTTTGGGGCATAAGATCACCGTGCAGCCGGTGAGCGCTCCCAGATCCTGCGCGTGGCCAACGTATATGCCGGGAATGTCGGTAATCGAGTCATGCAGTCTGCTCATCATAAATTCCTAATCCGATGCAAGATGTCACTCCGAGCCCAGAAAAAATTCGGGCAATTCTATGGTCCCTCTATTTTGTTCCAAGCAGCGCGGTCAGCCGCTCGATCACCGCTTCGGCAACGCGGTACTTGTCCATCTTCGGCATTTTATGGGAAGACCCGTCGGCAGCGAAGATCGTCACCCGGTTGGTATCCGATTCAAAACCGGACTCGGGTTCGCCGATTTCATTGGCGACGATCAGATCGAGCCGCTTGGCGTGGAGTTTCTTCAGCGCGCTCTTCTCCAGATCCTCCGTCTCGGCACAAAAGCCAATCGTCACTTGCGGATGCCGGCTCTTGGCTTTTTCGAGCGAGACTTCCATTAATATATCCTCCGTGCGCTCCAAATGGATCGCGTCCAGGGAGGCATCTTTTTTAATTTTTTGAGCAGCCGAGTGCGAAGGGCGGAAATCCGCGACGGCGGCGGCCATGATCAGCGCGTCGGCGTCGGTTGCCTCGGCCAGGACGGCTTGGCTCATCCCCGCCGCGGTGCGCACATCGATGCGCCGCGCGCCGAAGGGTGTGGCCAAGGCCGAGGGCCCGGCGACCAGCACGACGTCCGCGCCGGCATCGAGCGCCGCCCGGCACAGCGCGAAGCCCTGTTTGCCGGAGGAGCGGTTGGTCAGCATGCGCACGGGATCGATCGGCTCCTGCGTTCCGCCGGCGGTAACGACCACCTTGCGGCCGTGTAAAGGACCGCCGCGCGAAAGCAGATGGCGCACGCGGTCGAGGATCTCCGCCGGCTCGGTCATCCGCCCTTTGGCGGAAAGACCCGACGCCAGATGTCCCTCCTCCGGGCCGGCGAGGATCGCGCCGCGCGCGATCAGCATCTGCAGGTTGGCCTGGTTGGCGGGGGAGGCGAACATCCCCCCGTCCATCGCCGGCGCGATCATCAGCGGGCAGCGCGCCGAGAGCGCGGTCAGCGAGAGCAGATTGTCGGCCAGCCCCAGCGCGAGCTTCGCGATTGTATTGGCGGTGACCGGGGCGATCAGCAGCAAATCCGCCGGCCGGCCCAAGGTTACGTGCAGGACGTGGGCTTCGGCGCCCCACAATTCAGCGTCGGTGTGTGCCGTGCGGCCGGTGACGGATTGAAAACTGAGCGGGGCGACGAATCGCGTTGCGGCTTCGGTCAGCAGAACGTCCACCTCGGCGCCGGCCTG
>PLND01000095.1 GCA_003141675.1 Anaerolineae bacterium
ATCGCGCCGGCGCAGGTGCCCCACAGTCCATGATCCTTTCCGAACGCGCGCAGTGGTTCGATCAGGCCATAGGCCGCCGCGAGTTTGCGGAAGGTGGTGGATTCGCCTCCTGGGAGGATCGCGCCGGCCAACCCCTCGAGATCCGAGGGAAGCCGCACCTCGACGGGAGAGACGCCGATGCCGCTGAGCTTAGAAATGTGTTCCGAAAAGTCGCCCTGCAGGGCGAGTACGCCGATCTTCATGGGTCAGAGTTCCAGTTTCATTTCACGGGTCGGAAAAAAACCCATCGATTGATAAAGCGGCCGGCCGTCATCGCTGGCCATCAGTCGGACGGAATGGAATCCTTGGGTGCGGCACCAATCCACCAGGACGCCGACAACCGTGTGGGCGATTCCGCGCCGTCGAAACTCAGGGTCGGTGAACACGTTGATGATGAATACCCGTTTTTGAAGACGATCGGATGGATTTCCGGGCCAGGGAACGATGTAGACCGCACCGCCGGACACCACCCGACCGGCCTCCGTTTCGGCGAGAAAGGATTTAAAATTCCCCGCCAAAATTTCTCTCCGGACAAACACGCGAAATTCCGGTTCATAGACCGCGCATTGGTCGGGAGTGGCCAACCCCATCTCCAACATCATCCCCACGCGATGACGGGTGATGGCGGGGATATCCTCCAGGGTGCCGAGTCGTACGCGAAAGGACGGATCCATTACCAACCCCGGCCGGCGATGAGTTCTTCCTTTGGAATGTTGGAAATTTGCCGGCCAACCATCGGTTCCCCGAGATTGCGGCTGACGTCGGCGAGGATTTTCGCGTCGCGGAAATGCGTGACGGATTCGACAATGGCTGCGGCCCGTTTGGCGGGATCGCCGGATTTAAAAATCCCGGAGCCCACAAACACACCGTCCATCCCTAATTGCATCATCAGCGCCGCGTCGGCGGGCGTGGCCACTCCTCCGGCGGCGAAATTCACCACCGGCAGCCGGCCGAGAGCCCGGGTCTCGATCACCAATTCGTAGGGAGCCCCCAAGGATTTGGCATACGCCATCAGTTCCTCGTCGGGTAGATTCTGCAGCCTGCGGATCTCACCCAGCACCGCGCGCGCATGCCGCACGGCCTCGACAACGTCCCCCGTGCCGGCCTCGCCCTTAGTCCGGATCATCGCGGCGCCTTCCCCNNTGTTTCATCTGCTTCACGATGGTGCGGATGTGGCGCACGGCTTCCACGATGTTGCCGCTGCCCGCCTCGCCCTTGGTGCGGATCATCGCCGCGCCCTCGCCAATCCGGCGCAGCGCCTCGCCCAGATTGCGCGCGCCACAGACGAAGGGGACCTTGAAATCCTGCTTGTAGATGTGGTGTTCCTCGTCGGCCGGAGTCAACACTTCCGACTCGTCGATGTAATCCACGCCGATCGCTTCAAGAATTTGCGCTTCGACGAAATGTCCGATCCGGCATTTGGCCATGACCGGGATCGTTACGGAGTCCATGATCTTTTGGATCAATCCCGGATCGCTCATCCGGGCCACGCCGCCGTTGGCGCGGATATCGGCCGGGACTCTTTCGAGAGCCATCACGGCGCAGGCGCCGGCGGCTTCGGCAATTTTCGCGTGCTCGGGCGTCACCACATCCATGATGACCCCGCCTTTGAGCATTTGCGCCATCCCTTTTTTGACGGCAAACGTTCCGGTGATCTTCTGATTTTCCATCGTGCACCTCCTGCCTTGCTTGCGTCGGTATTCTACCATGACGATTTTTTCCTTCCGACGCCGGGGTAGGTATAATGATCCCATGCTTCCGGATCTGGCGTTGGGCGATATCGTCCAATTACGAAAACCGCACCCCTGCGGCAGCAAGGAATGGGAGGTGGTGCGGTTGGGGGCGGACATCGGCATCCAATGCAAAAGATGCGGACACCGGGTACTATTGCAGCGGCGCGATCTATCCAAGCGGATAAAAACGATTGTCATCCGAGGCTCGAATGAAACTCAGTCGTCCGGACCGCACACCTAAAATCCTGGTTCTTTTTTCTGACACGGGAGGAGGGCATCGCAGCGCCGCCCAGGCCGTGATCGAAGTGCTGGAGGAAAAACACGCCGGAGAGTTTGCCTTGGACATGGTCGACGTGTTTAAAGCCTACGCCCCCTATCCTTTAAATAGAATGCCGGACTTGTATCCGGCGATGGTGAAGCTCCCCAACCTGTGGCGGTTGGGCTACCGGATGTTTGACGGCCGGCGGCGGACGGAGGTGGTGATGGATTCCGTCTGGCCGTGGGTTCGGCCGGCGGCAAAACAGCTTGTCCGGGAACATCCCGCGGATCTGGTACTGTGCGTCCACCCGCTGTTTAGCGCACCGGTATTGCGGGCTTTGGGAAAACATCGGCCGCCGTTTATTACGGTGGTTACGGATCTGGTCACCACACCACATTACTGGTTCCACCGGCGGGTGGATGTATGCGTTGTTCCTACGGAGGAAGTCAGACGGAATGCATTGAAGAGTGGACTGTCCACCGATCAGGTTAAACTCCTTGGACTTCCCGTCGGGAAAAGATTCCTGCAAGCGGGGAATAAAATGGAAATCCGGAAAAGGTTGGGGTGGCCTTTGGATCGACCGATGATCCTTCTCATCGGGGGAGGGGAAGGGATGGGTCCCCTTTATGATACTGCGCAAAGCATCGCGACCCTAAATCCGGAATGCGCTCTCGCCGTGATCGCAGGGAAGAATGATAAATTGAAGCAGCGATTGGAAAATGCCGTCTGGAAAATACCGGTCTTTATCTACGGTTTTACCAAAGAGATGCCGGATTTCATGAAAGCCGCCGATATTCTGGTGACCAAGGCTGGGCCGGGGACAATCAGTGAAGCATTGGTTTCCGGATTGCCGATGATTTTATACAGCCGGATCCCCGGGCAGGAAGATGGCAACGTGCGTTATGTAGTGGAAGAAGGAGCTGGTCGCTGGGCACCCGGGGCCGAAAAAACCGCCAAAGCCGTCCGGCGGTGGATCATCCACCCGAGTTTTAAAGAGAGCGCGGCGGCCGCTTGTCTCCGGATCGCCCGACCCCGGGCGGCGAACGACATCGCGGACCTCATTTGGGAGTGGTTGCCTCAGGCGGGGAAGGATTCCTTGAAATCGTAGATTCCCCCACGAATCGGGAACAAACGAAGGCAATTCCCACATTTTAAAAAGGCGTTTCCCGGCTCACCAACCTCCTTTAAATCCGAACTCTGGCAAAGCGGGCACCGAAAAAAACCGGGCTCCGTTTCCGGTCCGACAGGATTGGTCCGGGCCAGAAGAAACACGCTCGGGGAAAGCTGTAAAAATCCTCCCGTATATCCGAGCATAAAATCCAGCCTGGCTAAAAGCCGGGCAGGGACCGCCCGTTTGATCCATCCAATGCGGAAATGTGAAACGGTGGCCATTCGGAGGATGGAAAAACCACTGGATGCCAGCCACTCTCGAACGCGAACGGGATGAAAATCGAAGTTAAGGGGCAGATACTCAACCGGATCGTGGGAGAAAGGGCTCCAGGATTGCCGGCCCAAGAGGAAACGGAGAATTGATTTCAGGTTGAGTTTATTGGCGAATTCCAGCAGGAAGAAGGCGTCGGGCTCCAGAACCCGACGAACCTCATTCAGAGCCAATAGGGGGTCGGCCAAGTGATGCAGGGTGCGGATCATCGTCGCAGAATCAAACAAACCCGTAATGAAAGGCAATTGGTAGACATTGGCGGCGACGTATAAAAACCGCCCGGATCCTCCCAGTCTTTCGCGGGCTTGTTGAAGCTGGGTCAGGGAATAGTCCAGGAGTACGATTCTTTCATATCCGCCGTACCGAAGCGTATTCCGGCCGGCGCCAGCGCCTACTTCTAAAAGCAGACGACCTTTTTTCGGGAGCAACCTCCGAATGGCGAGAGCCTCACATTGATCCTCATATTCGCGCCCGCCGGAATCCCAAAAGGTTTTCTGGTAGTCGGAGCCTTCGTAGTCGCAAACGGGGGGTTTATCCATGGTCGAATTTGGTACCCGGGATATAGTTACAGCGGATTTTACTCCGGATCGGATGTGCGGAAGGAACGCCCGCCTCTCCAGGCTTCCGATTGTTTCACGTGGAACCATCGGCTGGAATGCGACTCCCAGGGATATCCTTCACGCAGTAGTCCCCAAACCTTGGATTTGATTGCGGTCAACCGGTGGGGGGATTGAAATAGTTATAAACCGCCTTGGAGATGTCCGCGATGGTTTTCGAACCGGTATCCCAATCCAGCCAATTATTTTGCCACATGAAAATCGTCAACACGTAATTTCCACCCGGAGTGTAGACGATCGCCACGTCGCCGTAGGTATGATAAATTCCGGGATCCCAACCGTGTTTGTGGACTACTTTGGTTCCTTCAGGCACCCCCCCTTGAATAAACACACCGATTTTATCCTTCGAAAGGAGATCCAGCATTTGATTGCATTTTTCGGGTGTGATTTTATTGGGGAACATCATCAGGAGAGTTCCACCTCCTTGAGTGCACTGATAGAGGTCCTCCATCAGCAGCCCCATATCCTCCGGGGTGGTCTGGTTGTATGGGTCCAGATCGGTATGAATATCGGTCCGCTGATTGGCCAGGGTCGGAAACGGTTTCAGCAGCCGCGAACCCAATTTAAAATATCCTGCAATGAAGGTATTTTTCAAGCCCAGGTTGAACAGATCTTGGGTGACGATCAAAGGACCCGTGGAGGCGTCCAGTTTTTGCATCAGCCAATCCGCGGGGTCGTTGCCGGATTGGATCCCGAGCATTCCTTGAAGCCATGATTGGGTTTCCGCATCCGGGGCGCCGGTGAGATTTATGAACGTGGCGAGCAGAATGGGGATCTTGATGGTGCTGACGGCGGTGAACGCCACGTCGGGTTCAAGCGGATAATCCTGCCCATTGGAGTAAATAATGTGCAGATCCTCGCCGGTCTGCAAATTAACCATGAACGCATCCATCAATCCGCTGAAGCTGTTCACGACGGTCATCTGTTTTATCAGTGATTCGAGCGATTGTAGCGAGGGAAGACTCCGTTGATTGTAAAGAATGGGAAGATTCACATCCCGATTCTCGGGGGAGAACAAAGCTTTGGCAATGAGTTCGGCGCCTTTTTCCTGATCGAGTACTGTTCCGGGCGTGCCGTGGGTGAAAAACGGTTGCCCCGTCTCCGGTTGCGGGGGGATGGGGGGCAGGTCGTAGCGTGCGGCGATGTCCGTCATCATTGACTGCATTTGCGTCCGCGAATAATCGGCAACAATTGGGATCGAATGTTCCTTGACCGGGGAATTCCAAAGGAAGGCCCAGAACCCCTCCCAAAACGGAAGCTGGGTCTGATAGACGTCAACTCCCGCCAACATGCTGGCAATATCCGGTGTAAAACCCACTTGAGACGGTGTAATATAGAAAATGTCGGTGTTGTACCGGATTTCAATCGGCTGGTTATAAACCTGAAGCAGCAGTTGGGACGCCTCTTGGGAAGTCATCCCGCCCACAGAGAGACCCGCGATCGTCGTGCCCTTGGGGATTTGGGTGCGCGCCCGGCTGTAACTGACTAATTCATAGAGAATCACGGTGGCGGTCGCCAGAAGCGTCGCAATGGAAAACCACCGCAATAGAGAACCTGTCGATCGCAAGTTAATCTCCTTTGACGGCTGCGAAGTATACCAGAGCCAATAATTTGAAAGCCCCCAATGGGCGGCCAAAGACTTGCGGATTAATCCAGGACCCCGGGAAAAAAAGATTTTTCAATCAATGCTTTGACTTTCCAATGCATGCATGCTATGATCTGCACATCATTCCTGTTTTCCATGCAGTTGGCCTTATCGCATTTTTTTATTCGTCTTGGCGTGGTCTCTTGATCCCCTTCTTTCTTCCACCGGGGAATCGATGCGTATTAGGCGAAAGCGGCCATCTGCTTTCGCCTTTTATTTTTCAGGGTCCCATATGAGTATTGAATTCTTCCTCCGCTTGTTGGGA
Organism: Anaerolineae bacterium; assembly: GCA_003141675.1. Classification (GTDB taxonomy): domain Bacteria; phylum Chloroflexota; class Anaerolineae; order Anaerolineales; family RBG-16-64-43; genus FEN-1073. The sequence goes on from PLND01000095.1 coordinate 6,000, forward strand.
ATGGTCGTCCTTACCGTCCCCGGTTTTTATCTCGGGGTGAAATTGGCCGACCTTGCCAACGGGTCTCGCGAGCAATGGGCTTCTTTATTTGCATCTCTGGGGGCATTGACGGGCATTATCCTGACCCCCTACCTGACCACGCGACCCGTTCGTATGTTTCGCAAAACCCTCTCCCAACTTCCGGCCACCACGCTTTCAGCCGCCACAATCGGATTGGTGGTGGGATTAATTATCGGGGCGTTGGCCTCACTACCGCTTTCCCTTCTACCCGGAGTCTTCGGTGATTTTCTCCCGTTCGTCGGAGCGATTCTATTCTGTTACTTGAGCGTTACACTTTTTATCATGCGCCAGGATGATATTTTTGCCATCTTTGGCGCCAGACTGTCGGGAACATCTCGCGGCACACCCGAAGAAAAACGATCCATTCTATTGGACACCAGTGTGATCATCGATGGGCGGATTGCCGACGTAGCGGCCACCGGTTTTCTCCAATCCTCGATGCTCCTTCCCCGATTTGTGTTGAATGAACTGCAATATATTGCCGATTCTTCCGACCCTATCCGCCATCAACGCGGACGGCGTGGGCTGGAAGTCCTCAACCGCTTGAAAAAAGACACTCGAACGCCGTTGCACGTCACCGATCTGGATGTGGAGGATGTCCACGAGACGGACGAGAAGCTTATCGTTCTGGCTAAACAAATGCACTGCCCGATTCTGACCAATGACTACAATCTCAACCGGGTTGCGGAAATCCAGGGAGTGACCGTGCTTAATTTGAACGACCTGGCCAATGCGATCCGGGTGATTTTTCTTCCGGGCGAGTTGCTCTCTGTCTATATCATCCAGGAAGGCAAGGAACCCGGACAAGGGGTTGGGTATCTTGAAGACGGCACCATGGTCGTGGTGGATGACGGTCGGAGATACGTTGATCGAACCGTCTCGGTTGTGGTTACTAAAGTCCTGCAAACTTCGGCGGGACGAATGATCTTCGCTCGAATCGACAACTCCGCAGCATCTCCCGCGGAACCCTCTCGCTAATCATCCGCTCCAAAACAGGATCCGTTATGGCATTGATAGTCTATAACAGCCTCACCCGGAAATCCGAACCGTTCGTGCCGCTCTCGGAGGGCAGGGTCCATATCTATGTCTGCGGACCCACCGTCTACGCCAGCGCGCATATCGGGCATGCCAAAACGTACGTCTCCTTCGACGTCATCGTCCGATATCTTCGCTACTCGGGTTATCGGGTGCGCTACGTGCAGAACATCACCGACGTCGGCCATCTGATGGACAGCGGAGAAGATAAAATCCTCAAGGGCGCCGCCCGCGAACGGCTCGAACCGATGGAGCTGGTGGAACGCTACACGCGGGAATATTTCGAGGACATGGATTCTTTAGGAGTAGTGCGGCCGGATATTTCCCCGCGCGCGTCGGCGCACATCCCGGAACAGATCGAACTCACTCGGCGGCTGCTGGAAANNCGCGGTCAACGGTTCCGTGTATTTCGACGTGCGGTCGTTCCCCGAGTACGGAAAATTATCCGGCCGGCGGCTGGAGGAACAGGAGGAAGGCCAGCGGGTGGAATCCCGGGATGAAAAGAAAAACGCCGAGGATTTCGCGCTTTGGAAAAAAGC
>PLND01000078.1 GCA_003141675.1 Anaerolineae bacterium
GCGGACGATCCCGAGGCGCTGGATCATCTGCTGAAAGCCGCCGGGGAGTACCGCCCACCCGAGCCTGCCTTGGAGGAAAAATATAACTGGGTGAGGCTGGCAGTTACTCTGCGGACCGGCGGTAAAGAAAGCGGGATTTGGTTGCTGGGACGGCGCGATCCGGACGACTATTATTCCACGGTCGACATCCTCCTCCTACGCACCTTGGGAAGCCAGGTAGCCCCGATGCTCGAGAATATCCGCCTGTACGCCGAAACCCAACGCCGCCTGGAACGGCTGCAGGCCCTGCGCGACATCGACATCACCATCTCCTCCAGCCTGGATCTCAACTTCACACTCGAGATCCTGCTCGACCAGGTATCGCGCCGGTCGAACGTGGACGCAGTGGACGTGCTGCTACTGAATATGAAAACCACCACGCTGGAGTATGTCGCCGGGAGAGGCTTCCGCTCCGACGCGTTGCATCACACCCACCTGCGGCCGGGTGAAGGCTACGCCGGGCAATCCGCCCACGAGCGACGGATGATCTTCATCCAAAACCTGGACGACACGGCGGGCGGCTTTGCCCGCTCCCCGAAACTTTCCGCCGAGGGGTTCAAATCCTACTGCGCCATGCCGTTGATCGTTAAGGGCCAGGTGAAGGGCGTGCTGGAAGTGTTCTGCCGCACTTCCCTGACCCCCGATCCGGACTGGTTCGACTTTCTGCAATCCCTCACCGTCCAAGCCGCCATCGCCATCGACAACGCCTCGCTCTTCGACGAGTTGCAGCATTCCAACGCCGAACTCAACCTCGCTTATGACACCACAATCGAAGGCTGGTCGCGCGCGCTGGACCTGCGTGACGAGGGGACCGAAGGCCATACCGAGCGCGTCACGGAGTTGACCGAACAGCTGGCCCGCGCTCTGGGGGTGGATGAATCCGACCTGGTGCACATCCATCGCGGCGCGCTCCTGCACGACATGGGCAAGATGGGAATCCCCGACAGTATCCTGCTCAAACGGGGCAAACTGACGGAACCGGAATGGGAGATCATGCGCCGCCATCCGGTCTACGCCCATGAAATGCTCTCCCACATCATCTACCTTCGGCGTTCGCTGGATATCCCCTATTGTCACCACGAGAAGTGGAACGGCACGGGATACCCGCGCGGCTTGAAAGGCGAGGAAATCCCGCTCGCGGCGCGGATATTCGCCATCGTAGATGTGTGGGACGCCACCACGTCCGACCGCCCTTACCGCGCGGCATGGACGAAGGATCAGGCTATTAAAAATATCCTCGAGGAGTCGGGAAAGTATTTCGACCCCCACATCGTATCGGTATTCCTCTCCCTGATGGAACGGTCGTAGCCGGAAAAGGGAACCGGGCGCACCGGTCTTTTTTCTGTGCCCTTTCGTGATTACCCTGATAGTCGCTTAATAAATCCACATTCATGGGGAACAATAACCTTCATTTACCTTCCTGTGCAATCCTCGACGCTTTCCGCCAAATGCCATCGAACATCACCCGGGTGAGTCGGCCGGTCTGTGTGTTCTGCCGGCTGGGATGATAGGAAGCCAGAACCAACAGAGGCTCCGATCGAGTGCGGTGTAACTCCCCCACCCGCCACAAAGCGCCGTGCGAGAACGGGGGAGGTTTTTGAAGGGGGTCCGGCGACAATCCGAGACGCACTACCGCGTCATAGGCGATCCTCCCCAAGGCGACGATCAACCGAATCTCTTCCAAAAGACGGAACTCCTCGCGCAGGTAGGGAATGCAGTTGCCGATTTCCTCCAGCGTCGGCTTGTTATCCGGCGGGGCGCAGCGGCACACTGCCGTGAGAAAAAGCCCGCGCAACGCGAGCCCGTCGTCGCGGGCGATCGATTTCGGCCGGTCGGCAAACCCCGCGCGGTACAGCGCCGGAAAGAGAAAATCTCCCGAGGCGTCGCCGGTGAACATGCGGCCGGTTCGGTTGGAGCCGTGCGCTCCCGGCGCGAGCCCCACCGCCAGCACGCGCGCTTCCCCGTCGCCGAAGCCCGGGACCGGCCGGGCCAAATATTCCTCCTCGCGGTAGGCGCGCCGCTTTTCCCGCGCCACGCGTTCCCGCCATCCCACCAACCGCGGGCAGCGTCGGCAGGCGGTCACCTCCGACTCGAGATTCCCTAATGATTGGACCAAAACCATTCCTCCTGGTTCGTCCATAATCGGGCGCATATTTTTCCGGTTTGCCTCCCGAGAATACTGCAGGGGTGGGTAAAAAAAGGAGAGCCTGGTGCGCTCTCCTTGTGAAGTTAATTCCGGCGCCGGCTCTATACCTCCAACCGGTAGGTGTGATATTCGTTCTGGCAGGGCGCCCCCCAGGCCGCGTGCATTTGCTTTTCGTTCAGGTCAACGATCAGCGAGCAGACGGTTTTCTGCCGGTCGAGCGGGTTGTCGTCGATCGCCTCATGCGAGCAGATCGAGTTGGGGTAGTTGACGTGATCGCGCAGGATCCCCTGCAGAGAATTCAGATCATGCCGGTGGGACCTGCGCAACAGGCGCGTGGCGCGGAAGTAACGCACGCGCGATCCGATCAGGTGCTGGGAATCATTTTCCAACCTTGCCATCCGCCGGCTCAGGTAGTGGTTGGTGTGCACCAGCATCCCGGCCTGGGCGTACATCATCGCAAAATGACGCGCGGAAACCTCCACGTTGTACACCTCGCCGCTGGAATGCACCAGGACGTGGTTATAGCCGGCGGCGCGGTGCGGGGCGATCGCCGCGGTGATGGCGGAGGAGATCGTCCTGGCTGCCAACACCGCCCGCGAAACGAAAACCCGCGGCACACCGATGCGCACATCGGTGGGGTAGACCGAATCGCAGCACTGGCAGATCCCGGCGGCGTTGAATCCGATGTTCGGGACGAGCGCGCCATAGGTCATCGCGAGGTATCCGGGTTCACCGTCGGGTTCGGCGTGCAGGAGAAACACGTCGCTTTCGTCGGCGGGAAGCCAATCCTCGTTGTGGCCGATCATCACCCGGCCTTCGGCGGTGTGCTCTTCGGTCAGCGCGAACGTGGTGCACCCGAGCAGGTGCAGCGCATCGGTGGTGATCGCTTCCAGGCAGTTGAGCACCATGAGATCGTCGAAGGATACATCCGCCCCCTCGGCTGCGAATCGGAGTTCCTCCACGTAGCGCGGCGTGAGTTCCTGCGCGAAGGGCAGGTACTTGTGCGCTTGAAGGATCGCTTCCGGCCAGGAAAGGCGGATCTGGCCGTAGGTCTCCTCCAGAAAGGCCTGCACGTTGGTGATCATATGCCGGATGGAATCCTTCCGCGCGCGCCCGAGCTCGAGGCCCATCTCGCGCGGTGTTCCGCCGATGCGAACGAGGGGAAGGGGTGGATTGGCCATAATGTCCCTGTCGGTTAATCATACCAAGCATAGTGGAAAAAATCCCGGCGCGCAACGCGGCAGAGGGACGGCCGGGGTGGTTATCATGGGCAGCATCCCGGGCCCACTGACCGCCGCCAAATTCCACGTCCCCGCGACCTCGACCCGGATTGGGTGACGCGCCCGCACTTGTTGGCCCCGCTTGATTCGGCCATGCAGAGGCCGCGTAGGCTGGATCCTGCCTTCTTCTCCAGCGGGTTTCGGGAAAACCACGCTGTTGGCCCAGTGGCTCCGGCAGAAAAAGACCTGCGGTATGGCTCCCGTTGGACCGGGACGACAACGATCCGGCGAGATTCTGGCGATCCGTAGCGGCCGGCGCTGCAAACCGATGACAGTCTGCATGTGTCATTCCGAGGGCCGAATGGCTCCGAGGAATCGGTATCGCCTGGAAAAGGGACAAGCACGACTTGTGGACGAGGTCCGCGATTCCTCGGCCGCTAAAGCGGCCTCGGGATGACAGACTTTAAAAGTCATCCCCCGCTACCCTGATATACTTAATTCCATGGATGATCCCACCCCCTACCAACGACTCGCCCGGCGTCTCGACAGCCTGCCCAACGGTTTTCCCCCGGCGGAGGATGGATCGGAACTGCGGCTGCTCGCCTACCTGTTTACTCCCGGGGAAGCCGCGCTAGCCGCCGAGCTTTCGCCGAAGATGGAAACGCCCGCGGCGATCGCCGCCCGCCTGGGCGGCGATGCCGGTTCGCTCCGCGGGCAGCTGAAGGAGATGGCCCGCAAGGGGTTAATCGCCGCCGGCCGCGGCGAGGGCGGGATGGGCTACGGGCTAATGCCCTTCGTCGTGGGAATCTACGAAATGCAAAACAGTCGCATCGACGCGGAACTGGCGCAGCGGTTCGAGGATTATTTCCAAGCCGGATTCCGCAAGGCGCTCGCCGTCCAGCCGCCGTTCCACCGCGTCGTCCCGGTGCAGGAAAGCGTCGAGGCGGAGCTCGCGGTCGCCCCCTACGAAAGCGCGCTGGGGATTCTTTCGCGCGCCTCGGCCTGGGCCGTCAACGATTGCATCTGCCGAAAGCAGACGGCGCTGATCGGCCGGCCGTGCCCGCATCCGGTGGAAGTCTGCTTGGTAATGTCGGCCACGCCGGGCGCATTCCACGACCGTGCCGGCACGAGGGAACTCACCCTGGATGAAGCGCGGAACGTTTTGCGCCAGGCAGCCGATGCGGGACTAGTGCATTCGGTGGCCAACACCCAGGAAGGCCAGTGGTATATCTGCAACTGCTGCACCTGCTCCTGCGGAATCCTGCGCGGGATGGCCGAAGGCGGGATGGCGTCGGTGATCGCCCGGTCGGGGTTCGTCTGCCGCGTGGACGCAACCTCGTGCGACGGTTGCGGATTATGCGCGGAACGCTGCCCCTTCGGCGCGATCACGGTCGAGGGAGCCGCGCGCGTGGAGGAGATCCGCTGCGCGGGATGCGGGGTGTGTGCGGTGGCATGTCCGAATCACGCGCTTGCGCTCTCGCGAAGGCCCGAAGCCGAGATTGACAAGCCGGTCCGCGACGAACGCGAGTGGCTTGGGGCCCGTGCGGATTGGCGGGAGAAAAACCCGCTCCCCTGAAGTCACTTCCCTATTCTCTGTTGCTCCACGTAATTCGCGTTTCTCCTCCCCCCCTAAAATCACTATCCCCTCATTTTCCTTAAGAAAATTAGGGGACGACAGGGGGGCAAGAATTATTCTGGTGAGAGTAGATTAATGCAAAGGGGGAACAGAGTGTCCAATTATTCCAAATCCAAATCGTTTCTCCGTGCACGCATACTACGAAGAAATCCCACGAAGGCTGAGAAAAGGCTCTGGTCGCGTTTGCGATACCATCGGTTGATATTTTGAATAATGCTGTCTATCCATCCAAAACTAATTGCTTCCTCAACAGCATCGTCATAAGCAATACAAGGATCGCCTGTATGTTTCTTGTCGAATATTAACCAGACCTCATTTAATTTATCGTAATTTTTCTCCAGCCATGATCGCCATTCGGCACGGTTTTTGGCATGAAAATAATTCAGTTTTTTCATTAGTAGATGATTTCTCCTGAAGAATTATCTCTCGCGAATGATATCTCCTATTGTGGCAGCTCAACGGCTGGCGGCTCAGCACCGCTCCTGCTTTGCCNNGGAAATTATTAATGCAAATCATGCGTTTTCTCGCTGAGCATTGGTCGACCTTCTACAACCTCATGTTCTTATTAATTTGTTGCGGTCTATACCTTATTTTATATTTAACAAAAAGGCCTGTCCTTGCGGAGCCTACCGGCTCCCGTGTAGTTTGGGAGCATGTATGTTTGCGAAGCGAGGGCCAAAGTCTGCCCTCGCGTTTGCNNGCAACGAGCGCCGGTGGTTTCCCGGCGCGAAGGGTTTGCAAGTGGGAGTGTTCTTAGCGATGGTCGCTCCCGGCCCGACCCAGCCGGGGCGGGCTGCAGCCGCGGGTTGGGCCGATGGCGATTCTCTGAACACGACTTTTTCGCGAGTAACTCATTCGCCATTGCGTATGCCATAGTCCTCAGTTCCCAGGAGCTATCTCAATGACAAAGACGCCCGCACAGCTGGAGACTTGTTGGTAAGTACAACCCAATCCATTAGCTTTACATGCCGCAATTGTTTCGTCTGCCGCCCAGTAATGCTCCGCTTTGCTCCACAAACGTCCCCAATAGGCGCCTGCCTGCGTTCTTGCCGCTTGATCTGAATAAGCAATATCCGCTATAACCACCCGACCCTGACTGGCTAAATACTGCCCACTCAGGCGCTTCAACAGTCTCATCTTGTATGCGAGATCGAAATCGTGCCATACGTATGCCGACACAATGCGGTCAAAATGCCGAGTTAGGCTCTGCGGCCATGTCTCATCGCGCAAGTCGGCCAAGACTGTATGCAGAGAGGATAGCTTCTCCTGAGCTTTCGCTAGCATATTCTCAGAAAAATCCATGCCCCAAACATCGCAACCCGCAGCTATAAAATGAGCCGCCAGATTGCCTGTGCCGGTACCCAGATCCAACACATTCATGCCTGGCGCGACCTTGGCCTGCACCACGGTTTCAGCCAAAACATCTTCATACCCTTCAAATGAGATGGGGGCAGTTCCGGCAGCTAGCGACTGGTCATAATTAGCCGCCCAATTGTTGAACAGTTCCTTGTCGATTTTCATAGAGTAATTTTCATCTTAAAGTGTTTGACTGGTGCATTTAGTTAATCTTTGTATCGCATGAGCGGCTCAACGGCTAGCGGCTCAGCTCCGCCCCGGCTCTCCTTCGCCTTTTCATGGCTCAGGACTGGCGCCGTGCGGGGCCGGGGGCACCTGGTCGGCTGTGCAACACTAAGTTCATTTTTTTCGAAACTTCATCGAAGCAAATAATGTTGACTCTCACGGCTTTATCCAAAGCTTGCCCTCGCGTTTGCTCCCCGCGCAACGAGCGCCGGTGGTTTCCCGGCACGAAGGGTTTGCGAATGGGGGTGTTCTTCGCGAGGGTCGGCTGCAGCCACGTGTTGGGCCACCTCGTTCGTACACTATTTTATATACATGAGTTTCATGCCCTCAAATTGACCTGTACCTTCAAATTCAAAATCAATATAGGCAGAATTATCTATTTGACAAGCATGACAACCATCCACGAGTGCGAAGCTAAAAATAAATCGCTGTCCACCTTGAGAATTTTGTTCCATATTTATAAAACTATTTTCTCCCCCCTCAATTTGGATATTTGGATACTTCTGTTGTAAAGCGGGGTAATTTGATTCGTGCGTGATATCTACTTTATATCCATCTTCTACATATACTATTTGCGGACTTCCATTGAGTAGAACATATTCAACATTATTATTGGCTCTAATTGGATATGTAATTTCCGCCAAATCTACAATTCCTAATTCTTTAAATGAGCTCATAAAAGCAATACCCTGCAAAATCTTAGTCAACGCTATAGCTTGCGACGAAGCCCCTGTAGATTGCATTAATGTAATAACACAGTCAATCGAGGTTGATGAGTTATTGAAACAATTTTGATATTTGGATATATTGCTATCTATATTCCATACTGCTTCTGGGCCAAATCCAGAAGAAGTCAATATCTGTGGAGACTCTACTGTTGCAATTGGAGTAATGGATACATCGATTGGATTTGGAATAATCGTATCTGTCGGAATAGGCGAAAGAGATACGTGAGTGCCGCAAGACGAAAGAATAAATACTGACAGAATGACACCAAGCAGAGTTTTCGTCATTTTGGTTTTTCCTTTAATAATACTATCACAAATTATTTTATGAACCACCCTAATAGCAAAGAGCGGCCCAACGGCTGGCGGCTCAGCCCCGCCCCGGCTCCGCCGTGCGGGGCCGGGGCGCTTGGCCCCTTCCGCTATGTTATTACCATTTTAGCAGGAAAATAGAAATGCAAATTAAACGTTTTCTCGCTGAGCCTTGGCCAAAGCCTGCCCTCGCGGAGCATCACC
>PLND01000037.1 GCA_003141675.1 Anaerolineae bacterium
GCGCCCACGCGGTGGATGTTGTGATAGGTGCCGATCACCCACAGCGATCCGGTGGGCTTGAGCACGCGGCGGCACGCTTCCAACCACCCGCGAGTGAAGCTGTCGTACTCCGCGAAGGAATCGAACCGGTCCCATTCGTCGTTCACGCCGTCCACCCGCGAACTGTTGGGCCGGTAGAGTTCCTGCCGGAGTTGGAGGTTGTAGGGCGGATCGGCAAAAACCAGATCGACCGATCCGGCCGGGAAGGAGGCGAGCACCTCGCGGCAATCGCCGATAACTATTTGATCGTTGGGAATATCCATGGTGATCCGTTGATTATTCTAACCGATATACGACCCCGTGACGGGGATGGGCCGGAGGGAATGGCGGCTGTATCGATCTACCGATCGGGAGGGGCGTGGAGTAAAATACGAACGCGTTGGCCTGAATTCACTCGCGGAAGTACGCTGGGAAACGATCGAAGTTACCGGATAAGCGAGTTCCTTGGACCACTGACTATCGACCATGGACCATAGACCATTGCCGATGGATTGTAGACGATTGAATATGGACAACTGACGGTTGGCTATCATCTATGGTCGATGGTCTATCGTCAAAAACGCCCGCGAAAGGATCGTCTTCGTAGATGGAAAATAAACCATCTTCCCAACAAGAATCTCTTTTTATAAATACGCTGCGGTTTCTCGCGGCCGATATGGTCCAGGCGGCGAATTCCGGCCATCCGGGCATGCCGATGGGCGCCGCGGCGATGGCCTACACCCTTTGGACCCGCGTGCTGCGGCACAATCCGTCCAACCCGCGGTGGGCCAACCGCGACCGGTTCGTGCTTTCGGCGGGGCACGGTTCGGCACTGTTGTACGGGCTGCTGTACCTGACGGGATACGATCTCCCGCTGGACGAATTAAAACGTTTCCGCCAGTGGGGCAGCCGGACTCCCGGACACCCGGAAGTGGGGTTGACGCCGGGCGTGGAAGCCACCACCGGCCCGCTCGGGCAGGGAATTTCCAACGCCGTGGGCATGGCCATTGCCGAAAATAATCTGGCGGCGCAATTCAACCGCCCCGGCTTTCCGCTGGTGGAGCATACCACGTACGTGATTGCCGGCGACGGCGACATGTCGGAGGGGATTTCCGCGGAAGCGTGTTCCCTCGCGGGCCATCTCGGACTCGGCCGACTGGTCGTGCTCTACGACGACAATCGCATCCTGCTTTCCGGTTCGACGGAATTGAGCTTTACGGAGGACGTCTCCGCGAGGTTCCGCGCGTATGGCTGGCAGACATATTCCGTGGAGGATGGAAACAATACGGCGGATGTCGAACGGGCGCTTGCCGCGGCGCGCGGGCAGAGCAGCAAGCCGTCTCTGATCCGCGTGCGGACACATATTGGATACGGCGCACCGCACAAGCAGGATTCTTCCGAGGCGCACGGTTCGCCGCTGGGGGTGGAGGAACTGCGCGCCGCCAAACAGAATCTGGGCTGGCCGCCGGACCCGATGTTCCTTATTCCCCCGGAGGCTTTGGATTTCTACCACCGGAGCGTGGCGCAGGGGGCGCGGCTGGAAGAAGAATGGGACGGCCTTCTCGGGCGGTATGAAAAAGAATATCCCCAGGAAGCCAAAGAGTTCCGCCGCAGGATGGCGGGAACGCTTCCGGAAAAGTGGGAAGAGCAGCTGCCGTCTTTCTCCCCCTCCGACGGGAGCCCGGCAACCCGCAAGGCTTCCGAAACAGTGTTGCAAAAAATGGGCGCCATCCTGCCGGAGCTCATCGGCGGATCGGCGGATCTGGCGCCTTCCACTTTTGCCTGGCTGAAGACCGAAGGCAATTTTGAATCCCCGGACGACGGGAAAGGGAAGGTCGAAGGAGAAGTCGCGGGCGGATGGGGATATTCCGGCCGGACGATTCACTTCGGAGTGCGGGAACACGCGATGGGCGCGATATGCAACGGGGTGGCGCTGCACGGAGGGTTTATTCCGTTCGGCTCCACGTTCCTGGTGTTTTCGGATTACATGCGGGGCGCGATTCGGGTCGGGGCGCTCTCGCACCTGCCGTGCGTGTGGGTGTTCTCGCACGACAGCATCTTCCTGGGCGAGGACGGGCCGACCCATCAGCCGGTGGAGCATCTGGCCGCGTTGCGGGCGATACCCAACCTGGTGGTGCTGCGCCCGGCGGACGCAAACGAGACCGTCGAATCTTGGCGGATCGCCTTGACCAGAAGAAACGGACCGACGGCGCTGGTCCTCACCCGCCAGGGCGTTCCGGTGCTGGATCAGAAGGAGAACCAGAGTGCGCAGGGAACCCGATCGGGCGCCTACATCCTTTGGGAAGCCAAAGGCGGCACACCCCGCGCAATCCTGATGGCCTCCGGATCGGAAGTGCATTTGATCCTCCAGGCGGCCAAACAGCTGGCGCTGGAAGGAATTCCCCTTAGGGTGGTATCCTTTCCGTCGTGGGAATTGTTCGCCGCTCGGGATGGCGCCTACCGGCAGTCAGTACTCCCGGCGGAGATTCCGCTGCGGTTGGCCGTCGAAGCCGGAATCCGCCAGGGTTGGGAGCGGTGGATCGGCGAGCGGGGGGAGATGCTGTCGATCGATCGATATGGCGCTTCGGCGCCTATAGCTGTGCTGCAGGAAAAATTCGGTTTTACCGTGGAGGCCGTCGTGCAACGGACGAAGGACCTCCTTAACGGCGGATCCCCGCCCAAGGTCTGAGTCCGCTCACGCTACACTGGATAAAAAGGAGATACCATGCCTTTCGATATCGGCGTACCGGAACTGCTGATCATTCTCTTCATCATCATCCTGATCTTCGGGGTGGGGCGGCTGGCGCCCATCGGCAAGGAAATCGGCACTGCCATCCGAGAGCTTCGGAAGGGATTAACCGGGGACGAAGAACCCAAAGAACCGAAGAAGCCCGATGAGGAGAAAAAACCCAAAGAGTAGAGCGAATTAAATTTGGCAAATAGAATGACCGGGAGGAGAAGGTTAATATTGCGGAGGAGAAGCGCCGCGCTGCCGCGGGGATAACGCATTTTTATATGAAGCCGCTCCGGCGGCTTTTTTATTTACGGACATCCGATTGCCTCAGCCGATAATCCGCTTGAGAACAACGCCCACGATAAAGGCGACGGCGGCCGCGAGGCCTCCCACGGCGAGCATTTCCAACCCGTTGCGCAACGGGTTCCCGTGTGTCACGATGACCTTGGCGGAACCTAAAATAAAGAGCGCCGCTCCCGACATGCCCAGAGAGACGAAAAATGCCGTCGCGGGAGGGATCGGCACAACCAATCCGACCAGGTAGACCAGGAGCGGAATCGCCCCGGCCAGGACAAACGCGGAGTAGGTGGCCAGCCCCGATCGGAGCGGCGTACGCTCGTCGGGCAGCAATCTCAACTCGTCCACCATCATCGCATCCACCCAGCGCTTGGGATCGCGGGTCCGAATACCTGTAAGCTGCCGCGCCTCCTCGTCCGAATATCCCTGTTTGCGGTAGATCTCGACCAGTTCCCGTTTTTCGCCGTCCGGAAAGTGCTCCACTTCCCACGCCTCGCGGGACTTTTCCTTCTCGTAATATTCGCGTTCGCTGCGGAGGGAGAGGAAACTCCCGAGAGCCATGGAGAAACCGTCGGCCAGGAGGTTGGCTAGGCCCATGATCATCACCACATTCAATCCCAAATTGGCGCCAGCCACGCCGCTCACCACCGCGAAACTGGTCATGATGCCGTCCAGCCCGCCCAGCACCATGTCGCCGATGTATTGCGATCCGGCGCCACCGTGTTCTTCCGTGGCGGCCCGGGCAATGGCTTCCGGCGTATGCGCGAGCGCGGAGGCGGACACATCGCCGTGGTCGAAGGAAAGGCGGGCCAGGGAGAGACGAGAGAATGTTTTTTTCTTTTTTGGAGTTTTCATCGTAAGGGAGGAGACTAATTGGCAAACCGGATATTGAGGACGTCGCCGTCGCTAACGGGATACTCCTTGCCTTCCAAACGGAGCTTACCCTTGGTGCGCGCTTCGGCCAGGCCCCCGAGGGCTGTGAGGTCGTCGTAGTGCACCACCTCGGCACGGATGAACCCTTTTTGCAAGTCCGTGTGAATTGCGCCTGCGGCTTCGGGCGCAAGCGCGCCGCGGCGCACGGTCCATGCCCTTACTTCGTCCTCGCCGACGGTGAAGAACGATAGCAGCCCGAGCAGATCGTACGACAGGCGGATCACCCGGTTCAACCCCGGTTCGGCGATCCCATATTCAGCCAGGAAGGTGCGCATTTCCTCCTCTGGCATCTGCGCAATTTCCATTTCGAGTTTGCCTTGGATGCCCGCCGTCCCGTATCCCCGGCGGGCGGAGTCTGGGTTCGGTCCGGGGAGGTCGGTTTCCTTCTGGCTTTCGCCGAGGTTCCATAAAATCAGCATCGGTTTGCGGGTAAGCAAGCCGTGTCCGGATAGCCCGCGTTCTTCATCCGGCGAGAGATTCATCTCCCGCAGGGGTTTGTCCGCNNCTTTATCTTTGGCGGCGCCCTTGCGCAGATCGTCCTGGAGCCGTTCGAGCTTGCGCTCGACGGTGATCAGATCGTTGATCAGCAGTTCGCCGTCCATCGCGGCGGCGTCGCGCGCGGGATTGATCGAACCGAGCGGATGGGGCACGTTGGAATCCTCGAACACCCGGACGACGTGAAGCAGGCCGTCCATCTGCCGCAATTCGGCCAGGAGCGAGCCTTTCAGCTCGCCGCGAGTCGTGGGGTTGCTCTCGATCCCGGCGATGTCGGAGTACGTCACCTGGGCATAGATGGTCTTGCGGGGATGGAAAAGGGCCGAGAGTGCGTCCACGCGCGGATCTGGAACCGGCACGACGGCGGTGTGCACTTCGAAGCGGCCTCCGCCGATCATCGTGCCGGTGGGGGCGTGGCCGCGGGTGAGCGCGTTGAAGACGGTTGTTTTTCCGGATTGCGGAAGGCCTATGATTCCAAGTCGCATAAAAAAATTCCCGTGATGGCGAAAACCGGAGATACCTGGAAACGTAAACTGTTGTGAGATTTTCCGCGCCCATCAACAACGTTGTTCGGTTCCGATCTTCGTCTGGCAAGATTATAGCATGCGGTCGACCGCCCAAGCCGCCGCGATTTTCGTTCCGACGGAGGCGGATGGGTTGGACGGAAAGATCGTGGTGCGGACTTCGAGTAGAATGGGAACAGATGACAGGAAATTTCAAGGAAGGGATTCGTATCATTCCCTCAGGGAACAAACCATTCCGGAGGATCCGCCCCAATCCGGGAACATGGATCGGACGTGCGCTGCGGATTGCCTTCTGGGCGGCGGCCATCGCACTGGCGGGTGCGGGATGCGGCAACCTGACCTTGGAAACACTCTCCGATAATGCTTCGACAAGAACCGCGACGGATAATTCCACGAGCGATCCAACTCCCGCCCGCAGCGAGGTTGCCATGAACAGCAGCTATCATCTCGTCGGGTACTACGCATCCTGGGATGTATACGAACGGGCCATGTTCCTCGCCAGGATCCATACGGACAAGCTCACCCACATTAATTACGCTTTTTCCAATATCAGCCCGGAGGGAAAATGCGTACTGGGCGATGTGGATGCCGACATCCAGCGGTTCTACGGCATCGGCGACAGCATCGATGGAACACCAGACACGATCGACGGTACGCGGGGGAACTTCCACCAGTTGGCGCTCCTGAAGCAAAAAAATCCGAATTTAAAGGTGCTGATTTCGGTCGGGGGATGGACGTGGTCGGAACACTTTTCCGATGCGGCGCTCTCGGCCGAATCCCGCCTGGAGTTCGTAAAGTCCTGCCTCGATTTGTATCTAGTCCGCTACGGGGACGCCTTCGACGGGGTGGATATCGACTGGGAATTTCCGGTGAGCGGGGGGCTGAAGCCCGGGCGTCCGGAGGATAAACACAACTTCACGCTGTTGCTGGAGGAATTCCGCCGCCAGATGGACGTGCTGCAACAAACCACGGGGCGGAAATATCTGCTCACCATCGCGGGCCCCGCGTCGCCGGAAGCGATGGGGCGCATCGAACTGAGCGAGATTCACAAGGTGCTGGATTGGATCAACCTCATGGCCTACGACTTTCACGTCACGGCCGAGCCGGCGACCGGATTTTTATCGCCGCTCTATGGGTCGCCGCGGGATCCGGATCCGAATTCCAGGAATTTCCTGAACGACAACGCCGCCGTGCGCGGATACCTCGCCACCGGCGTGCCCGCAAAGAAAATCGTGCTGGGCATTCCGTTCTACGGCCGTGCCTGGCAGGGCGCCACCGGCGACGGGCTGTTCGTGCCGGCCGCGGGACCCGCGCGCGCCAAGACAGAATCCGGCTATATGGATTATACGGAACTTATAAACGGACCGCTGCAAAATTATCAACGCCATTGGGACGATGACGCGAAAGTACCCTGGCTATTCGACCCGGCCAGCGGCATCTTCATCACCTATGACGACGCTGAATCCATTCTATGGAAAGTTAAATACATTCAAGAAAACGGTCTGGGCGGCGGAATGATCTGGGAACTGGGGTCGGACGGCGGAAAACTTCTCGCGCCGCTGGCAGATTCCCTTTTCCGGTAGAATCCGTTTATTGGCCCGCTTCTTTCGGCGCAACGCGCGTTTTATTCCCGGCAGTATTGACCGGCCGGATACGCTCGACTATACTCGGGCCGGGGATGCCGAAGTGGCGGAACTGGCATACGCGCACGACTCAAAATCGTGTCCCGCTCGGCTAAACGGAAAATAACGTACTTCATGCTTCCGGAAGGATGGAAGCATGGATACCAAGCAGACGACTCCCCTTCACACGACAACCGAATATAGAGTTTTAACCCCGCTGACGGAATGGATGAGTACATTCATTCGTGCGCGGCAGGCCGAAGGTTTATCGACGCACACGCTAGCCTATTACCGACAGGACTTAAAGAACTTTTCGGAGTGGTGCGATTCGCAATTTGTCCGGCAGGTGGAAGAAATCACCGCCGACCATTTGCGGATGTTTCTACTCCGGTTGAAAGAGACCGGGCACAACCCCGGCGGCGTACATGGGCATTTCCGGGCGGTGCGGGCGTTTCTCAATTGGTATGAAATCGAATGCGAACCGGAGGACTGGCGGAATCCCGTCAAACGAATAAAGCCCCCGAAGGTATCGGACGAACCCCTGGAGGCCGTACCCCTTGCAGACGTAGAAAAACTTTACAGAGCCACATCCGGGAGGTTTGCGGCGCGAGACCGCGCAATTATTCTCACGTTGACCGATTCCGGATTGAGAGCGGCGGAATTGCCCGGGTTGAACGTCGAAGATATTGACTCATTCACCGGCGAGATTCGGGTACGGTGCGGCAAGGGCAGAAAAAGCCGGACGACTTTCTGCGGCAAGCGGGCGCGGCGTTGTCTGCGGTCGTGGTTGAAAGCGCGAGGCGCACAACCGGGTGCGCTATTCGTCACCGATGAGGAATCGCGTCTTTCATATGGCGGTTTGAGACAAGTCATAGAACGTCTGGCAAGCCGGGCCGGGATTGAGCGCCCAAGCATTCACGCATTCCGCAGAACGTTTGCAATTTCATTTCTGAGAAACGGCGGAGACCTTCTAACTCTCTCGCGGCTGCTTGGGCATTCCGGGTTAAGCCTTCTGGCGCGATACGCAAAACAGAATACCGACGACCTGGCGCGGTCGCACGGGGAGCATTCTCCCATCGATGGACTGGGGGAATAGGCGGCGGCTTTCTAAAGAAGATGTATACTCTTTATGTCAACCGATGGCCTGGGGCCGCTGAACACTGGCCTTGACTAACCAGGAGGGAAATAATGAGCAGGAATAGATTTATACCTGTTTGCTTCGTTGCCTTGCTCGCTGCCCTGGGGGTTGCCTGTAGTGCATCGCCCGCCACAGCGACGAATACGCCGGAACCGTCGGCAACCACCACCCCAACTATGACGGCGACAATGCCCCCGACGCGAACCCCGACCGTGATACCAACCCGCGCACCGACAGCAACCGCTGGGCTGGGCTCGATGGGTTATCCATATCCCCTAAAGGCAGCCGCATCTCTTGTAATAAGCAATCCGGGAGAGATTGATTTCACGGTCGCGGTACAACAGGCCGCCCGTGGACCGGCAGTGGATGCTTATGCTGCCAGAGCCTATTCAGGGGTACGTCTGGACCCAGGCATGCAATTTATATTCGCTCAGGTAGACGTAAACATTACCAGCGTAGAATCTGGCTCATCTTATTTGTTTGATAGCACAAGTTTCCAAACTATGTCCGACGGGCAATTGAGTCCCCGGCAATTCATGCCCTATCTATGCTTCGAGTGCAATCCATATCCGCCATTGAGTGCTAACTTTGTAGCGCCCGGACATGTCACCGGATGGGTGATGCTGTGGGTGTACATAGACGACCCCCATCCACTAATGGTAATGGGTCCGTTCTATTTTGCCTTGGAATAGCTATCCTGCCCCCACCACAAAAATGCCCGCTTTCATCGGTGGGCTTTTTTGTTTACCGGCTGGTACTAAGACTGTTAAAGAAAATGCAAGTTTTATTTAAGGTTGCTTGAATCTGCTAGCGTTTACCTCAGAAAAAATAACCAACCTGCCCAAAATAATAATTTAAGACAATTAGTACCTATTCGGGGAAACATTGTCCGAATTAGGGTGTATAATATATGACAGATTTATCCGAATTGGAGGGCATGACATGGAAACAAGAAAAGTAGGGCGTCCAAGGATTTTTGAAAGCGATATACCTTTGAGTTTTCGCGTTGACGGAAAAGACGCGGAGACACTCCGGGAAGCCGGTAAAAAACTTGGGAGTATGTCGCGGTTTATCCGCACCGTCGCAGTACCGGCGGCGGTTGCTATCGTGGAAGGGAGGGTGTGCGAATGGCCGAAGATAACCGACTAGCATTTGATGACTTTCAAATGGACGCAACTGAACAGGGCGCATTCGTTGAAGCCTTAAGTGACGGTGTATCCGAGGCCGTCGCCAAGGCCAAACAAAAAGTCCTAGAGTCACGCACCGAACAGCGGCAGGCGGCACTTCTGGAAACTGGAAACGGCGTGCGCCAGTTGCTTAGTGAAATGCCAAGGCCAAGAGGTGCGCAAAAAAACGTTTCCGATTGGTGGAGGGCAAAAGAAAATTTAGAGGCGAGGGCAACGGCTTTAGATTCTTTAGCGGCGCACGAGGCCAGACTTACGCAATTGGATTCCAAAGGTGATTTACATTCTGACGCACGCAAACGTGTCGAGGCTGAGGCCACACGTTTGAAAAAAATCTTAGGACGATGAGGGAGATAGAAAATGACAAGCAAAGTGCCGACCGATAGCCATAAGATAACACATGAAAAACACGTACCGAAATATATCACCAACACCAAACCGAGGAGTATTCCGGGCACAATTCATAATCTTTTCAAAAAGAAAAGTCTGCGGAAGTAACCTTAACAAAAATATATCGCGCAATTCCGCATCCCTGATATTCACGCCGTAGACGGCAGGCACCGCGAACAGCGAGGAAACAGGAATGCGGCGGGCAAGGAAATATACTGTTTCAATTCATATCCTTGGATGGTTTAGGACATGATGGAAAATCCGCCAGTTGCCGCTGGCGGCCTCAGGTAGATTTACCCCCCAACACGCGAACGGATTCAAACAATCGAATACTGCATACGTTCATCGGGGGCGCGGCCTGTTCCGCAAGCAACGGGCCCGCCTCCACCCTTGGGAGGGTTATGAGTATCACGGTTCGAGGTGCAGGCGGAAAAATAATTTCCGCGAGTCTATCACCGGAACAGGCGCGAAGCATGGCCGCGAAGTCTGCGGCCTCGCGGAGAGAACGCAAACAACGGCGCGAGTTTGAGCGACGGGCGGCGGCTATTCCGCAGCCTTCGACGGCTGAACTTGTCGAACGTGTCCTGGACCGTCCGGCGGTAGTGGTTGCCGAACCGCAACCGGAGGCCGTGCCGGTTGTCGAAGCGCCAGCCGTCGAAGTAGTAGAACCAGGAACACCGGCGTTTGAAATGCTGATGCAGGCGCACCGATTAGAAAATCATCGAAGGTTGGTCGGAAGTCCAGAGGAAGAGCGACAAGCACGGGAGAGGCTTCGAAGAATTTGGGCGCGCAATGAACGTATGAGGAATTAACGGGACCGGCCCCGATGCGAACGGGGCCAGTCAAAACCTGTGGACAAAGTGTGCTAACGACTAAAGCAAGTATAGCACACCTTCCACGGGATAATCAAATCTCTTGGGAGGTGTTTTTATGGACAGGCAAATCTTTGTGGGAAGTCGAGTGGTTGGAATGGTACGCGGGCAAACACTTTTCAAAAGCATCCAAGGTTCTAAGCATATCCTACGGCAACCGAAAGCAATCTGTTCCGATGTTTCCGTTTTAGAAGATGCCAAGCAAGCGGGCGCGGTGGAAGTAAAAATCCGCGACACGGAAAGCGGGCTGACTTATTCCGCGCCGCTGGAAAGCTTCGAGAGGTTCGGCTTCCCGGTTCATCGGGGCTTCGGAACACAAACCGGGCTGACATTGAACCGTTGGACTATCCAGAACGGAAGCCAGGCCATCCAGACAGCACAGGGCAAAGCCCAACCTGCCGAACAGTTGGCCTTCAAAACAGCGGCAACCCCGGCGGTGATATTCGAGAAGGCAGACATGACCGAACAACTAAACCTTTTTACTGCGTAACGGTAAAAACAGGTTGAGATAACAGCCGAAGGCGACCCGACAGCCGGGGAGGGGATAACGGACTTCCCCGGCCAGTGCTTCGCAGCGAAGAAAGCGGGCGACGGCCAATAGCAAAAAGCGGCGCAAGCATATTAATTACAAGAGCGGAAATCTTCAAAAAAAGATTGGCCGAAAAAGTCTGCATGAGTCGATACAGAAAATCACGAACAAGAGCCGTCGGGCTTCGCCCTCCGTCCTGCGAAAAAAGAAACCCGCTTTTTTCTCGGAATAAATTAATTCTTAAGTCTTTACGAACTTAAAAATTTAATCCGAGCGCGAGCGGTTCGCAGCGAAGCGCGAAGGACGCGAGCCGGTGTACTTCCGGCGATGCGGGGTTGTGGTTTTGACTTTGTTCTATCCCGTCGCCAGTGGTTAGGATGGGTGGAATCTGCCCGATTAACATATAATATAGTATCTGGTATATTTATTCCGTTACATTCCTAGTAAAAATCTCCTTATCTTAAGGAGAGGGGTATTTATTAATTAAATCCAAGGACTTTAGGATTAGCTCGGAGGAATAAAATGAAAAAATGTCCTTATTGTGCGGAATTAATTCAGGATGAAGCAATATTCTGTCGTTATTGTAATCATGATTTATCTATACAAAAGGATACTGAAGCCACAAATAATCAATTAAATTTAGAACCATCAGAACCACCCATCCAATTAAGGAAATTAGACGAAGAGAAAACTCAAACACTATTAATAAATAAGGTTCCTTCGGAACCATCTATATTTCTAAGCTTGTTTTTTGGATTAATACTATTAATTACAATTTATGGTATTGCATTCATAATAGCTTTTAATTGGACAGGACAAGTCTCTGACTTGGAGAATACAATCATTTGTTTACAATTATTCTCTAGTATTGTAATAACAATATTGGCGATGAATGGGTCAGACCCCAACAAAAAAGGTGTATTCCGATTTATTGGAATTCTAATATTAAGTGTCATTCCAATAATCTCTTGGATTGTGATTATTTGGGCAGGAAGAGGAATAGCACGATTAATATCCCGACCCAAAGAAATAAAGGAAATATCCAAACAAGAAAATAGGGATAAGAAATCGCATAACACATTATTAATTGTATTAATTTCCTTAATTGCATTATTAATTATTATTGTACCTATAAGTATGATTATATTTAATTCAATACCCCCTCTAGCATTGTCTCCAACAAATACAGTCACAATAAAAAAGGTCTTTCCAACTATCGAGATGTATCCTTCTGTTACAAAAACAAAGTCTTATTTTGAAACATATTGCGTTGTGTGGTCAACAATATCTTTATCGGATGTGGGAAACAGAAGATGTGTTTATGGAAATGTCTATAACATTACATATGACAAAATTGCTTACTATATATCTTTTAGTATTAAGGCAAACACTTTCTACATTATTTCCTATGATATTTATTTCCCTGATTTGCGCGCGGGAGATTGTGTATATGCAACGGGTGAAGTAAAAAGGCTTAATAACAGTCCTGTAATAACATTGCTTCCTGTAGATAATTTATACAAATGCCCCTAATAGTTTTTCACTATAAGGGTTGCTTTCAAAGAATAGGTCCAAGGAGTTTTCACATGGCCGTCTTTTTCGAGCAGGTCGTCGAGCATGAATATCACTTATCCGAGAATGAACTAAAGGGCTGATAGGATGATTGCGCCCCGCCTTCCGGTAGGGTCGAACGGTGACACCGTGCTAACCGGCGAAGGCTTCCCCGCTAGCCCTAGCAACGCTTGCGCCGTGCTGAGGCTGCCTTCCGCTAGTAACCCGCTAGTAAAAGTGGCGTTTCCCTTAGCAAAACGTTAGCAGGGGAGCAATAGCAGACCAATAGCATCAGCATGTTTAGCACGGCTGAGGCAAATTTAGCGTGGCTGAGGGTGCGCGAGTGTGTAAGCGCGAATTCTGCCCAAATATGGCTGTCGGATGAGTCCAGGACTCAAAAAACAGGGGGTAGGCGCAACGGCAGCGCCGTCGAAGGTGCTGGGAATCCTTACTCCAGGGGGCGAATTGCAAAACAAGCGATTATCAGCGAAAACAAGGTGTTTCCATTAGTGATTAAAGGTGCAAGCGGCGATAAAAGCACCCTGTTTGCACGATTAGGCTATTTCAAAGGGAATTGAGAGTTTCATTACGTAAGCTAATAACTACTATATTACTTCTTACTTTGTCCGAATTGAGCGCCCCCAGCCAGCTACAGCAGCGCCAGGCGGCAGAGGCGGCGGGAGACAGACACAAAAAAACGCTGTTGGTTCTTGTGTCGTCTCCTCGTCCTTCGTTGTTGCTGTTGGTTTCGGGTTGCCCACTCGCGATTGATTCCATCATTTTCAGAATATCGGCCTTGTTCGCATGCGGTTGTCATCCCAGAAAAATTTTTTCCACAAAAAAACAGGTATCGGCCCTGCTTCCTACGCCCCCGACTTCCCCCGTTCCTTTGCGGCCTTGATGTGATACTATAGATTTGACAGAGGATAGTTATCGCGTACAATAGAAATGGACGGGAGCTTGGTCATGGGACAAATTTCCAAAGAGGCATTTAAAAAACTTACCTTACTTTTTCTTATAAGTAGGTTTAAGGATGGAATCTATACTAATTATCGATTCCAAAAAGTATTGTACTTTGCAATAAAGGATACAAAACTTCATCCATTTACTTATCAACATACACAACATGGGGAATATAGCTATAACGCGAGTAAGGTACAAGATTCTCTTGTTTGGATAAATCGTATTGAAGAAACAAGATTAGATGATACCGAATGTGAGGGCTCAAAATTGACTATCCATCAAAATGATGTCAACCATCATTTTGTAGATATTTTTACTAGAATTTCTAGAAGTCTTGCATCATCCATTGAAAAAAGCGTCCAAGAAAATGGTTATTTAAAAAGCAGTGACCTTGTTAGAAAGGCTGAAGCGGATGCATTACTTCAAGAAACACCACCCGGTGGAATATTATTTACTGAAAACTTACCAGATATGATTGATGTACCCCTTGATGATGATGAATGTGAAGAGATTGAGCTTTCTTTGAATGATAATTTCAATATTGCCATGAAAAAATGTGCGGAGGTTATAGAAACGACAAAATTTAATTTTGGCAAGGTTTCTAAAATTGGCTCAATCCTATAAAGTATTACTTCACCATTCATTCGTACAGAAGGCTAAAGAGGTAGTTGGTAAATATCCTCAACTCCAAGGGCCGCTAGTAACGGCATTATTGGAAATTCAAGCGAGTCCTATGGATGGGGCGTTTCGCTATATTGATGACCCAAAATTAATAAATCTCGTCCACAAAATTCATGTTGGTGGAAGGAAAGGGCATAGGCTAATGTATTTATTCATTAGCTCATCGAAAGTAGTAATTCCTGTTTTTTTATCAGATAACCCAAAATCATCATTTTCATATGATGATGTTGATTGGTGTACCTTATGTAGGCAAATCTTTGATGACTATTCGAAAAGAAATTATTCTGCATTCCAAAATTTCCAACCATAATAAAGATAACAATAAAAGGCATATAATGCCATTGAAAGAAACGACCCAACGGAGGGGGTTCACCGGGTCGCACGCCAGCCGGTTTAGCGGCCACAAGGAAAGTATAGCATAGCCGCTTCCGGTCCAGCATGTCGAGGCGGTTTTTTCTTAAAGCAACCGACTCGTCAAAATGGCGGCATGGAGTACGTTATAATTCCCTAGGGATGCCGAAGTGGCGGAACTGGCATACGCGCACGACTCAAAATCGTGTCCCGCTCGGCGGGATGAGGGTTCAATTCCCTCCTTCGGCACAGGATGGGTATTCCTCCGTTATTTCATCCGGGGCGCTGCGATGATTAACTCACGCGCGGCGCCCCGCAGCGTTTCTTGCGAGGCGGGATGAACCGGTTCCTTTTATTGGGTCTCGGCACCATCGCCGGCGTGATCCTCGGCGCATGGTATGGCTGGTCGGTCAGTCCCATCACGTACACCGAAACTTCGCCGGACGAACTACGCCCCGAGTTTCGCGCCGATTACGTCCTGATGGTGGCTGAAACCTATTCCTCCGACCGCGACCTGGGGCAGGCGGCTGTAAAGCTCTCGCGCCTGGGACAGGACGACCTGGCCGGATTGGTGCGGCAAGTGGCGCAAGCTTATGAGGCGGCCGGATACCCGCAGGAGGACCGCGACCGGCTCAACGCACTAGCCAATGACCTGGCCCGTTATTCGACGCTTCCCTCGGCGGCGCCATGAAAAAACTCCTCCCGTACCTTTGGACGGTGGTGGGGCTGCTGCTCGGTTTTGCGCTGGGGCTGGGATACGCCTGGGTGATCCAGCCCGCGAAGTTCCGCGGCGCGGAACCCACCTCGCTGCAGCCCGTCTATCGCGGCGAATACATCCTGCTGATCGCCTCGGCCTACCAGGCGACCGGAAATTTGGAATACGCGCGTACGCGGCTGGCGCTCTTCCCGGAGCTCGGACCGGACACGCTGAGTTCGCTGGCCCAGCAGGTGGTGGCCGCGGGAGGTCCGCAGGACGCGGCGCGTGGCTTGGCGCGCCTATCGGTGGTTTTGCGCGAGCAAACCCCTTCGCCATCGGTGGAGCTTGCGCTTGCCACTTCGAGAACCACTCCCACGATCCGGGCGACCATCACCCAGGAGTCGACCCTAGCGTTGACGATTCCCTTTCTGCCGACCGCCACGCGCAGTCCCACGATCATGTTCTCCCCGACGACAAATCCGGAATTCGTACTTATCTCGAAGCAGCAGGTATGCAACCCGCTGATTGTTCCACCGCTGATCCAGGTGATTGTGAAAACGGCCGACGGCCGGGGGGTACCCGGGGTGCAGCTCCGGGCGCAATGGGAGGGCGGCGACGGAGGATTTGTTACCGGAATGAAGCCCGAGCTCAGCCCGGGGTACGCGGATTACACCATCGAGCCGGGAAAGGTTTACCAGATTACAATCGGCAATGGTCTGACCGTCGTCCGCGATCTGACCGCGCCGACCTGCCCGGCGGCCACGCCCATCCTCGGGGGTCGGACGCCGGTAACCGCCACAGGGGCGGGCGGTCCTTTCACCGGTTCGTGGAGGCTGGAATTCGAGATGCGGTAGGAGAGATGAGTATGTTCTTCTTTCTTATTCCCCTCTTCATCGGTTTTACTTTCAATGTGTTGAGCGCCTTCACCGCCGTCTTTTCTCGAAAATGGGGTAAGATGCGGGGTTCTCTGGTGATGGTTTTATTCCGGGATATCCTGGGCATTCCGGTATGGATGATCGGTTTTTGTTTAGCGTCCTTAGCCCCCGCTCCGTATCTCTTCGGCCGCGCGTCGGGAGTTGAAATCGCAGGCTGGTGCCTGATCGCCGCAGGCGGGTTAATCATTGTCTCCGCATTGATCAATATCCGGTTGCGATCCTTGGCTCCAACCATAAAGCATTCTCTGGCTCGCAATGGGTTATATTCCAATGTCCGCCATCCCATCCATTCCGGGACGATTCTGGAATTCCTCGGATTGGTTTCTCGTCCGGCCGAGCGCGACACTCGGGTTGGCGTGCGCCCTGGGGGTTATCTGGGTGCTTTTGCAGACAATGTCCGAAGTGCGGGGTTTGCTGCAACGGATTCCGGAATACCGGGAGTATATAGATCGGGTGCCGCGGTTCTTCCCCCGAATTGGATAAAATTGTGCAGGGTCTGAAATATAAACCGCGGGGGGTATGGTAGTCCGAAGTCGACCGCTAAAGATAGAGGAATGATCTCCCATGCGCCTACGAATGTTCCGGGTGGATGCGTTTACCGACCAAGTGTTCCATGGCAATCCTGCCGCCGTCATCCCGCTGAGACGATGGCTCGATGACGGCCTTTTGCAAAATATCGCCGCCGAGAATTATTTTTCGGAAACGGCGTTTTTCACACCGATCCAGTCGGGGTTTCATTTGCGTTGGTTTACTCCCGTCGCGGAAGTTCCGCTGTGCGGCCACGCCACGTTGGCGACGGCGTTCGTAATTTTCAACTTCCTTGCACCGACAAAAAAGCTCATCCATTTCCATACGCTCGGCGGCGACCTGCACGTAAGCCGGAAAGGCGACCTGCTGATGTTGGATTTCCCCCGGTATGTACCGCAACGTTGCGATACGCCGGCTCTCCTGACGGAGGGATTGGGCCTCCAACCGAAGGAAGTGTGGAATACCCGGGAAGATAAAAATTATTATGGGATCTTTGAAACAGCCCGGGAAATCCGATCGATAGCCCCGAAAATGAACATCCTCGAGAAATTGCATCCCTACCAGGTGGCGGTCACCGCCCCGGACGACGCGGTGGATTTCGTCTCGCGCTTCTTCGCCCCGTCGATCGGCATTCCCGAGGATCCCGTTACCGGGTCAATGCATTGCGCGCTGATCCCGTATTGGGCGAACCGTCTGGGGAAAACGATCTTACAGGCCCGGCAGGTTTCCGCCCGCGGCGGCGATCTATATTGCGAGGACCATCCGGCCGAGGGCCGGGTACGGATTGCCGGGCGTGCCGTGCTCTCGCTCCGCGGATATATTCCCATTTAGTAAGGTCCGTTGGTGTAAAACATAACGCCGCTGCCCTTCCCCCTCCCGAGCCGGTGTACAATGGATCATCGGGATTTCAAAAATCCAGGGACCAATAATTCTCGGCAGATCCTCCTTTCGCTCTCTTATGTCGCCCAAGTCTGAAGTTGCTTCACCCACGGCGGGTTTCTACCGGCACTTTGGAAAACGGCTGCTGGATATTCTCCTTTCCATCCTCGCCACTGTCGTCCTGTTTCCATTCTTCTTGATCATCGCCGTCGCCATCCGATTGGAAACTCCGGGGCCGATCTTCTACGTCCAGGACCGGCTGGGGCTGCACGGGAAAATTTTCCCGGCGATTAAATTCCGCACGATGACCCACGCTGAGCGGATACCGGATCACGAAATATTTTCGAACGATCCGGATGTGACGCGCGTGGGGACATTCCTGCGCCGGTATAAACTGGATGAGCTCATCCAACTGGTGAATGTGTTGAAAGGGGAGATGTCCGTCGTCGGGCCCCGGCCCGCGCTGCCACGGCAGCTTTCCGAGTACGACGAGAACGGGCGCAAACGGCTGCTGGTTAAACCCGGCCTTTCGGGGCTGGCGCAAATCAACGGCAACATTTACCTCTCCTGGCCGGAACGGTGGCAGTATGACGCGCGCTACGTCGAAAATTGCTCGCTGGCACTTGATTTGTGGATCATCTGGCGTACAATCGCTGTCATGACCTTGGGCGAAGAAAAATTCCTCCAATCCCCGACGGGCAAAAAGGTATAAGGTTCCTCCCATGCTGGAAACTGTCGGACCGGCGATTATCCTGGCCGGAAGCGTCAACAGTTCCTACCGCACGCTGCAGGCGCTCATCCGAAACCGGATGAACGTAGTCGGCATCCTCGGCCTGAGTCCGCTGCGCTCCGCAAACGTCAGCGGATACACGCGGATGGACTCGCTCGCGCAGGAGGGTAATCTACCGTTCCTCGAATTTGAAGATCTTAATGCCCCCCGGATCGTTGACGCGGTGCGGAAGTGGGCTCCGGACGTATTTTT
>PLND01000046.1 GCA_003141675.1 Anaerolineae bacterium
CGCTATCCACTTTCTCGGCGCACGTCGGGC
The DNA here is from genome assembly GCA_003141675.1 of Anaerolineae bacterium. GTDB lineage: Bacteria > Chloroflexota > Anaerolineae > Anaerolineales > RBG-16-64-43 > FEN-1073. The sequence continues at coordinate 31 of PLND01000046.1, forward strand.
AGATCATCCGCATCCTCGCTTCGGCCACGCCGAAGTCGCTGGTGATCCTCGATGAACTCGGCGCCGGGACCGATCCGCAGGAAGGCTCGGGGCTGGCACGCGCCATTCTCGCCGCATTGTTGCGGCGCGGGATCCCGACCCTCGTGGCGACCCACTATCCCGAGCTTAAAGCGTTCGCCTACAACACACCGGGCGCGGAAAATGCTTCGATGGAATTCGATCTGCGCACGTTGCAACCCACATACCGCCTGGTGCTGGGACTTCCGGGCCGCTCGAACGCGCTGGCGATCGCCCACCGGCTCGGATTGAACGATGAAATCCTCGCCGAAGCCCGCTCGATGGTGGATGCGGGCGACCTCGAAGCCGACCGCTTGCTGGAAAAAATCCAGCGCGAGCGGGAAACGGCCCGCCGCCAGCGCGCCGATGCCGAGAAGCTCAACGCGCGTGCACTGGAGCGCGAACGGACGCTGGCCCACCGGCTCAACGCCATCGGCGTGGAACGCCAGGCCATCCTGGATGAAGCCCGGACCCGCGCCGGCAAGGAACTGGAAGATCTGCTGGACCAATTGCGCGACCTGCGCCGCCGGGCGGGAAGCGCCGCGGCACAGGATCTGCAGCAGATCGCCGCCGAAGCGCGTGATCTAGAAGAGAAGATCGAGCGCGATACGGAAAAGAAGGAACCCGATATTTCCATCTTACCTGCCCGCGAGGCCCGCATCGGAGAGACCGTGCAGCTCAAGGGTCTGGGCGTGTCCGGGAAGATCACCGGCCGCGAGGAGGACAAGTACGAGATCCAACTCGGTGCGCTGCGGATCCGCGCCGATCGCGGGGATTTCATCGTATCCAATCAACCCCCCGCCCCCGCGCAAGCTGCGGCGGTCGAATATACGCGCCCGTCGGTCCGCCCCGCCAAGCCCAGCCCGGGACTCGAGCTCGACCTGCGCGGGAAGATGGTGGAAGAGGGATTGATCGAACTCGAACGATACATTGATTCGGCGGCGCTGGCCGGATTGCCCTGGGTGCGCATCATCCACGGCAAGGGATCCGGCCGCCTGCGGAGCGCGGTGCGCCAGGTGCTGCGCGGGAATCCGCAAGTGGCGGCGGTGGAATCCGGCGCGGAGGAGGAAGGCGGCGAAGGCGTGACCATCGTGCGGCTGGAAACCTGACCGCGGCGCGACCGCACCGCGTGATATACTTTCGCCGCAAGAATCCAGGAGGTCAAATGGTCAAAGTGGAAATCACCTATTGTGCAGTCTGACATTACACCGACCGGGCCGTCGGTCTGACGGCCGACTTGTTAAAGGAATTCGAATCCAAGATCTCAGCCATCCGGATCATTCCATCCGACGGGGGGCGCTTCGAAGTGAGCGTGGATGGCGAACTGATTTACAGCAAGCTTTCCACCGGCCGGCACGCCGAACCCGGCGAAGTGATGGCGATCTTCCGAAAACAATACGGCGGCGGTTGACCTTTATCGCCGGTCGGAAACCCAAATATCGGGAATTCCTTCCCGAGAATCTCCTCTTCCATGAATCAGGCAGATGGAAATAGGCGAGGTTCCCGAAGCACTTTCCGGGGATTCGAATAAAAGAGTTTTTAATGGAAGGACGCGACTCCTCACCTTCGCCTTCGGCTCGGGTTCGGAGTGACATATTTCAGAATCATCAAGGAAGAAGACCGTGACGAATAAAAAGGGACGAGTGTTTTCGGGCGCCCGGCCCACCGGCCGCCAGCACCTGGGCAACTATCTCGGCGCAATAAGAAATTATGTAGCCCTCCAGGAGGACTACGATTGCGTCTATTGCATCGTGGACCTACACGCGCTCACCACGATGGAAGATTTCGGCAAGCTTAGGGAGAACACTTCCGAGATGGCGCTCGATTGGCTGGCGGCGGGTATCCGTCCGGAGGAGTCAATCGTCTTCGTCCAAAGCCATGTTCCGCAGGTGACTGAACTGCATACGATCCTTTCGATGTTCACGCCGCTCGGCAAACTCACCGATCTGCCCACCTTCAAGGAAAAGGCCCGCATGCAGCCGCACAATATAAATTACGGGCTGGTGGGCTATCCGGTCCTGATGGCGGCGGACATCACGCTCTACAAGGCGGACGTGGTTCCGGTCGGGATCGACCAGGAAAGCCATCTGGAATTTACGCGCGAGGTGGTGCGATCTTTCAACTTCCGTGTAGGCAAACAGGTGCTGGTCGAACCGCAAATGAAAACCACGACCTACCCCAAGGTGCTCGGCACTGACGGGGCGCAGAAGATGAGCAAGAGCCTCAACAACCACATCGAGTTGGCGCTGACGGACGAGGAAACGGTGGCGCGGGTGATGACGATGGTCACCGATCCGCAACGAACGCACCGTAACATCCCCGGGCGGCCGGAAGTGTGCAACGTGTTCACCTTGCACCACTCGTTTACATCCGAGGCGGAAGTGGAACAGATCGCGGCCGATTGCCGCAGCGCCAAGCTCGGATGCGTCGACGACAAAAAATGCCTGGCGGCGAACATCAACCGCCACCTGGCGGCCTTCCGTCAAAAGCGCACCGAACTGGCAAAGAATCCCGAATACGTTTGGGACGTGCTCTCCGACGGCGCCCGCCGCGCCAACACCATCGCCGACCAAACGATGGACGAGGTGCGGAAGGCGATTGGACTGCCGTAAAACAGACGATGGACAAGGGACCATTGACCATGGCATGGTTTTATGGTCCATGGTCTCTATCTTTTCTTAATAATCGACCGGACATGAAATCCGTTATCGATAGGTTAAACCTTCCCTGAAAGTCCGCTCATGCGCCTTGTCATTCAACGGGTGACCCACGCACGCGTTTCCGTCGAAAGCGACACCGTCGCCGAGATCGGGCGTGGGTTGCTCATCCTGCTCGGGATTGGTCCGGCGGATAGTCAACGTGAGGCGGATTTCCTGGCTAAGAAGTGTGCCTTTCTTAGAATTTTCGAAGACGGGGATGGAAAAACCAACTTGTCGATTCAGGATATCCAGGGGGAAGCGCTTGTGGTTTCCCAGTTCACGTTATATGCAGACGCCCGCAAAGGGAGAAGGCCTTCTTTCACCGATGCCGCGCCGCCGGAGATCGCCGAGCCGCTGGTGCGGTTTTTTGTTCAACGGCTAATTGGGCTCGGCGTACCGACCCGAATGGGATCATTCGGCGCCCATATGCAGGTTGAATTAACAAATGACGGGCCGTTTACTATCTTGCTGGAGTCACCCGCTCAATAAGTCAGCGATTCCTCGGCCTTCTGCGAAGGCCTCGGAATGACTCACTCAGTTTGCCATTCCCCGATCTTCTACTAAAACTTCGGAATGACTGAGAGCGAACCCCCTTAACCCGCCGAAACCTTCTTTTTCAATTCGGAACGGATCGTCTCCGCCATCTCCCGCGCGCGTTCCGGCGCGGTGCCGACATAGGCATGGGCGTCCATCAATTCGCGGATCTTCGCCGGTTGCAGGTGGCGCAGCATATCAGCGTCAGCCGCAAGGTATTCCCCGAGCGGGTTAGGCCTGCCGCCGCGCAGCGCGTCCCAGGCTTTTCGGCTGTGCTCGCGGATCTTTTCGTGCATCAGTTGCCGGTCCGCTCCGGCCGCCACCAGCGCCATCAGGACACGCTCGCTGGCCGAGAATGCGCCGAACTTGTCGAGGTTCGCCCGGCATCCTTCCTCGTCGACGTCGAGGTTGCCGACAATGCGGGTCATGTTCTCCAGGATTTCGTCCATCGCCAGGAAGGCCTCGGGAATCATGCTGCGCCGATTGGCTGAATCGTCCAGCGTGCGTTCCATCAGATTCTGGGCGGCGTTCTGCCAGGCCACCTGCGGCAGGACGGAAATCCACCGGGCCAGCGAGCATACGTTCTCGGCTTTTACCGGGTTGCGCTTGAACGGCATCGCGCTCGACCCCACCTGGCGTTTGCCCATCGGCTCGCGCGCTTCCCCGAACCCCGCCGATTGCATGATGCGCAGGTCGAAGGCGAACTTGTGCAAGCTGGCAGCCAGCCCGGCCAGGGCCGACACCACACGGTAATCCTGGATGCGCGGGTAAGTCTGCGATGCTATGGGAAACGCCTTCAACCCGAGCGATTCCATCACCGTCGCGTCGATCATATCGGGAGAGACATTTTTACCGCTGAGGATTTCACCGTATGACGCGGCAGTCCCCACGGCGCCTTTCATCCCCTTGCCACGCAGGCCATCCCGCACCCGCCGGATTTCCTGCCAGTGTTCGAGCACATCCTGCCCGTAGAGTGCCAGACGGTAGCCGAGCGTGGTCGGCTCGGCGGGCTGCAAATGGGTGTAGCCCAGCACAACCAGATCGGCGTGGCGCTCGATCCGCGCGGCGAGCGCCTGTAGTAGGGAGCGCTGCTTGTCTAGCAGCAAATCCAGCGCATCCCGCATCCGGAGCACGTCGGCGTTGTCGGTGATATCGGCGGAAGTTGCCCCCCAGTGGATGATCCCGCCGCCCACCGGGCAGAGTTCGGCGAAAGCGCGCACTTCGGCCATCACGTCGTGGCCGATCTCCTTCTCGATTTCCAACGCCCGCTCGATGGAAACGTCCGGCGCATGCAGCCGCAAATCCTCCACCTGTTCGGACGTGACCAAACCGAACTTGTGCTCGGCTTCAGCTAATGCGATCCAGATTTGGCGCCAGATCAGACGGCGGTTCTTTTCCGAAAATATCCGCCGCATCGGCACCGATCCGTAGCGCGAACTGAATGGGGATGAATACTCTTCCGTGGTTATGTTCCTATCCATAAGAACTCCTTCACCTGTCTTTTCCGGCACGCGCCGCGAGTGGCCGCGGGTAATCCAACAATGGAATTATGCGTCACTTTTGGGAATGCGACAACCTGAGTTCCCGATCCGGTCCAGTCTGCGTCTCGCGCCGCCGGACGGCGTGGATCGGGCAAAAAGATGAAAAGAGAAATCCATTGAAATTTGTTTCGGAAACTGCGCGTGGGTTGGATGGGAATTATTTTTTCTCCGGCAGATATCCCAGCCGCCGGAGGGCGTCCTCCTGGTTGCGCCATCCCGGAAGCACCTTGACTCGCAACTGAAGAAAAAGCTTCCGCCCGCTCATGCTTTCGGCTTTCTTGCGCGCCTCGGTGCCGATCGCCTTCAGCATCGCTCCGCCCTTGCCGATGACGATGGCTTTGTGGGATTCCTTCTCCACGAAGATCGTCGCTTCAATGTAGGCCCCTTCCGCCCCGCGTTCCTTGTACTGGTCGACGCGGACCGCGACGCCATGTGGAACCTCCGCCCATAAATTCTGCAACGCCGCCTCGCGGATGAGGTCGGCGACGATCTCACGTTCCGAATAATCGGTGACTTCCTCTTCCGGATAGAGCATCGGACCCTCCGGAAGGCGGGCGACGATTTCTTTCTGCAATTCTTCCAGACCGTCGCCGTCGCGGGCGGAAATAAAACAACTGACAGCTTCCGGAAGAAGCGATCGATATTCCGCCCCGCGTTCCTCGCGGACGACGGCGGTTACCGCGTCGGTCTTATTGAGCGCCAGAACGACCGCCTCCCCGCGTTTTTGCTTCCCCACCTTCCGGGCCAGTTCGCGGTCCCCCTCGTCCACCGGCTGGGTTAAATCGGCCAAAAACAGCACGGCGTCCGCATCCGTTAGGGCGGCGAGGGAAGTACGCACCATTGCATCCCCGAGCGCGGTTTTCGGCTTGTGCCACCCGGGTGTATCGAGAAAAAGAATTTGCGCGTCGGGCAGCGTGAGCACGCCCATTTGCCGGCGCCGCGTAGTTTGCGGCCAAGGGGAAACGCCCGCGACCTTCTGACCGACAAGGGCGTTGAGCAACGTGGATTTTCCCACGTTGGGACGGCCGACGACGGCGACGAACCCCGACCGGTAGGGAATGGAAGGCTGCATTGGAAAAGGAATCAGGAGTGCTGGAACAGGCTGACCATTCGCATGGCAAGGCCCGTATCCCCGCTCAACTTGATCTTGCCCTGCAGGAAAGCCGCTGTGCCGCCGAGCTTGCCTTCCGTAATGGCGAGAATATCCGCCAATCCGGCGGTGATGGTCAACTTGGGTGAGGGCGCCGTTCCCGGGTCAGCGGAGATTTTGGAATCAGCGATATGGATGACCCAATCGCCTCCGCCTTCCCCGGTCAAATGCAGTTGGATTTCCGCTTTTATTCCGGCGGCTTTCTCCGGTGGAAATCCCTTGATCAACCCCTGGATCAATTGTCCGGCGTCAATGGCCATTTCCTTCCCTTTCTTTCCTCTCGGAGTATCAAGCTTGAGCACTCCCCCAATCCAAATTCCCAGTGATAAACTGAACAAGCGATTTTTGCTGCTGCGGTGTAATGTCGAGGAATTCCACTCCCGCCTGGTTTCTACCCATGCCTTCCGTGGGAATGGCGCGCGCAATCCGCCCTGTGACCACAACTTCCTCGTCTTGGTCGCCGACCAGAATATGAAACTTTAATCGAACCAGGGTTTCCTGCGGAAATGGCCGGTGGGTTTCCAGCCGGATGCCTCCCCCGCTGAGGTCAAGAGCCAGCGAGCGGGAAAAGATGAGCTCTCCGGTGCCGGCGTGGATTTCCGCGTAATAGGTCTCCAGCCGGATCGGGAGGCGCGGGTATGCTCGGCGTTCCATGCGCGTGATTTCTCGCGGATATTCCAGCTCTACGGACGGAGAGGACTCTGTGGCTTCCCCCAATACCCGGGACGAAAAAAGAAATAACCCCTGCCCGGACGGTACGTTGATCCGAATTTCGGAACCGCTCTCCATGGCGAGCGGCTCGTTTTTTCTTTTGGGTGGTTCGATCCAGAAGGATTTCCGACCGACTTTCAATACCTTTGAAGCATACCAATCCTCCCCTTCCACCGAAGGGGAGATATTAAGGATCCCGTCCTCCCTGATCCACTGACTGAATTCCATTTTAACGTCTCTCGATTATCCCCGAATAATAAGCCGGATAAATCATGTACTCCCCCTCTCCGACCGTCGAAAGTCGAACATGCCCTGAATATTATGAAATTATAACTCTTTGCGGAGCAAGTCCGAAAGCAATCCATCATGTAATTAGCTGTAATTATACACTTTTCTTCCGAAATGTAAAAAAATTAACGCGGTCTTTACTACGCCCAGATCGGCCAGGGGACGGAAATTCCGGGACCCGGGTGGGGAAAACGCCGTTCGTCCCGAAGTACATGAGCTCTGGATTCCACAGCCGCCACTTCTTCGGCGCTTAGAAGCGGCGCGAGGGCTGCGCGCAATCCGCCTGCCGGTCCGCCGGTCGGAAGGTATCCTCCCCCCCACTCGCCACTTTTTTCTCCGGATTGGAACGGGGCGCCCAGCCTTCCGGCATTGAGCCGTGGCTCAGTTATCGATGTCAACAGTCGATCCAGTACATCAATAATTTCCTGCGGCAGCTCTTCTCCGGCAAAATCCCAGATCACCGTCCGCAATTTCCACTCCCGGTGGAAACACACCCCGTGATCGATCAGCCGGATCCGGCCGAAGGTGTCGCACGCGACATGGAGGGCTTTGCGATCGGCATTGTTGATGAGAATGTCAAACGCCGCCACCCGCCGCAGGGCATCTGGCTCCCGCTCCCGCAAGACAAAGTAATTTTGTTCGAAATCCAGATCGATGTATTCCTGGAAAGATCCCGGACCGAGCGGCCCCTCCGCGCGGAACACCGTGGGCGGGACGAAATCCCATCCGAGGAAGCGAGCCGTCTCGAAAGCGGCGGCTTCCCGCATCCCCAAGCTTCCGTCCGGAAAATCCCACAGCGGCCGTTCTCCGCGTGTCGGTTTGTAAACAGTCGGCAGTGCGCCGCGGGGCGAACGCATTTCGCAAAGGAACGTGTCGTTGGAGCCCAGGCGGAAAAGCCCGCGCAATTCGGCCTTGCCCTCGCGGAGAATCCCAAGGGCGACATCGGTTTCCACCAGGCGCTGCGACGGTTTAAGTTTTATGTCCATTTTTGCGCGGGCAAAAGTGTCCTTCCGGATCGATCGGGCGGCCGCAATTCCCGCAGATGGGCCGCCCGCGCCGCGCAAGTTCCACCCCCCATTTCGATAGCCGCTGCAGCTGGTCGCGCGTGCACCATAGCGAGACTTCCGCGGCGTTCTCTTTCGGTTCGCTTTCCTCCACCGCTTCGCGCAGGACCAGCAACAGCCGATCCTCACGGTCGTCGTATCCCAAGCCCATTGTGCCGATTTGAAACTCCGGCTCGAGGGGCGGCTCGAGTTGCATTTCCGACTCTTCGTAACGGTCGTCCGGTTCAGCCAGGTTGGGAAATCGCTGTTGCAGATCGTTCAGGAACTGCTCGACTGATAGCGCGAGCATCTGGACCTGTTCCTTTTCCAACCCCAGGGTCAATTGGGTACCCGTTCCGGCGGCCTGCAGGTAGAATACCCGCTTTCCGGGCTTTCCGACTGCGCCGACGGTGATTCGGTCTACCGGGCGAATTTCATAATGAGCTTCTGGCATGGCGTTCCTCGAAAACAGATCATTCCGGTTTTACTTTCAACAGCGATCCGGCCGGAAGGTTTAGGCCTCCTAGATGAATGGCCTTCTTTGCATAGTATAAGACTGAAACCGACGCCGGATCCGTCACCAGCGCATGATACGCAGCAAGCGGCATCTGAAGAAAATGGGCTACTGCCAACCGGATGGTATCGGAATGCGTAAACAGGGCAATCGTTCCGGTTTCATACTGGGCGTGGATATCCTCGACCACGCGCACGGCCCGCGCCTGCGCCTCGACCAGGGTTTCGCCGCCCGGATACCTCACCTCCTCCGGACTGCTGTGCACAAGCTTCCAGAGATCCATCTCGCGCAAATCCGAAAAAACTTTGCCGGCTAAATCCCCAAAATCCACTTCCTGCAGCAGCTCGCAGCGGACGATGGATTTTCCGGAGGCGCGGGCGGTCGGTTCCGCCGTTTCCATCGCCCGTTCGAGCGGCGAGGAATAGACTGCCGCAAGCGAAAGCGGCTGCAACATGGCGGAAAGCAACTCCGCGTTCGCACGGCCCTTGGCATTGAGATGGATATCCGGAAGACGGCCGGCCAGCTTTTCGCCGAGCCAGTCCGTTTCCCCATGCCGGACCAAAAGGATAACGGTCACCGCATATCCTCCAATCCATTCCGTCGGATCACTTCAGCATACCAATGGAAGGACGATTTCCGGATCCGCTGCTGGGTGGCAAAATCGATGTAGACCAGACCGAACCGTTTGCCATATCCGAGCGACCACTCGAAATTATCCATTTGCGACCAGATAAAATATCCGATTACGGGAACCTTTTTTTGAATCGTTCTATGCAGCACGGCCAGGTGACCCCGGAGATAGGATATCCGCACGGGATCGTCAACAGCGCCGGCGGTATCGGGGACATCTTTCACCGCGATGCCGTTTTCGCTGACCAGCAACCTTGCCGGGTGATAATCGGTCCAGATCCGATCGAGCAACTCCCCCAAACCTTCCGGATAGGTCTCCGATCCCACGTCGGAATATTCTCCCCCTTCCGGTTTGACCATGCGCCCGCCCAGGAAGGGGATCAAGCGGCTGCCGGCGACGACGACGCGCGTGTAATAATTTACTCCCAGGAAATCGATCGGCTCGGCGATCTTTTGCATATCCCCGTCCCGGATCGCCGGCGCGAATGGCCGGAAATACCGCCAGAGATTGGGTGGATAAGCGCCGCGCAGGATCGGATCGAGGTACATTCGGTTGGAGATGATGTCGAAATTTTCCGCCGCCTGGCGGTCGATTGCCCGGCCGCTTACCGGATGCACGGGCGCAAGGTTGAGTGCGATGCCGATCCGCGCCGGTCGCTTCGCCGTGCTGCGAATGGCGCGCACCGATTCGCCGTGTGCCAGGAGCAGCGTGTGCGCGGCGCGCACCATCGCCCGCGGGCTTCGCACGCCGGGTGCGTGCATTCCGGCGAGGTAACCCAGCAACGCAACGATCTGCGGCTCGTTAATTGTAATCCACCAGGTCACCCGGTCGCCCAGCCGGTCCGCCAGCACGCGGGCGTATTCTCCAAACGCGGAAGCAGTGTCGCGCTCGGTCCAACCGCCCTTCTCGTGCAACGCGAGGGGGAGATCGTAATGGAAGAGGGTCGGGAATGGTTCGATCCCGCGCTCGAGCAAGCCGTCCACCAACCGGTCGTAAAAATCCAATCCCGGCGCGTTTACCTTTCCCTTTCCGGCCGGCATCACCCGCGGCCAGGAGATGGAAAAGCGGTAAGCTTTCAGCCCGAGTTCTTTGATGAGGTCGAGGTCTTCCCGCCAGCGGTGGTAATGATCACAGGCCGTGTCGCCGTTCTGGTTCCCTACGACGCGGCCCGGTTGATGCGCGAACCGATCCCAGACCGACGGCCCCTTGCCGTCCTCGTTCCACGCGCCCTCAATCTGGTAGGCGGAAGTGGCCGTGCCCCACAGGAAATCGTCGGGGAAGGAGAGAACAGTCATCTTCTCGCTGGTTCCTGAATTCTCTGCATGGTAGAAAAGCGCATCCGGAATTCACCGGTGAAATGTAAAACAAAGGATTAGGATGAATTCCGAAATCCCATTTTGCGTTTGATCGATTCCGCTTCCTCGTGGGTCGGGGTGGGAAGCGTGGTGGTTTCGGTTACGCCCAGCGCTTTTTCCTGCGCCCGGCGCCAGCGCGCCAGCCGTTCCGCCACTGCGGCTTCGTTGCCAATCCCCGTCGGCTTGTAGAAATACGTTCCCTGCAGCGCGTCCGGCAGATATTGCTGGCCGACATGATGTTCCTCGTGCTGGTGCGGATAAACGTACCCTTCGCCGTGACCCAGCCCTTTCGCATCGCGGTTGGAGTCCTTCAAGTGGTCCGGCACTTCGGTGATCCCCTGCTTCTCCACCGTCTCGTACGCCTGGAAATATGCCAAGGCGCTGTTGGATTTGGGCGCGGTCGCGAGGTACAGCGCCGCTTCGACCATCGGGTAAATTCCTTCCGGCAAACCGACGTAATCGAAGGCCTGGGCTGCGGCGCTCGCGACGACCAGCGCGTTCGGATCGGCCAAGCCGATATCCTCCCCGGCCAGGATCAGCATGCGGCGGATGATGAAACGCGGATCTTCGCCGGAGTAGAGCATGCGCGCCATCCAATACAACGCCGCGTCCGGGTCGGAACCGCGCAGGGATTTAATAAACGCGCTGATAGTGTCGTAGTGTGCGTCGCCGTCGCGGTCGTAGAGCAGCGCCCGGCGCTGGATGGATTCCTGCGCCACGGCGAGGGTCACGCGGGTCGCGCCGTCGTCCCCCGGCGGGGTGGATTCGACCGCCAGCTCGAGCGCGTTGAGCGCATTGCGCGCGTCGCCGCCGGCCACGTCCACCAGGTGCGCCTCCGCCTCCGCATCTAGCAGCACCTTGCGTCCGCCGTAACCGCGCTCGGGGTCTTCCAGCGCGTGTCGGATCAGGCGGCGCACGTCGCCGCCCGAGAGCGGCCGCATCTGGAAGACGCGCGAGCGTGAAACCAGCGCGCCGATCACTTCGAAATACGGATTCTCCGTCGTCGCGCCGATCAGAACGATGGCGCCGTTTTCGACGTGCGGAAGGAGCGCGTCCTGCTGGGCCTTGTTCCAGCGGTGGACTTCGTCCACAAAAAGGATGGTGCGAATGCCGTTGTGCTTGCGTCGATCGGTGGCTTGGGCGATCACGCGGCGCAGTTCGGCCACGCCGGCCAGCACCGCGCTGAGGGTTTCGAAATGCGATTTAGTGGTTCCGGCGATGATTTGCGCCAGCGAAGTTTTGCCGCTTCCGGGAGGACCCCAAAGGAGGATGGAGGAAAACAATCGGTCGGATTCGATCGCCCGGCGGAGGAGTTTTCCCGGACCGATGATGTCGTCCTGCCCCACGAACTCGCCCAGCGTACGCGGGCGCATTCGCGCCGCCAGCGGCGCCTCGCGTTGCATCCGTTCCGCCAGCGCGTGGTCAAAAAGGTCCACGGGCGGAAGTATAGCATGGGTGTTCCGTGAGTAAAACCCTTTTATTTCACGGCGGGAACGAAGAAAAAAGGACACGAAGATTTTTAATTTCTTCGTGTCCTTTGTGTTCTTTATGGATGACCGATAAGGATCAATCCAATCCCAGCAACTGCGCCACCCTTCGCTTATCCCAATCCACAACGATCGTCCCGCGGATGTTGAAGGTAGGAGTGGTTTCGTTTCCGTCGGCCCATCCGCGCACGCGGGCCGCGGCGGCACGATCCTTGGAAATATCCACCTCGACGTATTCGATTTCGTATTCTTTCAAGAAGGCACGCGCCGAACGGCAGCCGGGGCACCACTCTGTGCAATACATAACAACGTCTGCCGTCGGTTCGGGAGTCTGGGGTTGCGGTTTTTTCTTGAACATCACTTCCACCTCCGATTGTCGCTTTATTACCACGGATGACACGGATAAAGCATGGATTACACCGATAAATCCATCCGTGTAATCCGTGGCCTATTTCTTCCGCTCGACTGCCGCGGCCAATGCCGCCTGGTAGATGTCTTTCAGCGGGACGTTCTTTTCTTTCGCGATCCGCAGACAATCCCGGTATTCCGGCGCCATGTTCATCACCCGTCCGTTCAGTTTGGCGATTTTCACTTGCACCGGGCCGAAGGGGGTTTCCACGGCAGCTTCTTCGCGGTCCAGCTTGCGCCGCTCCACCGGATGCATACGCACTCCAATTGTAGTCGTTTCCGAGAATAATATTCCAAGCGCCTCGTCCAATTTCGATTCGTCCACCATCATGCTTAGCGTCACCGCCGGGCGATTGCGCTTCATCTGGATCGGCGTCAGGAAAACGTCGACCGCACCGGCTTCGAACAGCCGTTCCGCCACATGCTCGTAGAACTGGGGGTTCATGTCGTCAATATTTGCTTCCACGATCATTACCCGGTCGCCGCGGAGAGCCGGTTGTGTCTGTTCGCCGACGGTCGCACGCAGCAGGTTGGCCCACGGCAGATCGCTCGATCCCGCACCGTATCCCACGCGCTCGATGGTCATCGGCGGAGCGTCGGGGGCGGGCTCAGCCAGGGCGGCGATCAGCGCCGCGCCGGTCGGGGTGACCAGCTCGGCGTCTACGTCGCGCCCGTAAACTTGGAACCTCTTGAGCAGTTCGGCGGTTGCCGGCGCGGGGACGGGCAGAAGTCCGTGCGCCGTTTGCACCGTTCCGGCGCCGATATGGATCACGGAGGAAAAGAGCTTCTCCACTCCGAGCATCTCCAGGCAGATAGCGGTGCCGACGACGTCCAGGATGGCATCCACCGCGCCGATCTCGTGGAAGTGAATTTTCTCCACCGGCTCGCCGTGTGCTCTGGCCTCAGCCTGGGCAAGTTTTTGGAATACGATCAGGCTTCGCTCGCGGACGCGCGGCGCCAATGGGCTGGAGCGGATGATGTTTTCGATATCCGCAAGGTGCCGGTGCGGTTGCTTCTCCTCAACGCGGATATCCACAAACAGCCCGCGCAACCCGGTTTTTACTACCTCGCGTATTTCCAATCGATAACCGCCAACTCCGATCTTATCCAATTCCCGGCGGAAGGCATCCTCCGGGAGGCCGCAGTCGAGCAACGCACCGAGCGCCATATTGCCGCTGATGCCGGAAAAACAATCAAGATAGGCTATCTTTGCCATGGTTTTATGGTTTCCCCGCGTCGATTCCGGTCCCTCCTCATCGGATAATTTATTTCCCCGGGTCCGCAACTATTGATTAACCAAATGCGCGGTGTATCCGCCCCCGAAACCGTTGTCGATGTTGACCACAGTGACCCCCGGTGCGCAGGAATTCAGCATGGTCAGGAGCGCCGCCACGCCGCCAAAGGAAACGCCGTAACCGACGCTCGTCGGAACCGCGATCACCGGCCGGCTGACCAAACCGGCGACGACGCTCGGCAACGCGCCGTCCATCCCGGCCACGACCACCAGCACATTGGCCGAGAATAGATTTTCCCTGCGATCGAATAGGCGGTGAATGCCGGCCACGCCCACATCGAACAGCCGCTCGACTTTGCTTCCCAGCGTTTCGGCGGTGACGGCCGCTTCCTCGGCCACAGGGATATCGGCCGTGCCGGCGCTGACCACCAGCACCGTCCCCTTCCCCGTCTGCGGCGCATTCCCGCCCAGAACCAAAATCCGCGCCTCCGGGTGATAGACTGCCGCGGGAAATTTCTTCCGCACCGCTTCGGCATCACCGGGGGGCATCCGCGCCGCCATCACCCGCTCCTCATGCTTGGCCAACCGCTCGAAGATGGCGACGATCTGTTCGGTTGTTTTCCCTGGGCAGAAGATCACCTCGGGGAATCCCTTCCGGAGCGCGCGGTGCGTATCGATCTGGGCAAAACCCATGTCCTCGTAGGGCAGATCCTTCAGGCGTGCAAACGCATCCTCCACGCCGGTCTTCCCCGTGCGCACCTCTTCCAATAAAACGCGAATGCGTTCAGTGTCCATCCCGCATTTCCTTCGCTGGCTTGAGTGTCTCATTCAAACTCCCCCGTCGGTACCCCTCCAGATCGGCCGAGATATATTGATACCCGGCCGCGCGCAGGACCGCCACAACCTTTGCGGCAATCTCCGGGGAGGCCAGGCGGGAAACTTCCTCCGGAAGAACTTCCACCCGCGCCATGGTTTGATAATCCCGAACGCGGACGACGACAAAACCCAGTGCATGGATCCCCATTTCCGCCGCCCGCACGCGATTCAAGCTTTCCAGCGTGATCCGCGCGCCGTAAGGGAATCGCGCCGCCAGGCATGATTCAGCGGGCTTGTTCCAATTCGCCAGCCCGGCGCGGCGCGCGAGCTCGCGGATTTCCGCCTTGCCCAGATCCGCCTCACGCAGCGGGCTGCGCGCGCCGGCTTCCTTCACCGCGCGCTCTCCCGGCCGGTAATCGCCCAGATCATCGCGGTTCGAACCTTCCACGATCCAGGCGATCTTCTCCTTCCGCGTATATTCTGTCAGCGAGCCCAACACACCGCGTTTGCAATAGTAGCATCGATCCTGCGGATTGTGCACAAACGCCTCGTCCTCAATCTGATTCGCCTGAAGAAAAATGTGCCGCACCCCGAGCGAGCGGGGAAGCTCGCCGAGCGTTTCCTCGTTCTGTTCAATATAGATCGGGCTTTGGGCCGTCGCGGCGGTGACTTTGCCCGGCCCGAGCGCCTGCACGGCCTCCCAAAGCAGCAGGCTGCTGTCCACGCCGCCGGAATACGCTACCATCACAGAGCCGAGCTCGCGCAGTATCTGCTGCAGCGCCTGCTGCTTCTTTTCTAACTCCAGATTTTCAGTCATATCTTTCCACTTCTTCCGCAACCCGTCGGGAGAATTTTACTGATAGGATGCGGAAAACAAGAAGGCTGTCATTGCGAGCGACCGCCTGCCCTCGTGTTCTTCGGGGGAAGGGAGCGAAGCCCCGGCCTCGCCCGACGAAGCCGGGGCGGGGCTCGCAATGACAAATCCGGACTTTTTCCGCAGCCTGCTAAGTCTTTCGTGCGCCGATGAGAATCCAGGCGATGTGGTGATGCGGTTCACCCTCCGCCCTCGGCTCGAGGAATTCGTGCTCAAACAGCGCGCGAATACCCAAACTCCGAAAGTCCGCTTCCAATTCCTTGCGCGTGCTCAGGTGAAGGTGAAATTTCTCCTCCCCGGAAACCGTGCTCGTGGAAATCTCGTTTCCATTGCCGGCGTGCTCCGGATCGCGGCTTGAGAGTCCGCCCAGGAGCAGCAAGCCCCCTGGGGCGAGCCACGCAGGGGCCGCACGGCAAAATTGATTTCTCTCTTCCGGGGAAAGAACCTGGTACAGATTGGCGGCGTATACCAGATCGAACGATCCTTCCGTCACATCCTGAAAGCGCTCCGTGCGAAATTCCACCCTTCGACGGTTCTTCGCGGTCAGGCCCGCCCGCGCCATTTCAATCGCCTGCCCGGAAGGATCTATGCCCACCAGGATGACCTTCCACCGGTCGGCAAAGTACAGTGCGTCGCGGCCGTATCCGCATCCGATTTCCAGCATCCGCTTTCCGCTGGTTGGGATCTTCTCCTTTTCGAAAAACATTCCCATCACCCGGGCAATCTCGCTGGGCTGACCACCCCAGATTTTACGCCCGGTGCGGTAGGCGCCGTCCCAATACGACAGACTCATTTTTTACCCGGCCCTTTCCAATGCGCCAGGATCGCGGCCACCTCGCCGATGGTTTTCACCTGGGCGTCGGCCGAGACCTTTCCCAGGAACGGCCGGTTGGTCGGCGATTGTTCCTCCGTGCACAGCCAGATGGTCCGCATGCCGAGGTTTTTGGCTCCGAGAATATCCATCCCCAGCTGATCCCCGACCATCACGATCTGCGACGCCGGAAAACCCCACGCTTTGAGGATGGGCTGGAACGCGCCTGCATCCGGCTTGCGGATGCCGATCTCGGCGGAGATGACGATCGGGTCGAAAATTTTTTCTAGCTTATGATTGGCCAGCATCCGCCGGACGTTGGCTTCGTCCGAGGCGTTGGAAAGCATCGCCATACGCAAACCCAGACCGCGGATCTTCCGCAGTGCGCTTTGCGTTTGGGGAAAGAGTTTCCAATGCGATTCGTACACCGTGTACATTGCGCGCAGCGAGCGCTGGATCCGGCTCAACGGCTGCGGTGGCACGCCCTCGGCCTGAAGGGTTTCCACCAGCACCGCGGTGGATGTGGTCTCGATGTGATCGAGCAGGCGTTTGCGTTCATACTCGTCGAACTTGCGCGCCAACCGGTCCAGGAAGGAGGATTCGCGCGGTTCCACCCCGTCGCCGCGGAGCTCCTCCAGGAGGGCATGGTGCGCCTGCTTGCGGACCTCGGCCCAATCGCCGTCGAAGGTGATGAGGGTCGACCCGTAATCGAAAATCACGCCCCGGATCGTTCCCATACGCTAATATCCCTCCCGCGGATCGAACCGGTTGAGCAGCGGTTGATTCCCCAGATAACGCCGCAGGTTCTCAGCAAACAGGTCCGCCGCGCGCAGGTCGTACTTGGGCGAATTTCCGGCGATATGCGGCGAGAGGAGCAGGCCCGGAGTATCCCAAAGGTCGCTTTCCTCCGGCAAAGGTTCCTGGGCGAAAACATCAAGCGCGGCTCCGCCGAGTTTTCCCTCCCGCAGCGCCTTCCGCAGCGCTTCCTCATCCACTATGCCGCCGCGCGAGATATCCACCAGGCAGGCGCCGTCGCGCATCGCCGCGATGGCCTCCGGGCCGAACCACCCGCGCGTGCTCTCCGTGAGTGGCGCGCTGATCACCACGAAATCGCATTCTTCCAACATCCGGTGCAATGACTGCGGCGGATAGATGCGCGCGGGAATTCTTCCCTCCGGATCGCCGAGACCTTCCGCGGTATACCCCGGATCTTCCGGATACCTTACATTGCGCTTCGTCGCCAATATCCGCGCGCCGAAGCCCTTGCAGAGTCGCGCAACCTCGCGCCCCACGCTTCCATATCCGGCGATGCCAACCGTCGCCCCGCGCAATTCGTGAGGGCGGAATCGTTCCCATTTTTCCCGCGGCCACTCGCGCTCCGATTGGGAGCGCACCAGTGCGGGCAGGCGATGGCCCAAGGCCAGCAGCATCATCACCACGTACTCGGCCATTTGCGGCGCCGCCGCGCCCGAAAGCGATGTGCATTGCACGCCCCGGTCCAGGAGCGTCCGCAGCGGCAGGTGATCCAATCCGGCCATGTGGAACTGGATCCATTTCAAGTTCGGCGCCTGTTCCGGCTTGGGAACGACCCGCAAGGTATACAGCACCTCCGCCCGCGCCATGAGAACCGGCGGGGCTTCTTCGGGCTTGAGCGCGGGATGAACGTGGAACTCCAGCCGCGGCGAGACCGTCTGCAGCCGCTCCAAAACGTCCGCAGGAAAAGATTCCGTGACGAGAATGAAAATTTTTTCCTCCATGGAATTGGATTACCTTATCACCGTCCCGATGATCCATTCCGATCCGGGTTCACCGGAGCGTCACCGGTTGCTTCAAGCCGGGACATTTCTCAGCGTCCGCACGGCCCGTAGTGTAACCCACTTGTTGGGCGCTTTCTTCGGACCGAAATCCGCCCAGGTCTTGCCGGCATAATCATACTCGAGCAGCCACCGTCGCTTGTCGTCTTGTTTTTCGCGGATTGCGGTTATAGCGTTGGCCAGGCGAGGATCGCGGCCGAATCCTAGCGCAATCAGCGCCTCGACGTTCTGCAGAACGTCTGTGACATAAAATACGGGGAAACCGAATTTCCACCAGCTGGAGTTCGGCTTTTTACTGTAGCCGGCGAGGTAAAGTGCCGACGCCGGATCTACGCTTAGCAGGAAATCTGCGCCGCGTTTGATGGTCCGGGCTGCAAGGGGCGTGCGCAGGATTTTTGACAGCGCGCCCAACGCCAGCATGACTTTCACCGCACCCCAGGCGCAAGACAACTTGTTGTTGCCGCCGCAGGCAAAGGTGGGACCGCATTTGCCGGCATAGTAGCGAACGGGCTCCCCGCGGCCACCGAGCGGCGCTACACCTTCGCCGGTGACGCTTCGGCTCATCCATTCGAACGCATTCCCAAGAAGCGCGGGAGACATATCCGAGTTCGAGCAACGCCCAGCAGAGGTTGCTCTCCAGGCAGTCGACCGTGCCGGACGGCGCTCCCGTGAGCGTGAATTGACCAGCGGGCGTTAGGGCATGGCTCATTAGGTACGAGCATGCTATGGAAATACGCTTGTCTTCCCCGATCGACGCTCCCAATTGGGCCAGCAGGATGATCGCCCACACCGTCGACCGGTATTTGGGATTGTAGCCGGGCCCGGGTTTGACCCAATAGCCCGACGCGTCCATTTCGGAAAGAACGACCGCGATGGGCCCTTCCTGGTAGGCTTTCTTGCGAGCGGCGCGTAACTCGGCGCTATCGCGCGGCGCCCGAAGAATGTCCCGCATCGCCAGATACCGCACACCGGGCGATGCGCTTTCCAGAAGCCATGGCAAGGGGTCGGCTTTGAATTGCGATTTCCATGAAATGGATTCTGCCTCCTTCGGTATCCCGCTTCCTTTTCCCCCAAAAAGAAAGCCAACGCAAAGGAATATTCACAGCCGGTAATCGTATCAAGTTCCTTTCCACGCCGCAATCTCTTCCATAAAAAGAGGAGCGGAACCGACCCGACACGACAATCCAGTTTTCCGCTTGCAGGCTGCAAAGGAATTGGGTTTTGTCATTATGCAGCAGGTTTTCCATCCCATCCTCTCTCACCCTCCTACTCCCTCCTTCCCGTGATACGGGAAGGAGGGAGTAGGAACCAGATTCCACGGGAGTATTAATTTATTCGCGGGGAGAGGGTGGATGGGATAGTAGATAATGTGTAGAAATTGGTAAATAAACGACCGCGCGGTATCAAGGAGCGCAACCCCCATGAACTTGTACATCAAGCCCCGCTTTCTACATCTTCTAGAAATGAAGAAAGCGGGGCAAGCTGCAGGTTATTCCTCATCCCGCGAAAGCGGGATAAAACGGAATCAAAGCATCAACAGCGTGCCAATGCTCAGAGCGATCAACAGAATCGCGATCGGTATCAGCAGGCTGCGCATGACCTCGCCTTCGCCGGGGCTGCCGGGCAAAGAGTTGGAGCCGAGCCCCACTTTGGCGGGCGAGATGACCGAACCCACCGCTCCGCCGCCCGTCTGAGCGGCCAGCAGTATCTTCTCCGGCAATCCCAGCGTCTGCGCCATACGTTGCTGGAGCGGGGCAAACAACAGATTGGAATTGGTATTGCTTCCGGTCAAGAACGCGCCCATGGCGCCCAGCCAGGGAGCGACCGCCGGGAAAGCGCCGCCCATCGCCACGCCGACCCCTTCCGCCAGCTGGGCCATCATTCCGGCTTGCGAGAAGATCGTCGAAATGCCGACCATCAGAAAAATGCCTATCGATACCGGAACCGCACGCCGGACCGTATTTCGGAGAATGGTTTGCGACGACGACTTTTGCAGAAATCCCAGCAATCCAAAAAGCAAGGCGGCCGCAACCGAGGCGTACACCAGCAATGCGCCGGGATGGCCGAGCGGCGCAATCCCTTTGCTCTCTTCAGCCGCCGCGACAAAACCAAGAGAGGTGGAGGTTTGCGGGAAGGCCGTCCGCCACTGGACGGATTGCAGCGCCGCGTGCAACGGCGGAATCCATTGCGCGCAGAGGATGACGGCCATCAGCAGGCCGTATCCCGCAAGCCCCCATAGAAACTTTCGGTCCGGCGGCTGAGAAACGTGGGCTTGCCTCCGTCCAGCGAGCCAGACGATGGCGAAGATCGCGCCCAACCCGGCCAACCCCCCACCCAGGGAACCGATCTGCCAAAACCCGGAAACGGCCAGCAGGTATTGGACACCCGCCATGACCAACCCGGCGGCGATGATTACCGGGAGGATTCGGAAAAACTCGCTGCGCCCCGAAGCCAGAATGCCGATCATCAAGCCGCTGAGCAGGCATACGCCTCCCAGGAGGATCGCCGATGGTCCGGCAAGCGCTCCCGCCGGAAGGCCGCTCGCCGTCATCAGCGCTTGAAAGGATGTCCCAAGCGATCCGAAAGTCACCGCCCACGCATGGCCAATGCTCGGGAGGAGCACAGCCTGCAGCGGGGAGAAACCAGTTTCCAGAAGCAGCGGGGCCGTGATAACCACCGGCACGCCGAACCCGCCGGCTCCCTGCAGAAAGGAAGCAAATGCCCAAGCCAAGGTGAGCGCGCGCAGGTTCTTCCAAGGGATGGCGCGGATAAACCCCAACCCGATAGCCTGGACAATTCCGGCTTCCTCGCAAACACCATAGAAGAGCAGCGCTCCCCAGACGATATACAGAACATCAAGCGTTAGGAACAACGCCTTGGCCTGCGAGACAGCTATTAAAGGAATACCGGCTCCGAATGCCGACACTGCCAGGAGGAAGGTCAATCCCCAGGCCGCGAGTCCGGTCTGCGTCAGATTCCAGCGCAACCCGAGCATCAGGAACAGGATGAGCACAAAGGGCAAAAATGAAAGCAGGATTAAGAGAAGATTCATTCTGCAGCCGCCCGTATCCGAAGCAAAGCGATTATAACGATTAACAACTGGTTAATAACGTCGAATTTCATCCCAGCGTAGGCAAATCGTAGGGTTTCCGCACAGTGTCTGAAGTGAATATTAATCTGGGATATGCTATTCTAAAAACCAGAAGGGCAACTCTCTCTTCTTCTCCTCCTTTTCGAGAGCCGGGGTCGGCGTCCCCGGCTCTTGTGATTCTAGGCGCGGACTCCCTCCCGGGGTATTCTCCGGGCGCGGATCCGGTAAATCCACTTCAGGAGCTCGGCGGCAACCGCGGATGCCGACGCCAGCGGGAGCAGCACCAGCCAATCCCATCCATCCAGCGCGACGGTGCTGAAGATGGGATCGAAAAACGGAATGTAAATTACCGCCAGGAGCAGCAGCAGCGAACTGCCGGCCGCCAGCAGCATCCAGCGATTGGTCAAAAAGCCGATTTTGAAAATGGACAACCGCTCGGAGCGCACGGGGAACGCTCGCAGAAGTTCGGAAATGATGATTGCGGTAAAGACCACCGTCTGGGCTCCGGCCAGGTTGTCGGGGTAGCGGTGAAGGCCGTACAGGAACGCAGCGAGCATTGCGGTGGTCATGACCACAGCCTGGACCGCCACTCCAAGGAGCATCTCGCGGTTGATGACCGGCTCCTTGGCGGGACGAGGCGGCCGCTGCATGATATCGGGCTCGCCTTTTTCCAGGCCCAGCGCGAGCGCCGGCGCGCCGTCGGTCACCAGGTTCAACCAGAGCAACTGGATCGGCCGGAGCGGTAATGGGAGCCCTCCCAGCATGGAAAGCAGCACAATCAGAATCTCGCCGATGTTGCAAGAGACGAGGTAGTAGACGAATTTGCGGATATTGGAATAGATGATCCGCCCTTCCTCGATGGCGGCCACGATGCTGGCGTAATTGTCGTCGGTCAGCACCATGTCGGCGGTTTCTTTGGATACGTCGGTGCCGGTAATGCCCATGGCCACGCCGATATCCGCGCGCTTGAGCGCTGGCGCGTCATTGACCCCGTCGCCGGTCATGGCCACCACGTGGCCGCGGGAGCGCAGGGCTTCGACGATTTGCACCTTGTTCTGCGGGGAGACCCGGGCGTAAACGTCCACCTGATCGGCAAGATCGGCCAGGCCCCCAACCGATAACTTGTCCAGTTCCAATCCCGCCAGGATGCGACGCCCGGATCCCATCAAGCCGATCTGTTCGGCGACCGCCCGCGCCGTCTCGGGATAGTCGCCGGTGACCATTACCGTCTTTAAACCGGCTTGCCGCGCCAACTGGATCGCGCTTTTAATCTCGGGCCGCGGCGGATCGATCATCCCCAGCAATCCGACAAAAACCATTTTTTGTTCGACGCGGTCCGGGTCCAATGTCTCGGGAAGGCGCGGCATGGGCCGGTAAGCCACCGCGAGTACCCGCAGTGCGCCGCGCGCCATGGATTGATTGGCTTCGAGGACGGCCCGCCGCTTGGCAGGCGTGAGCGGTGTTTCCTTTCCATTTTCCCGTATGTTCGCGCACAACCCCAGAATGATATCGGGCGCGCCTTTCATAAAGGCGACCCACCCGCTCTTCGCGGACGAAAGCCGCAGGGCGTCGGGATGAAACGTGGTCATCCGTTTCCGGATCGAATCAAAAGGGATTTCTCCCGAGCGCGGCATCTCCCGTTCGAGTTTTTCCCGCGTCAGGCCTGCTTTCCAGGCCGCGACCACCAGCGCCCCTTCGGTCGGATCACCGATCATCCGCCAAGTTTTCTCTCCTTCGGCCTCGCCGCTTTCCTCCAATCGGGCGTCGTTGCACAGCACCCCCCCGCGGAAAAGCAGCGCAGCGTCCGGATCCCTCGCCGGCATGAATTTTTTCCCGCCCGCGCGAAAGGATCCATCCGTAATGTGTGCGCCGCCCTCCACGTCGAATTCCCGTCCGCTCACCCATCCGCGGGTGACGGTCATTTCATTCTGGGTCAGCGTGCCGGTCTTATCCGAGCAGATCACCGTCGCACAGCCGAGCGTTTCCACCGCTGTCAGTTTGCGGATCAACGCGTGGCGGGTGACCATGCGCTGCATCCCCAGCGCCAGGCAGATGGTCACAACCGCCGGCAGCCCCTCGGGGACGGCGGCGATAGCGAGGCTTACCGCGGTCATGAACAGATCGACAATGTGCATTTGGTTGGTTCCCAGGTAGGCGCGAATACCCCGGGAGAAGATCATCGCCGGCTGCGTGTCGCGGATAATTCCGAAGACAAAGATCAGCCCGCAAATAGCCAGCGCGGCCATTCCCAGGACCCGCCCCAGTTCGTCCAACCGGCGCTGCAAGGGAGTGGGCTCGTCCTCATAGGATTGCAGCATTTGGGCGATCAGGCCGATCTGCGTGTGCATGCCCGTCGCAGTCACCAAGCCCTTCCCCCGGCCGTAGGTGATCATCGAACTCATGAAGACGGAATTCGCGCGGTCGCCGACCGGGATGTCCTTATTCAGGACCACTTGGGCGTCTTTCTGCACTGCATGCGATTCTCCCGTGAGCGCGGATTCGTCGATCCGGAGGTTGACGCTTTCGATCAGACGCAGGTCGGCGGGAACATAGTTGCCCGCCTCGAGCAGGACGATATCCCCGGGCACAAGCTCCCGGGCTGGGACGGTTGTCTGCACCCCGTCGCGGATGACCGCGGCGCTGGGAGCCGCCATCTTCCGCAGCGCCGCGAGCGCCCGCTCCGCCCGCGATTCCTGCACCACGCCGAGCACCGCATTGAGCACGACGATCGCGAGTATCGCGGCGGCGTCCACCGACTCCCCGAGCGCGAAGGAAATGACGGCTGCGGCCAGCAGCAGCAGAATGAGAAAATTGTTAAATTGACCGATTAAAAGCCGGAGGAATCCGGCGCGGGGCCGCTCCTTCAATTCGTTGGAACCGATTTGCACCAGGCGCTCGCGGACCTGACCGCCGGTGAGCCCCTTGTGGATATGGGTTTCCAACGCATCGGTTAGGTGTTCAATCGTATGACTGTGCATTCCGTGGATTGACTGTTCGCTCCAATTCATATGCGCCAGAGACCTGCTTCCTCTTTAAATGAAGAACCCGTATCCTGCCGGCCGGGAGATAGCCCAAGGGTGACCAACCGTTTGCCTTGTATAACCCCGAATGAATCCGGGAATGGCTTACTCTCCCACTGAGATTTACGCGGAAATTGTATCATTGGATACGCAGGTTTTCTACGCGGGGAACGGCTCATGCCAATCGATTCTCCCGATGCGGGTCTACTGCCGTTCTTGCTATAATCCGGCCCATGACCTCCTCCCATTCCGCCGCCGTGCGAAGCATTGCCCGGGCCGCCGTGGTCGTCATGGTCGGCCTGGTTTTATCGAGCGTTGTCGGCCTGCTCCGCCAGATTCTCATCGCCAGGTTCTTCGGCACCGGCGCCGCATTCGACGCCTTCAACACCGCCAACCGGCTTCCGGATTTTCTTTTCAACCTGATCGCCGGGGGAGCGCTCGCTTCTGCCTTTATTCCAACCTATACAGGTTTTTTATCTTCGGACAATCTCCGCGGAGCCGAGCGCCTGGCGTCGGCGATCGCCAGCTGGATCTTTATCTTGCTGATCCTTGCCTCCTGTCTAGCCGGGATCTTCGCTTATCCCTTGGTCCACTTCATCCTTGCGCCGGGATACTCGCAACCGGATCAAATCCAAACCACCGTCAGCCTGCTGCGAATCCTCATCCTGTGCCCCACTTTCTTCGGGTTAAGCGGATTGGCGATGGGGATTTTAAACGCCCATCAACGCTTTTTCTTTTCCGCTATGGCGCCGGTATGCTACCAGTTGGGAATGATCGCCGGCCTGGTGCTGCTCGCGCCGCGCTTGGGAATTTACGGCCTGGCATGGGGCGCCGTCGCCGGGGCAATGCTGCATCTGACCGTCCAACTGCCGGCGCTGTTCTCACTGAAGATTAAATTGCGCCCGATGCTGGACGCGACCAACCCCGCCGTCCGGACTGTCGTGCGGTTGATGGCTCCGCGTCTGCTGGGCCAGTCCGCCGTGCAGTTGAACTTCCTGGTCAACACCATACTCGCCTCCTCCCAACCCACGGGGAGTCTGTCAGCCATCTCGTGGGCCTTCAGTCTGATGATGATGCCGGAAATCGCCGTGGCCCAGGCCAGCGCCATCGCCGCGCTGCCCACGTTTTCCGCACAGGCCAGCCAGGGCCGGACCGACGTGATGCGTTCCTCGCTGGCCTCCGTCCTGCGGGCGGTGTTCTTTCTGGCACTGCCGGCCTCGGTGGGATTGATGATCCTGGCCACGCCAATCGTCCGGATAGTATTTGAGCGCGGGTCGTTCGATGCCCGCTCCACCCAGATGGTCGCTTGGGCGTTGGTGTTTTACGCAGCGGGGCTGACGGCGCACTCGATGGTCGAGGTGCTCGCCCGCGCCTATTTCGCACTGCAGGACACGCTCACGCCCGCCTCGGTCAGCGTCGGCGGGATGATCCTCAATGTGGCGCTGAGCCTCGTTTTAGTGGGCGCGTTTTCCGCCGCGGGCTGGATGCCGCACGGCGCGCTGGCGCTGGCCAATACGCTGGCCACGGTTGTGGAAATGACGGTGCTGATCGTCATCCTCCGCGGAAAATTCCAAGGGCTGATGGATCGCGACGGATGGCTGAGCCTGGGGCGTACGGTAATTTCCTCCGCGGCCATGGCCGCTGCGCTGCTGCTCTGGGTCCAAATGCTTCCTTCCGAATCGAAATGGGTTGTGGGTTTGGGGGGAATTTCTGCGGGGTTGGTTGTCTACGCCGGTGTCAGCCTGGCGATCGGTTCGCAGGAAGCCAGGTCCACGCTGCGGACGGTTGCCGCGAAAATCCGATCCTTCGTTTGATAATACCAACTAGAGGGCTATCCTTAGTTTTGATGATGCCGTACAACGTTCGTCCGGAGCTGATCCCTCGCTTCGCTCGGGACAAGGCTCCGTACTTTCAACAGCGTCTGCCCTCGCGAAGCGGGGACCGGATAATCCGGCTGTAGATCATTTGTATTACAGAATGGTAGATTTGCTTCGAAGAGTTTCTGGTTATGCAATTTGCAGACATCGACCGCCTTTTAAGGTTAAAGCCCGGCTTTAAGCCGGGCGTAGTTAATAGCTCGGGGCGCCTATCCCGCGCAAGCGCGGGATCAGCCCCGTGAAATAGGTTGAGAGAAAAGGAGATCAACCGCATTTAGATATTGTGAAAAGTCGGGTTTTTTATTTTCTGATAGATGAATAATTGCGGGGTTATTTTTTCCAACTAAATTACGCAAGAGAATTTGGGCGGGTTCAAACCTCATTCCATCCAACGGCCGTATAGTCTTTACCTCCCCATCAGCGTTACCACACAAACCGCCATCACAACCCCGACCAACACACCGATTGCCACCTCGCCGGGGGTATGCCCGAGCAATTCCTTTAAATTTTCCTCTTTCAGCGGATGACCGTGAGACAGGTCTTCGATAATGGCGTTGATCACCCGGGCATGTTCCCCGGCCTGCCGCCGCACACCGGCGGCGTCGTACAGGATGACCATGCTCACCGCCACCCCCAANNGCCGAGTGGGTGGACGGCATGCCGCCGGCGCTGAAAAACCACGACCAGTTCCATTCCCGGTCGCGCAAATACTGGAGAAACGGTTTGCTGAACTGGGCAATCAGCCAAGCCACGGCAACCGACATCAGGACTTTATTCTGAAAGAGGGTCATGCCCTAAATCATACTCCTTTGGATCATCCGCCTTTTCCGCATCCGGCGGACTTCCTAATTTCCGGATTCGGAGTTCCGCCTTGTCCAAGAGTTCCGTGCAGGCTTTGGCTAGAACCCGCCCGCGTTCGTATAAAGCCAGCGCCTCCTCGAGCGACGTGCCGCCGGATTCCAGTTTCATCACGATCTCCTGCAACTCGGCGTAGGCTTTCTCGTACGATTTTTCCTGCGGGGAAGTTTTTTTGGTTTTTGGAGGCATCATCCCTTCTCCTTTCCGGAGGCCGCTGATGGAACTGAACCCGTGCGCTGTTCGGACCGGGCGGCAAATGATCCGTCGGCTACCTGGACTTGCAACCGGGTTCCTGGAGACGCAAGCGTGACCGACCGCACCAGGCGCCTGTCCGCTTCGCGCCAGACAAGCGCATATCCCCGGTCGAGGACCTGCGCGGGCCCCACGCCCCGCAGGATCCGGATCATCCCGTCCAGTCGTGTGCGATTCAATGCAAGCCTGCCGCGAATCGATGCATCCGCGCGCCGCGAATAATCGTCCACCGACTGGCGGATGTTCTGCAACCGGCCCAGCGGGGAAGCGGATCGAAACCGCGCTTCGAGCGATAGGAGGAGATTCCTTTTTTCGATCACAATCTCCTCCATGCAAGAGTCCAGTCGCTGCCCGAGCCGAAAGACATCTTCTTTCAATTCCTCTTGATTGGGAGAGGCCAGTTCCGCGGCGGCCGAGGGCGTGGGCGCGCGCAGATCCGCGGCGAAATCCACCAGCGTGAAATCGGTCTCATGCCCCACGCCGGTGATGGACGGCGTGTGTAGTGCGGCAACCGCGCGCACAACCTGTTCGTCGTTGAAGGCCCATAGGTCCTCGATGCTGCCCCCGCCGCGGACCAGCAGGATCACGTCCGCGCGGGCCCGGTCGGCCGATCGAAGCGCGGCGCAAATTTTCTCCGGGGCATCTTCGCCCTGTACCGGCGTGGGCGCCAGCAGCAGTTCCGAGAGCGGAAAACGGCGCTCAAGCACGTTCTGCACATCCCTCCAGGCCGCTCCAACGGGCGAAGTGACCACAGCGATCCGGCCGGGCCAGCGCGGGATGGGCCGTTTCCGTTCAGGAGCAAACAGCCCTTCGGCTTCCAGTTTGGCCTTCAAGCGGAGATATTCGGCGAATAATTCGCCCTGGCCGGAAGGCCGGATGGTATCGACGTATAGCTGGTATTGGCCGCCGGTTTCATACAGGCTGACGTGGCCGTGGGCTTCGACCGCCTCCCCGTCGCGTGGAAGCGAGGCCCGCGCGGCGGCGTCGCGCCACATCACGCAGCGGACGGCGGCGGCGGAATCTTTCAGCGTGAAGTAAAAGTGCCCCGACGCGGGCCGCGTGATTCCGGAGACCTCTCCGCCCACCCAGATATCTTGGAGGACGGGATCGCTCTCCAGCGTCAATCGCGCCAGCCGATTCAGTTCCGTGACCGTCAGAAAATTGGGTCGAAGAAGGGGAAGTTGCCGCATGCGTTCACCGTAATTGGAGGATGTTGAAAAAATATAGGTTTGTCATTACGAGCTCCCGCCCCGGATTCGCCGGACGAGGTCGGGGGGAGCGAAGCGACGATGCAATCTACTGTTTTCGACAAGAAAAACGAGATTGTTTCGCTCCCTTCGGTCGCTCGCAATGACATCTATCTTGTTTTTCAACGCCCTGTTTATAAATATTGTACCAAGTTTCTTCCATAGGTTCCCCTCAAGCTCACATTCCCCCGTAAAAAAAGACCCCGCCGGGGCGGGGTCGCTTGGGATGAGAAGCTTAGGCCATGGCCATCACGCGCTCTGGTATTTCCGCCGGGATGGCGAACCGGGCCGAGGCCAATTCCAGAATGCGCAGGATGGTTTGTCCGTAGTCATACCCGGCAGCGCGCGCGGAACGGGCGAACCCGCCTTCCATGGTGATATCCGGATTCGAATTGACGTCCACCACATATGGGATGCCGTCGCGCACGCGCAGATCCACTCGGCCGTAATCCCGCACGCGCAGTACGCGTTCGGTCCGCCGGCAGACGTTCTCGATCCGGCGTCGCAGTTCGTCGTCCACCGGCGCGGGGCAGAGCACCGAGGTCATCAGATAAGCTTGCGAAGCTGGATCCCACTTGGCATCGAAACTGCAAAGCCGGTCGTGATAATCCTGGAACATAGAATAATCGATGCAAGCCAACGGCAGCACTTCCATCCGGTCGTTGCCCCAGATGGAAACGTTGTATTCCGGCCCGTCGATGAAATCTTCTACCAGCGCCTTGCAATGCCAGGTATCGAGTACGTACTCCACGCGCGTGCGCAATTGCTCGGAAGAATCAACCACAGATTCCGATGTGATCCCGAAGGAGCAATGCTCGGTGGCCGGTTTTACCAACGCGGGAAAGCGCACCCATCCGTTGCGGGCCGGTTTGGAATAGACGGCCGCTTGCGGCGTGGGGATTCGGTGCCTGCGAAAATATTCTTTGGTGTTGATTTTATCCTGGGTGACGTTGAGGGACCACGCGTCCGATCCGGTGTATACGAAACCCAGGCTTTCGAGGATCGGCGGCACCGCGCCGTACGCGTTCGGTTCGCCGTCCAGGCCTTCGCACCAATTAAAGATAATGCATTCGCGCGGATCGAAACCGCGAAGCGCTCCGGCAATATCTCTCCGGACGGGAATCGATGTGGCTTCCAAACCGAGCGAGGTCAAACCGTATTTCATTCGCGTTACCGCCTGCTCGGCCGCTTCGATATCCCCCGGAGTCCAATCGCTCATTACGTTGTGAAGAATCAAAACCGAATACGGATACGGCAATCCTTTTCCGATTCGTCTCATAGTTCTCCTGAGATGCTGTCGTTCACTAGTTGAATTAATTTTTCCTTCATGATTTTTATTCTACCCTACAAAATAGGGAAGTCAATAGTTTTAATCTTAAATTAAGTTTTCACCTCTTTTAACATTCAAACCGCTTCGAAGCTTCTCGCGGACGTTTGCGCGATGATATTTTTCTTTTTTTTGGAATATTTATTAATTATTATTCGATTCCCTTCACAACGATTATAAATTCTGAACACGGAGAACACGGAAGAAGAACACGGAGAACACGGAATACTATATAGTGAATATTGGAAAAGATTTTTTATATTTATGGGGGAATGATCTTTTGGAAAGAAACGTTGGATTGTAAGTTCAACCGACCAGCGGAAGCGGGCATCCAGAAGATATTAATATCCCGATCGTTTCTTCTCAATGGAAAGAATATTACTGGATTCCCGCTTTCGCGGGAATGACAAAAGTAATTTGGTTTAAACGAAAGGAATGCTTCACGTTCCAGATTGTCTGAAGATCGACTATTGTGAATCCGCGGACGGGGAAAGATATTTCACATATACCAGTAAATCCTCGCCGGGCCGGTAATAATCCGTTATCCTGGCCGCCTGGCGGCAACCCATATGCTCATAGAAACGAACAGCGGGAAGGTAGGCGTCTCCGGTGCTGGTCTCGATGACGATCATGCGGCCACGCAGGGCGCGAACTGAGGCTTCCACGGCTTGGAACAATTTGCGCCCCACGCCCTGCTCCCGCCGGTCGCGGTCCGCGCAGATCCAATATAAATCATACGTCCCTTCCGTGAGCGGGGTCGATCCCCAGCAGGCAAACCCCGCCAGGTCGTCTCCCGCCCTTGCGGAGAGAAACACGTATCCAGACTCGGACGTTTGAATGTACGCGTCGAACAGCTCCAGGACCGTCGCTTCTTCCTCCGGATTAAAAACATCCGCGCGGCGTGTAATCTCGGCGATAGCGTCCCGATCCTCCAGCAAGCTCTCCTCCACCGTGAGGGATGGAGCATTCCGTTTCATCTCGTAATCCATTCCCTTTCCTCCTACCCTGCATCCGAAGCATGAAAATCCTCGGAAGAGCACTTTAGATTAATCTTTTTTGTTCATCATTCACCAGCAGGGAATCCGCCCCGTTCATCAGTCCGTATCTTTTCGCTCCGGCTTCCAACACCGATTGGATCAACCGGTTATAACTCCAACCCTCCGCCAGCGCGCAAAGCGTTAAATCGCTGATCGGGGTTAATCCCGGCAGGGAGTTGATCTCCAGGATGTATGGTTTGAGATTTTCGCCCGTGTGCAGACGGAAATCCACGCGCGCAAAATCCAGCGATTGGGTCACGCGGAATGTTTCGACGGCCAGCCGCGCCAAATCCGACGCAATCGAGGTGAGCAGCGGAGCCGGGCAGAGATAGGGATAGGCCGCCAAGGGAAGTTCCTTCACTTTTCTTGAGTAAAACGGGTCCATATCCGGGATCCGGCTGTAATCCACTTCCGATATAGGAAAAACATGAACACCGTTCCAATCCATCCCCCCACCCGGAGTCCGGTCGCCGGGGAGTGGATCGGGCACGGCTTGACCGGCTTCCAACGCCGTGAGATTTCCCACCAGCCCGCAGGTAACGTCTCGTCCCGGAATGTATTCTTCCACCAGGGCCGACTCACCGTATTCCTTTAATATATATTCCACGCGCTCGCGCAATTGGGCTTCGGAACGGACCATCGAACCGGTGTCGATCCCCATCCCGGTCCCCTCGCGGTTGGGCTTTACAAACAGCGGAAAGCGCAGTTCCGGCGAGAGCGCAAGACCGGCGTGTGTGAATTCCTGGAAACGCGGCGTGGGTAATCCCGAGGCAACAAGGATGCGTTTGGTGGCGGCCTTGTCGAGCGTGTTGGCCAGGCAGGTTACCTTGCCACCGGTATAGGGGATTCCGATCATTTCCAGCACCGCGGGCACCTGCGCTTCGCGGCCGTCTCCGCGATATCCTTCGCAGGTGTTAAAGCAGATGTCCACTTTCAGCCGTTTGAGATGCCGGAAGAGATCCGGATTTCCGTCCAGCCCAATGACGTGATGGCCGGCGGCACGCAGGGCCGCGGCATATGCGGCGACGTTGGTTTCGCTGTCGAGTTCGGCGAGCGCATCCGCCGGACGCGGACCATTCTGCGGCGCATGCTTTCTCAGATTATGCAGAACGACCACGCGCAATCCGTGCCGGGTGCGCGGGATTTTCTTCTGCGGCGAAACGGCCTCGGTCGGCGTTGCGTTCTCCGGCTGAGCCAGTTCTTCGAAGGCGTACTGCGCAGGATCTTCTTTTATGGAGGGGGTCATGATCTTTCCGGCACACCGGATCGGAATGCGGCGTCCGGTTTAAGGTTTGCCGGATGTTTTTTTCCGTAGAACGGAGTGAACGGGTGTCTCCCCGGCGGCTGAGGATTTTTCGGCGCCGATCCCGCGCGGCTGCCACTTCTCTTCGTCGCGGTTGAGGCGGTGCTTGGATCCGCCGCGCGCATGGATCGCTTCCCAGCCGGCCGGCTCGATCGCCAACTGTTCTCCCTCGAGCAACCCGCTGACGCCGGACTGGCCCGCTTCCGTCCGTTTGTCGCAGCAATCCGGGCACGTGGCCGGATCGTGGGCCGTGTAATCCACGGGCTCCTCGTAAACAGAGATGTAGCCTTCGTAATTCCGAAGCGCCGTGCGGTGATCGGACATGCTCAGCAGATAGTTCGGTCCGAGCGGAATCTTCCCGCCTCCGCCCGGTGCATCGACGACATATTGGGGAACCGCGAAACCGGATGTGTGGCCGCGCAGTCCCTCGATGATCTCGATCCCCTTGGCAACCGGTGTGCGGAAGTGTCCCGCGCCTTCCACCAAATCGCACTGGTAGAGGTAGTACGGCCGCACGCGGATGCGCAGCAGATCCTGCACCAGCCGGCGCTGGATATGCACGCAGTCATTGACGCCCGCCAGCAAGACCGATTGATTGCCCAGGGGGATCCCCGCGCGGGAAAGTCGGTCGGCGGCCGCGGCCAGCTCGGGCGTGATTTCGTTAGGGTGGTTGACGTGGATGTTGAGCCACAGCGGATGATAGCGGGCCAACATCGAACACAACGCGTCGTCCACCCGCATCGGCAGGAATACCGGTACGCGCGATCCGATGCGGATGATTTCCACGTGTTCGATGGCGCGCAGCCGCGCGATCAGCTCTTCCAGTAATCCCGGCGCGAGGGTAAGCGGATCGCCGCCGGAAAGCAGCACATCCCGGATTTGCGGTGTGCGTTCGATGTAGTCGAACATCGCGTCAAATTCGGCGCGCGAGAATTGGGCCGACGCGTCGCCGACGATGCGCGAGCGGGTGCAGTAGCGGCAATAGGAGGCGCATTGCGTCGTGACCAGCATCAACACGCGGTCCGGATAGCGATGCACGAGTCCCGGGACCGGGGAATGCCGGTCCTCCGCCAGGGAATCTTCCATCATCGCGGTGAACGGGACGAGCTCCGCCGCGGTGGGGATCACCTGGCGGCGGATGGGATCCGCCGGGTCGTCGGGACGGATCAGGGAAATGAAATACGGGGTGATATCCACGCGGAACAGATCGCTGGCATTCAGCGCCGTCCGTTCGCTCTCGGTCAGTGGGAAGATCCGCTCGATCTCCTCCGCCGTGTTCAACCGATGGCTGAGCTGCCAGCGCCAATCGTTCCATTGCGTCTCGGGAACATCCCCGAAGGCGCGCGCGCGCCGGGTTTCAAAAACCCTGGGAGACATTTCCGCCTCCGAAGGCCGTGGGTTTTGCTTTCATGGAAAAATTATTTTTGCGGGATGTTGGCTTGGGGATTGATCTTGAGGATCTTCTGAATCAGGACGGCGCGTGCTTTGGAATCCTTGGATTCCGCCAGGCGACCGCGAAGAAATTCCATCTTCTTCCTTTTTTGACGGCGGCGTGAAATTTCGCGATCCCTCTCGGTTTTCGGCATGCTGCCCTCCCGGATGTCTGGAACAAGAATACGGAAAGTATATCCCCTTTCAACACCGGCGACCAGAGGATGGACGAACCGATCGCTAAGGGGAATTTTTTCTTCCCCCGGTCTCCCGTGGTGGACGAACCGTCGTTCGAGCGGCAATCTCCGGGCTGGTATAATCCATCGCAGAACAATTATTCCTATGGGGTGAAAACCGCACGGTTGTTTTACAATCCCTAGGATGACGGTTCGGACGGCACAATGGATATCCAGCAGCTCACGGAAGAGATGAACCGGTTCGTCCGGTCGAAGGGCTGGTACGATAAAAACTCGCCACGGCCGCAGACCCCGCGCAATCTGGCCGTCTCCCTGATGCTTGAAACCGCGGAAGTGCTGGAACACTTCCAATGGGATCCACAGGCATCGACCTCGGGCGACCCCGAGCGCAAAATTGCCCTGGAGGAAGAACTCGCCGACGTCGCCCTCTATCTTCTGCAATTGGCCAGTGTGCTGGGCATCGATCTGGAACAAGCCACGCTTAGAAAATTGGAAAAAAATTATTCCCGCCGCTGGCCCGCCTCCCCCGAGAGGGACAAGGCGGCCCAGTGACAGCCCCCCTTAAGCACACAATTCTTGCCGTCAGCGACGACGTTTCGCGGATGCTGGATTCCTGCCGCGCTCCCGACGCCGTCGGCAAGGTCGATTTCATCATCAGTTGCGGCGATCTGCCGTTCGATTATCTGGAACTCCTGATGAGTTGCTTTAACACAACGATGTATTTCGTGCTGGGAAACCACGACGGCGAGGGGTTCTGCCGGGAAAACGGCCGGGTGGATTACCAACCGGACGGCGGCGAGAGCATCGACGGGCGCGCCATGGAAGCGCAGGGAATCCTGCTGGCGGGATTGGGCGGCAGCATCCGACACGGACTCACCATGAAGAATCAATACACCGAGGCGGAAATGTGGCGGCGGGTATTGCGGCTCACGCCGCAGCTGCTTACCAATCAGGCCCGCTACGGTCGCCGGCTGGATATTCTCGTCACGCATTCCCCCGCGCGCGGGATCCATGAAAGCGAGGATCCGGCCCACCGGGGATTCACCGCTTTTCGTTGGCTGCTCGAATGGGCCAAGCCGCGCTGGATGCTGCACGGTCATTCACAGTTCATCCGCCCGCCGACCGCATTGCAAACCCACGCCGGGGCAACGGACGTAACGTACGTTCCGCCGTATCGCGTCTTGCATTGGGAGGCGCAGACCGTTGCGAAAGAAACGGCGGCGCCCAATTTCCTATTCAGCCGCAAGCGCATCCGCCAATGACTGCCAAGCCGCAGACAATGGTTATCGCGGTTTTCGGCGCGGCCTTTCTGCCAGAGGACGGGAGGGCGTTTCGAACCGCGTTGGAACTGGGCGGCCTTCTCGCCAAGCAGGGATGGGCCGTGGCGACGGGCGGATACGGCGGCACGATGGAAGCCGTCAGCCGCGGCGCCGCGGAAGCCGGCGGCCACACGATCGGCGTCACATGCGAAACGCTGATCCGCACCGGACGGCGGACGAACGCTTGGGTTGGGGAGGAAATCCGTTGCGAGACGATCCCTGAACGGCTCTTCACGCTCGTGCGGCTGGCCGACGCCGCAATAGCGCTCGACGGCGGGATCGGCACCTTGGCGGAAATATCCTTTTGTTGGGTGCAGATCCAAACCGGCGAACTTCCGCCGCGCCCGCTCATCGTTATCGGACCGGTCTGGAAAGAAACCTTGGACGCATTTTTCCTTTCCGCAGACGGGTATGTAAAGGATCCGGATAGAGCGATCATACGGTTTGCCGCCTCACCCCTCGAGGCGGTTAAAATGGTTCAAGCGCGGTAAAAGAACCCACCTGCATCCCATCCCCTCCATTGAAACTAATCAACCCAAAGAAAGTAATTCCGCCCGCTGGGCAGAGTTCCCTGCTCTTTCCCGAACGTAAAGAGCCGATCGGAATCGATTGATTATTGATAGGAACTTTGCCTTCCATTATTTCCGCGGAGGCGCGATTGCGACGAATGCCTTCCAACGGGAAGCCGACCTAACCCCCTCACCTTATTTTTCCTCTATGCGAAAGATAAAAGAAATTACCCCTCCCCCTTCCTATTACGGGAAGGGATGAGGGGCATGGGGCGGGGGGTAGGTCAGTTCTCGGTTGAGAATTTAAAATGTTTTCTATTTCCGAGTCGCACCGGATCACCCCGAATTGCGGGCCGAGCGGCCGCGGGCCAGTCCAAAGAACGCGGCAATCGTGCAGACGGTCATCAACGCAACAATGCCGATGAACCAAATTTGCGTGCTCGTCTGCCACGGCCCGAAACTGCCGGTAAATACCTGGGGAAGCGCCGAAAACGTCAGCCCAAACCAAGCCAGCGTCGCTATCAGCATGATCAGCATAGAAATCGATGCGATCACCGCCGGAATAAAAGCGAACGAGTGGATCTTCACCGTGAATGGCCGTCCCAGCGTGTGGAAGGTTTCCTGCTCGATGTCCGTATTGGAAACCACTTTCCAAACGGCTAGCGTGCTGGCGATCGCCCCCAAGACGAAGACCAACGCGAAACCTGCCAGCATCAGACGGTTTCCGAGCGGGAAGTTGCCCGGCTGCACCGCCGGAAGCACGCCCGGGATTTGAATCCTGCCCGACCCCACCAGAAATATAAAGCCGAGGTAGAGCATTATGGCCAGAAACGAAAAAACGGGGACCAGGAGCAGACCCAGGTCACGGCGTTGGCTCGTCAAAACGCGGCGGAATATCGTCAACACCAATGGCGTACCGCCGATCACGATCGCCAGCAGAGCGACCACCGCGCCGGCCTGGATTATCGTCCACGCGGCCGCCAAGGAAGGATTGGTCTTCATCAGCGGGATCATGGGGCTGTCGTCCGCCAGCCCCACCAGGCTTAACCCGGCGATGATGAAACCGATGTAAGCGGCAAAAACGATCAGGATGGTTGTGCGAAGTTTATTGAGCATGTTCATCATTCTCCAGGTTACGTTTTCTCCATTCAGGAGTTGCAGGTGCGCATCGATGGCACCCAGGAACACGTCCACTACGTCCAGCGGCGAGTGAAGGCACTGCTCGAGCAACGCGTCGAACTCGGGCGCGTACCGGTCCCGCCAGGCACGCGGGTACAAGCGCGTCAGCCAAGGACGTAATTTTTTTATCATCACGCTTCCAACCGCTTTAATCCAAGTGAAACGATTTTTTTTAGGCTGGCCAGATATTGGCGCAGGAAAACGGCGCCCTGGGTGGTGAGCTTGTACGGCCGGCGGCGTTCATCGGCCGGCAAAGCCTCGATCAAGCCATCCTGCTCGAGCCGGGATAACGCCCCGTACAAAGTTCCGGGTCCGAGGCGAACGCCGGTCATGGCTTGGATGTCTTCCATCATGGCATACCCGTGTTTTTCGCCTCCGGCCAGGCTGGCCAGGATCATCAAAGCCGGATCGGAAAAGCGGCCGAATTCAGAAGTGTCCATCTATTACACCTCGCGTTGCAACGTTTTGCGTTATAACGCATAACGTAATAATACGCCGAACCTGGGCCGATGTCAAGACCGCCGCCCGCCCGACAATTAATCTTCCAGACAGCTCCAGAATACTCTTCGGGATGTTTTCCGGGTGATCTACCGTGCCCACAATCGCGGAACTTGCTTGGCTACATCCATTGAACCGGGTATGATTGCGGAGAAGTAATTCCCCGACGGAGGAAAACTCACCCATGACCGAAGATCGCCTTCCCTCGCGCGCCGAAGACTTTTCCGAATGGTACAACCAGGTTGTGCTGCGCGCCGAACTGGCCGATTACGCGCCGGTGCGCGGCTGCATGGTGGTCCGTCCGTACGGATGGGCTCTGTGGGAAAACATCCAAGCTGCGCTGGACAAGCGCTTCAAAGCCACCGGCCACGTGAATGCCGGTTTCCCGATGTTCATCCCCAAATCGTTTTTTGAAAAGGAAAAGGAGCACGTCGAGGGCTTCTCGCCGGAACTCGCGGTGGTGACCATCGGCGGCGGCGAGGAACTCGAGGAGCCACTCGCCATCCGCCCCACGTCCGAGACCATCATCGGCCACATGTACGCCAAGTGGGTAAAGTCGTACCGCGACCTGCCGATCCTGATCAACCTCTGGAACAGCGTGGTGCGCTGGGAAAAACGGACCAAGCTATTCCTTCGCACGACCGAATTCTACTGGCAGGAGGGGCACACCGCGCATGCCACGGCCGCCGAGGCCGAAGAGGAAACCCGCCGCATGCTAGACATCTACACCGATTTCGCCGTCAACGAGGCGGCTATCCCGGTGATCCCGGGGGAAAAAAGCGAGAGCGAAAAATTCGCCGGCGCGGTGATAACCTACGCCATCGAGGCGATGATGGGGGATTGCAAAGCGCTGCAATCCGCCACGTCGCACTATCTGGGACAAAATTTCGCCAAAGCGTTCAACATCCAATATCTCGACGTGCAAAACAACCAGCAGTTCGCATGGACGACCTCGTGGGGGCTTTCCACCCGGATGATCGGCGCGATCATCATGGTCCACGGCGACGATACCGGCCTGATCCTCCCGCCGCATCTGGCGCCGATCCAGGCGGTGATCGTGCCGATCTGGAAAAAGGAGGAGGAAAAAACCGCCGTGTGCGAAAAGGCCGGGCAGATTGCGGACGAATTGCAAAAAACTTTACGGATTAAAGTGGATTTACGGGAAGGCGTGACGCCCGGGTTTAAATTCAACGATTGGGAAATGCGCGGCGTTCCGCTCCGGATCGAAATCGGTCCGCGCGATCTGGCCGCGAGTTCGGTCACCCTCTCACGCCGGGACCGCCCCGGTCGGGAAGGAAAAACAACAGCCGCTTGGGAAGGTCTGGCGCAAACTTGCCAGCGGACGCTAGAGGAAATCCAGCAAAGCCTTCTGGAGCGGGCCACGCAATTCCGGAAAGACCACACGTCCGATCCCACCACCTACGAGGAGTTCCGGACGGCGGTGGAAAAAGGTTTTGCGCTTTCCTGGTGGTGCGGCGGGTCCGCTTGCGAAACCAAAATCAAGGAAGACACCAAGGCCACCACACGCTGCATCCCCTTCGAGCAACCCGGCGGCACGGGCCGATGCATCGTGTGCGGCATGGAAGCGTCGAAGAAGGCCTACTTCGGCAAGGCGTATTAATCGTGCCTTCGATCGATCTCGCGCTCCTGCGTTCGCAGGCGATTGCGTTGACCGGCCTTCTGGATGATCCGGCCCTCTTCCGCGCGTCGTTGCGGCTTTTAATGGAAGCGCACGCTCATCGGATGTTGCGGCACGGGCCTTCGATGAACCGGCGCGGCGCCCTGCAGGCCTGGGACGTTCCCGGCCTGCTGATCCGCGAAGTGGAAGCCGCGCTGCGACTTGCCGCCCAAAGTCGGCCGGATCGCGCGCTGGCTGCGGCCGACGCAGTCTGGATGGAAGGGAAACTCGAGGAGAAACTGCTGGCCGTCTACTTGGCCGGGTTCTCGCGTGGTTCCGCGGATTTGCGGGCTCTGCTTCTTCGCTGGCTGGATGGCACGGAAGATCCGACGGTTTTGCAGGAACTTTCCATCCACGTCTGCCTGCCTCTGGCCGCGGAAAACCCGACACTCTTCCGTTCCCAACTCCGGGCGTGGATGGAATCCCCGGTCCCTTCCGCGCGGCGATTCGGTTGGATGTCGCTTTCCGCTTGGCAGGAAGAAAAATCCTCCGACTCAATTTTCGCATCTTTCGATCTGCTGCCCATGATCTTTTCGGAAACAGATCCGGAAGCGGTCCAATCGGCCGCCGGCATTCTCGCCCGGCTTGCTCAATCCGTTCCGCAGGAAACCCGCGGATGGCTGGAGGATCTGTCGCCGGACATTCTTCGCAGGGGCCGGCCGTTTTTCCGTGCGGCGCTGCCTTCATTATCCCCGGAGCTGTCCGCCGTGATCCATCCCCCGCGCCCGGAGTAGCCTTATGTGCATCGGCATCCTGGCGGATCCGTATTTGCCACACGTCAGCGGAATTACCGTTATTATTTCCCTGCATCGGAAAACACTCGAGTCTTTCGGTCACGAAGCGCACATGTTCACCTTCGGACCTGCGGGACTTCCGCAAGAGGACCTTCGCGTTCTTCGAACAACCGGCATTCCCATCCAACCGACCGGCTTTTATTTCAGTCCGCGGCATTGCTCCCGGAACCTCGAATTAATCCACTCCATGGACCTGCTGCATACGATGCATCCCTACGTAAGTGCAGACCAACGACCTCCACCGCGTGACCCGGCGGCATCTGGAAAATCCGATTCCCCGTTTTCCGGGGAGAGGACAGCGCATGGCGTCGGATAAAAAACTTCTCGGGAAAAAAGGGGAGGACGCGGCTGCGAATCATCTCTCCGGCATGGGATATACAATTCTCGGGCGCAATGTGCGGACCCCCTCCGGCGAGCTGGATCTGGTGGCACAAGCCGGAGAATTTCTCATTTTCGTCGAAGTCAAAGCCCGACGCGGGCGAAGCCATGGATTGCCGGAGGAAGCGATCACCCGGCGGAAGAAAAAACACCTGTTGGAATCGGCGCAGCATTACCTGCAGGAAACCGGGCGAATGGATGAACCCTGGCGGATCGATGTGGTGGCGATTGAATATGGCCGGACGGGAACGCTGGAACGAATCGAGGTCTTCGAAAATGCAATCAGCGGATAAAAGCCCGGTAGTATTTCTTGTCGGCCCCTCGGGTGCGGGAAAGAGCGCACTGGCCGTCGCGCTCGCGCCGCGATTCCGCGGCGAGATCATCTCCGCCGATAGCCGGCTGCTTTACCGCGGATTCGACATCGGCACCGACAAACCATCTTCCTCCGTGCGATCCCTCGCGCCGCACTATCTGATCGACGTAACCGATCCGGATCAGCCGTGGAGCCTGGCGGAATACCAGGCGGCAGCGTTGGAAAGCATAGCGGACATCCAAGCCCGCGATAGGCTGCCGTTTTGCGTGGGTGGAACAGGCCAGTATATTTTTGCGCTTCTGGAAGGATGGGACATCCCGCCCGCCGCCCCTTCGCCGGAATTGCGCATCCGGCTGGAGGAACGGGCCGCCGCGGAAGGGCTCGCCGCATTAAATGACGAACTTGCGCGGCTCGA
Source organism: Anaerolineae bacterium (assembly GCA_003141675.1). Taxonomy (GTDB): domain Bacteria; phylum Chloroflexota; class Anaerolineae; order Anaerolineales; family RBG-16-64-43; genus FEN-1073. The sequence continues at coordinate 40,721 of PLND01000046.1, forward strand.
TCCGGCCACGGCGGCGGCGATCGATCCGAAGAATCCGCGTCGCGTGATCCGCGCCCTCGAGGTTGTTCTTTCCACCGGCAAATCATTTTCGGCGCAGCGGACGCGCCGGGAGGTCCCGTTCCGACCGTTCTTGCTCGGGGTGAACCGGCCTCGGCCGGAGTTATATTCCCTGGCGGACTCCCGCATCGACCGGATGTTCCAAGCCGGCTGGGTGGAAGAAGTCCGGTCATTGCTGCACAAAGGTTATTCCCCGCGCCTGCCCGCATTCAGTGCGTTGGGGTATGGTTCGATTGTGCGCTACCTGCAGAGTGAACTAACTATCGAGGAATGCACCGCCGAAATCCGCCGGTCGACGCGCATTTTAATCCGGCATCAGGCCAACTGGTTCCGCGCCGACGATCCGCAAATCCACTGGCTGTCGGCCGGTCCGGATCTGGAGGACCAAGCGGAAAACCTCATTCGTTCTACCGCGATCAGCTGAATACTTTCTAGAAAAGTATTAACTACTTGGCTTGGAATCTTAGGTACGCGGATTTTTCGGATAAGACGGATTTCACGGAATAAACAAATCTAAAAAATATATTAAGTATTGATTTTCAGCGCTTGCCCTCGCGCCTGCCCTCGCGCCCGCTCTCGCGAAGCGGGGGAAGCGGGGGAAATCAGATAAATCCGCGAGTTCCACGGACAATGGATTAGGTAGAAATATACGGACTCAAGCAAAAATAAAAAATGGAGGGATGAAAACGCGAAGCCCGGCTTAGGCCTTCTCGCCGATTTTTGATTTAACGTTTGCATGAAAGCCGCATTCACACTGGATGACGCCGGCTTTGTCGGGAAGGATATTCCGCAGGTCTCTCCCGCACCTGGGGCAGCGGGAGGAGAACAAGCCCTGCAGCCGCTGGGCGACGGATCGCCGATAAACCGCATACATCGCGTCCACCCTTTTCTTATACCATTCCCATAACCCGCGCACGCCCTGCGGGACGAGCACGATTGCGGCGAGGATCCCGATGATGACCGCTGCCGCCAGCGCGTTTCCCACCAGCAGGCTGAGGCCATAGTGCACCGCTCCAACGAGCAGGAAGAGAATCACTACCGCAAGGATTTTTCCAACTCCGGCCAGGAAACGCGACAGCACGGGAACAGGACTCCAGTATCTGCCGAACAATTCCTGAAGTTCGTCGTGCATTTCCTCCAGGGAAATTTCCTGGTCGGCAACCCGTTTGGCCTGCGCCGCGATGTGGTAATACTTCCCGTATACCGGAAGAACACGCCCCTTATTTCGATCTTCCCAAATGATTAATTCATTAAAAACCCAGGATGAGGGTTTTTTCTCCCTGCGTTGGGTTTCCAATAAAGTTTCGGTTTCCTGCATTGCTTCTACCGGCGTAAATGGAAGAAAGAACATATTTAAACCGCGTCCCCTTTCTGCACAACGGCATTCGGCAGTTGAAATATGGCGTCTCAACACGAGCCGATGCCGACCCTCTCGATTATAATGGCGGAAGATTTACCTTTGCGGGAGGACCATTCATCGGGCTGACTTCTCAACCCGGCGACGAAAAGCGGCGGAATATGGAACTCCGCCCGACTTGAAGCTCAATTACTTTATACGCGAAATGACGTATAATTTTCAACCCTCCCAAGGAGGGAAAATCCCTTGGGATGCAAAAGCCGCTGAAATAAACCCCGTTCCCTCGGCCTCAGGGAACTTTTTTTACGGAACCTTTATCCGCTTCCGGCTTGTCGAATAGGGAGAGGAATTTTCCATATCCTTCGGCTTCCATGTTTTCGACCGGGATGAAACGCAGCGCGCCGGAATTCATGCAAAAGCGCTTTCCCGTCGGTTCGGGGCCATCGTCGAATACATGCCCCAAATGCGAATCCGCATTCCGCGATCGCACCTCGGTCCGCTCTATTCCCATTTCACGGTCAATATGGAACGTTAAATTGGCCTTCTCAAGCGGTTTGAAAAAACTCGGCCAGCCGGTTCCGGAGTCGTATTTCTCCAATGAACTGAAGAGCGGTTCGCCCGAAACCACGTCCACATAAATTCCAGGCCGCTTATTGTTCCAATATGCATTCTGGAAAGGCAGTTCGGTGTTCGAGCATTGCGTAATCTGATATTGATCGGGCGTCAGACGTTGACGGATTTCGTCATCCGAGGGTTTCTTATATTCAGCCATGGCAACCTTCATTAAATAGAAGTGTTGATATCGATTTAAGTCTTTCCTGCGGAATATTATGCCAGCGCAGGATTCTCTAAATATTATATATCTAATCCATTTTATCTATATTAATATTTGTTTTCTTTATCTCGTTATCCCTCTTGGAAAACGCAGATTATCGGGCAAAATATTGATTAAATTTCACAAGGTAACGTCCAACTCCCCAACCGCAAGTCAGAAAATACTTCCCCTGGACAGCGCAACCGGATCATCAGCAGGAACACCGACAACATTTCACGGCCCATCATCCAGTACGCGCGGGAGAGCGATGCCGCAAGGAGCGTCACCGTCCATCCCTTTCCATCCCCCAGCGGCCGATGCGCTGCACCGCCAGAACCGTAACCGCCAGCACCAATGCAATCGCGGCCGCCTGCGCGGGAGCCTGCCAGAAAACCAGCCGTGCTTCGCCGAGCATCCGTCCCCATTCGGCGGCCGAAGGCGAACCGCCGAAACCCAGGAACGTAAGCGACGCGGCGTTCACGAGCGCCCACCCAAAATGCAATGCGCCGTATGCGGAGAGCGGGCCGGCGATATTTGGAAGCAGATGCGATCTCATCATCCGGATCCCGCGCGCAGCCAGGGCACGCGAAGCGAGAAAATATTCGCGGTTGCGGATCTGCATCGCCTCGGCCCGTGCCAGCCGCGCGAAGGTGGCGGCTCCGCCCACACCCACCGCGATTGCCACCGCCATCTCCCCGGGCCCGAGGGCGGCCAGGATCACCAGCGCCAAGATCAGCGCCGGCACCGAGAGAGCCACATCCATCATGCGATTAAGCACCCGGTCGATCCATCCTCCGGATACACCGGCTGCCATCCCCCACGTTCCACCCAGTAGGATTGAAAGGCACGCCGCGGCCGTCGCGACCGCCAGCGTGTGAATTCCTCCGGCCAGCAGCCGCCATCCGAAATCCCGGCCCAGCAAATCCGTTCCCAGCCAATGCTGCCAGGAGGGCGATTGCAGCGGCAGACCTTGCGCCGGAACGGGAAACAGCACGGTCCAGATCCCGCCGGCGATAATCACCAGCAACCAAAGGAGTGCAGCCCGCGGGATATCGCGGCGTTCGGAAGGCAGGCTTGAGCTCAACGTTCCGGCTTGGTTCATCACCCATCCCGCAGGCGCGGATCTAAGACGGCGGCCGCAAAGTCTGCGATGATGCCAAAGAACACATACCCCAGGGCGGCCAGCGCCAGCACCGCCTGCACCACCGGATAGTCTCCGCGTAAAATCGCATCCACCAGCATCCGTCCGAGCCCGGGTCGGGCGAAGACCACCTCGGTGATCATTGTTCCACCCAGGAGGAAGGCGGCTTCCATTCCCGCCAGCGCGAGCAGGGGTGCCAGGTACGCGCGCAGCAATCTCCAATCGAAACGGATGCCGCGCGGAAAACCGTGGGCCTGCATGGCGAGGCGGAACGGTTCGCCGCGGGATTGGCGGATGGACGATTCGGTTGCGCGCCCGATGCTGCATCCGACGGTGACCGCCAAAGCCGCCGCCGGCATCAGCAGGCGCACCGCGGCGCGCACCGGTTCCGTTGCCGCCGCCGAGAGCAAAGGCACCGACGCCCAAAGGAGAATCAATCCGGACCAGGCTACCGGCGTGGCCGCGCCGATCGCGAGCAACGCGCCGGTGATGCGTCCGATCCTCCCCCGCGTTCCCCGTTCGTCCCGGCGCGAGGCGACCGCGCCGAAGCCGATCCCAAAAATCACCGAGAGCAGCCAGGCGACGACCGCCAGCGGTACGGTATACCCGGCGGCCTCGGCGATCATTCCGGCCACGTCCTGGCCGCTGAAGATCGACCGTCCCAGATCGCCGCGCGCAATGCCGCTGAGATAGTCCGCATACTGCGCGAGCAGCGGCCGGTCCAATCCGAGCAAGCGGCGCATGTCCGCCGCCTGCTGCCCGGTCGCCAGACCCTGCGAGAGCAGCGCGGCCATCGGGTCGACGCGCCCGATCCGCAGCGCGAAGAATGCGAGGGTTGCCACGGCCCAAACAACGATCAGGCCCTCCAGCAGGCGTCTCAGAAATGACATGCCGAATATTGTACCCAACTCCGCAACGGCCGGAATACCGGAGGGATATAATTGCCCATTGCCCGGGAGAGGAAATGGCCGATCCACTGCGCAAGATTGAAATTCAGCTCGAGAATCTCTTCGAAAAGAGAACCGGCACCCTGTCCGCTCAGTCGATGCACACCGGGAAGATCCTCGCACGCCTGATCGAAACGCTCGAGGAAAGCGCCCGGCCGGGGCCCGATGGACGCTGGATTGCCCCGAACGTTTTCCACTTGGCGCTGGGGAAGCGAATCTCGCAGAGCGCATCTTCCATTCCGGACCTGAAGGTTCTGCTGACGGCCAAGGTGGAGGAACACATCAGACAGAGCGAGATGATTTTGCTCCATCCAATCCGGATCGAATGGGAAACCGATCTTTCCCTGCGCGAGGAAAGCATCCGCGCCAATGCGGAAATTTTTCGTTCCGGCGAGGAAAGCACGGATGCCTTTCCCCCCGAGCCCCATCCGGCCATCACGCTGCCGCGCGGCGCGTTTCTCATCGTCAACGGGCGGCGCCACGTTGCGCTCAACCGGCCGGTGATTAACATCGGCCGCCAACTCGACAATCACCTGGTGCTGGACGACACACTGGTCAGCCGCCGGCACGCGCAGTTGCGGGCGCGCGAGGGACAGTATCTGCTCACCGACCTGGGATCCAAACACGGGATCCGGGTGAACAACATCACCGTCCACGAGTGGGTGCTGCAACCCGGGGATGTGTTCCGCCTGGGCAACACCGAACTCATCTACGGCGACGACCGCGAGGAAAGCATCACCCAGCCGATCCGGCCGGAGAATACGCCCGCCGCCCCGCCCGATCACCCCGCCCCCGCCGGAGAGGAAGGAACGCCCGGATGAGCGCGTCAATCCTGATGCTCTCGGCCCGCATCGCGCTCGCCGTTTGTCTGTATGCATTCCTGTCGCTGATCCTGATCGTCCTTTGGCGCGATCTGCGCGCGGCGCAATCCTTCGGCACCGTCCGGGGTCGGCGTCCGGTCCTGCAAAGGATTCGCGCTGACGGCACGCCGTCCCAAGAGTTTTCCCTCTCGAAGGATTCGTGCTTGATCGGACGATCCTCCGGCATGGAGATTCCTCTCGCCGACGAGACCGTATCCGCGGTGCACGCCCGGGTCTGGAAGGAAGGCGACCGTTGGTGGCTGGAGGATCTCGACTCCCGCAACGGAACGTTTCTCAACCAAATTCCGATGGCTAAAAGCGCGGTCCTATGCTCGGGTGACCGGATCCGTATCGGCCGCATCCTGCTGGAGTTCCGCGCCGGGGAATCCGCAACGGTCCCCAACCCTCCGCCTTCCGCGGAACCGCCCGCATGAATGATCGCTCGCGTTTGGAAGCGATACTGCTGGGGCTTGGATTCGCCTTCCAGGCCTTTAACGCCGCAGCGCTGCTGCTGGCTCCGTCGGTACAGGACGGCCGCTGGAATTTCCAGTCGGCGTATCTGGTGGCGTTTATTCCACTTGCGGTTTGGGGAGCGGCGGCCTGGATCGTCCATTGGCAGCTTGATCGGACGCTCCCCGGCCGCGATCCCTTCCTCTTCCCCACGGCGATGTTCTTGTGCGGATGGGGGGTGCAAATCCTCGCGCGGTTATCGCCGTACACAGCGCTCCGTCAAACACTGTGGCTGGCGGTCGCCGCAACCGCGGTCATCGTCATCCTGCATCTCCCCCACGATCTGGAATGGCTGAGAAAATACCGCTACCTGTGGCTGGGTGCGGCTCTGATTGCGCTGGCCGCCACACTTTTCATCGGCGTAGGTGCCGAGCCGGGGTCGGCACGGTTGTGGCTTGGATTGGATGGAATCTTTTTCCAACCCTCGGAATTCCTGCGCTGGGTGTTGCCCGTTTTTGCCGCATTCACGCTCTCGCCCGGTAAAGACTCCTCCGAGGCCCCCCGCCCGAGGGCTGCGCTCCCGGTGGTTCTCTTCGGCGCGGCGGGGGTCGGGCTGCACCTCCTCCAGCAAGACCTGGGCGCGGCAGTCCTGCTGATCACCGCGATCGTCATTCTGCTTTATCTGGCCTACCGCAAACCGATCATTCCGATATTGGGCATTTTGCTGACCGCTTCCTTGCTGGGCGCCGGGTACGCCGTCGACGCCACCGTACGAATGCGGTTGGCCACCTGGTGGAATCCGTGGGCGGATCCGTCCAACACTTCGTATCAGGTGGTGCAATCGCTGATCTCAGTAGCCGCCGGAGGCTTGATCGGCCGCGGGCCCGGATTGGGCGCGCCGGCGCTGGTTCCGGTGGCGTATTCCGATTTTCTGTTCACCGCTCTGAGCGAAGAATACGGCGTGGTGGGCGCGGTGGGGTGCCTGATTGCGATCGCCATCCTCGTGATGCGCGGATTTCATGCGGCGCTGCGCTCCCCTCGTAGCGCCGGCCGGCTGATCGCCGGATGCCTGAGTGCACTGCTGGGGATCCAATCCATCGTCATCATCGGGGGCGTTCTCCGCCTGCTCCCCCTCACCGGCGTCACCCTGCCCTTCATGAGCTACGGCGGCTCCTCGCTCCTGGCCAGCATGATCGTGCTGGGATTGCTGCTGGTCCTTTCGGTGCCCGCGCCGGATTGTGCGCGCGATGTTTCCGCGGATCGACCGATGCAGACGATGGCCGCCGTGCTCATTCTGGCGTTCGCCGCAGCCGGGATTTCCTTGGGATGGTGGGGTATTTACCGCGCGTCCGCGCTCCGCGAACGAACCGACAACTACCGGCGCGTGTTGCACGACCGCCAGGCGCGGCGCGGAAATCTCTACGACCGCAACGGCGAGCCGCTCGCGCTGACCGCCGGTGCGCCGGGAAGTTACACGCGCCAGTACCCCGACCCGGCGGCCGCCCCGGTCGTCGGCTACACCACAGCCTATTACGGTCAGGGCGGGATGGAATCCGTTCTCGATCCGTGGCTTCGCGGTGAGGCGGCACGCAATTCCCTCGACATCTGGTGGTCGGAAACGGTTCTGGGCGTTCCGGCCGAAGGCGTGGATGCATATCTCACCGTTGACCGTACCCTGCTGGATTCCGGAAGCGCCTGGATGGGCGGGCAAGCCGGCGCGATCGTCGCGATGCATGCCGGAAGCGGGGAAATCCTTGCGCTCGTCTCGATGCCCACGTACAATCCGGCAACACTCGCACAAAACTGGGACAAGATCCTCAGCCAGCCACTCTCGCCCCTTCTCAACCGCGCCACCCAGGGTTTGTATCCGCCGGGACAAATGCTTTACCCGTTCCTCGCGGCGGAAGCCATCAACCGCGGATGGCTCGGAAGCGGTTCCGATCTATGTACAGCGCCCTTCTCCGATTGGATCCTCGCCCATCCCGATTTTCCGAATCAGGTTTTCTCCGCGTTCCGCTTCAATGCCGACCCGGTGATGGATTTGCCGACGGTCTACGCCCTCTCGCCGGCCTTTCCGGCGGATGCGGGCGGCGTTGCGCGGGAATTGGAGGGAGAGGGAAAGATTCTTATCAGCCCGATCCAGCTGGCCGTCGCCCTCGCGTCCATCGCGGACGGCGGGATGGCGCCCGCGCCGCGGTTGGTCTTGCGATTGGATTCACCCTCCGGATGGATCACGCCGGCGGTTCCCGGCCGGTCGGCGGCGATGATCCCGGCCGATACCGCCGCGCGTGTGAGGAATATGCTCGCACAATTTAACGGGGCCGGCAATCCGGCGGCATTGGAATGGACCGGCTGCGGCGGTGGTGCGGAAACCAACTCGGATGTTTCCTGGTATGCCGGGCTGCAAACGGGGACGGCCGATCCGATCGTGGTGGTCGCAGTGATGGAAGGACAACCGTCCAGCGCAGCGGATATCGGCCGGAAGGTTCTGGCCAAGGTGTTGGCCGCGGAATAAATTTTCTCCCGGGGGAATTTGCGTCTGTTCGATATAATTTGAGTACGTCGTTGCTTAGGCTGGAGATTCAGTTACGCGGATTTATCGGATGAAACGAGTCCCGCGGATCGAACAAATCTCATAATGAATTCCTCAATGATTTATCCCGCTTTCGCGGGATGAGTAATCCCCCGCCCTTTGCGGCGCGAGAACTTGGGGGTTGCGCTCTGTGATAACGCGGCTTTCCGCGCGGTGGTTCATTCTCCGCGCAGGCTCTCCCGCCCTCGCGCTTGCCCTCGCGCCTGCCCTCGCGAAGCGGGGGAAGCGGGGGAAGCGGGGGCGGCGGGGAATCAGTTGAATCCGCGGCATGCGTGTGCATAGGATCGGAAAATACTGGGTTGACATGGCCAAACGCCTTTGTAAAATAAAAACAACCTAATTTCGATTTGAGGAATGGGGAATCCAATCATCATGCCCGAATATTCCATCCGCCCGGTTCTTCCCGAGGATCGCGAATGGATCCGATCGTTCCTGGTGGAACACTGGGGATCGGATTTCGTCGTGGTTCATGAAACCGTTTTTTACCCTCTGAAACTGCCCGGCTTCATTGCCCTGCAAGGAGTTGAGCGGGTGGGGTTGATTACCTACCTCCTTTCGGACCCAGACTGCGAAATCGCAACACTGGACAGCCTGACGCCTTCGCAAGGAATCGGTTCGGCGCTCATCGACACGGTGAAAACCATCGCCTTCCGCTCGGGTTGCCGGCGGTTGCGGCTGACCACAACCAACGATAATCTTCGCGCCCTGCATTTCTATCAAAAGCGTGGATTTATATTGGCTGCGCTGCGTCCGAACGCCATTGAAAAAACACGGAAACTCAAGCCCATCCCGCTGCGGGGAGAAAACGGAATCCCAATTCGGGACGAGATCGATTTGGAAATAAACCTCGCCGACTAGAAATCCTTTTTTTCGCCAGGGGGATTTCTTGCGCGTTATTGTGAACCTTTCATCTTTTATTTAATAAATGCTGCGCTCAACCAAGTAGGCCAACCAATTCCAGGTTCACGTATTTATCCATCCCTGGATGCTTTTCCGATGCATCTACCTCTATAAACTTTACCCATCAATATTACGCTTCTGTAGTCCCAGTTCACCGGTTTTGTCGTATCGCATCCGTGAAACTTACTTTCTTCCGCCCCATCGGCTCCATTGTTTCAGCTCGCTGGCGATTCCGTTCATGATCAAGTTCACTGTTTTATGTCGCCGGGTCGGCCGCTCGTCATGCCGGTTCGAACGGACGCTTTCCGGCTGGCGGATTGCGATCGATTTCGATTATGGGTTGAAAGGGACTCCTCAAATGAAATCGTTATTTCCCGGCTTCCCGGCGTTTCATTGGTTATTGCTTTTTGTTGCGCCTACCTTTTAATTCGTCAAACTCCACCAGTGTCCGCGGTCCGCGGCGGTGCGCTTCCCACAGCGCGGAGGAGGCGCGGGAGAGCATTTCGTCGGCGGTAATCTCGTCGCCGCCCGGGTGGAATGCCACCCCGGCACAGATGGATACACCGAATTCTTTCAGTTCCCGGGTCACCCGTTTGCCATGGAACTCTTCGACTAACCGCTGAGCCGCCTTGCGCGCTCCTCCGGCGTCGGATTCCGGCATGACGATCAGATAATTCCCTTGATAATATCCGGGCATATCCACTTCGCGCAGCCCCGTAAGGAGGATATTGGTCAGGTAGGAATGCGCACTCTCCATGATTTCCGGCGAAGGGCTTTCGACAAAGCACAAGCCGATGTAGAGCAGCGCGATGGGGCTGGGATACCGTCTGGCCCGAAGGAGCTCGCCGTCCAAGAGCGACTCCAGCATCTTCTGGGGATAGAGCCCGGATTTTGCGTCGAGTCGAGCTTCTTGTTCCATACCCACCTCTATTCCGTTTTCCACCGCTCTCAACCACGCCCAAGCCACTCTATTTAATCCCAAAACCCGATTCTCCGCAATCTGGTCAAACGGTCTTTTTGAACGTCTCCCCGTACACCACCAGGCTTTTGGGTCCGCGCTTTTGCGCTTCCCACAGCGCGGAGGAAGCGTTGGATAGGAGCTGGGCGGCCGAGATGTCCGGTCCGCCTTTATGCGATTCCACTCCGATGCACAGCGACAGGTTAAACAATTCCGCAGTGCGTGTGATCTGCGAACGGGGGAAGTTTTCGAGCATGCGTTGGGCGGCCATCCTGGCGCCGTCGCTTTCTGTGGCGGGCATGATCACCAGATAGTTGCCCTCGAAAAGGCCCGGCAGATCCGCCTCGCGCATGGCCGCTTGGAGGTGATTGGCGATCAGAATTTGCGCGCTCTCGACGATTTCCTGGGAAGGATCCCTGGGAAACCGCAATGCGAAATAAAGGAGCGAGATCGGGCTGGGATACCGGCGCGAACGGGCTACTTCATGTGCCAGAAGAGTCTCGAGCATGGCCTGCGGGAATAAACCGGACGATGCGTCGATACGCTTTTGTTGTTCCATGGATCCCCTTTCCAATGGATGTTCCCGCCCCCGCTTCCCCCGCTTCCCCCGCTTCGCGAGGGCGGGCGCGGGGGCAAGCGCGAGGACAGGCCGGAATACTTATATGGATTTCTTCAATCGGACGAATCTGCGTTTTCCCACCTGGAGCACCGGTTCGTCCTGCGGCGAAACCGGCGCCGCGGGATTCTTGAGCGTCACACCGTCCAGGCGCACGCCGCCCTGCTCGATCAGGCGCCGGGCGTCGCTCCGGCTTTTGGCCAGTCCGTTTTCGGCCAGAAAATCCGCAAGTTTCGGAGCGCCTTTTACTTCCAGGACGGGGATATCCTCCGGCAATTCCTCGCGCTGGAACACTCGCCGGAATTGCTCCTCGGCGGAGGCGGCCTGCTCCGTGCCGTGATAAATCGCAACGATTTCCCGCGCGAGTTGCATCTTGGCGTCGCGCGGATGGAGCGTGCCGGATTGCATGGAACGCTCCACTGCGGCGATTTGCGCCGGCGGAAAGCGGGTGAGCAGGCGGTAATAAGTCATCATCGCCGCGTCCGGAACGCTCATCACCTTGCCGTACAGATCGTCCGCGGTGGACATCAGGGGAATGTGGTTCCCCAGACTTTTACTCATCCGAATCACACCGTCGGTTCCCGGAAGGATTCCCAGGAGGACGCCGATATTGGGACGGACGCCGTAATATTCCATGATCTTTCGCCCGGCGGTGAGAATGTTAAACAGCTGTTCCGTCCCGCCCACTTGAACGTCAGCTTGTAATGAGTAGGCGTCGTAACCTTGCATGATGGAGTAGAAGAATTCGTGCAGGTAGATGGCGTCCCCCCGGTCCCAGCGCAGCCGGAAGTTCTCGCGGGTGGTGAACTGCTGGATGGTGAAGTTGGAACCCAGCCGGATCAACTCGGCGAATGAGAGTTTGGAGAGCCATTCGGAGTTATAGCGGACTTCGGTCTTCCCCCGGTCCAGGATCCGGAACGCCTGCTCGGCGTAGGTGCGCCCGTTCTCGCGGATCCTTTCCTCCAACAACTGTGGACGCAGCGCATTTTTATCCGACGGATCCCCCACGCGCGCGGTGTAATCACCGATCAGGAAGATGGTCGTATGGCCCAGCTCCTGGAACTGGCGCAGCTTGCGCATGGTGACAGTATGCCCGAGGTGCAAATCCGAGGAGGTGGGATCGTATCCGCAATAGACGCGCAGCGGACGCCCTTCCTTGCGGGCCAGGATCAGGCGCTCGCGCAATTCGGCGGTCATGGCCTCCTGGAGCGCTCGGTCTCCGTATTCGGTTCCCTGCATTAATATTTCAACTTGCTCTTCTAGCGAGGGTGCTGGCATTCCGGCTCCGATCCTTGGGAAGATGCTTTTCTTCCCCTGGGTTGTAAATGTAAATTATAGCATCAACCCCCGGAATCATGCGAAAAACAGCCGAAAAAATCCAAATGGTATAATTTCAGGTCGTCCTCCAGACACGGTTCGACCGTCGATTTCCGCCATTTCCTAGGAGAACACTTTGCGCAATCCCGTTCAATGGCTGCTTAGTCTCGTTACGTTGGACATCAGCATAGATCTCGGAACAGCCAACACGCTGGTCAACGTCTTTGGGAAAGGCATTGTCATTAACGAACCTTCCTGGGTGGCCGTTGACAAGAAAACCCGCCGGGTCCTCAAAGTCGGCCGGGCGGCAAAGGAGATCATCGGCCGGACGCCGCCCAACGTCGTCACCCTGCGCCCCATCCGCGACGGCGTGATTTCCGAGTTCGACGCGACGGCCACCATGCTGGAGTATTTCATCCGCCGGGTGATCAACCAGAGCGTGGTGCCGGTACCCCTCACCCGGGTGATCGTCGGCGTTCCCGTGGGAGCCACCAGCGTGGAACGCCGGGCGGTGGTGGATGCAGCCCAGTCGGCGGGGGCGCGCGAGGCGTTGCTGGTGGAGGAACCGGTCGCTTCGGCGCTTGGCGCCGGACTTCCCATCCGCGGGGTCCACAGCACGATGCTGATGGACATCGGCGGGGGCACCACCGAGATCGCAGTCTTCGCCGCGCGCAAGATCGTGATCTCGAATTCGATCCGCGTGGCGGGCGACGAGATGGACGAGAACGTCGTCACCTACCTGCGGGATAAATACAATCTGCTCGTCGGCCAGACAATGGCGGAAACGGCCAAGAAGACGGTCGGCGCCGCGGCCCCCTTGGGCGAAGAGAAAGTGATGACCGTGCGCGGGCGCAACCTGATCTCCGGATTGCCGGAGGAAGTGGAAATCTCCTCGATTGAAATGCGCGAAGCGCTGGCTCCTTCGTTGAAGGCGATCTCCCAGGCTTTGAGGGACCTCCTCGAGCAGGCTCCACCGGAGGTCATGGCCGACCTGCTGGATTCCGGGCTGTGCCTGACGGGCGGCGGATCCCTGTTGAACGGGTTGCCGGAAAAACTCGGCGAGGAATTCCATATTCGCGTATGGCGGGCCGACGACCCGCTAACCTGCGTCGTGCGCGGCGCGGCGGCCATTCTGGCCGGCATGGACGATCATCGCGAGTTCCTCGCCTCCCCCGAACGGGATCATCGCGGCCGCCGGTAAACCCTCCGGCCCATTCCTTCCCTTGACGAATTATGTTTAATCCCAGAAGACGTTTTTTCCTGATTGCTCTTGCTCTGCTGTTGGCGGCGGTCGGACTGGTCGTCCTCGGTCAGGTAGGCATCATCCAACCGGTGCAGGATCTGGCGCTGCGCGGCGTAAGCGGCGCGCAGCACACAATTTCCACCACGTTTTTCAACGTCCGTGATTTCATCACCGCCCCGCGCAACCTGCAGGAACTGATCCAGCGCAACAACCAGTTGGAGGCCCAGGTGGCCCAGCTCGAAGCGGAATTGGTCACCCTGCAGGAACAGGCCTCGGAAGCCGACGCCCTCCGCGCGCTGCTTGGCGCCGCCCGGCAGCAGCCGGAGAACCGCTACCTCGTGGCGCAGGTGATCGGCCGGGACACCAACCCCTTCCTGCATTACCTGATCCTCGACGAGGGATCCGACGCCGGGGTCCGCCGCGGAATGCCGGTGGTCAATGAAAAAGGGCTGGTGGGCAGGGTCACCGAGGTGAGCTCCACGGCCTCCAAGGTGCAGCTGATCATCGATCCGAATTCGGTCATCAACGCGCGGATCCAGACCAGCCGGGCGGAGGGAGTGCTCGTGGGCCAGTCGACGGGCGGCCTGCAGATGATCTATATTCCGCAGAACGTCACAGTGACCACGGGCGATCTCGTCGTCACCTCCGGGCTGGGAGGAGGATTTCCGCCGGAGATTCTGATCGGGCGTGTGATCAGCGTTCACAAACGAGATTACGAACTGTATCAGACCGCCGTCATCGAACCGCGCAACGACTTCACCAGCCTGGAAATGGTCCTGATCATCACCAATTTCGAGCCGGTGCAAATCGGCCCGCTGCAAGGGACAACCTCCTAAAGCTGCCGCGATGATCTGGTTTTTATCCATCCCACTCCTGGCGCTGCTGGCTTTGCTGCAAACCACAATCTTCCGTCAGATCCTCTTCCTGGACGGAAGCCTCGATCTGTTGCTCGTGGCGGTTATTTGCTGGAGCATGCTGCGCCCGGAGGAAGGACTGGTCTGGGCTTTGCTGGGTGGAATATTCGCAGACATTTTTTCCGGCGGCCCGTTCGGTATCACTGCCATCGCCTGCCTCCTGGTGGCGATCTGCATCGGAGCGTTGCACGGCCGCCTTTGGACCCGCAGTCCGATAGCGGTGATGGCGATCGCGATGTTCGGGACCGTCATCGCCCATCTGGCGTCCGTCGCCCTGCTCGTGTTTTTTGGCCATCCTCTCGAGGTTGGATACCTCCTCGCTTATGTCACGCTGCCTACCGCGTTTCTTAATACCATCGCCTCGGTTCCCGTCTATCTCGCCCTGCGCCGGCTGCATTTCGTCGGAGCTCCGGTTCTTGCGGAGGAGGAAGCATGAAAACCGCCTTCACGGATAACCGGGTCACCCCGCATCGCATCCGGATCTTCCTCGGAGCGATGATCGTCCTGTTCGCGATTTTCGCCGCGCGCCTGTTCTTCCTCCAGGTGATCCTTGGCAAATACTACCTGGCGCTGGCTGAAACCAACCGCACCCAGGTGATCAGCCTGCCCTCCTCGCGGGGCGTGATCTACGATCGCAACGGAGTGATCCTGGCGCGCAACGTGCCTTCCTATAACATCACCATCACCCCCGCCGATCTTCCCGACGACACGGGCGGCGTGCAGGCCATCTACCGGACGCTCTCGGATCTGACCGGCGTCCCGATCACCGTCCCGGGCTCGCGCCCGTCCCAGGAATGCGCGCCCGGCCGCGGAATCGAGGATCTGGTCAACGAGTGGATCGAACTCGCGCCGTATTACGCGGTGAAGATCCAGTGCGACGCCGACCCGGCCACGGCCCAGATCATCCAGGAAAAATCCGCCGATATGCCGGGGGTCGGTGTATCGGTCTCGTCGGTTCGGGATTATCCCAACGGCCGCTTCACCGCGGACGTCATCGGATATATGGGACGTGTTCCGCCGGACCTTTCGGAAAAATACCAAGCCCTCGGGTACAACCTCGACCAGGATAAAATCGGCTATGCGGGCATCGAACTCTCCTCGCAGGATATCCTGGCGGGAACCTACGGCAGCGAAAAGGTCGAGGTGGACGCCGCCGGAAAGATCATCCGGTTGCTGGAACCGCCGACCGAACCGGTTGCCGGCAAAAACATTCAATTGACGATCGATTCGCGGCTGCAGGAAGCGGCGACCATCATTCTGGAAAATAAAATCGCGGAGACGCGGGCGAACAAACCGCCCGCCCAGCGCAGCCCGATGATCACCGGCGTGGTGATCGCCATGAATCCGCAAACGGGCGAAATCCTGGCGATGGTGTCGGTGCCGACCTACGACAATGAGAAGTTTTCACGCTACATCCCGCTGGATTATTACAATTCGCTTGCGTCCGACATCAGCAGCCCGATGCTCAACCACGCCATCTCCGGGACGTACTCCCCGGGGTCGATCTTCAAACTGGCGACAGCGGTCGGGGCGCTCAACGAAAACATCGTCACCCCCGAGACGCAGATCATCTGCAACGGGTCGATTTCCATCCTGCAAAAGTTTTATCCCGGCGATCCGGGCACGCCGATGCTCTTTTACTGCTACCAGCGCAGCGGCCACGGGGTGGTCAATTTTCTCTATGGGCTCTCCCAATCCTGCGACGTGTATTTCTACAACCTGGGCGGCGGCTTTCCGGGCGGTCCGGTGCCCGAGCCGGGTCTGGGGATCGATGAAATCAAACGCTACGCCGATGCACTCGGGTACGAACAACTCCTGCTGGGAGGCCAGCTCCCCGGCGAAGTCAGCGGCCTGGTCCCGGATGAAACCTGGAAACGGATCCATAAGGGGGAGAACTGGGCTACCGGGGATACCTACATCTCCACCATCGGCCAGGGCTATGTGGAAGTAACCCCGCTGCAGGTGCTCGAATCCATCGCCACCATCGGCAACGGCGGGAAGCTGATCAAACCCATATTGCTGAAAGAATATCTCGACGGGGAAGGCAACGTCACCCAGACGTTTCCGCCGCAGGTGATATACAACCTGGCCGACACTGCAATCACTCCCAACACGAACGATATCCTCGTGCAACCATGGGTCCTGCAAGAGGTGCAGCTGGGGATGCGCTTGGTGGTCACGCAGGGAACCGCGTCCGCGTATGCGCAAATCGACAATATTCCTTCCGCCGGAAAAACGGGTACGGCGGAATACTGCGACGACATCGCCCAATCGCGCAATATGTGCCAACGCGATGCATGGCCGACGCACGCCTGGTACGGCGCCTACGCTCCCCCCGACAATCCGGAAATCGCCGTTCTGGCATTCGTGTACGACGGCGGGGAAGGCTCGGTGACCGCCGGGCCGATCGTCCGGGATGTGCTCAAGGCGTATTATCAATTGAAGGCCAACGACGCGCAGCGGACCGGCTAACTTCCGCATGCTATAATTGTTGAAGGAGCATTCCGGGATCCAACGAATCGCCATGCCCGTTGAGGTTAATGTCAAGGGGATTCACGAAGGCCTCCTGATCAGCTTCGGAGAAGGGAGCTGGGAGGAAGCGTTCCCTTCGCTGCTGAGCCATCTGGATTCCAAACCCGATTTCTTTCTCGGCGCAAACGCCATCATGCAGCTCGGGGCGTTTCCCCTTCAGGCGGCCGACCTGGCGCGGCTGCGCAGCGCCCTGGCGGACCGCGGGATGGGACTGCGGACGGTGCTTTCGCAATCCCCCGTGACTGTCAGTGCCGCGAAGAATCTGGGATTGGAAGTTGCGCTTCCCGTCCGTGAAGCGAGAGAAACCCCGCTCGATACCGAACTCACCGGATCCGATGCGATCCTGCTGCATCAAACCCTTCGGTCCGGAAACAGCGTCCACTTTCCCGGGCACGTAACGATCCTGGGTGACGTCAACCCCGGAGCCGAGATTGTGGCCGGAGGGAGCGTCTTCGTGTGGGGGCATTTGCGGGGAACGGTGCACGCGGGGGCGGAAGGCGACGACCGTTCGGTCGTATGCGCCCTGGATTTGAGCCCGATGCAGCTGCGGATCGCGGGATACGTGGCCACTTCGCCGCCCCGCAGCGGGAGCAGCCGCCCGGAAATCGCATCGCTGCGCAACGGCCAACTGGTGGCGGAAACCTGGAACCCCAAGGAAAAACCTCCCGCACTCACCGGAGGATGAGCTCGCGAGGGATCGGAAGATAATTCGCTGTTAAGGAGCGGGAATGACGGCAAAGGTGATGACGGTTACATCGGGGAAAGGCGGCGTGGGCAAAACCACCGCCACGGCCAACATCGGCGTCGCCCTGGCGCTGATCGGGCAGAAGGTGGTTTGCATCGACAGCGACATCGGATTGCGCAATCTCGATGTGGTCATGGGGCTGGAAAACCGCATCGTCTACGACCTGGTCGATGTAGTGGAAGGCCGCGCGCGGCTGCGCCAGGCGATGATCAAGGACAAACGGCTCCCCGAGCTGTATCTCATTCCCGCCGCGCAGACCCGCGATAAAACCGCCATCTCCCCGAGCGACATGGTGCGCATCTGCGACGAGCTGCGTCCGGAGGTCGACTGGATCCTGATCGACTCGCCGGCCGGGATCGAGCGCGGATTCCGCAACGCCATCGCCGCGTCGGATACGGCGATCATCGTCACCAACCCCGAAGTCTCCGCCGTGCGTGACGCCGACCGGATCATTGGGCTGCTCGAGGCCGAGGAGAAAGGCCCCGGCAAACTGGTGATCAACCGGATCAAACCGGAGCTGGTCGAACGGGGCGACATGCTGGCCACTGCCGATATCCTGGAAATTCTGGCCGTGGATTTGCTCGGCCTGATTCCGGAGGATGAATCGGTGCTCATCTCCACTAACCGCGGAAATCCCGCCGCGCTGGATCCGAAAAGCAAGGCCGGCCAAGCCTTCCGCGACATCGCCGGACGGCTGATGGGGGAGCCCGTTCCTTTTCCGTCGCTGGATGGAACAGACTCCCTGCGGAAGCGTCTGGCGCGGCTGATGCGCCGGGGAGGCGAATCATGAGCGGCCTGTGGGATCGCCTGACCGGACAAGCGGAGCGCTCCAGCGCCAGGACGGCCAAGGAACGGCTGATCGTCGTCCTGAGCCACGACCGGAGCGACATCGAACCCGGCATTCTCGAAAAAATCAAGAATGATATCGTTCGCGTGATCTCCGAACATATCGACGTGGATCCCTCGACGGTCCAGATTCATATTTTCTCGGAAGGCCGGGAGCAGCATCTTAAAGCCGACATTCCCCTGCCCGGCCCCGCGCGTCGAAAGCGCAACCTCTAAGAGACCCCCGTGTTTGACTGGCGACGTTGGCGGCATTTTGATTTCTGGCTGTTGGGAAGCGCCGCCCTGCTGACGATCTTCGGCATCGTGATGATCCGCTCGGCGGTGGCCGACAACGCCACGCTCGCCGACACGGCGCAGCGCCAGGCGTTGTTCGCCCTGATCGGCCTTGGCATCCTGCTTCTGGCCACCGTCATCGATTACCATTTCTGGCGCGGACTTACGCGGATCCTCTTTGTCGGCGTCATTCTGCTGCTGCTGTACGTGGAACTGGTGGGCGCCAAGACCTTCGGCGCCACGCGCTGGATCCACATCGGATCGTTCACTCTCCAGCCTTCGGAGGTGGCCAAGGTAACGCTGATTCTGATTCTGGCCGACGACATCGCGCGCAACGAAGACCGGTTGCAATCCTGGGCCGGCATCCTGCGCACCCTGATCATCGCCGCCATTCCCGTGGTGGTCATTTTGCGGGAACCGGATCTGAGCACCGCCATTCTCGTCATGGCGCTGTGGGCGGCCATGGCGTTCGCCGCCGGAATGCCCCCGAAATATTTCCTCTTCATCGGCGGCGCAGTAATCGTGGGAGTGATGGTAGCACTCGCCTTCAACCTGGTGGCAGCCTATCAGATGCACCGGCTGGCCCTTTTTCTGTTCCCCGAGTCGGATCCCGGCGCCGCTTACAACATCGAACAATCGCTGATCGCCATCGGATCGGGCAGCGTTCTCGGCCAAGGGTATGGACTAAGCACCCAGGTGCAGTTGCGCTTCCTTAAGGTGCGCCAGACCGATTTCATCTTCTCGGTCCTGACCAGCGAGTTCGGCTTCGTCGGTGCGATTGTTTTTTTCGTCATCCTCGGGTTTGTCGTCTGGCGCTGCCTGCAGGCGGCGCGCAACGCACGGGATACCTACGGGGCGCTGATTGGATACGGCGTGGCCACGTTGATTTTTTATCAGGCGGCGTTTAATATCGGAATGAATCTCAATTTGCTGCCGGTCGCCGGGCTGCCGCTGCCGTTCATCAGCTCCGGGGGCAGTTCGCTGTGGTCGGTGCTGCTCGGGATCGGGCTGGTGGAAAGCACCATCCTGTACCGGAAGGAAATGGAATTCTGAGATGACGGAGCCTGTCTGCGTCCGGTTTGCCCCCTCGCCCACCGGTCACATGCACATCGGAAGCGCCCGCACGGCGCTTTACGATTATCTCCTCGCGCGGAAGACGGGCGGCCGGTTCATCCTCCGCATCGAAGATACCGACCAAAAGCGGTTGATCCCCGGCGCGGAACAGGAAATCATCGACGGCCTGCACTGGCTCGGGTTGGATTGGGACGAAGGTCCGGATAAAGGCGGCCCGCATGGGCCTTACCGGCAGTCGCTGGCCAAGGAAATATATCTTGAGCACGCCAGACAATTGATTGCAAACGATCGCGCTTATCCGTGCTTCTGCACTTCCGAGCGGTTGGCCGCGTTACGGGAATCCCAACGCCAGCGCAAGGAAAATCCGCGGTACGACGGCACGTGCCGCAATCTTCCGCCTTCGGAAGCCGCGCGCCGGATGGCGGCCGGTGAGACGCACGTTATCCGGTTTAAAACTCCGAAGGAAGGCAGCACCGCGGCCGTCGATCTGCTGCGCGGGGAGATCCGCGTGGAGAACGGAACGCTCGACGATTTCATCCTGGTGAAATCGGACGGGTTGGCGCTTTACCATCTGGCGGCGATGGTTGACGACAACCGCATGGGGGTCACCCACGTTCTACGCGGCGCAGAGTGGCTTTCCACCCTGCCACTCCACGCGCTGGTCGTGCGCGCTTTCGGCTGGCGCGAGCCGGTCTGGTGCCACCTCTCGGTCTTCCTCAAGCCTTCTGGCAAAGGGAAGATGAGCAAACGCGACAGCGCGCAAACGGCGACCGAAGGCCACAGCATTTTCATCCGCGATCTGAGGGAGGAGGGTTACCTCCCCGAAGCGATCGTCAATTGGATCGCGCTGATGGGAGCCTCCTTCGACGAGACGGAAGACGTGTTCAGCCTGGAAGAATTGGTCCGGCGCTTCGACCTGAAGCACCTGAATCCCTCGCCGGCCGCGATCAGTTATGAAAAGGCGGATCACTTCAACGGAACCCACATCCGTTTGCTTTCGGTGGAAGATCTTACCGCCCTGTTGAAGCCGGTTTTTGAAAAGGCCGGGTACGCGGCCGATGGGGAACGGCTGCGCAAGGTGGCCGCGGCAGTGCAAGTGCGCATTGTCACGCTCGACGACGCCGTCGCGATGGGCGGTTTTTTCTTCCACGACGAGGTCCATCCCGAAGCACACGACCTGGTCGGCAAGGGTCTTACTACCGCGCAATCGGCGGATGCGCTGCGCGCCGCGCGCGAGCTTCTCGCCGCGGAGCCGGAATTCGAATCCGCAAAGGATGAAGCAGCGCTGCGTGCCCTGGCGGAGCGCCTGGGATACAAACCGGGCGTTCTCTTCGGGATGATGCGCGCTGCGATCACCGGCCAAACCGTCAGCCCGCCGCTCTTTGCCAGTATGGAGATCATCGGCCGGAAGACATATCTAGCGCGGCTCGAAGCGGCGGAAGAGCTATTACGAAAGATGGTGGGTTGAGTAATTATCTACCCCAGATTGCACGGAGAAGAACAACGATTTCACCGAAATGAAATTAATATTTCAATTATTCCATGTCATCCGAATTCATTCCGTGCAATCCGTGGTAAAAATCGAAATCATTGTCTTGGAGTAAAATATCCCATCACTGTCTAAATAGGGGGAGACGATCATGAGCCAACTTGCCATGCTGTATAGAATCCAGGATTTACCCGTCGAGGAACGGCCGCGCGAACGACTGACCGCGACCGGACCGCAGGCATTGTCCACCGCCGAGCTGATCGCGGTGCTCTTGCGCACCGGCGGGCGCGGCCATGGCGCGATGCAGACCGCCCAGACGTTGCTCCAGCAGACCGGCGGGCTGCACGGATTGCGCAAAGCATCCATCTCCGATTTATGCGCCATTCCCTTTATCGGCCCCTCCAAAGCGGCGTTGATCCTGGCCGCGGTCGAACTCGGGCGCCGGCTCGCCGTGTCGGATGCGGAAGAGGCGCCGACGGTTTCCTCTCCGGCAGCGGCAGCGGCGGCGGGGCTGGTACAGTATGAAATGTCGGGATTGGAACAGGAGGAGTTGCGGACGATCCTGCTGGATTCGCGCAACCGGCTGATCCGGATCCACGAAGTCTATCGCGGTTCGCTGACCACCTCCCTGATCCGCACCGGCGAGGTATTTCGCGAGGCGATTAAAGCCAACGCTGCCGGGATGATCGTCGTGCACAACCATCCCAGCGGCGATCCCTCGCCCAGCCCGGAGGATCTGTCCGTTACGCGCAACCTCGTCGAAGCCGGCCGGCTTCTGGATATCCCGGTGCTGGACCACGTTGTCATCGGCCGCGGAAGATTTGTATCGATGCGCGAGCAGGGATTGGGGTTTATGGAAAAATAGCCGAAGCCGGTTTTGATCTCCCGCCGACAGAAATTTTCCGGCAGCCGCGAGTAATTTCCTACCGCAGACCGAACATCCGGAATTCCGAGGTGGCATCCTCCCAGCCGGACTCCACCCGCTCCACCACGGCGGCCGACGGCCCGCGGCCGATGTCCGCCAGCAGGGATTCGAGTGCGGCGCGGGATCCCTCGGCGATCAGCTCCACGCTGCCGTCAAAGCGGTTGCGCACCCATCCGGTCAGGGCAAGTCCCATCGCGCGCCGCAGGACGAACGCGCGAAAACCCACCCCCTGCACCTCCCCGTACACTTCCGCGTGGAGTCGCGCCTTCCCAGTCATTGCGCCGTTTTCTTTTCCACAGGAATTGGTTTCCTCCGCCGATGGATGATCCATCCGGCAGCCAATACCGCGGCGAGCACAACGGACGCATCCAGAACCAGCGTCCACGTGGTGATCATACCGGTTTTCTTTTCCGCCAGCTCGGCGCGCCAGGATTTTTCCAGCGTTTCCAGATTCTTCCCCGTCGATCCGACTAACCCCTGCGCGCAATCCGCACCGGCTGCATAATCCTCCACCGCTTTTCGAACCGCCGCCAGTCCGTAGTTTTCCCGAAGATATGCGACAAACGATTTGCTCTCTGCGTATGCCAGAAGCGCGGGATGCTCATCGGACGGAAACGTCCGGCACAACGTTGCGACGGGGATCAGGCTACCGTCCTTCGCCGCTTGTCGCAGCGTCTGATCCGTCTCCGGTCGGGGTTCCATTTCATAACCGGCCGCCATCCCCTCCACCAACCAAAGCGGCAGAGAGGCGTAGGCACCCTTCCACTTCGCGCCCAGCAGAACATGAACGGTCTCATGCGGGAGGAGCGTTGCGAGCGCCTGCCTTCCCTCCGCTCCGGATGCCGCCGCGATAAGGATGATCCCGGAATCGGGATCCGAGACGGCTCCCTCCCATCCGTAAGCAAGCTTTCCCAAACCGGAATGGAAATCCGCAAGGCGGGGATAGATATAGAGCGACGTTTTGTCCGGGATCGGGGTTTCCAGGTCGGCCGAGATTGTTCCGAGGTCCAGAAGCA
Organism: Anaerolineae bacterium; assembly: GCA_003141675.1. Classification (GTDB taxonomy): domain Bacteria; phylum Chloroflexota; class Anaerolineae; order Anaerolineales; family RBG-16-64-43; genus FEN-1073. The sequence continues at coordinate 63,788 of PLND01000046.1, forward strand.
GAAGGTCAGCGGCATCCTCCGCCGACCCGTTATCTCCTTCCACCCAATGGATCGTTGCGCGTCCTTTTTCGAGGACTTGCCAGGAGTAGCGGTCATCGAGGTATTGCAGCGATTGTTTTTCGGAGACGATTTTGTCACCCGAATTAAGGATGACCTCCCACCAATACGCAATCGAGGAAAATGGAAAGACCGGATCAGAGTGCAAATCCCGGCGGGCCACGAGCGTAGATCCGTTTTGCGCGGAAATTTCTGCGGGATACACGAAGGAACGGAGGGAGGAGTCTTCGAGAATCAGTTCCGCCTCCCGCACCGGTTCGACCGATTGGACCGTCGCGGAAAAAACCATTTCGCTTCCAAAGGTGACGCGCGCAGGATTGGGAATAACCGTCGGGCCATCCCGGCGCATACTCGGCGAACCGAACAGCATGGGAGCAAACAGGAAGAGAGAAAACCAACTAGGCATCGGTTGCCGGCCGATCCTGGTAAAAAGCATCGAAGGGGAATTCCACCGGAAGAATGCGGAGGGCCTTCATCAGTTCATTTACCAAGAGACAGGGAATGGGAAGCGGTTCCGCGCGCCGGAGGGGGGATTGCAGGGATTAAATTGCCCGGGCGGGAGGTTTTCACTCCTCCGGATCCTCGTCTTCCTCGTCGTCCTCGTCGCTCTCTTCGTCTTCCTCGTCCTCATCGTCCAAAGTCAACAGGGGAAGATCGCTGATCGAATCCTGAAATTCCGCATTCTCCAGGGCCTCTTCGATCCGATCCCATTCGTCGCTTTCGGCTTCCCCCTGCAATTCCTCCAAAGCTTGGTGCGCAATTCGCCCCCGATCTCGCCGAGGGAGTCGATCGTGTTCCAGCGGACATTCCCATCCGGGTCTTCCAGCAGTTCGATCAGCAGCGGGACGGCGCTGCGCAAGCCGAGGGCGCCCGCGGCGCGCGCCGCCTCCGCCCGAAGTGCGGGTGAGCGGTTGCCCAGTTCCTTCAGGATGGTATCGGACCAGCGAGAATCTGCCGACCGGCCCATGGCAAAGAGCGAGCTGGCCTTCATCGATTCTTCGCGTTGGCGATAGGCTTTCGCGAGAACCTCATGCACTCCCGGTTCGGATGAAAAGCCGATCGATTCCACCGCGCGCCGCCTTACTTCCAGATCGTCCGTCCCGCCGGCGACGACTTTCAACCGTTCCACGATCTTTCCGCCGATCGAAGCCGGAATCTTTTCCAGTTCCATCCGTTCCACGAAAGCACCCAGCGCCGAAGCGGCGGCGGAGCGCACCGCGGAATCCGAATCCTTTTCCATCAACTGCAGGAACCGGTCGATCAGTTTGGGATCCTCACATTCCCACAACGTCCGGATCGCGTGCACCTTTACCCCGCCGTCCGCATCGTCAAGGGTGACGTGCGCGATGGCGGTAAAGTCGAGCTCGAAGTTGGCCCGCGCCTCTTCCTCCATCCGCCCGAGAAGATCCCGGCGGGTTGCCGCCGGAAGTTTGCGCCAGGCGCCCAGAAATTCCCGGACCTGGAGTCTGCCCAAGTCCGAAAGCCAATGCAGCGGGAATCGGACTCCGGGACCCGCTGTCGGAGGGGCGGTTTCGGATTCCTTTTTCAGGAGAACCATCACCGCATCGAATAATTTCTGCTCAGTCATTTTCGCCGGCCTCTCCGACTATCTGGGTAATACCGGGAAAAAGAAGTCCAGATAGGTGACAAACAACATCAGGACGAGCAGCACCAGCAGGGTATAGGCGTGCACCATGCGTTCTTTCTCCGGATTCACGCGCTTTCCCCGGATGGCTTCGATGTAAATGAACAACAAACGTCCGCCGTCGAGCGCCGGGATCGGGAGGATGTTGCCGATCGCCAGGGCCAGATTGATCATCCCGATCCAGCTCAGAATGATCACCCAACGGTCGTTTTGCCGCGCCGACCCCACGATCTGCTGGGTGACGTCGAGGATTCCCACCGGGCCGACCGGCCGTTCGCTCGAAGCGTTGAAATTCCCGCGCAGGATAGTCGCCGGGAGTTCCGCGATGAGTTTCACCTGGTCGCCCATGGCCGTCAGCCCCATCCCGAAGGCTTCGAACCAATTGTGCCGACCGGAAAATGCCATGGTGATGACCATCCCGCTCGGGCCCTGATCGGAGGGCCAGGTGGAACGCGGCACGACGCGCAAGTCCACCGTCTGACCGCCCCGCTCCAGGCGGAGTGTGATTTCCTTGCCGAGATGGTCGTAAATATATTGAATAACCTGATTGGTGTTTTGAACCGTCGCACCGTCCACGTCCAATATATGATCCCCGGGAAGGAGGCCGGCCTGCTGCGCCGGGGTATCGGCGACGATCGAATCGACCATCACGCCTTCCGGATACGCGATTTTAAATCCGATCGTGAAAGCCAGAACGGCCGCCAGAAGGTTGGCCAGCACGCCGCCGCATAGAACGGCAAAGCGCACCCGCTTTGAGGCGGAAGCCAAGCCGCCCGGCACGGAGGGATCGTCCTCCCCCAACGGACGGACGAACGCGCCGAAGGGAATAACGTTCAAGGTGAACTCGGTCCCCTGCCAGGTGAATAATTTCTTCAGCCGCGGCGGAAATCCAAATCCGAACTCCTCGACCTTGACTCCGGTCAGGCGCGCCATGACAAAGTGGCCTGCCTCATGAATAAAGAGCAGCAGGCCGAAAAGAAAAATTGTTAGGACCCAGTCGAAGATATTGCCGAATAAACTCATTTCTGCGCCTTTCCGTTCCGGAATCTTTGCGGATTATAACAGGCCATAAGGGATCAATCAGTAGATTGTGCCCGGTGGCAGAGAAGTGTATGACCGCTTTGCAATACTACGGGATCAGACCACGGATTTCACCGATGATAACGGATTACACGGAAAAGATCCAAAATAATTTTTAAATCCTCAATATTTCCTGAGCAACTTTCTATTCAGTGTAATCCGCGGATTTATCCGTGACATCCGTGTTCGCATTAATCACCTGCCTAGCCAGGAACAATCTTAGCTCCCAGGCCTGGCCGTGCCCGCAGGATTTGGCTTACTGCGGGGAATTCCCTCAAACGCCGTTCCACCTCTTGGGCGGATTCCTCAAGGCTAAGGCAGTGCACGTTGGGTCCGGCGTCGATCGTATAGGCTGTGGGCAACCCCCCCGCCCGCCATTCCGGAATGATCCGCATTAATTCCAAAGTCTCCGGCTCCCAATACGTCAGGGATGGCTGGGAGGTCATCATCACCGCGTGCATCAGGCGGGTGTCTTCTTCAACGATCTCCGCAAGGGCGGTGAAATTCTTTTCCAAAATTGCCCGGCGGCAAAGGTTGAGTCGCCGCGGGGCGTCGGCCACACGCGCCGCCTGCAACGGGCTGGTCCGCGCCAGGACGTTCCCCTCTGCAGAACTGACTTTCTTGGGGCCAGCATTGACAATCGCGATCAGATCGATCAGTGGCCAATGGGAGGGTGGAGCGATGGAAAAGGCGAAGGAATCTTCGTCCCGGCTTGCCACAAACCATTCGACAAATCCCTCCGGCACCGAACGGCTGGCGGATCCGGATCCGCGCCGGGCCAAGATCGAGAGCGCCCGCTCAGCAAGTTCCAACCCCAGTGCGGCGGCCGCGGCGACGGTCAACGCCGCGAAGGCCGAGGCCGAGGAGGCGATTCCTGCGCCGATGGGAAAATTATTTTCGCTGACGATCCGGGCTTTCCAGGCCACTCCGGCCATATTTCGAAGCAGATTAAGGTGGTCCGAGACACGCTCGGCGGCCGTTCCAATTTGCACAACACCCTGCAGCGTAAACTCATCCTCCCCTAGCTGCGGGTCGAACTCCGCCGAGGTGCGTGTTTCCAATCCGTCCAAATTCATCGAGATCGAACCGTTGGCCGGAAGGCGCAGTACGTCGTCCCGGTTCCCCCAGTATTTGATGAAGGCGATGTTTGGGTGCGCAACGGCGGTTGTAGTGGTCATAAGGTCCTCCAATAGTAAAAGTTTACCATGGGAAGATTAAAATTAACGAGGGGGTTGAAACCTTAGCGCAACGGCGTAGAGGCGCAAAGAAAATCCTCTCACGCTGAGGATAGTTATTGGATTTCTTGCGTTTCAGCGCCTTTGCGCCATTGCGTTAAGCCTTTCCATCTTTCTTCGCCCCTTTCTCGATCTTCGCCCAAGTATCCCGCAGCGTCACCGTCCGGTTGAACACTGGTTTTCCGGGTTGGCCGTCCGGGTCGGCGCAAAAATATCCGTTGCGTTCGAATTGGAATTTATCGCCCGGCCGGACATCCGCCAGCAATGGCTCGAGCATGCAGCCGGAAAGCACCTCGAGCGAGTTGGGATTGATCACCTGATCGATGCCTTCCCCCTCGTCCGGTTGCTCGGCGGTGAACAGCTGCTCGTAAAGCCGGACTTCCGCCTTTACGGCGTGCCGCGCCGAGACCCAATGGATGGTGGATTTGACCTTGCGTCCGTCGGGCGCGTCACCGCCGCACGTCGCCGGATCGTAGGTGCAGTGGACCTCGGTTGCCACTCCTGTGGCCGGATCTTTGACCACGCCGGTGCACTTGACGAAGTAGGCATACCGCAACCGGACTTCGTTGCCCGGGAAAAGGCGGAAATATTTCGGCGGAGGCGTTTCGCGGAAGTCGTCCTGTTCGATGTAAAGCACCTTGGAGAAGGGGATCTTGCGCATTCCGGCGGAGGAATCTTCGGGGTTATTGACGGCTTCCATCTCCTCTACCCGGTCTTCAGGATAGTTGTCGATAACGAGTTTAATCGGCCGGAGCACCGCCATGCGCCGGAGGGAACGCAGGTTCAGGTCGTCGCGGATGTACGCTTCGAAAAGGGACATGTCGACCCAGCTGTCGTTCTTGGTTTCGCCGACGGCGCGGACGAACTCCAGGATCGCTTCCGGGTTGACGCCGCGCCGGCGCAACCCGCGCAATGTGGTGAGCCGCGGATCGTCCCAGCCTTTCACGATGCCCGTCTCCACCAGCTTGCGCACTTTGCGTTTGCTCATCATCGCGTGGGTGAGGTTGAGGCGCGAAAACTCGATCTGGCGGGTCTTGAACTCGCCCAACTGCTCCAGGAACCATTCGTAAAGCGGCCGGTGGATTATGTATTCCTGCGAACACAGCGAGTGCGTGATCCCTTCCATCGAATCGTTCTGTCCGTGCGACCAATCGTACATCGGGTAAATATTCCACTTGTCTCCCGTGCGGTGATGAAGCGCGTGCAGGATGCGGTACATGACCGGGTCGCGCATGACGATGTTGGGATGGGCCATGTCGATTTTGGCGCGCAGCACGCGGCTGCCTTCGGGGAACTCGCCTTTCTTCATCCGCTCCAGCAAATCCAGGTTCTCTTCCACCGGCCGACCGCGGAACGGGGAATTGCTGCCGGGCTCGGTCAGCGTTCCGCGCGTGGCGCTCACCTCGTCCGGGGACTGGTCGTCGACGTAAGCCAGCCCCTTTTTAACCAGGCGGACGGCCCACTCGTACAGCCGGTCGAAATAATCCGAAGCGTAAGTCTCTTTGGCCCACTGGATGCCCAACCACTTTGTATCTTCTTTGATCGCTTCGACGTATTCGGTCTCTTCCTTGGCGGGGTTGGTATCGTCGAAACGCAGATATAGTTCGCCGCCGTAGGCCTTGGCGGTGTTGTAGTCGATCCACCAGGCTTTGACGTGGCCGATATGCATGTAGCCGTTCGGTTCCGGCGGCAGGCGCGTGCGGACGTATTTGAAGCGACCCGATTTCAGGTCTTCGGCGACCGCGTCAAGGATGAATTGCCCGGCTTGCGGTTCGGTGGAAGTGGTCATAAATTTTCCCTACCTACCCCTCCCCTCCCTCTCCATTCTGGGGAGGGTGGCCGAAGGCCGGGAGGGGTTAGTTGGCGAGTATACGGAATACACGGAAAAAAGCTCTTCTTCTTTTCTCTTCCGTGAATTCGGATCTTTTCAGTGGCTTCCGTGTACATAAAAAACTTCCGAAAAAACAAAGCCGGCGCGCTTGCGTCTGGAATAATCGATGGATTATATCAAAGCCATGGTATAATCCCGCCGTTTTCCGCTGGGGATTCGTCTAGTGGTAGGACAGCAGACTCTGGATCTGTATGCCGAGGTTCGAATCCTCGATCCCCAGCCATAGCTTGCGGCCGGAATCCTTCAGGCCGTTTTATTTTTCCAGCCGCGTCCCCTCAAGCGTCTCCCCTGACAGCGCGCGCCGCACGTTGCCTTCGATCTCGCCGGAAAAAATCAGCACTTGCAGATTTTCCTCGCGGAGAATTAATTCCAGCATCTCCTGCACTTTGGAAAGCATGCCGCCGGTCACGTCGGTTTGGGCCGAGCCTTCGAGTTTGGGGCGGACCGTTTCCCAACCGGCGGCCCGGATCCGCGGAAGAAGAACCTCCCGCGCGGGATAATCCTCGAACACGCCGCGTTCGATCCCGGCCAGGAGGATTCGCTGCGGGTGGAGCGAGCGGGCCAAATGCGCGAAGACCATCTCGGTGGAAGCAATCCCGCCGCCGCGCGTCCGGTCGAACACCGCGTCGCCGTAGACGACCGGGACCAGTCCGGCATCCAACGCCGACCACACCGGCGCGACCGGCATCTCCGCGATCCTGCCTTCTTCGAGGATCGCGCAGGAGGAAGGTGCGATGCGGACGGCCGGAACGCCGCCGGCGGCCAGGGCATCCGTCATGATCCGGTTCAATTGATCGGCGGCGGCCCACACCATCGTGAACCCGCGCCAATCCTCGGCCGACCGCACCCCTTCCGCCGTCTCGAATTTTTTCGCTTCCATATGCCCGAAGGATCCGGACCCGTGCCCCAGGACGAGCCGCAAGCCCGGCACGGCCTTGCGTGCCTGGGCAATTTCTTCCACCAGGCGCCGGATCGTCTCCGGTCGCGCCGTCCGCGCGCGGCTCTTATCGGTGATGAGCGATCCGCCCAATTTGAGGAAGACCACTTCCTTCGGCATGCCCGGATTGTAGCACGGGCGGTTGTATTGGGCGGCGGGCGGTGATTTAATATAACCCTCACCCCCAACCCCGCAGGGNNCCCTGCGGGGTTGGGGGTGAGGGGAGACTCCCATGCCCACTCAGATAACCTGCTACGGCGCCGCCGGGAAGATCGGCGGCAATAAAATCCTCCTCGAGGACCGCGATGCGCGGCTGCTTCTGGATTTCGGCATCGACTTCGACCGCGCGGGCCAGTTTTACAACGAGATGCTGCGTCCGCGCGCCGGGCGCGGATTGCTCGATCCACTCGCCCTCGGGTTGATCCCACCGCTCGAAGGGCTTTATCGCAAGGATCTGGAACTGCCGTTGCTGTGGGACCGGATCCGCGAGATGGAAGCTTACCGGGTGCTGGAAAGGTCAGATGGCCGACCGGCAGTGGATGCGATCCTGATTTCGCACGCGCACCTCGACCACAACGGCGACGTCTCGTATCTCGATAGCGCCATCCCGGTCGTGTGCACCCGGGCAACCGCGGCGATTTCGCGCGCGATGCAGGTGACCGGTATGGCCAGCTTCGAACGCGAGATGGTTTATTCCGGCCCGCGCGTCGAAAAAGACGGGCTATTTGAATCCGCCCGCGGAGAAGCGTACCAACTGCGTCCGTTTCTCTTTCTGGAAGGGGACCTCGGCAGCGACGGGCGGGAATTTTGGGAGAATGCGGGCGCGAGCAGCCGCAAAGGAATGCTCTCCGCCGCCGCGGATGCGTTCCCCGGCGCGGTTGCCGGCCTTTCGGTGCGCGCCTGGCCGGTCGATCACTCGATCCCAGGCGCGGTCGGATACGCAATTGAGACAAGCGCGGGCTGGGTGGGCTATACCGGCGACATCCGCTTCCATGGCCGGCGCGGGAAGCAGACCCGCGCTTTCCAGGCCGAGCTTGCCGCGCTGCATCCGCGGGCGCTCCTGTGCGAAGGGACACACCTGGAGGATGCCGCGGGCCGCATAGGCGAAGAAGAAATCCTCGAACGCGTGGTCGAGATCCTCGGGCGATACATCGGCAAGCTCGCGATCGCCGACTTTGGCCCGCGCAACGTCGAACGCCTGCAAGTGTTCCTCGATGCCGCACATCGGACCGGCCGCCGGTTGCTGCTCCAGCCGAAGGACGCCTACCTCCTGCGCGCGCTGCATCTCGTCGAACCGGGAATATACCCGGCGCCGGATACGGATGCGAACGTCGGTCTGTTCGACGACCCGAAGACCGCCCCCCGCCCGTGGGAGCGGGAGACGCGCGATTCCTGGTCGGCGCCGGTCGTCAGCGCCAAGAACGTTTCCGAGCGGCCAGGTGATTTTATCCTCGCCGACAGCCTGTGGGATTTGAACGACCTGCCCGACCTGGAGGGGATTTCCGGCGGCGTGTATCTTTTTTCCAACAGCCGCGCCTACGACGACGAGCAGGCCGCCGACCTCGACCGCCTGCGCAACTGGGTCCGCTGGCTGGGGTTGGACCTGATCGGCGATCCGGATGATAAGAAATCACCGTGCCTGCACGCTTCAGGGCACGCGTGCGGAGCGGAGCTCGCGGAATTCGCGCGTGTGGTCAATCCCGAAATATTAATACCGATCCATACGGAGAATCCAAATTGGTGGAAGGAAACTCTGAAAGGCACCATGGTCGAAGTGAGGGTGCCGGAATATGGGGTGGGGATAACGGTATAGATAAAGGCTTTTGCCAACGGCCGGCGGCCAAGCGGCCGAGGATTGACATCGACACCTTCGATGATATCCGCGCAGCGACGAAGTCAGAAACTCGGATTCGACCTGGCGCTTTCGCCGCCGGAAGTAGATCGCGGGCCGGGAGTAAATTATTTTTCAACTTTCTCCTGGAACCTTTATTTTCTCTTTGCGTTCTAATTATTGATCAATTCCTCGTGTACCCTTTTATTGCAGTTTTACTCCGAATAATATCCCGCCATGGCAGTCCGTAAAAAATCGTCCAGAACCTCGGTCGAAAAATGAACATCATTTTCGCGTATATCCAGTTTGCAATTGGGCAATAATTTTGACGTCAATTCCGCCGTAATTAACGGTACCGCATTGTCCGACCTGCTATGCCGCATCCAAACATTTTCCTTTACCTCGGATAAACCAAATCCCCAATCCATGCATCGCAATTTCAAATCCTGCGCAATGCCAAAACAGTTATTCATCATGGAGTCTTTTATGTCTTCCTTCTCCAAGTCTTCCGGTGATAAATCTGAAAAGAACAATTCAATTGCCAGCTTTTCCATTTCGGCAATCTCTGCATTTTTATTCACCGCATACGGCCAAAAAGAAAGAACCCTCTCGTTGTATAAAGCGGGTATTCCGCTCAAAATGAATATATTCCTTACTTTATCCGGAAACTTGTATCCGATCGAGTAACTGTATGGCGCGCCGGATGATATGCCGAATAAATCAAAAGAGGAGAGATTAAGTTCGTCGATAAGTACTGAAACGATATCGGCCCATTCGGCTATATTCTTCATAATATATGGTGATGACTCGCCATACCCGGGGCGCGCAACGCATATCAGGCGCGCTCCCAATCCTATTAGTTGTTTAAATAAATGGGAATCATTAATACTGG